>NZ_JAPMXC010000001.1:0-670091 GCF_026624755.1 Robbsia betulipollinis
CGGCGGCCACCGGGCAGCGGCGATGTACAGCCTCATCGGCACGGCTAAACTTAACGGCCTCGACCCCGAGGCGTATCTGCGCGAGGTGCTCACGCGCATCGCCGATCATCCGGTCAACCGGATCGATGACCTGCTGCCGTGGACGCTGATGGGTTCAACGCCCGCGTCAACGCGCGTCTAAAAATACGTCCCCGCTTACGAAAATAAGTGGGGACGTAACGGGCGGGCATCCCGCGCTTCATCTAGCCCGAACTCAGCCAACATCCACCAGGCAAGATGCCTTGCCTGGACGCTTACTGTTGAACTGGTCTGCAGTTGGTTCAAGGTGCCCCCTTTCATGATTGGGCACATGGACAAGCAGAGCAGTTGGGCGGCCAGCGTGGAGGCGCAGAACCTGCACTTCCTGACGAACAGTCTGCGGCCATTGCTCGATAACATCGAGCAGGAAATCACGCGCTGCCTCATCGATCCGACGGAGCGCGACGTCATCTATGCGGAATTTGCGGTCGAGGCGTTGCTGAGGGCCGACAGCGCGGGGCGCGCGGCGTTCTACAACATCGCCCTCCAGAACGGATGGATGTCGCGTAACGAGGTTCGGCGTCTGGAAAACCTACCGCCTATCCCGGGCGGCGACGTCTTCACCGTACAGACGAATTTGACGCCGATCGAGCAGCTCGGCAAGGACAAGTCACCTGCCGAGGCCGCGCGTGCTGCGCTTGCAGCCTGGATGGGGACGCTGAACCAAGACCCGGCGGCTGCGGAACAGCACCGCGCAGAAATCGACGCACTCACCTCCTGAGAAGACCCCATGACGATCAGAAATCTTCCGGTTGCGCCGGAGGCGAAGTCGCGTCCGGGCGTTTCGTGCGATCTGTCGCCGCGCGCCTTGGAACGGTGGAATCCATCCATCCATGCTGCTGCGGCCGAAGACCAGGCCACGATCTCGGTGTTCGATCAGATCGGCTATGACCCTTGGACGGGCGATGGCGTGTCCGCCAAGCTAGTCGCAGGCATTCTCAGGTCGCTCGACGGTCAGGACGTGACCGTCAACGTCAATTCGCCGGGCGGCGACATGTTCGAAGGGCTGGCGATATACAACCTGCTGCGTGAATACAAGGGCGCTGTGACGGTCAAGGTCGTGGGGCTCGCGGCGAGTGCGGCATCGATTATCGCTATGGCGGGCGACGAACTGCAGGTGGCACGTGCTGGGTTCCTGATGATCCACAACGCCTGGGTCGTTGCCGCCGGCAATCAGAACGAACTCCGCGACATCGCCGATACCCTGGCGCCATTTGACGCGGCGATGGCTGACATTTACGCCGCTCGTACCGGGTCCTCGCCCAAAGCCATGCAGGCGCTCATGGATGCCGAGACCTGGATCGGCGGCGGGGCGGCCGTGGAGCAAGGGTTTGCAGATTCGCTATTGCCAGCGGACGAGGTCAAGGAATCCGGCGGCGCGCGCGCCCAGGCGCAAAACGCGGCCCGACAAGTCGAGCTGGTCATGGCGCGGCAAGGTATCCCGAGATCCGAGCGCCGAAAAATCATCCAAGAGATCAAGTCCGGCACGCCCAGCGCTGCGGGACACGGTACGCGTGACGCTGCCGACGTGGCCTTTACGGCCGACACCACCGCCGAGTTTATTCGGGCGCTTGCGCGCTTCGAGTCGGCAGCAAACTAAACCCGAGGAAAGAAATGACGCCCGAAGAGCTTCTCAAGCAGGTAACTGCCAGCCTGGAAAAGGCATCCAGTGATTTCAGCAAGAAGGCGGAAGAGGCGCTGAAAGAAGCGCGGGCCGCCGGTTCGCTTTCCAGCGAAACGAAGAATTCGGTCGACAAGCTGGCGACCGAATTCAACTCGCTGACCGCTGCGAAAGACAAGCTGGCCACGCAGATGGGGGAAGTCGAGCAAGCCTTCGCGGCGATTCCCGCGCAGGGCAAGCAAGCCGAGCGCACGCAAAGCGCTGGTCGGCTGCTGGTCGGCGCGGACTCGCTGAAGAGCTTCGCGGCGAGCGTCGAGGGCGGGAAGCGCCTCAGCGTACCGATGCCGCGTACCGCGTTGCTGTCGAGCGGTGTCGCCGAAGGAGTGGTCCAGCCGCAGCGCCTGCCGGGCATCGACTCGACCCCCAAGCAGCGTTTGTTCATCCGCGACCTGATCGCGCCGGGCACGACCGGCGCACCCGCGATCTTCTGGGTCCAGATGACCGGCTTCACGAACGCGGCGGCGGTGGTCGCGGAAAACACGACCAAGCCGTATTCGAGCATCGAATTCGCCACGAAGATGACCGCGGTGTCGACGATCGCGCACATGTTCAAGGCGTCGAAGCAGATCCTGGACGACTTCACGCAGCTACAAAGCACGGTCGACGCCGAGCTGCAGTTCGGTCTGAAATATGTCGAAGAGCAGGAGATCCTTTTCGGCGACGGGACCGGCGTTCATCTTCACGGCATCGTGCCGCAAGCGAGTGCGTACGACCCGGCATTCGCGGTGGAGAAGCAGAGCGGCATCGACGATCTGCGCCTCGCCATGCTGCAAGCGCAGCTGGCGCGGATCCCGGCGACCGGTCACGTTCTGCACTTCATCGACTGGGCGAAGATCGAGCTGACCAAGGACAGCCTCGGGCGCTACATCCTGGCGAATCCGCTCGGCTTGGCTGGTCCGGTCCTCTGGGGTCTGCCGGTGGTGGCGACCGAAGTCCCGGCATTCCAGGGGAAATTCCTGACCGGTTCGTTCCAGTACGGCGCGCAGATCTTCGACCGCGAGGATGCGAACGTGGTGATCTCCACCGAGAACGTCGACGACTTCGAGAAGAACATGATCTCGATTCGCTGCGAGGAGCGTCTCGCCCTGGCTGTGAAGCGCCCGGAAGCATTCATCTACGGCTCGTTCACTGCGTCCGCTGCAACCACCTCCACTGCGACGGCATAACCGGCGCGACTGGCGATAGCCGGCCATCGATGTTTGGTGGCCGATGGAGATAATCCAATGAAAGTGACCACAAACCGCCCAATCCTGCACGGCGGAAACGTGTCGATGAACATCGTGACGACCGATCTGCATGCTCGTGAGTTGGCGGCGCGCGGATTGATTGGGATTTTACCTCGGTCATCGGAGTTGCCTGAGGCCGCGCCGCCGGCGCCGGCGGTGCCCGATGCGCGGTCGCGAGGCAAGACAAAATAATGGCCGTTGTCATCAGCCCTGAAATCGCTGCCGCGCATCTGCGGGCCGAAGAGGGAGACGACGCTGACCTGGTCACCCTCTACGTCAGCGCGGCGGTGCGATCAGCCGCCGATTTCCTCAATCGCGAGATTTACGCAGACACGGATGACATGGCGGCCGCGATCGTCGCCGGAACGGCAGGCAGTGACCCAATCGTGGTGAACGATGCTATCCGCGCGGCGATCCTGCTGATTCTCGGCCGGCTCTACGCGAACCGCGAGGACACCGTGGTCGGCGCCACGGTATTTGACCTGCCGACTGGTTCGAAACAACTGCTGTACCCCTACCGCGTCGGGCTGGGCGTCTGATGCGCGCCGGGACGCTCAACCGCCTGGTGGAGATTCAGCAGCCGGGCGACGTCAAGGACAAGCTCGGGCAGCCGGTGCCCGGCTGGGTGCGCTTCGCGCGGCCGTGGGCCAACATCCGGACCGTCAACGGCCGGGAATACGCCGCGGCGGACAGCGAGCGCAGCGAGGTGACCACGAGCATCCAAATTCGGTACCGCGATGACATCACGACGTCCATGCGGGTTGTCCACCGCGGCGTCGTCTACAAAATTCATGCGGTCCTGCCAGACGAAGCAGGCCGCGAGTGCGTTTATTTGGCGTGTTCCAACGGAGGAAGCAATGGTTGATCGAATTTGCACGCCGATGAGTGGAAAAGGCAAAGTGCTGGCAGATTTCCTCATGGAACAGCTCGGCATTCCGAAAAGGTGCAAGGGGTTTGATGTGAGCTTCAATGCCGGCGAGGCCGTGATGGTGACGGTGCGCCTGTATGCGATCGACGGGCCGGCCGGCGCGGAAATTGACGTGACTCCGGTGACTTCCGATCACCGTGTTTTCGCGCTCATTGAAAAAGAGCGTGGCGAGCGCTGAAAGCGTCACCGTCGCCGCCCTTCAGGGCCTCGCGAGCGGCGGCGTGTACCCGGATCAGGCTCCGGCCAATGTCGCCGCGCCGTACATCGTCTATCAGAGCGTGGGCGGCGTGGATGAAACCTCGATGGACGGTTTCGAGGGGCAGCAAAACAGCCGCATGCAGATCGCGGTCTGGTCGTCGACTAGGATCGAGGCGGTCGAGATTATGCAAAAAATTCTTCGGGCGATGACTGCCGCGCCTGTTCGAGGAAAGCCCGTGGGCGCGCCGGTGAGCGTCTACGAGGACGAAACGAAGCTGTACGGCAGCCGCCTGGATGTCTCTATCTGGTTCAACGTCTGAGGAAAAAATTATGAGCACCGCAGTTTCGTCGCAGGGAAGCAATTTTTCGGTCAACACCGGCACTCTGGCCGCGCCGGTCTGGACCAAGATCGCCAACGTCAAGTCGTACAGCGGTTTCGACGGCAGCGCGACCGAAATCGATGTCACCGATCTGGATTCGACCGCGAAGGAGAAGCGGCTCGGCCTGCAAGACAACGGCTCGTTCTCGATCGAGATCAACGTGAACTATGCCGACCCGGGCCAAGCGGCGATGCAAGCCGCGCGCGCGGCTGGCACATCGCTCGAATTCAAGCTGGGTCTGCCCACCGGCACGGCCAAGACCTTCAACGCATTCGTCAAAACGTTCCCGCTCGCCGGCGGCACCGACACGGTGCTGACGGCGACCGTGGCCCTCACCATCACCGGCGCCGTCACCGACGTCCCGGCTTCGAGCTAACCCATGCTGCTGACCAAAGACCAGATCATCGCCGCGCGCGATCTCACCACGACCGACCTCGAAGTCCCGGAATGGGGCGGCACCGTTCGTGTGTCCATGCTGTCCGGCGCGGCGCGCGATGCGTTGCAAGCCGATTTCGCCGAAAGCAAGGCCGTTTCGCACGTCCAGGCCGTGATGATCGCGGCGACTGTCGTGGACGAGAACGGCGCACCGCTCTTCACGAAGGACGAGATCGAGACGATCCGTTCGAAGGGCACCGCGCCGCTCGAGCGCGTGTTCAAAGCGGCGGTGACCCTGAATAAGCTGGGTGCCGCCGAGACGGAAAAAGCGGGAAAAAACTCCGAAGCCGCCCAGAGCGGCGATTCTGGCACCGCCTAGCGCTGCAGCTGGGCATGTCGGTGCGGCGTGCCCAGGCGGAGATCGATAGCGCCGAATTCACCGACTGGATTGCATTCTACGACCTGGAGCCGTGGGGTTCCGGGATCGAGGATCTGCGCGCGGGCACCGGAATCGCGCTGTTGGCCAACATCAACCGTGACTCGAAGAAGCAGCCGAAGCCATTCGCGCCGCTCGACTTCTTCGGCTGGGCGCCGGACGGGCCCGCAGCTGAGAGTAACGAGCCGATCCTGCTGGATGACCCGGCAGCGCAGACCGCGCTGCTGGTGGCGACGATTTTCGGAGGCAAATAGGCGATGGCAAAAAAATCGATGGTGATGGAGAACCCCGCCGCGCTGACGGCCGGGCTTCGCGCGCTCGAGCTTGCCGTTTCCGAATCGACGCTGCGCAAGGCGACGCTCGCCGGCGCGCGCGTGTTCCTCGCGGAGGAAAAGATCCGCGTGCCGGTAAAAACCGGGAAGGGCCGCGACAATCTGATCGTCGCGTATGACAGCGAGCGATCCCTTCCCGGCGTGTCCTCGTCCTACATCGTGACCTGGACGAAAGAGGCGTATTACCTGCGTTTCATCGAATACGGGAAATCGAAGGTCGCCGCGCAGCCGTTCAAGCGGCCAGCCTATGAGGCGAAGAAAACGGAGGCGGCCGCAGCCGTCGACGAGGTTTTGAACGCAGCAATCAACGGAGCGTCGGGTGGCTAACGAGAACATCACGCGGGTCACAGCAGACGCGACGGGTTTCGTCGCCGAGCTGGACCGCGCGACCCGGTCGGCAACGGCGTTTGCGGAAAGCAACGAAGCGGCGTCCGCACGCGTCACTGCTGCGCAGGCGGCTGTCGTCGAGGCGGTGGCCAACGGCAGCGACGCGAGCACGCGCTCGATCAATTCGTTCATCAGTTCCCTGGCGCGCCAGTCGGACGCGGCCGGCAAGTCGACGACCGAGCTTTTGCGGCAGCGCGCTGCGGTCCTTGGCGTTACCGACGCTGCCGAGCCGTTTATTGCGCACATGGAATCGGTCGCCGAGGCGACACGCGCGGCGTCGGACGCGGCAAAAGCGAAGACGGCCGCCGACCGGGCGGCGGCGCAAGCGCAGGCCGCCGCGTCGGCGGAAGCGGAACGCGCGATCGCCGACACGAAGAAGTTCGTCGATGCGATCAATGCCGAGGCGGCGGCGATCGGCAAGACGCGCGCGGAGATGCTGACGCTCCAGGCGGCGCAGCGCGGAGTCACGACCGACGTCAGCAGCGCGATCGCCAAGATCCAAGCGCATGCCGACGAAACCGCCAAGGCGTCGCACAACACGCACGATTTCAGCCTGGAATCGGCAGGCGCGCGGCGCGAGCTGCTCGTGCTAGGTCACGAGCTGTCGCAGGGCCAGATCAAAAATTTCGCGGGGTCGGTCCTCGTGCTGGCCGAACGGTCCAACGCCATGGGCCTGATTTTCAACAAGACGGCCGCGATCATCGCCGGGTTCACCGCGGTGCTGGGCATCTCGGCAGAGATCACGATCAAGACGGCGGAGCGCCTCACCGAGTACGGCAACGCGGTCAATACGATCGCGAAAGCGACCGGCTTGTCGACCGACAGCATCCAGTCCTTCGGTTTCGCCGCCTCGACGGTCGGCGTCAACATGAAAGATGCGTCCGGCGCGCTCAACAGCCTGACGAAGTCGCAGAACGAGGCGATCCACGGCAACAAGGACGCGCTCGCAGCATACAAGTCGCTCGGGATCTCGCTGTCCGACCTGAAGACAACGGCGGCCTCGGATCTGCTCGGCAAGGTGGAGGATGCGTTTTCGCGGACAGCCGATGGCGCCGGTAAGGCGGCCGTTGCTGGCGAGCTATTCGGTTCCAGCGCTGAGGCGTTGATTCCGTTGTTGGATCAGGGTTCGAAGGGGGCGATCGAGCTGAACGAGGCATTCTTGGCCAGCGGCGGCGCCCTGAGCGGCGAGACGATCCGGGCCCTGGCCGAGTTTGAAGAACGGCTAAAAACCAGCCAGGCCGCGATGGCGAACGTGAACCGGACGGCGAGCCTGGCGCTGTTGCCCACGATCATCAACCTGACCGACGCGTTCGTGACGAACGCAGGCACGAGCCCGCTGCTGACGAGCTTCTATGAGGGGCTGGCGTTCGTCATCAAAAGCGTGGTCACGGTCGTGGCTACCGCGGTCTCGGCGATCCTAGATTTCAATGCCGTGGTCGATACCGTCATTTCGGTGGTGTCGCACGGACTGAAGGGGGAATGGTCTGACGCGGTGAAGGCTGGCGAAGACGGCTACAAGAAGCTGATGACGAACGGCACGAACTATGCCGCGTTCACGAAAAAGCTGTGGTCGGACACGATCCCGAAGGCGACGCAGACCGCTACGCCGGACATGCCCCAGATCAGCTATGCCAAGGGGCAGAATAGTGCGCCGAAGGGTAATCAGGACGCCCTGAATGCGCAGATGCAAGATCTAAAGGAGCAACTCGACGCGCGTGAAAAGCTGATGCGCGACAACGTCGAGCACATCAAATCGCTGCAGCAACAAGGCGTTATTAATGCTGCGACTGCAATACAGCAAGAGCACGATGAGCGCGACGCAGCGTATGCCGACCAGCTGAAAACCGCCGATCAGGAAATCGACCTCGCGGCTCACTCCAAAACCAAAAAAGCCTTGGTAGAGTGGCAAAACAAAAAGAAGGCGATTCAGGCGGAGATCACGAGTAACGACCGGCAAACGACCGACGCTCTGGCCGTCCTTCAGGCGAAAGAGCTTGCCGCGACGAAGGCTTACACGGATGGACTGAGCACCGCATTGCAAGCGCGTGCTGAAGCGATCGCAGCGCAAAACCAGGGGAAGACGCTGGGCGCTACGGATGCCGACGCGCTCGAGCGCGCGACGGCTGCCGCAAAAGAATACGCCGAGAAGTACCAAGCGCTGGCGAAATCGCTGACCGAGAACAAGATCAGCGCAACCCAGTATGACGACGAAATCACTGCGCTGCAGGAATACGAGCGCAAGCGGCTCGCGCTCGAGGCGCAAGCGACCGAGCAGATCCGGGCGCTGAATGCCGACGGCTATGCCGGCGCGCAGAAAGCGCTTGCCGACTATGCCGAGGCGGCGCAGAACAAGTTTTCGCAGGTCGGCTCGCTGGTCGGTGACGTTGCGAAAAACATGGAGGACGCGCTCGTCACGTTCGCGTCGACCGGGAAGCTGTCTTTTTCCAGTCTCGCGACTGGCGTAATCGCCGACTTGGCGCGCATCGGCGTCAAGGCTCTCGAGCTGCAAGCGATCCAAGGGGTTGGCAGTTTGCTGGGGAGCTTGTTCGGCAGCACCGGGTCGAGCCTCACTGCAGTGCTCGGACTCTCCTCGTCAGGCTCGGTTGCGTCAAGTGTCGCGTCATCTACCAGCCAAATTTACAGCGGCACGAATACCTATGGTTTTGCCGATGGCGGCGCGATCGTCGGCCCAGGCACGGGCACGAGCGACAGCATCCTGGCGCGCGTGTCGAATGGTGAGGGGATCCTGACTGCGGACGCGATGAAGCGTTTCGGCGTAGCCAACCTCGAAGCCATGAACAACGGCGCGAGCATCAACAATCTGGCGAAGTTCGCGACCGGCGGTTATGTCGGATCGGTTGCGCCGTCTACGGCGACTGGCGGTGACATCCACGTCAACGCGCCGGTGTCCGTCGAGGGCGGCAGCGACACAACGGCGAATGCGGCCGGCGCTGCGGACCTGCAAAAGAAAATCGCCGCCGCCGTGCGCGCGGTGGTTTCGAATGAGCGGAAGCAGGGCGGCGCGCTCTGGAAAATGAAGAACGGGATCGCATGATGCCTGACACGTTTGGATGGGCGCCGACAGTCGAAGGGCTGTCAGGCACTGCCACGCTCAAAGTCCGGAAAGCGCAGTTCGGCGATGGGTATCGCCAGACGAGCGCGGACGGCATCAACGCCCGCTCGTCGATCTTCAATCTGCAGTTCAAGAAAGACGCCACGACGATGGCCGCGATTCTGGCGTTTCTGGATGCGCATGCCGGCGTCTCGTTCTACTGGTCGCCACTGCTGCGCGGCCCATTGCTGTTCACCTGCGAGACATACGGCGAGCCGACAAAAGACGGCGCCGTCTACACGCTGACCGCGACGTTCGAACAAACCTTCGCACCCTGAGATATGACCGCACTTCAAAAAACGAAGCAGGGCACGCCGCCGAAGGCGGTTGATGGCGATGACGTTCGCACGTTCGGCACGCGGTTTAATCTCGCCGTCGACGTCCTGAACACGCAGGCGACATTGACCAGCGTCGCGGCCGGCCTGCGCGACCTGACGGCCGCAGACATGGGCAAGCGCGTCAACATGACGCCGACGGCCGCCGGGACGTGCCATTTCGAGGCGGCGGCGAACTGCGGGGCAGATCAGATCGTCTCTATCCACAACCTGTCGCCGACGTACGACATCACCATGGCGGTGAAGCTGGGCAGCGGCGACACGGCACCAACGGTGGTGGTGATCAAGCCGGGCGAGTGCAACACCTACGAGACGGACGGCGCATCGGTGTACCGTACGATCGGCCGCAAAAAGCCGCTCGACGAAACTGTGCAGGGCAAGCTGGTAGTCGCTGGCGCGGCCACCTTGAATGGTGCGGTTGCGCTTTTGGGCGGTATCGCTGGTCCGGTCGCGGTGACAGGAACGATCGCCGCGACAGGGTTTATATTTCCCGATGGCAGTCAAGCGGTTTCAGCAGCGCCCAATCCGAATCTCTTTTACAACGCACTGTTTTCGGTGAACCAGCGTGGGTATGTGTCTGGGACAGCATCAACATCTGCGGCGCAGTACGTGCTCGACCGCTGGGCATTGACGGCCAGTGGATCGTCTCTTAGTTGGACGGGCTCCGGTAATTCAATTGTCGCGACCGTGCCGTCAGGCGGCTTTCAGCAGATCCTGCCCGCGACTGACATCCTCGGCGGCACATACTATTTCAGCTGGACGGGGACAGCAACGCTCACCGTCAACGGGACAGCAGTGACAAGTGGCGCAGCTGTAAAAATCGCGGCAAACACAGCTGTCACAGCGAAATTTTCCGGGGGGACTCTATCCCGCCCAAAGATGGAGCTTGGAGGCTTGACGCCCTTTGTGGTTGCCGATGCTGCCATTGAATATTTGCGATGCTGCCAGTTCTATCAGGCGGCGCTCGCCGGCGAGATAGTTGGGCAGATGTATTCTGCCTCGGCGTGTCGCTTGGTCTGGAAATTCCGGGTTCCCATGCGCGGCGCCCCGGCCTACGCGGTTCCCACTGCAACAGTCAATGCGATTGGCTACGGGAGTATTGCGTTTGGAGCCATCAACGCAGCGACGAATACGCAGGCCGGTGTGAGCTTTGATTTGACCGGTGGCTCAGGGGGAACTGCTTATCAGATGGCGCTGTTCACGGGGGTCGCATACGCGACGGCAGAGCTGTAATGACAATTTCTGTGGATGTTCAGAAACTGGAGCCGGGCGCACGGATCGTAGTGTTCGATGTGGACTGTACCGGCATTGGCGGTGATTTTCTTCGGTTCCATGCGCATCTTCAGGAGACGTCAATCTTCTGGCAGGGTAACGAATACAAGCCCTGGGCGATCGAGGCGAACGGTTTTGAGCACACGTCGGATGCGCAGCAGCCTGAGCCGAAGATCACCGTCGGCAACACCGGCGGCACGATCTCGGCGCTGTGCGTCTACCTTGACGACATGGTCGGCGCCAAGGTCACGCGCCGCACGACGCTGAAGCAATACCTCGACGCGGTGAATTTCCCGGCGGGCAACCCGACCGCGGACCCGACCGAGGAATTCCCGCTTGAGATCTGGTACATCGAGCAGAAATCGAGCGAGACGAACGTACAGGTGGAATTCACGCTGTCGAGCGCGCTCGACTTTGGCGGGCAACAGCTGCCGGGCCGACAGATCGCCGGCGTCTGCCAGTTTGAATATCGGGGCGCCGAATGCGGATATACCGGTGCCGCGTATTTCACCATCAAAGACGTCTCGACGACGGACCCGGCGCAGGATCGGTGCAGCAAAAAGACGACCGGCTGCGAGTGCCGGTTTGGCGTGAACGAGCCCCTTTCCTGGGGCGGCTTCCTCAGTGACACCCTCTCATGAACGAAAACACGAAGGCGGCAATCGCGGCGCACGCTGTCCGCGAGTACCCGCGCGAGTGCTGCGGCTTGGTCGTCCTGGCCAGCGGCGTGGAAGCGTATCGCGAGTGCGCGAACCGCGCTGCGGCGCCGCGCGACCAGTTCGAAATGGATCCCGCCGATTTTGCGGACGCCGAGGACGCTGGCGCGGTTGTCGCGCTTGTCCACTCGCACCCGGGCGGCGTGGCGCGGCCAAGCGGTGCAGATCTGACGATGTGCGAGAAGAGTGGCATCCGCGCGTGGGTGATCTGCTCGGTTGGCGTTCAAGCCGACGGCTCGATCGGGGTTGACGACTGGTGCGAGTTTGGGCCGAGCGGCTATGTCGCGCCGCTGCTGGGTCGCCAGTTCGTCCACGGCGCGCTGGATTGCTATGCCCTGATTCGCGACTGGTATCGCCTCGAGCGCAGCATCACGCTGCCGGACTTCGAGCGCACGGACGACTGGTGGGACGACGGCGCGTCCAACCTCTACATGGACAATTTCGCGAAGGCGGGGTTTATCGACCTGGGCCAAGACGCGGAGCCGCAAGAGGGCGACGTGCTGCTGATGCAGATTCGGAGCAAGAACGGCGTCCCGAACCACGCCGGAATCTACCTGGGCGGAAATGTCCTGCTGCATCACATGCATGGCCAGCTGTCCGGGCGGACGGTATGGGGCGGCATGTGGGCGCACAGCCTGCGCACGGTTTTGCGATACGCGGGGGTGAATGGTGAGTGACAAGGTCCGCACGATCCGACTGTACGGCCCGCTGGGCGTGCGCTTCGGTCGCGTGCATCGCATGGCCGTCGCCTCGACCGCCGAGGCCGTGCGCGCGCTGTGCCGCATGGTGCCGGGCTTCGAGAAATACATGATGAACGCCCGGGACAACGGGCTGACGTTCGCGGTGTTCAACGGCCGTCGCAACCTCGCGCAGGACGACCTGCCGGCGCCGGTGGGCAGCGACGACATTCGAATCGCTCCGATCCTGATCGGCGCGAAGAGCGGCGGCCTGTTCCAGACGATTCTAGGCGCGGCTCTGGTTGTTGCCGGCGCATTTACGGGGAACGTCGGACTCATACTCACCGGCGCGTCGATGGCGCTTGGCGGCGTCATGCAGATGCTCAGCCCGCAGACCAGCACATCGAGCGACACTTCGAGCAGCACCGCGTCCTACTACTTCAGCGGCGCGGTCAACAGTTCCGCTCAGGGTGACCCGGTGCCCTTGGCCTATGGCCGGTTCCGGGTCGGCTCGAAGGTGGCCAGCGCGGGAATCTATTCTGAGGATCAGGCGTAATGCGTATTGTCGGGGCCAAGGGCAGCAGCTCGTCGTCGACGGCGACCGAGTCAGCGGACACGCTGCGTTCGATCGCCTATGCGCGCACGCTCGACGTAGTCGGCGAAGGTCCGATCAGTGGTCTGGTCGACGGCCTGAAGTCGGTTTTCCTCGACGACACCCCGATTGAGAATTCCGACGGCTCGACGAATTTCTCGAATTACACCGTGGACACACGGCTAGGCACGCAAGACCAGACGTACATGGCCGGCTTCCCAGCGGTCGAATCGGAGACGGCGATCGGTGTCGAGCTGCGTGCCGACACGCCGTGGGTGCGAGCGATCGAGAATGTGCAGCTGACGGCCGTCCGTCTTCGCTTGGCGGTGCCGGCGCTGTCGCAGACGAACACGAGCACCGGCGACATCACGGGCTATGTCATCGACTATGCCATCGACCTGTCGACCGACGGCGGCGCGTTCGCTACGGTGCTGACGAATTCGTTCGATGGCAAGACGACCAGCCTGTACGAGCGCAGCCACCGCATCGAGCTGGGCGCCGCGACGACCGGTTGGCAGATTCGTGTGCGGCGCCTCACCGCTAATTCGGCGAGCGCGTACATCGCGAACACGACGAATATCGAGGCGATCACCGAGATCATCGACCGAAAATTCCGGTATCCGATGTCGGCGCTTGTCGGCATGACGTTCGACGCCTCGGCCTTCAGTTCGGTGCCTGTGCGCTCGTACGACATCAAGGGTCTGCTGGTCCGCGTGCCGACGAATTACGATCCGGACCTGCGCACGTACGCGGGCACGTGGGACGGGACGTTCAAGACGGCATGGACGAACAACCCAGCGTGGATCTATTACGACCTGGCGCTGAACACGCGCTATGGCCTGGGCAAGCGCATTGACGCGTCGATGATCGACAAGTGGGTCCTTTATTCGATCGCACAATATTGCGACGTCATGGTCTCGGATGGCAAGGGCGGCACGGGCACGGAACCGCGCTTCACGTGCAACTGCTACATCCAGTCGCGCGCCGACGCGTACAAGGTGTTCCAGGACATCGCGGCGATCTTCCGCGGCATTTCGTATTGGGGCACTGGCGCGGTCGTCGCCGGCTGCGACATGCCGACCGATCCGGTCTACATCTACACGCCGGCGAACGTGGTTGGCGCGTTCACGTACGTGGGCTCGACGCTGAAGACCCGCTACACGACGTGCCTGGTCACCTGGAACGACCCGAACAACGCCTATCAGCAGGCCGTCGAATACGTCGAGGATCAGGACGGCATCGCGCGGTATGGCGTCAACAAGGTCGAGATCACGGCGTTCGGCACGACGTCGCAGGGTCAGGCGCATCGATTGGGCTTGTGGACGCTGTTGACGAGCCGCTATGAGACGAGCACGGTCTCGTTCACGATCGGCATGGACGGCGTGCTGTGCGCGCCCGGCCAGGTCATCGCGATCGCGGACCCAGACAAGGCAGGTCGGCGCATCGGCGGGCGCATCAAAAGCGCGACCGCGCGCAGCGTGACGCTCGACAAGGCGCCGACGACCGTACCCGGCGACACACTGACGGTGATCTTGCCGACAGGCATAGCGCAGGCGCGCACCGTGCAATCGGTATCCGGTGACACGATCACCGTGACCGCTGCATACGACGTCACGCCCGCAGCGCAATCCGTGTGGATGCTCGAGAGCGCCGACTTGGCCGCGCAGACCTTTCGGGTCGTCAGCGTCCAGCAGAATGACGACGATGGCGAGATCACGTTCACGGTCAACGCCACGCAGCACGAGCCGGGCAAGTACGACGCGATCGACAACGGCGCGGCGATCCAGGTCAAGCCAACGACGGTCGTGCCGCCGTCCGTCCAGCCGCCGCCGGCGAACGTTCGTGTCTCGACGTACTCGGCGATCGACCAGGGCATTTCGAAGACGACCATGGTCATCGCGTGGGACGCGGCGGCCAGCGCGACTTCGTATATTCCGTGCTGGCGAAAGGACAACGGCGAATGGGTCACCATGAATTCGGTGGGCGGCCTTCAGGCGGAGGTGCCCGGGATCTATCAGGGCACGTACCTGGCGCGCGTCTACGCCGTCAACGCGATGGGTGTCACGTCCGTGGCCACCTACGGGGCCGACACCGTGTTGACCGGGAAAACCGGCCTGCCGCCGGCGCTTGTTAGCCTGACTGCGGTGTCGCAGGTGTTCGCCATTCAGTTGACCTGGGGCTTTCCGGCAGACGGCACGGCTGGCGATACGCAGCGCACCGAGATCTGGTACAGCCGGACGGATGATCTGTCGACGGCGACCAAGCAGGCGGACTATGCGTATCCGCAGGCGACCGCGAGTTTGATGGGTCTGGCCGCGGGGCAGGTTTTTTTCTTCTGGGGCCGGCTGGTCGACACGAGCGGCAATATCGGGCCGTGGTATCCCGTGAGCACGACCGGCGGTGTGCAGGGGTCGAGCAGCGACGATGCCAGCGAAATTTTGTCATACCTGGCCGGGCAGATCGGCGCGACGCAACTGGCGAAGGATCTGCTGAGCGACATCGAGCTGATCCCCGACCTGCAGGAGAACGTCGAGGCGACCGCCGCCGCGATCAAGACCGAGCAGCAATCGCGCGTCGACGGCGACACCGCGCTGTCGGACCGGCTGGACGAGGTGTCAGCGCAGGTCGTCATTCCGGTCATGGCGGGCAGTACCGAGGACTACGCAGGCTCGACCGAAATCTACGCCGGCGTGTATTCGGAGCAGAGCGCGCGCGCCGAAGCAGACCTTGCGCTCGCCCAAAACATCGACACGGTGAAGGCGCAGATCACCAACAACAATACGACGCTTTTGGCCGCAGTCCAGGTCGAGACACAGGCCCGCGTCGATGCTGATGGCGCGCTGGCCAGCCAAGTGGCGACGGTTCAAGCGCAAGCCAATTCGAACGCGGCTGCGGTGCAGACCGTCGCGACATCGTACGCGGGCCTGAATGGGCAACTGGCCGCGAGCTACACGATCAAGACGCAGGTCACGGCAGATGGGCGCACGTATGTCGCCGGAATCGGGGTGGGGATCGACAACACCACGGGGACGGTCGAATCTCAGGTGCTGGTGACAGCGGATCGGTTCGGGGTGATCAGCTCAGCGTCGACGTCGGGCGCGAGCGTCACGGCGCCGTTCGTGGTGCAGAACGGGCAGACGTTCATAAATCAGGCGTTTATCGGCACCGGCTGGATCACGAACCTGATGATCGGCAGCGTCATCCAGTCGGACAATTTCGTGTCCGGCTCCCAGGGCTGGCAGATCAACAAGGCTGGCAGTTTTGAAATCAACGGCACGGGCGGCGGTGGGCGAAGCCTGGTCAACGCAAACGGCATGCAGGTCTATGACTCGTCGAGCGTCCTGCGCGTGAAGCTGGGATACCTCGGGTAATGGCGAACGGGCTGCGGTGCTGGGATGCGTCGGGCAATCTGACGTTGGACGTGACGGACCGCCTCACGCGATTTCTGGGGTCGCTCTCGACCGGTACTGCGGCCGGCTCGGCGTCGATCGCTGGATTCTCGACGGGAACGCCATGGATTCATGTGCTCGACTCCGTGAACCCGAGCGCGGCCACGACGCAGGCGCCGAGCGTGTCGATCAGCGGCACGACGATTTCATGGTCATACGCCAGCACGACCCTGGCAAAGCGCGCGGTCACGGTGCTTTACGGAGTCTACTAAATGGCGGATTTCGGCCTCGCCGTTTATAACTCGTCGGGCTATCTGCAGATCGACAGCACCTACAAAAATCTGTCGCTTCGCACGAAAGGGGCCGTGACATCGGGCGGCAGTCCGACCGCAACGAACTGGTATTCCGCGAGTTTCACCGTCGCCTACGGCACGTCACCGGTCATGGCGTTCCGTCCCAGCTCAGGGCAGGCGATGCTGCTGTACAGCACGGTCTCCGGGTCGAACATTACCTACTACGTTCTGTGTTCTGCCAGCGGCGTGACGGTTTCATATTGGGTGTTCGACGACCCGGTTTCGGTGACGGTATCCGGGCTGTACGGGCTGATCGTGAATAATGCTGCGGGCGCGAAGGTTTTCGACTCGCGCTCGAATTACATGCGCGTAGTGGGGGTGCTGTCGTCGCCTGGCGTGCTCACTGGCGACCCGATGGATTCATCCGGCGGCATCACGCAGACGTTTGGAACGAGCAACCTGGCGGTGGTGCAAGGGCAATTGCGGTCCTCCATAAATAACAACAGCGCCGGCACGGGCAGCACTACCTACTCGCTGTTCCTCGCGGCGGCGTTCACGGTGTCCGGAACGTCAGTCGTGTGGAAGTCCGCCAATGAGCAAACGACCTCAACAGCCAGCGGCGGCGTGCCTCCTTCGCAACAATCAGTCCTTGCGTACGACTATCTAGTACTCGACGTTTCCAATATGTGAGCAATCATGCCCATCAAAATCGATTACACGACGCCGGCATCCGGCGCGACGACCGGCTATCACGTTGTGCAGCAGGTATCGCTTGACTATGCCAACGGTCGCAGCTCGGCGCAACTGGCGTCCTATGTCAGCGACGAGACCTACGCGGCCGGCAAGCAGCCGGTTTTCCAGCAGCCGATTGAATTCCCCGTCCTACCCGCGAGCGGCGATGACGTGCTGACGTTCGTCGAGGGCAAGATCATCGCGCCCGCGACCGACACGCTGTCGCCGACGCCAGCGCGGCAAGCGTTCGCCGGCGGCACGATCGTCTAAGCGCACCTGGATCAGTCCGAACCGCCCTCGAGGCGGTTTTTTTACGCCTGCGCGCAGGCGAGCAGGAGAGCGGCGCAATGGATTGGTCGGAAGTAGGGAAGGCGGTCGGCGCGGTGATTCTGGGCGGCGCCTCATGGGGCGGCGCGGCGCGGGTCTGGCGGCAGATCGATCGCGTGAGGCAAGCGCAGTCACAGGGGGATGCGGCGGTCGCAAGCGCATCGTCGGCGGCCGAGGTCGACACCATGGCCCGATACGAAAAGCTGGCGGAACTGGCCGAGAAGCGAGCGGACCGGGCGGAGCTTCGCGAAATGGCGGCGGTAGAGCGCGCCGATCGAGCCGAAGAGCGGGAGCGCGCGGCAGACGATCGCGCGCGCAAAGCCGAATCAAAAGTGCGTGAACTGGAGCAGCGAATTGCCAAACTCGAAAGCCTCGTTGGGCAGCGCGAAGCGTGATTTGCGTGTGCTGTATGCGGCGCTATGCGCCCTTCTGCTGCTCGGCCTGGCCGGCGCGGTGGCCGTCGGCGGGTACGTCGGCGCGGCGATTCAATCCTCGCGCGACTCGCACGAGTGGGCGGGTCAGAAGCTCGATTACGAAAAACGACTCGGCACGCAGTCGGCTCAATACGCGAAGGAGGCGAACACGTTCGCCAAGGCGGTGGAGAGCTTCGGGAAAGCATTGAGCAAGATGGACGCGAAGAACGACCTGCGTTCGGCCCAGCGCGAGCGCGCACAGGCGGCGGCTCTTCTCGCGGCGCAGCGCGCTGCGGCGTCCGCAGCGGTGACGGCGCAAAAGACCGACCAGATTCTGGCGAAGCAGACGGTCGTTCAGCAGCAGGTGACCGAGGCGGCGTCGGCCGCGAAAGCGACCGAGAAGAAGTTGGACACCGCCGTCCGCCCGACCGCCGTAGTGCCGGCGCGGGCCTGGACGAGCGGCGGAGGGCATTGATCAAATGGAGAAGGCAATGGCAGACGCAGGAAAGGCGGCTCGCGTGAAGGTCGAGCTGGTAAATGACTGGCGCAGCGCAAAGAAGTGGTCGAGCGTGCGGTTGGCGGCGGCCCTCACGCTGCTGTACGGGCTGCTCGCGATGGTCGCGCCCTGGATCGGACCTCTGTCGGATCATTGGCCGGAAATCGCGCCGTTCGTCCTCAAATTCTTCCCGACGGCGAGCCAGGCGGTAGGCCCGTTCATCGGCGGCGTGCTGTCAGTGCTGGCGCGCGTGGTGGTCGTACGCTTCCCGCACCGGGAGGGTGATCAATGATCCCGGACGACCTCATCGTAAAAGTCCTGGCCACGGAAAAGGGCTACGTCAACGACCCGGCCGACGCCGGCGGCGAAACGAATTTCGGCATCACGATCGCGGTGGCCCGGGCGTTCGGCTATACCGGGCCGATGAAGAGCATGACGCGCGACACGGCAATTGCGATCTACCGCGCCCGGTACTGGACGCAGCCGCATTTTGACCAGATTGCCGCGGTTGATCTGCCGCTGGCGTCGAATCTGTTTGATGGCGGCGTGAACATGGGGCCGGCCACTGCGGTCGCCTGGATGCAGCGCGCCCTCAATGTGCTGAACGCCCAGGGCGCGAGCTTTCCAGACATCGTTGTCGACGGCGGTGCCGGTGCGATGACGCTGGCCGCCCTGCGGATGTACAAGACGCAGCGCGGCGCGCCCGGCATGGCGGTGCTGCTGGAAATGGTCCGGGCGTTGCGCCGCGTGGCCTACATCCAGATCGCCGAGAACAAACCGATCAACGAGAAATTCGAATACGGCTGGCAGCAGCGCGTCAGCCAAGGGGTGACCTCATGACTGCAATTCTCTCCCTGCTGTCCGGCGGCTGGACCGGCCTGATCTCGCTGCTGGGCATGCTCGTGGCCACCGCGGTCGCGGTTTTCAAGCATCAAGAGGCAAAGACCGCAAAGGCGAATGAGGCGACACAGGTGGAGGTGGCCGCTGCCGCGACGGACAAAGCGGCCGAAGCAGTGAGCGACGCCGCCGGCGCGCGCGCCGCGCTCGCGACCGTGACCCAGGCGGCGAGCGTTCGGCAGACGATCGAAGCAGGCAATGCAACGCTCGCGAAGACACCGGGCGCGCTGGACCAGGCGATGATCGACAAGGGGTACACGGAATGAAAAGGCTGATGCTTATCTGTGCTGCGGTAGCCGCGCCGCTTCTCGCGGGCTGCCCGGCCACGGTGCCCGTTCAGGCGCCGACGGCAACCTGCAAGACCGAGGTGGTCAATACGGCCTGCACCACGTTCTCGCTGATCAAGGTGCCTCGCGCCGAATTGGCCGGGCTTTCCGATCGCCTGAAGATGCAGATCACGAATCACGACGACGCCTACACTGCTGCGTGCGGCGCACCAACAGCGAAATAGCTATGCTCTTGCAAGGAACCAACATCGAGGGCAAGCGTGCAATCGGCCTGGCCATGCTCGAGGCGGTCAAGAGCATAACGGACGCGGTCGAGCGCGAGTACGGGGTGCTGAGTGTGCCTGATCCGAATATCGCGTTGGTTGGCGCGGACCGGTTCGGGGAGCGCCTGCGGTCGCTCTGCGCAAAAACCAAACTGCCGCGTGATGTACTGGCCGACACGATGGGCGTCAGCGTCGACACGATGAGGCTGTGGCAGAACGGCGAACGGTACCCGAACTACTGGAGTCTAGTGAGGGTCGCCGGCTATTTCCAGGTTACGCCGAATTGGCTGATTACTGGGAAAGCTTAAAGATCAATAGCAATCAGTTATTTTGACGGTCGTGCAGAGAGTTCTGCTGAATGGGCGAATAAATTAATATAGGAGGAATTTCTTTGCATTAAAATTTTGACGCTCATGAAGGTGTTAATGTCGCAGCTTAGCTATGGCCCATTTGGCGCAAGATGGACCGTAATCAAAGGGCGGTTTGTTGAGAAGGCAGTTGCTTTTAGCAACTCCTACAGCGGCCAGCCATTGATTAATAAAAACGCTTGCTATTTCTGTAAAATTTCTACGGGAAATTGTTTCTTTGCGGGAAATATTAAAGAGAGTATTGGTATAGAAAGCCCTGTGCGTCGGAAGAAGCACTGCGTTTAATAGAGGAGTATCAATGTGTACGCAGCCAAGAAGGATCGAATCTATTTGAATCGCGAATTTCATATTTTGGACATCTTTTAAATCTATTCCTTTTCCATACGCTTCCCAATTTTGTATCAGCGCTGTGCCGAGCTCTTTCTTTCCTGGGGGATAGCTTAAAAAGAAAGCTGTGAGACCAGAGGGCGTGTAAGCCGGATTAATGAGAGCTTTACGCGTCTCTGCAGAAATGAGTTCTTTTAATTTTAAATTCATCAATCTATATGTGCAGCCAGTCCGAAAAATCCAACGGGCAATTTGGCGCTGTATATCATAGGAGTAATGCAGCGGACATGTTAGTCCTCTCGCCATCGAAAGCATTGCGTCTGAGATTGGCGCATCCATTCTTTCCATCCAGCCATTGTTGCAATCTTCACATACTCCGCCTGCCTGCAGTTTGTCGGCAGTCGCGAGACGGCTACTGATGATTTTTCCCGTCGCGCCGCTGACGTGGTCCGAAGGCATGTTCGTTTGTAAATGGCCAAGTTCCCTAAGCCAAGCTTTCTTGATTAAGTGCTCACGAGATCGCGTTCCTGCACCTATCGGCTCACCGCAAAATCCACACATTTTCTCTGCCATAAAAGTTTAAAGTTAGGTTGGAAAGGAAAGAAGATTTTAGTATTTTTTCTCTTTATATTACAAGGTGGGTAGTCGAACAACTGCAAGTTTTTTTACAATACGTGGCAACATACGACACAGCAGGATGTCCCTACGATTATGCTGTTGGTGCTCCAGTAATAGCAATATACTGTGTTTTTATACAGTATATTGGCAGGAGCAACCACTATCAATGGCAGATCCAATCATTCCCTGGATGGGCGGTAAGCGGCGCCTCGCCGCGCATATCATCCCCCGGTTCCCACGGCATAAATGCTACGTCGAGGTATTCGCTGGCGGCGCCGCGCTGTTCTTCCAGCGGCCCCCGGCCGACGTCGAAGTGCTCAACGACATCAACGGCGAACTGGTCAACCTGTACCGCATCGTCCAGCATCACCTCGAGGAATTCGTCCGGCAGTTCAAATGGGCGCTGACAAGTCGGGAGGTGTTCAAGTGGCTGCAGGATACTCGCCCTGAGACGCTGACGGACATCCAGCGCGCCGCGCGCTTTTACTATCTGCAGCACAACTGCTTCGGTGGGAAGGTAGAGGGGCAAACGTTCGGGGTGGCCACGACCGCGCCGCCGGGGTTGAATCTCCTGCGACTCGAGGAGACGCTCTCGGCGGCGCACTTGCGTCTCTCGTCGGCGTTCATCGAGCGGCTGGACTGGCGCGCCTGCATCGAGCGGTACGATCGGCCGCACACGCTCTTCTTCCTCGATCCGCCGTACTGGCAGACGGCAGGCTACGGCGTTCCGTTCCCATTTTCTGAATACGAGGCAATGGCAGAGACGGTCCGGAATCTGAAGGGGCGGGCAATCGTGACGCTCAACGACCATCCGGACATCCGGCGCGTGTTCGACGGTTTCCACATCGAGACGGCCGACATCAAATATACGGTGGGCGGCGGGGAAGGTGTGGCGCGGAAGGAGGTGCTGATTTTCAGTTGGAACGATGCGGAAGAACCGGCCGGATTGTTCTAGCTGAGCCGTAGTCGCGGACGCGAGTCGCATAACTTCACTCAGCCGCGCACCGTCAAAAACCCGCATGTAACCCTTTGTTTTTACACATGCGAGATTGTTGCTGACAGGTAGGCCATTGATCAGTCAGAAATCATTGAAGGCCATGATTTTGAAGAATAAAAGGCAATTCGTATCAACATCGTGATGACGATGATGCGCAACTGCGGAAACGTCCGCATCAGATAGGCGATCAGGCGCAGGCCATCCTGCTGTCTGCCGCCCGGCATGGAAAAATCGGTGACCAACACATCGCAAGGCTGCTTGCCCAATACGTCGACCAGTTCATCGCTGCTGCCCGCCGTGGCGACGATTTCCGTCGATGCGATGGTGCTGAACAGGGATGCGACACCGGCGAGAAAGAGGGGATGATCATCGGCAACAATGACCCTGATCGTCATGAGCGCTCCATTACTTGGATGGGGAGGAGGGCGCCGCGCAGGCGTGCGGAGGGAAACGGGTTCAGGGTCTCATGGCGGCGCCATCCTGCTGCGCGGATCCGCGAAACGATGTTCGAATTTCCCCCTCGGCGCATCCGGCACTGTCGCCGCGGCGTGCCGGCTGGTGCATCCGGCACGCTTCGACACCGGCGGGTGTCTCATAATTTGACGGCTCCAGAGCTTTCCAACTGGACGCATGGATGGTGCCCACGAAGTGGAAAACGGGTAAGTCGACTGGTCTTAATTCTTGCCGATGCGCGCCCGTGATGCGGTGCGATAATCACCGCTTCTCCATGCCCTGTGGCGCTTTCCATCATGATAAAAATTGTCTCCAGTTTGTTTCGCTATCATCTCCGGCTGGTGGCCGCCATCGTCCTGGGCGTCGTGATCGCGCTCTTCATGCCGGGGCATTGGCCGGGAATCGAGCGCGGCCTGGTCGGCTGGAACGTGATCCTGTGGTCGTATCTCGCGCTGCTGTGGCAAATGATGCTGAGTCACCGCGAAGCCATTCACGTCCGCAAGATGGCGGGACGCGAAGACGAGAGCGCGGGCACGGTGCTGTTGACGGTCACCCTCGCCACGCTCGTGAGCCTCGCGGCGATCGTGCTGGAACTGGCCACCGCGAAAGGGGCGGCCGGCGAGGCGCAGAAGACGCTGCATATCGTTCTTTCGCTCGTGACCCTGCTCGGCGGCTGGACGCTGCTGCCCACGCTTTTCACGATCTACTACGCCCGAATGTATTTCGCCGAGGACGCGGCGGCGCCCGCCCTGCGGTTCGCCGATGACAAGCTGGACCCGACATACTGGGATTTCGCGTATTTTTCCTTCACGATCGCGGTCGCGTCCCAGACGTCCGACGTCGCCGTGGCCACGCCGCGCATGCGCCGGGTGACGCTGGGCCAGTCCGTGCTGTCGTATTTCTTCAATCTCGCCATCATGGGCCTGTCGATCAATATCGCCGCGAGTCTGCTGAGTTGAGCGGCACGGCATCGAGAGCTGTGCGCAAACGCGGGGCCGCCACGGTTTTCGCATCTTCGAACTGTATTTTCATACAGTAGTGTGGCAGAATGGCGACTCGTATCGCCCACTGCAATCACGTACTACCGATGGCCTCGAAGCAAGCACACCACGCTACCGGATGGCCCGCTGGGCTCGTCGCGGCGGCACTCGTCGCGCATGAGGGAATGGGCGGCCCTCTGTATGTCTGGTCCCTGCTGGCGCTCGCCGCCGGCGTCGTCGGCGGCACCGCGCCCGACTGGCTCGAAGTCGCTTGGTGGTCCAAACGCCGGCGCCTGTGGGTCACCCATCGCACGGTGACCCATTGGGGCGTCGGCTGGGGCGTCCTGCTATATGGTTCCCATCGGTATCTGCCGGCCTATCCCCTGCTGGCCGGCGTGTTCGGTTTCGCCTGCGGCGGCCTGATGCATCTGCTCGCCGACTGGCCCAATCCGATGGGCGTGCCATGGATCTACCGGCGTCATTCGCTGAATCTCTGGAATAGCGGCAAGTGCGATCTGGTCGTCGTCACGCTGGCCTGGGTGGCCGCCATCGTCATCAGCGACCATATCTGGTTCCATCGCATCCACGAGCTGGCAGTTCTGAAATACATTCGCGCCTGACCGCGGCCGAAGTCTACGCGTCGGGCGGCCTGCGCTTCTGGGTACAATCACCTTTTTGCACAGGTCTCGCGATGCACGCTCCTGCCATTCCCCTGACGTCCGTCGAGCTGACGCGCGATGCCGATGCGCGGCTCTATCGGAAAAACGAAATCGTCGACGTTGCGTTCGCGGCGGCGGATGGCGAGTTGAGCAGTCTGGAAGGGCCGAATGCCTATCGGGCCGGCGACGCCCTGGTGAGCGCGGCCACCGGCGAGCGGTGGGTGGTGTCGCGGGAGCGCTTTCTGCAAAAATACCGGCCGCTGCCGCCGCTCGCCACCGGTGAAGCCGGCCGGTACCGGAACGTACCGACGCCGGTCTGGGCCAAACGTCTCGCGCATCCTTTTTCGCTGGCGCGTTGCGCCGGCGGCGACGTGTTGAGCGGCGCCGCCGGAGACTGGTTGCTGCAATATGCGCCGGGGGATTACGGCGTCGTGCAGCAGGCGCGCTTCGCCCGCGTCTACGAACCGCTGGCGCCCGACGCGGCCCTGGCGACGCCGGCGGCGGGATCGGCGATCCCCGCTCCCTCGACCTGCCAACCGCCGCCCAGCGCGAGGAAGACGTCCACCTGATCCTGGGCCACCTTGGCCTCGGCGCCGGCCACTTGCGCGTTGACGTTGGTCAGCGTGCGCGCGGCGTCCAGATCGGCCAGGAAGGATTCGCGTCCCGCGAGGAAAAAGCGGTGCGTTTCATCCGACGACTGTTCCGCCGAGCGCTGCACGTCGTAGAGCGCGTCCAGCCGCCCCAGGTCCCCCGCGTAGGTGGCGAGACGGCTTTGCGTCTCGCGCAGCGCATTCAGCACGACCCCGTCGAATTGCGCGAGCGCGATATCGGCACCCGCATGGGCCGCGCGAATCCGGCCGCGCACGCCGTTCGCCGGAAAGGTCCAGCTGATGAGCGGCCCGAAACCCCAGCGCTGGGTAGGGACGGTGCCCAGGTCGCCACCGATGCCGGTGACGCCCGCGCTCGCGCCAAAGCTCACGTTCGGATACAGCTCGCCCAGCGCGACGCCGATACGGGCGGTCGCGCCCGCCAGACGCCGTTCCGCCTCGCGGACGTCGGGTCGGCGCCGCAGCAGCGCCGCGCCGTCGCCGACCGGTAACGGCGTCAGGATGCGCGGCGTGCGCCGGCATGCCGCGATCGATGCCGGCAGGGCGTCGGGGCTGCGTACCAGCAGGGCCGCGAGTTGGTAACGCGCGACGCGCCGCTGCGCGGCGAAACGCGGCAGGTCGGCGCGCACGCTCTGCGCCTGCGTGACCGAGCGCGTCACGTTCGGTTGCGCGCCCCGTCCCGCGCTGCGCAGCCGCCTTGCGAGATCGACGCTGCGATTCTGCAGTGCCAGCGAATGGTTCGCGATATCTTCCTCTTCCGCCGCCGAACAACTTTCGAAATAGGCGCGCACGACATTGGCGACCACGGTGATGCGCGCGGTGTCGACCGCCGCGCGCACCGCATCGAGGTCCGCCGCGGAGGCTTCGACGCCGCGCCGCAGCGTGCCGAACAGGTCGAACTGGTAGGACACCGACAGCCCCGCGTCGCCGACATAGCCGACGGGCAGCTTTTCCGTCATCAGATACTGCTCGGCGGATTCCTGCGCCCGGTTGATGGTCGCCGAGGCATTCGCCGAAAAACCGCCCTGCGCCTCGGCCACGCCCAGGATCGCGTTCGCGCGTGCGAGGTTGGCGGTTGCTACCCGCAGATCGTTGTTCGATTTGAGCGCTTCGTTCACCAGCGCATCGAGCGCCGGGTCGTCGTAGAGACGCCACCAGTAGTCGGGCACCGCGGCCGCCGAGGCCGCCTCGCCCAGCGTCTTGCCGGCCGCGCCGTCATCCTGTTCGATCAGCGCCCGGGCCGCCAGCGGCTGTTTGACGAGCGCCGTGTCCGGCACGTGATAATCCGGGCCGATGGTCGTGCAGGCCGCCACGCAGAAGAGGGAGGGCAGCGCCCATAGCGCGCGATGCAGTTTCATGGTGTGCCTGCCGGTGCGGGCCGCGGGTGCACGGAGCGCCCGAAGAAGGGCGTGACGATGGCGCCGTTCGCATCCTCGATGGAGACCGTGGCGGTGCGGCCGGCGATCAGCCGCACGTTGGCCGGCACCTCGTCGAGCGCGATGCGAACCGGCACACGCTGCGCCAGCCGCACCCAGCTGAATGCCGGATTGACGTTGGGCAGCAGATTCGACCCCTGCACGCGGTCGCGGTCTTCGATCGCCGACACGATGCTGGTCACATGCCCATGCAGGAATTGCGGCTGCCCCATCACGTGGATCTGCACGCCCTGACCGATCGCGATTTGCGACAATTTGGTTTCCTCGAAATACCCGTCGACATGGAAGGAGCCGGCATCGACCACCGCCAACACCGGCCGGCCGGCCGTCACGAACTCGCCGCGACGCGGCGCGCGGTCGTTCAGGTAGCCGTCGGCGGGGCTGAGCACCACGCTGCGTTGCAGATTGAGTTGCGCCACGCCCACCGCCACTTCGGCTTCTTCGAGCGAGGCGGCGGCTTGCTGCGCGCGCGACTGACTCTCCTCGAGCACCTCCTGCGCGACGAGGTCGCCGAGCGAGCGGTTGCGGTTGGCCTCGCGCCGCGCCTGATCGAGCGTGGCGCGGCGCATCGCCACCATCGCCTGCGCCTGGGACAGCGCCAGCCTGAAGCGTGCCTGATCGATGACGAACAGCACCTGACCGCGTGCGACGGCCTGGTTGTCGCGCACGTCGACGCGGTCGATCAGGCCGCTGACGTCGGGCGCGACCTGCACCACGTCCGCGCGGATGTGGCCGTCGCGCGTCCAGGGCGCGAACATGTAATAGCGCACGAGATTCCAGAGCACCACGGCGGCGATGGCCACCACGATCAAGGTCAGCAGGACGCGACCGATGGAGGAGAGTTTGAGTTTCAATTGATCAACCGATGCTGAACGAGTGCGACACGAAAACGACGAGACCGAGAAGGACGATGTAAAGCGCGAGATCGAACACCGAGCGATGCCAGACATGACGGTACAGACCCGCGCGCGCGAGTCCTTTGCCCACGAAGAACTGGATGCAATAGGTCACGAGCATCCAGACCAGCAGTTCCGGCAGGAACACGCCGACGAGATCGAATTCGCCGATCATCGCCGGACCCCGCGAAAACGCGTGTCATGCGGAGCACAGCGCCGGACGCGGCAGGCGTTGCGCGCGGGAAACGAGAAACGCGTCATGCCGCAGTCTCCAGAGTGGGGCCGCCCGCCACCGGCGCGGTGGCGATCGGGAACAACGACAGGCGCAGCCCGACCAGCGCATGCAGCGCGCCCCGGCTGTCGGGATCGGACGCCAGCGCCGCGTCGATCCGTTCGGCGAGTTCGGGGGGGGTGGGCAAGCGTTCGCGTGCGTCGATGCAGCCCTGGAAATACGCGCGGACACCGGCCAGCACCTGATCGATCGGCATGCGCCGTTCTTCGCGCAGCGTGCGCCGCACATGCTGCAGGTCGAGCGCGTTGAGGCCCACGCGCAGGTCCCGGAAACTGTCGATCGACGGATGGCGCTGATCGTCGGAGGCACCCAGGCGGGGCAGCAATTGCATCAACCGGTCGAGCATCCGCGAGGCCATGTTGTTCTGCGCGACGATCGCGTGCGGCGAGGCGGCGAGCACGATGTCCGACCAGCCGGCCCGCGTCAGGCGGCCGGCGGCCATCTCGGCACCGAAAGGCCGCGTGATGCGCGTGCAGAGAAAGGCGAACAGCAGGCCGGCGCAACCGGCCATGTTGCTGTTCAGGAACGACGTGAAATTCGCGTCGTAGGCGCTCTGGATGCTGAGGAAGGTGGCGGTATTGACCGAGGTCAGCATCGTCGCGAGCGTGAAGCGCGGCTGCGGGATCAGCGTGCCGACGCAGATGAAGGGTACCGCGAACATCAGCACCAGCATCGGAAAATCATGCGCATTGGGCAGCACGAGGAACAGATAGATGCCGGCGAGCACGCTGCTGACCAGCGTCCAGATGAAGAAGCTGAAGACCTGGGGGGCCGGCTGGTCGAGCGCGGCGAAGAAGCTGCAAGCCACGGCCGCGAGGGTCACCGCGCCGGCGCCGTCGGCCCAGCCGGTCATGATCCAGATCGCCGCCGCGAGCAATGTCGTGCCGACCGCGGGCAGGACCGACAGGAACATCATCGTCAGATCGATATGCCGCTCGGCGCCGCCCAGCCGCCAGTGACGCAGGTGCGGACGCCAGGCGGCGGACGTCTCGGTCTCGATCATCTCGCGCAACGCGCGGCAGTCCTGCCACAGGTCGACCATGAGGCGCAGGCGCCAGAGCAGCGACGACAACAACGCGCGGTCCCAGTTCGGGTTCAGATAGGGCGCGGCGGCGATGGACTGGTCGACGCGTTCGGTGGCGGGCAGGGCGGCGTTGTCCGGGGTCCCGGGCGCATCCGCTGCATCCGCTGCATCGTCTGCCTTCCCTGCACCCTTCGCATTCCCGTCTTCCTCCAGGGCAAGCGTCACGGGCATGCCCGTCCACGCCGGCACGTTCGGTACCTCGGCCAGCGCGGGCGCGTCCGGCGCGGCGTCGGCGTCGGGCGGCGCCACGGTGGCGGCGCCGATGGATACGCCTGCCGCCGAGGCCCGCGTGTCTCCGGGACCGGGCACGCGCATCACCTGCGGCTCCAACGCATCCAGGCGCACGCGCAGGGAGTCGGCCTCGCGGTCGCGCAGCGCCCCGTCCTTGCTGCCGATCCACTGAGTGATGTCCACCAGCAAACTTTCCAGTTCGGCAGGAATCGCGCCCTGCGCGCGCAGCGCCGCGAGCGGATCGCCGAGCGCCGAGGCGATCGGCAGCAGCAGCGCCATCCGGCCGCGCAGCGCGTGCGCGCGGCGCAGCACGTCGGGCTGGGTATCGTCGTAGGCCAGTTGGCTCAACAGGAATTCGAGCCCATTCACCGAGGTCGCCAGGCGTTGCCGCGCGGCCGACAAGTCCTTGCCGACGATGCGTCCGGAGAGGGTTTCGCGCGCGTACGCCACCGCGTCGTTGAACCAGGCGCCGGTGCGCTCGCCCAGCGCCGCGCCGAGCCGGTTCGGAAACAGGGCGCTGTTGACCGCCGACGCACAGACGATGCCGAGGATGATCTCCTCACTGCGCGCCACCGCCACATCGAATACCGTCGCGGGATCGTTGACCACGGGAAAGGCGATCAGCGGCAGCGTATAACCCGCCAGCATGAAGACGTAGCTGCGCGCGGTCCGGTCGGTCAGCGCGAGAAACAGCAGCGAGCCGGTCCAGGTGGCGACGGCGAGGCTCAGCAGCAATGGGGTATCAACCAGCAGGGGCACGAAAAATACCGCCGCCGACGCGCCCAGCAAGGTGCCCAGCGCGCGATACAGCGCTTTCGAGCGGGTCGCGCCGACGAAGGGGTTCGATACGACGTAGACCGACGCCATCGCCCAGTACGGGCGCGGCAGTTCGAAAAGCAGGGCGAGATACAGCGCAAGCATTGCCGCAGCAAATGTCTTGACGGAAAACAGCCAGTCTCTTTTGGATGGATACATCGGGGCGGCGTCAGCGAAGGGCGGGGGTCACGAAGCGTCGCGCGGGCGGGCGGGGGCCGGACGTGGCGCGTCGTTCGGCGGTGCCGTAGGATGCGACGCGGCAGCCGGCGCCGCCGACAGCGCGGGAGCGCCGTTGAAGCGGCGCACCACCCGCAGCGCGATCTCCAGCTCGGTATCGCTGACGCCCTCCAGAACACGGTCGCGCAGGTCGCTGAGCTGGCCTTCGATCGCCACCACCATGCGCTGGCCCGCATGGGTCAGCGAAACGATCTTCGCGCGGCCGTCCATGGGGTCTTCGTCGCGTCGCACCAGTTGCGCCGCGCAGAGTTGGTCCAGCACCCTCACCAGTGACGGCCCTTCGATGCCCACCGCCTGTGCGAGCGTCACCTGTCGCACGCCGTCGTCGCCCAGACGGCCGATCATCAGGAGCGGCAGTGCCGAGGAACTGGAAATACCGAAGGCGCTCAGCGCCTGGTCCGCGGTGCGCCGCCAGGCGCGCGCCGAGACGACGAGTTCGGTGCTCAGCGCGAGGTGCATGTGGCGAAGAGGGTCTGACATGGCGCCATTATAGCTTGATTCGTTAGCAAGCTATCTAGTGATCGGGATGGCGATGCGTGTTCGCAACGGAAAGATTGGCATGGCGCGCATCGGAACCGGGCGGCGTCGATCGTTCGCGCCGGGGCGCTCAAGATCTTGCCGTCTATGGATTCATCCGGGTATCGTAGTTCGCCCGCGCCGCCAAAACCTGATCCTGTTTCGATTCGGCCCAGCGCGCCAACGCGCCCAAGGGCTCGATCAGCGATTTCCCGAGTTCCGTCAACGCATAATCGACCCGCGGCGGAACCGTCGCGAAGGCGGTTCGATCGACTATGCCGTCCCGCTGTAGTCCCCGAAGCGTCAGCGTCAACATCCGGTGCGAGACGCCGGGAATGCGTCGCATCAATTCGTTGAACCGCAACGAGCCGGTGGATAGATTGCCGATCGTCATCACGGCCCATTTATCCGCCACGCGGTCGATGATCTGCCCGAGCGCCACGCATTGCGCGGAATCTCCAACCCGCGACGGTACAACGGGAACCGGAACGGAAGCAGGGTCGTGTCGGGTCATGGCGGCGGACTGAAAGGTGGTTGCCTGGCACGGCGGTCGCAATGAACCTTTTTGTTCGTGGGCACATTGCTGTGCGTTCTTACGCCGCCGACGGGAACAATTTTATCATGACGAACATTTTGTTCGTATAGCGATGCAAAAGGACCGAACCGCTTGCAGCGCGACACGTGCGACGGCCCGAGCCATCCACGACAATCCACGACGACGAGGGGTTCATCATGAAAATCGGCATCACAGGCGCATCCGGTCGATTGGGCGGCGAGGTGTGGGCCCGCCTGCGCGTATCGGCCGCGAATCACGCGTTGATCGGCCTGGGTCGGAAACCTGCTGCGTCCTCGCCCGCGACAAACTGGCGCCGGATGGACTACGATCGGCCGGAGACCCTGGGCGCCGCATTTGCGGGACTGGACCGTCTGCTACTGGTGCCAACCCCCGATTTGCAGCCGGGCGCCCTGGGGCGACAGCTTTGCGCTGCGATCGATGCCGCAGCGGATGCGGGCGTCGGTCATGTCTATCTGCTTTCCGCGCTGCACGCGGCCGGCACCGCGCATGCCTCGGACCTGACGCGCGGCTATACCCTCGCCGAGCAACGCCTGAGCGAGCGTTGCGCCCATGCCACCGTGTTCAGGACGAGCTTCTATGTCGAGACCTTCGCGGCCATGGCGAAAATGTCGATTCCCCATGGCACGATGTTCGGGTTGGCCGAAAACAAGGTTTCCTTCATCTCGCGCGGCGACGTGGCAAGGTCATTGGCCGGTGCGCTGCATGCTGACTCGCTCCCCAGGCGCCACTATGACCTGACAGGCCCGGTCAGCGTGAGCGGTGCCGAACGCGCCGGTCTGGTCGCTGAACTGTCGGGTCGTCCGATGGCGTTCGCCGTCATGTCGAAGCCGCAACTGCGCGATGCGCTGTCACGGGCGTCCTTACCCGACTTCATCGTCGAATCGTTGGTGGCCATGCAGGAGACGTTCGCGCAAGGCGCCTTCGATCTGGTTACCGAAGACGTTCTGGCGCTCACGGGACACGCGCCGAAACCGATGAAGGCGGCGCTTGCGGAAGCCATGCAATAGACGCGATGGCTTCACCCGTTTCCCGGCGGGCGTGGCGGTTTCGCCCGCAGGGGGGGGCGGCCGGGCGTTAGGACCAGTCGGCGTGGAAACTTCCTTCCTGATCGATCCGTTCGAACGTATGCGCGCCGAAGAAGTCCCGCTGTGCCTGCACCAGATTGGCCGGCAGCGTGGCCGAGCGATAACTGTCGTAGTAGGCGATCGCCGAGGCGAACGCCGGCACCGGCACGCCCGCCTGCACCGCCGCGCTGACCACGTCGCGCAGCGCTTGCTGGTAGTTGTCCGCGATATCCTTGAAATACGGATCGAGCAGCAGATTCGCGAGCTCCTTGTCCTTCGAGTAGGCATCGGTGATCTTTTGCAGGAAGCGCGCGCGAATGATGCAGCCCGCGCGGAAGATCTTCGCGATGGTGCCGTAGTCCAGGTCCCACTTGTACTCGTCCGACGCGGCACGCAACTGCGCGAAACCCTGTGCGTACGATACGATCTTGCTCAGGTAGAGCGCGCGGCGCACGGCCTCGACGAAGGCGGCACGGTCGCCCTCGAACGGTTTTTTCGCGGGTCCCGACAGCACCTTGCTGGCAGCCACGCGCTGCGTCTTCAACGACGACAGCACGCGCGCGAACACCGATTCGGTGATCAACGGCAGCGGCACGCCCAGATCCAGCGCATTCTGACTGGTCCACTTGCCGGTGCCCTTCTGCGCCGCGCGGTCGAGGATCACGTCAACCAGATGCTCGCCGGTCTTTTCGTCCTTCTTGTCGAAGATCTTCGTGGTGATCTCGATCAGGTAGCTGTCGAGTTCGCCCTTGTTCCACTCGACATAGGTCTTGCCCAGTTCCTCGTTCGACAGGCCCAGCACCTGCTTCAGCACCCAATAGCTTTCGGCGATCAACTGCATATCGCCGTATTCGATGCCGTTGTGGACCATCTTCACGAAGTGACCGGCACCGTTCGGTCCCATGTAGGCGACACACGGCTCGCCGTCCGGGGCCTTGGCAGCGATCTCGGTAAGGATCGGCGCCACCAGGTCGTATGCTTCGCGCTGACCGCCCGGCATGATCGACGGCCCCTTCAACGCCCCCTCCTCGCCGCCCGAAACCCCGGTGCCGATGAAATGCAGCCCGGATTTGGCCAGCGCCTCATTGCGTCGGATCGTGTCGGTGAAGTGCGTGTTGCCGCCGTCGATGAGAATGTCGTCCGGCTCCAGCAGCGGGCGCAGCGAATCGATCGTCGCATCGGTGCCCGCGCCCGCCTTGACCATCAAAAGGATGCGCCGCGGCTTTTCGAGCGACGCGACGAACTCCTCCAGGGTGAACGCCGGAACGAGCTTGCGATCCGGATATTCGGCGATCAGTTCGTCGGTCTTCTCGCGGCTGCGGTTGAACACGGAGACCGCGTGGCCGCGGCTTTCGATATTCAGGGCGAGGTTGCGGCCCATGACGGCCAGGCCGACGACACCGATGGATTGTTTGCTCATCTTCTTCTCCGAGGAAGCTCTGCCCAGTGGAGGGGCTTGTCGATAGGGCGGGCACGCGAAGCCCGGTAGCGCCTGGATGTCCGCCTAGTTCCCTAGTTTACTTCAGAAGCGCGCCAAGCATCGGACCCCGCCCGGGCACTTTACAGACACGTCCGATGGCACTGCCGCGTGCTTTGTCCGATATTGGCCGTTGCCCATCCATCGGATGGCAGAGGCGTCCGCACATGTCCGCAACGACGCCCGTCCGCCATTCTTTCCATTCGACGAGGCCCACACCCATGCGTATCAGGCCACCCACGCTCCATGGACGAGCCCTCGTGCTCGTTCTCGTGGCCGCGGTGCTCGGCGCCGGCTTCGCGATCTACGTCCGTCATGTCGCCGATACGGGTGTCGCGGCGCCCGCGGCGGCCGTGGGCAGGGCGGATATCGAGGCGTCGGTCCGCGCGACCGGCATGATCCGGCCGATCCGGCAGGTCGATGTCGGTACGCAGGCGAGCGGGCAACTGCGCACCCTGAAGGTCGCGCTGGGCGAGCGCGTCGCACGCGGACAACTGCTCGCGGAAATCGATCCCGATCTGGCACGCAACGACGTGCGCAGCAGTCAGGCGCTGCTCGACGAGGAGTTGGCGCGCCGACGCTCGGCGCTGGCGGAGCGGGCCCTGCGCGAACGGAAGCTCGCGCGTGCGCGCGACCTGCGCGCCGCCGATGCCGGATCCCAGGCGGCACTGGAACTGGCGCAGGCGCAGTTCGACGTGCAGCGCGCGGCGCTCGCGGAGCGTGAGGCGGCGATACTGCGCGCCCGGATCGTGCTGGACAGCGCGCGGGCGCGGCTCGCGCAGACCCGGGTGGTCGCACCGATCGACGGGGTGGTGACGTCGATCGCGATCAAGGAAGGGCAGACCATCGTCGCCACGCAAAGTGCCCAGGTGATCATGACGCTGGCCGATCTGTCGATCATGACGGTGGAAGCGCGCGTGTCGGAAGCCGACGTCACGCGTGTCGCGCCCGGTCAGCAAAGTTATTTCACCGTACTGGCCGAGCCGGATGTGCGTTACGCCGGCCTTTTGCGGGAGGTGGAACCCGCGCCGGTGCGGATCACCGGGGACAGCAGCGGCGCGATCTATTACAACGCCTTGTTCGATGTCGACAATGCGTCGGGCCGATTGCGCGCGATGATGACCGCGAACGTGCGGATCGTGCAGGACAGCGCATCGCAGGCGCTGGTGATTCCGATTCTCGCGCTCGACAGGCCGCTCGGGCCGGATGTCGCCGAGGTCCGCGTCGCCGGTCCGAAAGGCGGCGTGACGCGCAAGGTGCGGCTTGGCCTGAGAAGCGATACGCATGTGGAAGTGCGCGAAGGGCTGTCGGAAGGCGAGCGGGTCCTGCTCGCGGACGGCGCGTCGTGATGCAGTACACGAGCGCGGCATCGGCGCCGCCGATCGGTACGATCCACGGGCCCGCGCCGGATGCCGGGATGCGCGGGACGGCGCCCCTGCTGCGTCTGCGCGGCGTGTCCCGGCGCTTTCCGGCCGGTGCGGAAGAAACGACCGTGCTCAGCGACATCGATCTCGACGTCCGCGCAGGCGAAATGCTCGCGATCGTCGGGCAGTCGGGGTCCGGGAAATCGACGCTGATGAATCTGCTCGGCTGTCTGGATCGCCCGTCGACGGGCCGGTATGAGGTGGCCGGGCGCGATGTCTGCGGCCTGGCGCCCGATGCGCTGGCGGCATTGCGGCGCGACCGGTTCGGTTTCATCTTCCAGCGCTATCATTTGCTCGCCCACCTGAGCGCCGAGGAAAACGTCTGCGTGCCGGGAATCTATGCCGGTACGGACGCGTCCCTGTGCCGCGCGCGCGCGGCACAGTTGCTGGGCCGCCTGGGGCTGGCGGACCATGCCGGACATCGGCCCGCGATGCTGTCGGGCGGCCAGCAACAGCGGGTCGGCATCGCGCGGGCGCTGATGAACTGTGGCGCCGTGATTCTCGCCGACGAGCCCACCGGCGCGCTCGACAGCCGCAGCGGCGGAGAAGTCGTCGCGATCCTGCGCGAACTGCATCGGCTGGGTCATACGGTCATCGTCGTGACGCACGACATGGCAGTGGCCGGCATCGCGCCGCGCGTCGTCGAGATCCGCGATGGCCGGATCGTCGCCGACCGCGGGAACGGCAGCATCCAGGCGGGCGGCGCGGCGCCGCCGGACAAGGTGTCGGCGACCGACAGCGCCGACGTCGCGGCAACCGGTTTCGCGTCGACGACTTCTGCGTCCGCCCCCGCTCCTGCCCCCGTGCCCGCATCCCCGCGCCGCGTGCCGCCCGGCGCCCGCATCGGCGACAGCGGGGCGATCGCCTGGGCGGCGCTGACCCGCCATCGGCTGCGCAGCGCGCTGACGATGCTGGGGATCGCGATCGGCATTGCCGCGGTGGTATCGATGGTCGCGCTCGGCAAGGGCGCGCGCGCGAAACTGCTGGAGGAGATCCAGTCGTTCGGCGCCGATGCCATTTTCGTGTTGCCCGGCGAGGGGTTCAATGACCGTCGCGCGAAGGCGGTGCGCACCCTGCGCGATGCCGACGTCGATCTGCTGCGCGCGCAGTCCTACATCGCCGATGTCACGCCCGTGCTGCGCACGCTGCGCAGCGTGCGCGGCGGCAGCGTGCAGGCCGACGTTTCGATCGTCGGCGTCGACACGGCCTATTTCTCGATCCGCAACAGCGTGTTTCAGGCCGGGGCGGCCTTTCGTGCCGATGCCGCGCGCCGGATGCGCGCCGTGGTGGTGATCGACGAACCCACCCGGCGCGCGTTTTTCCCGCCGGGGACCGATCCGATCGGCGCGACGCTGCTCGTCGGCAGCGTGCCGAGCACCGTCGTCGGTGTGCTCGCCGCCGACGATGCGAACGGTGGCGGCCCCGAGCAAATGACCGTCTATATGCCGGTCACGACGGTCGGCGCGCGGTTGAGCGGGCGTCACGACATCGACTATCTGATGGTGAAAACCGTCGACGGCGTCACGCCCGCGAGCGCCGAGCCGCGGATCGAGAACCTGCTGCTCCTGCGGCACCGCGTGAAGGATTTCTTCGTTTTCTCGTATGACAAGCAGCTCAAGGCCGCGCAACGCAGCAGCGCCGCGCTGAACTGGATGATCCTGGCGATTGCCTGCGTTTCCTTGCTGGTGGCAGGCATCGGCGTGATGAACATCATGCTGGTGTCGGTGGTGGAGCGGACTGCCGAGGTGGGACTGCGGATGGCCGTGGGCGCGCGTCAGGTCGATATCCGCCGGCAATTTCTCTACGAGGGGATCATCGTCGCGTCGCTCGGCGGTGCGGCGGGCGTGGCGATTTCGCTGGCCGTCCAGCAGTTCGTTCCGCTCTGGGTGCCAACGCTGCCGATGATTTTTTCGTGGTCGTCGATCGCGGGTGCCTGCCTGATGTCGATGGCCGTGGGAGTGGCCTTCGGCTATCTTCCGGCGCGCAATGCCGCGCGTCTCGATCCGATCCGGGCGCTGACGCATGGTTGATCGAACGACCTTGGTCAGGGCATCGCTGTGGTGGGCGCTCGCCGCGGGCCTCGCCGGATGCGCGATGCCGCCGCGCGCCGCGGACGAGCGGGTGAGCGCGCAGCTCGCGATGCTGGCGCCGTCGCCGCGGCAATCCTGGGCGGACGACGGGCCGGCCATTCCCGCAGGCCTGGACGGCGCCGAAGTTCCCGCGGGCGTGGACAATGCCGGCGCTGCTCCCCGTGACGAAGGTGCAGATCCGCTGCCCTGGCCGGCGGGTGGCCACGATCCCTTCCTGGACGGGCTCATCGCGCAGGCGCTGCGCGACAATCCCGGTCTTCGGGAAGCCCGCGCGCGGCGCGATGGCGCACGCATGGAGCACGGCCTCGCGCGGCGCCGCCGCTGGCCGACGCCCGGCGTCGCGATCGAGCAGCACCGGTATGCCGGCGACGAAGCCCGCATCGGTGGACGGCGCTCGCAAACCTCGGCTTCCCTGGCCGTGGAACAGCCCGTCGATCTCGGCGGCGAACTGGCGCGGCGCGCCCAGGCGGCGCATGCGCGGACCGTGGCGCTGGACTTCGCCCATGCCGATGCGCGGCGCCGTCTGGTCGCCGAGGTCAGCGGCGCCTACTGGCGTCTTGCCTATCTGCGGCGCGAAGCGGCGCTGCGCGACGCCGCGTGGCATGACGCGCGGCGGCGCGCGGCCCACGCCGAGACGCGGCATCGCCTGGGCGAGACGAGCGGCGACGATGTCGCCGGCGCGACCCGGCATGTCGCGGCGCGACAAGGCGCGCGCGCCGCCATCGCGGCGGAGCAGGCGAGCGCGCGGCATGCGCTGAACCGCCTGCTGGCGATCACCGATCCCGCTGCGGGATCCGTGACCGGATCCGTGGCGGGACGCGCCACGGAAGCGGCGGCGCTTCCGGAGGTCGACCAGTTGCCCAGGATCGATGCGGGTCTTCCGGCCGCGCTGCTGTCGCGCCGGCCCGATCTGCGCGCGCGGGAATGGCGATTACGGGAGGCGGCACGGCTGGTCGACGCGGCGCATGCGAGCTTCTATCCCAAGCTGACCCTGACGGGTCGTCTCGGATCGGCGAGCGACCATCTGCTGCAATGGTTGCGGCACCCGGTGGGGACGCTGATCGCGGGGCTGTCGTTTCCCGCCATGGAATGGCGGGTGCGGCAGTGGCGCATCGGCGCCGCCGACGCCCAGGCGCAACTCGCCCTGGCCGAGTTCGCGCGCACCTTGCACCAGGCACTGGGCGAGGTCGAGGATGCCTTGTCCGAACGCCGCCGCTACCTCGCGGAGTTCGACGCGGCGCGCACGCAATGGGCCGCCACGACACGTGCGGCGGATCTCGCCTGCGCGCGCTACCGCGCGGGCGAGACCGACATCGCGCCATGGCTCGAACACCGGGCCGCGGGCCGCGACGTCGAGGCGACGCTGCTGCGGCTGCGCTACGATCTCGCCGTCAACGCGGTGACGCTCCAGCAGGCGCTGGGCGGCGACGCGGTCGCCGTCGATACCTCGGAGGCGTCGGCACGGTAACGCCGCCGTATACGAAGGGGCGCGTACACGGGCGGACTCCTTGCCGTGCCGGTTACCGTTAGCTTAGTCAGGTATGCGTCCCAATGGCGCAATTTCGCCCTGCCGCGGGATCCGATGCCGGGTGCAGGACGACCCACCGGCTATCGCATCGAACGATAGCGGAGGGAGCATGTTCCAGTTGAATAGGACGGAGAGTGGCGTGGCGTCGCGTTCCGGCGGCGACGTCGCGCGCGGCGGCAGGTCCGGGATCGCGACCCGGGCGCCGCACGACCGCGGGACGCACGATTGCGCTACGCCGCGACACCCGGCTCCGGCACACGATGCGCTGCGACATTTTCGGGGGGAGGACCTCCGTTTATACGAATCGATATGGCGCCGCGCGCACCGCGTTCGGCGGCATGTTCCCCGCGGCGACGGGACGGGCCGGACGACGCCCGTGCCGCTGCCGGCTGCGATGCCGCGCGACCACGTCGTCATCGTTCCCGTACGGCCAACGTTGTCGATCAAAACGCGTTACTCGACCACCGATATCCTCGACGCGCTCGCCGCCGGCGCCCATCCGTTCGAATCGCTCGCGGCGTTGGGGGAGGACCTGTCGGCAGCCGGCGCCGGCGAGCGGAATCCCGCGCGGCGCGCGGCGGTCCTGCGAATCGGCGCCATTCTGGATTCCCTGACCGGCCTCGATCCGAAGACGTACGGGTACAGAAGCGCGCTTGGCGTGATCGGCATCGCGTCGAAACTGCTCAAGGGCGGTCAGGCCGACGCTGACGACATGCTCGACATCGGCACGCTCGAACGCAACCTGATGACGCTGCAGCCCCCGGCGCGGCCGGGCGGCGAATCGCGTAGTCCGACCGCCTCGCCGGCGCAACCGGGGGGAAAGGCGGGCACGACGGCGGACGCTGCGCCGCCACCTTCGCCGGCGCGAACGGGCGCGTTGCTGCTGGTGACCGGCGACGCGTCGGATGACGCGGCGTGGCAAAAGAACGCGGCCCTGCCGTCCGGCAATGCGGCATCGCCGCCGCCGCCGCCGCTGGCCGCGGGTCGCGACGCGGCGCGCGAGGAAACGTCGGTGCAGCGGGGCGACGACCCCGCCTTGCTCGCCGTGCCGCGTTTCACATGGCGGCTGAACAGCGATCGCGAACGCAGTTCGTTCGAGCATGCGGACGCGGCCTACGATCTGACGCGGGGTCCCGCGTTGTACACCCGCGTCGGCAACGTGCCCCTGCTCGGGCGCCGCCGCGACGATGGACAAGTGCTCTGGGAAAGCATGCCTTTGTCCGAATACGCGACACCCATGGCCATTCCCGCCGCCGCGCCGCAGCGGTTCGCGGTTTCCGGCGGAGATTACATCGGCATCGACGGGGTGGCCTATCGGGTAGGCGAGATCGAGCCCGGCGGGTTGTGGATCGTGCATGAACATAGCGGGTGGCCGCCGTTGCCGCTGACACGCGGCCCGGAACGGAATTGGGCGCTCAAGCCGGCTGACATGAAACCCGAGGAGATCGATGGGACTATCGCGAGCGACGGGTTTCTCCGTGTCGCCAATCGCAAATTCATCCGCGTGGCAGGCAGGACGATCGAAATCGCGAGGAATGTCATCTTCGGGGAGGAGAGCATCCGCCGTTTCGCGTTTCCGGAAATGGCGGAGTTGGGGCCGGCGGATGTTTCCGGCATCATTCGCCGCGCAGATGGCAGCACGCTGATCGAGGGGCGCTATGGGTATTACGACCTCCGCTCCGATGGCCCGAACGGGCGCCGTTATGTCGGCGAAGGCGACGGGCGGCGCTGGGTGCGGTTCGATTCCGAACGCAAGCGCTGGAACGTCATCTCGGGAGCGGTGGAGCTTGAAAATGGCGGTGGCGGAATCGGCGCGCCGGATCGCGGCGAAGATGGCATGTCCCGTCTCTCACCCGCGGGCCGGCATGCATCGGTGCGCAAGGACAGCAACCGGAGTCTCGACAGCCTCCGGCAGTATCACGAGCGGCTTGGAGCAATCGGTTTCCTCCAGGCGCGTCCCCTCCTGCGTGCGGCGGTCGACGCGGCGTTCCAGGGAATCGTCGATCTTCACGTGCGCCGTCCGAATCGCACGGCGCCCGGCGGCGGCGACTTGTCCAATGTCGTGTCGGTGCGGCAGGAATTCTTCCGCAAGACCTATCAGGCCGAGAAGTGGAACACGTGGACGGTCCAGCAAAAGCAGCGTTTCGTATCGGAGAAGATTTTCAAATTTTATGCGCAGGGATTGTACTTGCCGCATCGTTCGAGCGACGCGTTGTGTCACGAAATGACGGATTTCATCACGGCGCAGTTGATGCAATCGGCGGCGCTGCGCACGAAAATCCTGCAGATCGAGTTTCGCGAACTGCCCGGCAGCGGGCTCGGCCACGCCGCGCTGCTGTATGCGGACGATGCCGCTTTGCTGGGCCGGTTCGGTCGTATCGAGGAGACGGACCCGGAGCGGCAGCGCTTGCGGCCCCGGCTGACCCGCACGGAGTTTCTCGCGTTCACATATGCCCATCGAAACAAGGTGTTGTTGATCGACCCGTGGGGGCTGGAGAAAGTCATCGATTTCTCGGCGATGGAAAGTGCCCGGGCGGGTAGCGAGGCGGTCGACCTCAATCTTCGCGCCGCAGGCTTTGGCGAGGGGCTGAACGACCATTACCGCGTCGCGGCGCTTCTGCCCGAATTGCCTGTGGGAAAGGCGGGACTGGCTCTGGACGCGAAATCGCCGTCGCGGTCCCTGCCGAGTTCGCCTAGCGCGGGAAAGAACGTGCTGCTGCAACGGCGCGGCATGTCCGAGCACGGAAGACGCCCGCCGTCAGCTTCCCCAGATCACCGTCAATGAGCGCACGCCCTGCGCACCGCGGATCAGCACGCCCTCGATATCCGCGGTGGCGGAAGGGCCCGTGACGAGGACCGCATAGCGCGCGTTCGCGAAGTCCTTACGACGGTAGGCGTCCTGCAGTCCGTCGACCAGCGTCGCCGGGTCGAGCAGGACGACCAGATGCTGGACCAGATAGCCGAGCGCGTTGACCCGGTATTCGGTTTCGCTGAACCAGACGGAGCCGGTCTCGGCGACGCCGAAGCGCGCGCGCACCACGCCGACGTCGACGTCTTCGAGCGAGGCCGGTGGCGTATCCGGCGCGAGCGAGCGGGTGCCGGGCACGCCGTCGACCGCCGAGGCGATCGTCGCGGTTGCGCCGAAGCGCCCGGCGATATAGTCCGTCGGCGTGACGCCCGACGCGAGCGTGACGCAGAGGCCGCCCATCGTCGCCAGCGCGGATGCGAAGCGCGTCTGCCGGCCGCTGTCGAACGTCGCGGGAAAGTAGGGCAGTGCGCCGCGGGCGATCCCTGCGGGCTGTGCGGCCCGCACCTTCGCGAGAAAATCGTCGCGACGGGTCATGGCCGGAAGCCGCTGTCGTTGCCGTCGTTGCCGCCGTTGCCGTCGCTTCGGGCGGCGTCGGCTGCGGGACGGTGCGCGGCAAGCCGGTTGGCTGCATACCACTGGTGAAACGTCTGTGCCGGTGCGTCGGGCAGCGTGCGCTGCCGTCCCCAGATGTTAAGCGGATTGTAGAGCACGAAATTCGGCAACCGGCGCAGCGCGCTGCCCATCGAGGCTGCCGTCGCGCGGTACAGCGTGGGACTCGCCAGCAATTTGCCGGCCATTTTCAGGATCTCGGCCTTGACGAACGGCACCTCGTGTTCCGCGGCGATGACCTGACGCCATTTGTAGATCTGTTCGTGGATATCGATGCGTACCGGGCAGACCTGGGTGCAGCTGCCGTTCAAGGTCGATGCGAACGGCAACGCGCTGTAGCGTTTCAGGTCGTAGGTCGGATTGATGATCGCGCCGATCGGTCCCGAGTACGTGCCGCCGTATGACAATCCGCCGCTGCGCCGGTATACCGGGCAGGTGTTCATGCAGGCACCGCACCGGATGCATTTCAGCGAATACCAGAAATCGTCCATCGCCAGCCGTTCGCTGCGGCCGTTGTCGACGAGGATGTAATGCATTTCGGTGCCCGGTCGTGGTGCGCGGAAATGCGAGGTGTACTGTGTGATCGGCGAACCCAGCGCGCTGCGCGACAGCATGCGGATGAACACGCCGAGATCGGCGATCGACGGAATCAGTTTCTCGATACCGATCGAGGCGATATGCAGCGCCGGCACGTTCGCCGATAGATCGGCATTGCCTTCGTTGGTGCACACCACCACGGTGCCGGTCTCGGCGACCGCGAAATTGCAGCCGGTCATGCCGGCGGTGCGTTCGCGGACGAAATAGGGCCGCGTGTGCATCCGCTGGCGTTCGGCAAGATAGTGGATGTCGCTATTGGCGGGATCCGTGCCGATCGTGCGGCCGAACAGCACGGCCACATCGTCGCGCAACTTGTGGACGGCGGGCACGACCATATGGCTCGGGTCCTGCCCGTCGAGCTGCTGGATGCGCTCGCCCAGATCGGTCTCCATGACCGTGATGCCGCGCGGTTCCAGATGATCGCGCATCCGGCATTCGTCGGTGAGCATCGATTTGCTCTTGACGAGGCAGGTCATGCCGCGCTCCGTCAGCAGGCGGTGCACGATGTGGTTGTGCTCCTGCGCGTCCGCCGCCCAGTGCACGACGACGCCGTTCGCTTCGGCACGGTCCGCGAACTGCGCGAGATAGTCCGACAGATGCGACAGCGTGTGTTCCTTGATGTTCGACGCGACATCGCGCAGGGTTTCCCACTCGGCGATGCCGTGGGCCTGCGCGTCGCGCTTGCTGCGCAGGTCCCAGAGGCGTTTGTCATGGAACGCGACATGCGCCGGCTTGGCGATGAAGGCCGCGGCGGCGGCGGCGTGATCGACCCGTGCCGTACGCTTCATTCGCGTGCTCCGTTGAGGATCTGGGCGATGTGGATGAAGCGGACGTCGCGTCCGCCGCGCGCCGCGCAGCCTTGCTGATGCATCAGGCAGGACATGTCGCCGGAGACGATGTATTCGGCGCCGGCACGCAGATGGTCGTCGACCTTGTCCTGCCCCATTTTCACCGAGACCGCTTCCTCGCTGACGGAAAAGGTTCCGCCGAAGCCGCAACATTCGTCGGGACGCTCGGGCGTGACGAATGCGATGCCGCGCACACCCTCGAGCAGCGTGCGCGGTTTCGAGAACGCCGGCTGGGCGATTTCGGTGGCGGAGGCGGTGTGCAGATGCCGCAGCGCGCTGCAACTGTCGTGCAGGCCGACGCGATGCGGAAATTCGGCCCAGGGAAAGTCGCGCGCGCCCAGCACGTCGTGCAGGAAAGCGGTCAGCTCCCAGGCGCTCGCGCGCACCTTGCGCACCTGGGCGGTTTGTTCGATCGCGGTGAAATGCGCGCGCACGTGATGGATGCAACTGGCCGAGGGGCCGACGATATAGTCGTAATCGGCGAAGTTCTGCGCGAAAACCTTTTCCGCACCGGCCGCCGCCGCTTGCGCGCCGCTGTTGGCCAGCGGCTGCCCGCAGCAGGTCTGTTGCATCGGGTAGTCGACGTCCACGCCGAAGCGCTCCAGCAGTTCGAGCGTGGCGATCGCGATTTCGGGATAGAACGCGTCGATGAAGCAGGGAACGAAGAGCGCGGCTTTCATGGACATGGGTACGGTGGGTGGCTGCTTGGGCAGCGGCTTTTCTCAATATACCCCTGCGCCCGGACCTGTCAATCGGGCCGAACCGTTGCACGGTGCCGGGAACTACTGTATAAAATATCAGTACCCATCCGGATGGAGCATGGCATGAACGCTGAACAATTGGCCGAAGCGAGCCGACGCTTTCTTGAAAAGTACCCCGCGATCGCGCAGCGCATCGACGCGGCCAGCGTGGCCGAGGCCAGGCGGCACGATGTCGCCGAGGAGGAAGTGCGCAGCGTGTATCTGCAGAAAGCGATCGAGCAGCAGGCGCGGACCTACAACCTGGAGCCCTACCGGTATCTGGTGCGAATCGGCATCGACACGCCGGACGAGCGCGAGCGCCTGCTCGATGAATACGATGGCGCGGCGGCGCGCGAACTCGGCATGTCGCTCGCACAGTATCGCGAGCCGGTGGCGGCGGGCGAGGACGGCGGCACGGTCCGCACGCGCGACGAGGAGGCGGAATGACGTCGGACCCGACCCGGTCCGGGTAGGCCGGGCCAGGTCCGGCCGACGCGGTCAATAGGCGTGATGCATGCCGCCGACCCTGAAGGCGGACACGGTATCGGTCATCTTGTTCGCCTGTTCCTGCAGCGATTGCGTCGCGGCGGCGGCTTCCTCGACCAAGGCGGCGTTCTGCTGCGTGACCTGGTCCATCTGCGCCACGGCCTGGTTTACCTGCTCGATGCCCCGGCTTTGTTCGTTGGAAGCGGAGGCGATTTCGCCGATGATGTCGGCCACGCGCTTCACCGCTTCGCCCACCTGGACGGTGACCCGGCCGACTTCCTCCGCCTGCCTCGATCCGTCGTGCACGACCGACACGGACACGGCGATCAGGTCCTTGATTTCCTTGGCGGCGGCGGAAGAGCGCTGTGCGAGCGTACGTACCTCGGAAGCGACCACCGCGAAACCGCGACCCTGTTCGCCTGCACGTGCCGCTTCCACTGCGGCGTTGAGGGCCAGGATGTTCGTCTGGAACGCGATGCCTTCGATCAGCGCGGTGATATCGCCGATTTTCGTCGAGTTTTCGGTGATCTCGTTCATCGTGCCGACCATCCGCTTGACGACGCCGCTGCCCGCCATCGTGACGTCCGACGCATCGCCGGCGAGCTTGCTGGCCATCTGCGCGCTGTCGGTGTTCTGCTTCACCGTCGCCGTCAGTTGCTCCATGCTGGCGGCGGTCTGCTGCAGCGAGGCGGCTTGTTCCTCGGTACGCGCCGACAGATCGATATTGCCCGCCGCGATTTCACGCGACGCGACCGCGACCGAGCCGCTCGATTGCCGTACTTCGCCGACCACCCCCGCGACGCGTGCCAGCAAGGCATTGAAGGCGACCGAGGTATGTCCGATTTCGTCCATGCGCACGACGGGTGCGGTGTGCGTCAGATCGAGGCTGCCGCTTACGTCCTCGAGCGTTTTCTGCAGGCCGCTCAGTCCGCGGCTGATGATCAGGTACAGCTGCGCCGCGAGCGCGCCCACCGTCAACACGGCCAGCACGACGATGCAGGAGAGAACGGTCACGGTCGAGGTGTAGGCGGACGTGTTTTCCTGACGAAGGTTTTCACCCAGTTTCTGGTTGTAATCGATATGGTCGGACAGGGCCTTCTGCAACGCGGTGGCGGCCTCGGCCATGTCGCCGTGCGGCAGGATGAGTTTTTTCGCCGCCTCGGTGTCGCCCGCGTGGATTTTGGCCACCATCGTGGTCAACGCGGTCTCGTAGGCCCGCAATCCATCCCGGTCCACCTGCAGCATGCGGCGGTCGGTGTCGTCGGAAATTTCGGTCGCTTCGTATTTGGCGAGTTCGCGGTCGAGGCGCTGGACAATGGCCTGACGACTGTCATTGAGCTCGGCGCGTTGTTCGTCCGTGATGGCCAGGAACTCGCGATAGGCGTTGACGCGCAGCGAGGAGAAATCGTTGCGGATGGTTGAGAGATCGATGATGCTGGGGACGGTGTCGGTCTGAACGGACTCAAATCGCGTTTGCGCCTTGCCGAGCGACCGCAGGCCAAAAGCGCTGACGACAACAAGCGCGAAAAGCGCAATCGAAATGATGACAAGCAGACGTCGGGTAATGGTCATGGCGCGGGGAGATGAGAAACGTGAAGGACGAGGCGGCCCGGGGAAGAAATCGCCTCTCTCCCTGCGCTTAACGGCCTTACCGACCATTGCTTGAGCGAATTATTTCGTGCGGCGCCGGATCGGACGACGTCGATCTAGATACGCTTGCCGCCGGGCGGCGCCTTGCGGGGATCGCCCACCGGCGTCATCAGCCGCAGTCCGCTCGCCACGCAGCCGACGCCCGCGAACACCGCCCCCCACACCAGCGCGAGAAGCGGGCCATGATGGCCCGACAGGCCGAAGCTCAGCGCCACCAGCGCCGCGCCCGAGGCCTGGCCGAGCAGGCGCGCGGTGCCGATGACGCCGCTTGCGCCGCCGCTGCGTTCGGGTGGCGCGCTCGTCATGAAGGCCTTCAGATTGGGCGACTGGAAGAAACCGAAACCCATGCCGCAGAGCGCCATGCGCACGCAGATGTCGAGCACGTTCGGGTGCGCCGGCATCAGCACCAGCGAAGCCATGCCCGCGCTCAGGACGCCCAGACCGACGCCGCCCAGCAGGCCCGGCGGATAGCGGTCGGACAGGCGCCCCGCCACCGGCGCGATGATCGCGACGAACAGGGGCCATGGCGTCATCAGGAAGCCGGTTTCGATCTGCCCGCGTCCCAGCACCGTCTCGAAATAAAACGGCAGCGCGACGAAGGCGAGCCCCTGTGCACAGAATGAGCACAGGGCGGTGATCGTCGATAACGCGAACATCGGCCGCCGGAACAGGTCGACCGGCAGCATCGGCGCGGGATGACCCGCCTCGCGGCGCATCAGCACGACGATCAGCAGGGCGGCCGTGCCGATCGCCGCCGTGGGCACGGGCCAGGGCGCGCGTTGCGCGGCTTCCACGAAACCGAATACGAGCGCGGCGAAGGCGGCGCCATTGAGGAGCGCGGCGATGCCGTCGAAATGGTGGTCGCGGCGGGGCGCCACCGGCAGATTCGGGATCGCGAAGACGATCGCGGCCACGCCGAAGGGGATGTTGACGGCGAACAGCCAGGGCCAGGGCGCGACCGAGAGCAGCAGCGACGCCACCGTGGGTCCGGTCGCCATCGAGACGCCGGCCACCAGCGCATTCAATCCGACACCGCGTCCCAGCCTGTGGGGCGGGTACAGAAAGCGGATCAACGCGAGATTGACGCTCATCACGGCGCTTGCGCCCAGACCCTGCAGAATGCGTGCGATCGTCAGCGCGAGCAGGGTGGGCGACACGGCGCAGAGCAGCGAGGCGAGCACGAACAGACTCAGACCCGCAACGAAAACGCGTTTGTGTCCGAGACGGTCGCCCAGCGCGGCGAAGGGGAGAAGGGTGGCCACCATCGCCAACTGGTAGGCGTTGATGATCCAGACCGATGCGGCGGGCGTCGTGTGCAGACTGGCGGCGATCGCGGGCAGGGCGGTATTGGCGATCGCGGTATCGAGCGTGGCGAGCGCCAGGCCCATCATCAGGGCGCCCATCGCTTTACGGTTCGCCGGCGGCAGACTGTCGCGTGGCGCGGGCGAACCGGAAAGCGGCGCCGCTACTGCATCGGGCATGAACGTCGGTCCGGTGATGGACGCGGTTTGACGGCCTTGTCCGGTCAGGGCAGGAAGGGGGATGACCCCATTGTTTGACAGCGCATACATCTTGCCACGCTTTTCGGTGGGAGGCTACCGAAGCGGGTGGGAGAAAGATCGCGGCGGGGGCAGGCCGTTCAACGACGGACGGCTTATAGCGATCGTCCGGCCACCACCACCAGCGTGATGAGCGATGCGGCGAAAATGCCGAAACCCACGGTGCGCCGCCGGTTCAATTCGGTCCAGAGAATGACGCCGGTGATCGACAGCAACACGAGGGAGCCGGCGATCGAGTCGGCCAGCAGGACCCAGCCGACGCCCACGCCGTTGCTGCGATGCAGGTTCTGCATGACCGTCAGCCAGCCATGGTCGCTGCGCGCCACGCGAACGGTGTTGGCGTTCTTCCAGTAATCGGCGGTGACGCTGTGGCGCGGCGTGGTGAAACGGATCTGCCAATGCTCCGGCTGCATCACCGCCTGTCCGCCCCAGTCGACCGGCTGCGCGGGCTCGCGCGTGACGCGTGCATGCGCCGCATCGAGTTGCAGGGTTTTGCCGAGCCACGCCGCGAGGGCGCGCGGGTCGCGCGGCTGCGGTGCGGGCACCGGCAACTCGACCTGCGTCTTCACCGGGCCGGGCGTGCCGATGCGCAGCACGGCACGATGATTTTCCAGGAATCCGGTAACCCCGAAAAGCAGGCCAAGGACCGCCCCCCACAGGCCCACCCAACCGTGTACCTTGCGCAGCCACTTGAGAAAACGGCTGCGGGTGGCGCGCTTCGCGCTGCGTTCGATGGCTGAAACGGCGGGAGACGGGGAAGAATTCAAATTCGTTTGTGCCATGCGCGACGGTGAAGGCGCGGAGAATGCCGGGATGGCGTCATGCCGCCGGCGAATTTTAAATCATGATGAGATTGCGTTTCAATCGCAAACGAGGGGAAATGAAAGGTTCCGTGCCCGGGAACCGGAAAGGAGGCTGCGCGAGCAGCCTCCACGCCATGTGCGCGCTGCGCGCTCAGAACGCGACGAAGGGGCCGGTACCGGCCGGCGTCGAAACGTTCTGGATGCCCGTGTAGACGCTGCGCCCATAGAAGAACGGCAGGCCGAAGTCGAAGCTCAGCGAATTGCCCTTGCCGGCCAGTCCGGGAAGCGCATTGTTGGTACTGGAGCCGCCCGCGAGGAGGGTCGTCGCGGAATTGATCGTCAAGGCCACGCTGGTCGTCTGCGTGGTGTTCGCGTTGCCGACCAGGGTGACGGTCTTGTTGATGGTCGCGCTCGGGCAATAAAAGCCGTACGCGCCGCTGGTGGTGGAGCACGCGGTAAGCGACGTGTCGTTGGCGTCGTTGAAGAACAGGCCGTTCGAACCGCTGTCGATGAAGGAACTGGCGCGCGTGAGGCCGTCGTAGGTCGCGGTAAAGTTGCCGGACGCATCGCTGTTGATCACGGTGGCCGAACCGATTGCATTGTTCGATTCGGTGCCGATGCCGAAGATCAACTGTCCGCTTGCGCTGGCCGCGCCACTGGCCGCGACGCTCGGCATCACCACGACGGTACCGTTGTTGTCGGTGGAGAACAGGGTTGCCGGGTGTTGCAGCTGGCTGGCGAGCGGCAGCGTGATCGCCGTGCAGGTGCTGCCGGTGCAGGCGTAGTAGAAGTTCCCGTTGGCGAGGATGGTGCAGCCGGACCCGCAGTCCTGCTGAAACTGGCCTATGCCCAGAAGGCCATTGGCACCGAACGTGGAAATGGTGTTCTGTGCCGTGCCGCCGTTCGCCGAGCATTGCGTGGGCATCGTGGGCACGGTGGTATCGCCGATGATGTGTACCGGTGTGGAACTGGTGGTGGTCTCGCCGCCGATCGTGTAGCTGGCCGAGCGCACCGCCCCCCAGCTGTAGCTGTTGGCGAACTGCACGCACTCGCCCAGCGTCTGGCCCGACGACGTGGTGACCGCCGGCAACGACAGGGTTACCGCCGAAGCGAGCAGGCGTAGCCCGACCGAGCCGGTATCGACGATGACGTCGTCGATGGTCTGACAGGTGGTCGTGCCGGGCACGCAGATGGTGACGCTGACATAGGGCAGGTTGGGACGCCGCCCGCTGACCGGCGTGCCCACCGTGATGGTCGCCACGTTGCTCGCGGCGGCCGTCGTTGTCGTGGAACCCGACGACGTGCTCGAATTGCCGCTGGATGTGCTGGAGCTGCTGCTGCTGCCGCCGCCGCATGCGGCGAGCGAGAGCGCCGCGAGGGCGGCGACAAGATAGGGTCGTAGTTTCACGTGCGGCTCCGGTCAGCGGATGTCGTCGACATTGAAGCCGGCGGGAAGCTGGCTCTTCAGATAGGCCGAACCCTGGAAGCTGCGCATGCGGCCGCCCGAGTGCACCACGAGATCGTCCATGTCGACGCGGGCGGGGCCGCGGCTGCCGGGGCTGGAGGCGGCCTGCGCCGCGTTGGCGCTCGCATAGGTCGAAAAATAGTCGCCCAGCAACTGCCGCAGGTCGGGAATCTGCGGCCCGGACCAGGCGATCGCGAACACCACGCCGGCGGTGGTGGCGTATTCGTTGACGGTGGTGCCGGCATCGGTCGTGATGGTCGTGACGGTATATCCCGCCGCGGCCACGGCTGTCGTGCTGGCCGCCGTCGTCGTGGCCGCCGTCGCCTGTTTCACGGACAGTGTCGTAGCGACCACGGCCGAGCCGCCGAGAACTTGCCGATCCTGCGTCACCGTGGTGGGACCGCCGCCCAGCGCCGCCCGCGCGGGTGGGCCCGAGAGGGACAGCAAGCCGGCGACGGCAAACAGGGCGCCGGGAACGCGGCGGTGAAGCCAGCGATGAAGCGATGCGTGGAGATTGGCCATGGCTGAGACGTTCAGTGATCTTTTCGGGTGGGTCTGTCGGCATCGCCTCGTGAAACGGGAGAGTGCCGCGAAGCTGAGCTGTTCATTCCATGCTCGTCAACACGCGATAACGGCGGGATCCCGTGAAACTGTAGGGCGATGCATAGCGGGCGTCGCTGTCGCGTGCTTTCTGTTCCTTTCAGGGAAGCGAAGTTCTCGCGGGGCATGCAAAATACATTCCGGATCCGCCTCTTTCAGGCAGGATGGGCGTCCTGGCGCGTCAGCAGCGTGGCGAGGATCGCACGCTTCGCGGCGTCGTCCATCGTTTTCCAGCCCTTGATCTCGGCGCGGCTACGGTAGCAACCGATGCAATGGCTGCGGGTTTCGACGTCGAGGCGGCATACGTTCGTACAGGGCGAGCCGACGGGGTCCCGCGCGCCGGCCCGCGCGACGGTATCCGCCAGCGAATGGATTTCCCGGCTGGCGGCGACGGCGGCGATCACCGCCTGGTTGGTTTCGCTCATAACGCGGTTCCGTTGAAAAGTGCGGCGGCAGCAGCGGGGTTCGACGACCAGTATGCATGGAAATAACTCGCGACGATCGGCCCGACGCGGTAGACGGCCTCGCCCGGCGTATCGCGGACGGCATGCCGCGTGGTGTGCGAGGCAGTGAGCGGGCTGGTCATGCGCGAATAATGAAACGTGTGGCCCGTCACTTCGCCGTGGGCGGTGTGCAACCGGTGCATGCCAAGGCTGACCAGGCGCGGCTGCATCGCCGCATCGCCCGGCAGCAGCCCCAGCATGGGCCAGTCCACGCCCTGCGCGTCGCGCAGGCGATCCAGCAAATAGAGCATGCCGCCGCATTCGGCGACGATGGGCCGGCCGGCGGCGGCGTGCGCCCGAACGGCATCCCGGGTACGGACATTCGCCGTCAGCCGCGGCAGATGCAGTTCCGGATAGCCGCCGGGCAAAAACAGGGCATGCGCGCCGGCGGGCACCGGCTCGTCGCGCAGCGGCGAGAAGTAGCTGAGCCGCGCGCCCAGTTCGACCAGCAGGTCGAGATTCGCGGGATAGATGAAGGAAAACGCGGCATCGCGCGCGACCGCGATGTGCCGGCCGTCGAGCAGGCCGCGTCGCGCGACGTTCGGCGCATGGGCGGCGGCGTTTGCCGTTGCTGTTGGCGCCGGTGTCGGTGTCGGCGTTGGTGTCGGTGTCGGTGTCGGCGTTGGTGTCGGCGCGGTCGAGGGCGCCGCGTCCACTCCGGCGTCGGATTCCATCGCCGCGCGGAAATCCACGGGGGGGGGGAGTTCGGCCAGCGGCGTGCGGCCGATCGCATCGGCTGCACGGTCCAGGCGCGCGTCCAGATCGTCGATTTCGTCGGCCTGCGTAAGTCCGAGATGCCGGTCGGGGAGCGTGATGTCGGCTGCCGTCGGCATGTGCCCGCACCAGCGCAGCGTCGGCGGCAGTGCCGCGGCCAGCGTGTCGGCATGCCCTTGCGTGCCCACACGGTTCGCGAACACGCCATGAAACGGCAGGTCCGGCTGGAAGTGCGCGAGGCCGAAGGCAAGCGCCCCGAACGTCTGCGCCATGGCCTGCGCGTCGATGACCGCGAGCACCGGCACGCCGAAGCGGGTGGCGAGATCGGCGCCGCTCGGCTTGCCGTCGAACAGGCCCATCACGCCTTCGATCAGGATCAGATCGGCCTCGGCGGCCGCGCGCGCGAGCAGTTGCCGGCAGCCGTCCTCGCCGACCATCCACAGGTGCAGCGAGTACACAGGAGAGCCGGCGGCGCGTGCCAGGATCATCGGGTCGAGAAAATCCGGCCCGGTCTTGAACACGCGCACGCGCCGGCCCTGCCGCCGATGATGGCGGGCGAGCGCCGCGGTCACCGTGGTCTTGCCTTGGTGCGAGGCCGGGGCGCTGATGAAAAGCGCCGGGCAGGAGAGGATGGCGGAGCGCACGGTCAGTATTCGACGCCGCGCTGCGCCTTGATGCCCTGCTCGCGATACGGGTGTTTGATCACGCGCATTTCGGTGGCGAGGTCGGCGGCCGCGATCATCGGTTCGGCCGCATGGCGGCCCGTGACCACGACATGCAGCATGGGCGGGCGGGCGTTCAGCACGGCGAGCACTTCGTCGAGCGGCAGGTAGTCGTATTTCAGCACGGTGTTCAATTCGTCGAGCACGACCATCTGATAGTCCCCGCTTTCGATCATGCGGCGCGCGGCGTCCCAGCCCCGGCGCGCGGTGGCGATGTCGGCGGCGCGGTCCTGCGTGTTCCAGGTATAACCGTCGCCCATCGTGACGAAATCGCAGCCCGGAAACGCTCCCAGGAAATCGCGCTCCGAGGTGTAGAGCGCGCCCTTGATGAATTGTACGACGCCCAGGCGCATGCCATGGCCGAGCACGCGTACGGCCATGCCGAATGCGGCCGTGGTCTTGCCCTTGCCGGTGCCGGTGTTGACGATCAACAGGCCTTTTTCCTGGTGCGCGGCAGCCTGCTTCCTGTCGAAGCCTTCCTTGCGCCGTTGGGTCATCCGCTGGTGTGCGTCGGGGTCTGTTTTCATCATCGATCGTCAGTAAAGGTGCTGGCATCTTCCCAAACGGGGCCGGTTGCCGCCGGGCCGGACAGGGCGACCGAAACGCCGTGCCGCGACGTCTTGCGCACGAGCAGCACGCCCCGCGGCGACGCGCACAGCGCGGCGAGTTCGCAGACGCCGTCGATGCCGAACCGCGCGCGTACGGCGTCCGAGGGGCGCGAGACGTCCGGGGCGTGCGCCGCCAACGCGGCCAGCGCTTCCTGCGGGAAATGCCGCAGCGCCAGCCGATGGCGCGCGCAGTAGTCCAGCAGGCCGGATTCCGTCGCCTTCGCGTCGAGCGTCGCCACCTGCACGAGCACGCCCGTGTTCCAGGTGGCGGTTCCGGTGCCGGAAGCGTGCGTGTCGACGGCGGCGGGACCGCCGGCAAAAGGACGGTGATCGCCGGCATCGGGCAGCAGGCGGGCCGACCACGTGGCGCCCAGCGCGAACCGGACCGCCGCGTCGATCGCCGCGCTGCCGACGCCGCGACGGCATCCCAGGCCGATGGTGTAAAGGGTCAATCTGGCGTCTCCGGGGGAACGACGATAGCACATCGCGTGCCGCAGGGTGTCGAGGCTGTCGGCACGCGATGGTGCCACGAGATGCTTGGATCGGGCCGCATCCGGCCGTCTTGACGTGATCGTCACGCGCGCCTAGACTGGCACGCGCACCGCAGGGATGCGGTGCGCGTCGTTCGTTTCGAATTCGATTGATTTTCGTCTGGCGTCGTTCCGGCTTCCCGGCTTCCTGTTTTCCCGTCTCCTTCATCCTCGGGACAGCTGCGCGCGGTGTCCGTGCCGGTCCGCTCTGCGTTCTCCGCACAGGCAGTGGGACCGAGGCGGGCGACAGGCCGCGCCGCGGGCGAGGAAGCACCCGGACGGTACGCCAGGCCCGTGCCAGGAGCGTCATTTTGCAAACCCCCGCGCAGACCCGCAAGATCCCCGTCACCGTCGTGACCGGCTTTCTCGGCAGTGGCAAGACGACCTTGCTGCGCCACATCCTCGCGCACGCGCAAGGCTTGCGGATCGCCGTGATCGTCAATGAATTCGGCGAGCTGGGCATCGACGGCGAGATTCTGAAAGGCTGCGGTATCGGCTGCGAGGTCGAGACCGGCAACGACGACGGCGTCGAGATCATCGAGCGGCGCGGCCAGCTGTACGAGCTGGCGAACGGCTGCCTCTGCTGCACCGTGCAGGAGGAATTCTTTCCGGTGATGGAGGCGTTGGTCGAGCGCCGCGAGGAGATCGACCATGTGCTGATCGAGACGTCCGGTCTCGCCTTGCCCAAGCCGCTGGTGCAGGCGTTCAACTGGCCGGCGATCAAGAACAGTTTTACCGTCGATGCGGTGATCACGGTGGTGGACGGCCCGGCCGCGGCGAGCGGGCAGTTCGCCGCGAACCCCACTGCGGTCGACGCGCAACGCCGCGCCGATCCGAATCTCGACCACGAATCGCCGCTGCACGAACTGTTCGAGGACCAGCTCGCTTCGGCGGACCTGGTGATCCTCAACAAGACCGATCTGCTCGTGCCCGGGCAGCGGGAGGCAGTGGAGACACTGATCCGCGGCGAGATTCCGGCGCAGGTCAAGATCGTGCCCGCGAGCCTTGGACGCATCGACCTGCACGCCCTGCTTGGGCTCGGATCGGCGTCCGAGGCGACGATCCATCTGCGCGAAGACCATCACGGTTCGGCGGACGATCCCGATCACCACCACGACGATTTCGACTCGGTGGTGGTCAGCGCGACGGTGCGCGCGCGCGCGCCGCTGCTCGCGGCGCTGCACGCGCTGGTGGAGGCCCATACCATCTACCGCGTGAAGGGTTTCGCGGCGCTGCCCGCCGCGCCGATGCGGCTCGTGGTGCAGGGCGTCGGCAAACGCTTCGACAGCTATTTCGACCGCCGCTGGCAGGCCGACGAACTGGCGGAGCGCACGGCCAACCCCGCGCGGCCGACGAGCCATTTCGTGCTGATCGGCGAGGATCTCGACGTCGCGCGCCTGCAGCAGGCGTTCGATGCGGCGCTCGCGGCAGCGGCCGCCGCATGAAGGGCCGGGGCAGCGGGCGCGGAAATCCGCCTATCCGCCGACGATGCCATGGCCGGCGCGACGCGGCCGCCGTGCGTGCCGGCGCGCGCGCGCGTCGCATCGCGACGGGGCGCTGACGCATGCATCTGTTGCGCACCACGCCCGGCGGCTTCGTCGATGACAGCGAGGGCGTCGTGCGGATCGATCAGACGCCCGCACGCATCGTCGTGCTCAGTTCGGCGGACACGACGCTGTCGCTGCTGGCGGCCGCGCAGGCGCGTCTCGGGCCGGCATGGCCGACACTGCGGCTGGCGAACCTCGCCTTCCTGCGCCAGCCGGCGTCGGTCGATTTCTACGAAGAGGATGTGCTGCGCCACGCGGAGGTGGTCGTCGTCGACCATCTGGGCGGCGAGGCGTACTGGCCGTACGGGATCGAGCGGGTCACCGATCTCGCGGCCCGGCGCGGGCAATTGCTGGTGATGTTTTCCGGGGATCTGCAGGACGATCCGGCACTCACCGCGAAAAGCACGGCCGACCCGGCGCTGTGCCACCAATTGTGGCGCTATCTGCGCGAAGGGGGGCCGCGCAACGCCGATGCCTTCCTGCGCTGCCTCGCCTATCGCGGACTGGGCTGGGGCCACGAACCGGGCCTGCCCGAAGTCCTCCCGCCGCTGTCGATTCTGCCGCCTCCGGCCCATGCGGCGGCACTCGCCCCCTGCGGCGATGGCGAGGAGGGCGGATGCGGCAAGGCATGCAACGGCAAGGCATGCAACGGCAAGGCGTGCAACGGCAAGGCGTGCAACGGCAAGGCGTGCAACGGCCAGGGCTGCAACGGCGCGGGGTGCCGTCACCTGTCCGTCGCCCCTTGGGTGGCACGCTGGCGTCCGGGCGTCCCCACGGTGGCGATCCTGTTCTACCGCGCCCATCTGCAATCGGGCAATACGGACGTGTTCGACGCGATCGCCGCGGCGCTCGAACGGGTCGGGCTGAATCCGCTGCCGGTCGCGGTGACCTCGCTCAAGGACCCGGCAAGCGTGGCGGGCGTGCGCTGGCTGTGCGAACGGCAACGGGTGTCGCTGGTGCTGAATACCACCGCGTTCGCCGCGGCCGCCATCGCGCGCGACGGCCGGGCCGATCCGCTGGGTCCGCCGCCGGATCGTTCGGCGGATGCGTCATGGGACGCGTCGTCGGGGCGGAGACCTGGACTGGCCGATGCCGACGCGCTCGCCGGCGACGCGCCGGTGCTGCAACTCATCCTCAGCGGCGCGAACCGCGACGACTGGATGCGCGACGAACAGGGACTGCGCGCGCGCGACGTCGCCATGCATATCGCGCTGCCGGAAGTGGACGGGCGCATCATCACGCGCGCCGTCAGTTTCAAGGGCCTCGCGTATCACTGCCCGCTGACGCAGGTCGACGTGGTGCGCTACCAGGCCGATCACGAACGCATCGCCTTCGTCGCGGAATTGAGCCAACGCTGGTGCCGCCTGCGCACGTTGCCGAACGCGCGCAAACGGCTTGCGCTGGTGATGGCCAATTACCCGCTCGGCGAAGGCCGGATCGGCAATGGCGTCGGGCTCGATACACCGGCGTCGGTGGCCGGCATTCTGGCGATGCTGGCCGCGCAGGGGTATCGCGTCGACGCGCCGCCGGCGGATGGCGCGGCGCTGATGGCCTACCTGACGCGCGGCGTCACCAACGATCCGACGACGCGTGACGCCCGCCCGGCGTTCCAGAGCCTGTCGATGGCGGACTACCGGCAGGCACTCGTGGCATTGCCCGATGCGGTGCGGGCAGCGCTCGCGACGCAATGGGGCGAACCCGAGGACGACCCGACGGTGCGCGATGGCCGCTTCATGATCGCGGGCTGGCGCTTCGGCCGGGTGTTCGTCGGCATCCAGCCCTCGCGCAGCCGCGGGGCGGGAGACTACGCGAGCTATCACGATGCGCAGCTCGTGCCGCCGCATGCCTATCTGGCCTTCTATCTGTGGCTGCGGCAGACCTTCGCCGTCGACGCGGTGGTGCATGTCGGCAAGCACGGCAATCTCGAATGGCTGCCGGGCAAGAGCGTGGCGCTGGGCGCGAGCTGCTGGCCGGACCTGACGCTGGGTCCGATGCCGCATCTGTACCCGTTCATCGTCAACGACCCGGGCGAGGGTAGTCAGGCGAAACGGCGCGCGCAGGCGGTGATCATCGACCACCTGATGCCGCCGCTCACGCGCGCGGAAAGCTATGGGCCCTTGCAGGACCTCGAACGCCAGGTCGATGAATATTACGACGCGCTGCTGGTCGATCCGCGCCGCGCCAGGCTGCTGCGCCGCACGATTCTCGCGACCATCGTCGCGCATCGTCTGCACCAGGAGCTCGGACTCGCGCCGCCGACCGATCCCGACGCCGAAGACGCGTTGTTGAACCGCGCGGACGCCTACCTGTGCGAGTTGAAGGAGGCGCAGATCCGCGACGGCCTGCATACCTTCGGGGTCTCGCCCGCGGGCGTGCAGCGCCGCGACACGCTGCTGGCGCTGAGCCGCTTTCCGGTGGGCGACGGCAAGGGCGTGCGCGCGGGGCTGCTCGCCGCGCTGGCGCAGGATCTGGCCCTGGGCGACGATTTCGACGCCGTGCAGGGCGACCCCGCGCGGACATGGCAAGGTGCGCGGCCCGCGCTGCTGATGGGATGCACGGATGCGCCCTGGCGGCATCATGGCGATACGCGCGAGCGGCTGGAATTGCTGGCGCTGGCCTTGCTGGAACGCATGGGCGGACTTGAAGACGGCGGCGGGATCCCGGGCGACGCCATGGGTCGGGGCGATGCCGCGCATCCGCTCGATCGGGCGCTGGCCACCATGCCGCTCACCGGCCGGGTACTGGCGCGCATCGCCTCGCAGCTCGCGCCCCGGCTCGACGCCTGCGGCCCGCAGGAAATGCATCAGCTGGCACGGGGTCTGGCCGGCTGCTTCGTGCCGCCCGGACCCAGCGGCGCGCCCTCGCGCGGCCGGCCCGACGTACTGCCCACCGGGCGCAACTTCTATTCCGTCGATACCCGGGCGATTCCGACGCAATCGGCGTGGGCGCTCGGTCTGAAGTCGGCGAACCAACTGGTCGAGCGGCACTTGCAGGAGCATGGCGATTTTCCCCGCGCGATCGGCCTCTCTGTCTGGGGCACCGCGACGATGCGCACCGGCGGCGACGATATCGCGCAGGCCTTCGCGTTGATCGGCGTGCGCCCGCGCTGGGCCGCGGGCAGCCACCGCGTGAGCGATTTCGAGATCCTGCCGATCGCCATCTTCAACCGGCCGCGGATCGACGTCACGTTGCGGGTTTCCGGATTTTTTCGCGATGCCTTCGCCAATGTCATGCATCTCTTCGACGCGGCGGTGCAGGCGGTGGCCGAACTCGACGAACCCGAGGACGAGAACCCGATCCGCGCGCGCGTGATGCGCGAGCGCGACGCCTGGGTGGCCCGCGGCGTTGCGCCGGAAGTCGCCCGGGAGCGTGCGGGCTGGCGGGTTTTCGGCTCCCGGCCGGGCAGCTATGGCGCCGGGCTGCAATCGGTGATCGAGGGCGGCCACTGGCAGGACGACGCCGATCTGAGCGACGCGTACCAGGCCGCCGGCGGCTATGCCTATTCGCTGACGCACGACGGCGCCGAGGCCGGGGCGGTGTTCGGCGAGCGTCTGACGGCATTGGACGTGGTGCTGCAGAACCAGGACAACCGCGAGCACGATGTGCTCGATTCGAGCGATTACCACCAGTTCCAGGGGGGCATGACGGCGGCGGTTCGGCATTTGTCCGGGCAGCAACCGGTGGTCTATCTCGGCGACCACAGTCAGGCCGACGCGCCGCGCATCCGCACGCTGGGCGAGGAAATCTCCCGTGTGATCCGGTCCCGCGCCGTCAACCCGAAGTGGCTCGACGGCGTCAAGCGCCATGGCTACAAGGGCGCGGCGGAACTGGCCGACACCGTCGATTGCCTGTTCGGATACGACGCCACCGCCCGCGTCGTGAGCGATCATCAATACGCGCTGGTGACCGACGCCTACCTGAACGATCCTGCCACGCGCGCGTTTCTCGCACGCGATAATCCGCAGGCGCTGCACGCGATCTGCGAGCGGTTGCTGGAGGCGATGCAGCGCGGTCTTTGGGAACATCCCGGCGCCTACCACGACCAGGTGCGCGCGCATCTGCTCGACGCCGAACAACGTTTGGAACAGCTTTCATGACGCACGAAACGGGGCCTTTGCCGGGATCTTTCACGGGCGAGCGCGTGAACGGCGCGAGCATCGCGGGGATGCCGGCGTTTCCCTTCACCGCGCTGGTCGCGCAGGCGCGCCTGCAACTGGCGCTGCAACTCGTCGCGGTGGACCCGGGCATCGGCGGCGTGCTGATCAGTGGGCCACGCGGCACGGCGAAGTCGACGAGCGCCCGCGCGCTTGCCGACCTGCTGCCCGAGGGACGTTTCGTGAATGTGCCGCTGGGCGCCAGCGAGGCGCAATTGATCGGCACGCTCGATCTGGAGGCGGTGTTGCGCGAGGCCAGCGTGCGCTTCGCGCCGGGCCTGCTGGCTCGCGCGCATGGCGGCGTGCTGTATGTCGATGAAGTGAATCTGCTGGCCGACCATCTCGTGGATCCGCTGCTCGACGTCGCGTCGAGCGGCATCAACACGGTGGAGCGCGAGGGCGTTTCGCACCGCCATGCCGCGCGTTTCGTGCTGGTGGGCACGATGAACCCGGAGGAAGGGGCGCTGCGTCCGCAATTGAGCGATCGCTTCGGTCTCGCGGTCGCGCTGGAGAACTGCACCGATCCGCTGCTGCGTCAGCAGATCGTCAGGACGCGGCTCGCGTACGACGCCGACGCGGCGGGATTCTGCGCCGCGCATGCCGATGCGCAGCGCGCGCTGGCGGAGCGTCTCGCGCGGGCGCGGCGAGGCCTTGCGCGCCTGGGCTTCGACGATACGGTGCACGCCCACGTCAGCCGCCTGTGCATCGCGGCAGGCGTCGACGGGATGCGTGCCGATCTGGTGATGCTCAAGGCGGCGCGGGCGCTCGCGGTGTTCGAGGAGGCCGACGCCGTGACGCCCGCGCACGTGGACCGCGTCGCGGAATTCGTGCTGTGGCATCGGCGCGGGGCGTCTGCCGTGGAAGCGGGGACGGACGATGGCACCGGCAATATGACCGAAGGCGGGACCGAGGGCGGGACCGAAAGCGGGGCCGGCGCGACGGACCGGGGCACGAGCGACGACACCGACGACACCCATGACGTCGACATTGCAGGCGGCGGGGGGGCGGGCGACGTCCCGTCGCGCGGCGTGGCGGATGACGACGACGGCAAGGACTGGGGCTATGTCGCACCGACGCCGGTGCGCGGCGCGCGCGTCAAGCAGACGAGGCCGCTGCCCGCAAAAAAAGCCTGAGCCGCCGTGCGACGGACGCCTTGCCGGCGCCCGTCGCACGGCGGCCGCCTCGCGGTGCCGCGCGACAACACGCCGCGCAGGGCCGGTCCTTGCCCGGGAACGCCCGTCAGGAATCGTCCTTGCGCCAGATCGATTGGTTGTCCACCTTGCTGGAAAAGAAGCGCGCGCCGCTGGGGCGACGGCATTTGCGCTGGCGTGAACCGCGTCTGCCCGCCCTGCGGCGTTGTTTCTTTTTGCTCGACTGCTCGGCGTCGATGGTGGGCAGCGGCGCGTTGGCGCAGGCGAAAGGCTGGCTGACAGGTGTGTCGCCGTCCCTGCGACACGCCGGTGCGCACGTCGCGCTCGTGAGCTTTGGTGGAGGGCGGGCGGAGGTGCATTTCGGGCCGGGGCCGCTGCCGGACCACAGGGGGCGGAATCGGGAAATTGCGCCGGAACGTGCGCCAGGTCCGGGGCGCAAGGATGCGCCGGGTAATGGGCCGAGTAATGGGCCGAGTAATGGGCCAGGTAATGGGCCGGGTCGTGCGTCGGGTCGTGCGTCGGGTCATGGGCCGGACGACGGTCGGCAGGAGTGGGACAACGGCTGGAACGCACATTGGCTCGAACCGATCGGCGGTGGGGGCGGCACCCCGCTCGCTCTCGGGCTGGCGACATTGGTGCGCCTGCGCGACGCGCGCAGGCCAAGCGGACGGCGCAATGCCTGCATGCACGATATTCTGGTAGTACTGAGCGATGGGCGTACCGCCGAGCGGCCGCCCGCGCCGAAGGGTTTTGCGCGCATCGTGCTGGTCGATTTCGAGACCCGGCGCATTGCGTTGAACGGATGCGCCGCCCTGGCCGCGCAGTGGGGCGCGGAGTGCATGTCGAGCGGCAAGTCGCTCTGGTAAAGCCGCATACGGCCGCGGCGCGCCGCTTCGTCAACCGGGGCCTTCATCGCCCACGCGCAGCCGCGCATCGAGCAACCCTTGGGTGACCGGGTGCGCCGGCGCGCGAAAGACGGTGGCGCAGTCGCCCGCCTCGACGATCCGCCCGGCGTCCATCACCAGCACGCGATCGCAGAGCAGCCGCACGAGTTCGAGATCGTGCGAGATGAACACCAGCGCCATGCCATGCGCGCGGCGCAGCGCGTCGATGGTGCGCACGATCGACGCCTGGGTCGTCATGTCGAGCGACGCGGTGGGCTCGTCGAGGATCAGCAGGCGGGGGCGGCTCGCCAGCGCACGGGCGAGGCCGACGCGGGTCGCTTCGCCGCCCGACAGTTGATGGGGCCGTCGATCGAGTAGCATGAGCGGCAGGGCCACCTTGGCGGCGAGCGTCGCGATGGCGTCGTCCAGGGACGGCGGGCGACTGCCTCTCCCGAGTGCGTCGTCGGCCCCGCTCCCGGCTCGCGCGCCGCGCCAGGGCGCGGCGATCGCGTCGCGCACGCGGCTCAGCGGGTCGAGGCTGGCCCGCACATCCTGGAAGACGAGTTGCAGCGCGCCGCGCCATCGTGCGCCGGCCGCGCGGCGCGGACTGACGGCCGCGATGTCGATGCCCTCGAAGACGATGCTGCCGGCGTCGATGGCGGTGACGCGGGCGAGCACGTGTGCCAGCGTGGATTTTCCGCATCCCGATCTTCCCACGATGCCAAGCGCCTCGCCCGGCGCGATGTCGAAACCGATGTCCTCCAGTATCGGCTTGCCGCGACCGGCGCCTGTCGTGACGCCGCGCACCGAGAGCACCGGGGCGGCCGGGGAGCAGACGGTTTGCGGGACGCGCGCGAGAACTGGAATGGCGGTGGGCGTGGAAGCCGGCGCGGCGGTGAATGCGTTGGGTACGACGGGTACGACGGGTACGACGGGTGCGACGGGTACGACGGGTACGACGGGTACGACGGGTGCGACGGTCGGCGCACCCGTCCCCAGCGCCGCGACATCGCATGCGGTTCGCGGCATCGCGGCGATCAGCGCCCGCGAGCAGGGATGGACGGCATCGGCCAGAAACCGGCCGGCGGCCTGGATCTCGACGATCCGGCCGGCGTGCAGCACGGCGATGCGCGTGCAGGCATGACACGCGACGGCCAGGTCGTGCGTGATCAGCAGCGTGCTCATCGCGCGGGTCGTCGCGACGTGCCGGAGGAGGTCGAGCACGCGCGCCTGCGTGCGCGTGTCGAGCCCGGTCGTGGGCTCGTCGGCGATCAGCAGCCGCGGGCGGCGTGCGAGCGCCAGGGCGATCAGGACACGCTGGCACATTCCGCCCGAGAGTTCGAACGTGTACCGGTCGAGGCAATCCGCCGGAGCGTCCAGGCCCACTTCGACGAGCAGGGCCAGCGCGGCCGCGCGCCGTTCGCCGCGCGGCATGCCGGCCGCGCGCAGCACGTCGTCGAGTTGCGCGCCGACGCGGCGCACCGGCGAGAGGGCGGCGCGTGGATCCTGGAAGATCATCGCGGCAGGGTGCGTGCCTGCCGCTCCCGGGGCGCGCCGGTCCGCCGCGCCGTGGGCCGTGCCGGGGGCGATGTCGACGGTGCCGCGCCGTCGATGGACGCCGTCCGGGAGCACCCCGGCGATCGCGAGGCCGGTGAGGGTCTTGCCCGAACCGCTCGCGCCGATCAAGCCCAGGCACTCGCCCGGCGCGATGTCGAACGACAGGTCGTCGACGAGCGCTTGCGCCGCCTGCTCGCCCATGCCGCCTCGCACGGCGCCGAGCACGGCTCTCCGCACGCTCTCCCGCACGCCGCCCCATGCGCGCGTCCCCACGCGCTCCCGCGGCCCGATCCGCGCCAGCGATAGATGCGCGACACGCAGTACCGGTTCGCTCATCGCCGCCTCGGATCGAAATGGTCGCGCAGCCGGTCGCCGGCGAGGGTCAGCGCGAAGACTGCCGAACACAACGCCAGACCCGGGAACGTCGCCAGCCACCATTGCCCGGTCATCATGAAGCGGGCCCCCTCGCCGACCAGCACGCCCCATTCCGCGGTGGGCGGGCGGATGCCCAGGCCGACGAAGGAAAGGCCGGCGCCGTTCAACATCGCCCAGCCAAGGTTCACGCTCATCTGCACGATCAAGGACGGCAACACGTTCGGCAGCAGCACGCGCGCGAGGATGCGCGCGTCGCTCCAGCCCGCCAGACGCGCGGCGCCGACATAGGGCGCGTGCAATCGCACGCCCACCTCGGCCCCCGCGAGCCGGACGTAGAACGGCAGGTTGATGAGCGCGGTCGCGAGCACGACGCTGCCGACCGAATTGCCGAAGACGGCGGCCAGGGCCAGTGCGACGACGAACAGCGGAAACGCCATCGCGACGTCGATCGTGCGTTGCAGCAGCCGCTCCGGCGCGCCGCCGAGCAGGGCGCCGCCCGCGCCGAGCGCGCCGCCGACGCACGCGGACAGGATCACGGCCGCGAAGGCCATCGCGAGATCCAGGCGCGAGGCGATCACCACGCGGGCGAACAGGTCGCGGCCGATCAGGTCGGTACCGAACCAGTGGCGGGCGGAGGGCGGGGCGAGCGCGTGCAGGATGTCCGGTCGATCGGGGTTCAGACCGAGCGTGGCGACGACGACAGGGCCGAGCACGGCGAGCGCGCCCAGCAGGGCCATGGCCGCCCAGGCGGGCCAGCGGTGCCGCCGACGACGTGGCGAGCGTGGCGGGACCGGCGGAGACGGTGCGGCTTCCCGCCCGGCACGGTGCGGCCCGTTCACGGGGACCGCCGCGCGCGCGGGTCGAGCCAGGCGACCAGCAGATCGACCAGCAGGTTGAGGATGACGAAAACGAGCGCCACGCAGAGGATGAAGCCCTGCAGCGGCGCGTAGTCCGACGCGGCGAGCGCATCGAGCGCGTAACTGCCGATGCCCGGCCAGGCGAACACTTTTTCGACCGCGACGTTGGCGCCGAGCAGATAGGAGAACACCATGCCGAGCGTGGTGACGATGGCCGGTGCGGCCTGTGCCAGCGCGTAGTCGCGCAGCACTACATGCGCCGGCAGGCCGAGGCTGCGCGCGGTGCGCACCGCGTCGCCGCCGAGCGCCTCCAGCAGCGCGGAGCGGGCGATCCGCGCGATCGGTGCGACCCCGAACAGCGCCATCGTGCCGGCGGGCAGCAGCAGATGGCGCGCGGCGTCGGTCCAGGCGACGGCGTCGCCGGCCAGCGCGGCGTCGATCAGCAGGAAGCCGGTGCGCGCCGGGGGCGCGAGCAGCAGCGGATCGAGGCGCCCGGTGGGTTCCGGCGCCCAGCCGAGACGAAAGTAGCAGACGTGGATCAGCAGCAGCGCGATGAAGAAGCTCGGCAGGCTGCCGCCGACGCTGGCCACCATCCGGCAGAGATGATCCGGCCAGCGGCCGGGGCGCAGCGCCGCGGCCACGCCCAGCGCCAGCCCGGCGCACAGGCTGACCGCGAAACCGCAGACGGTCAGTTCGAGGCTCGCGGGCAAACGCGTGCGCAGGTCGTCGCGCACGGCGTCTCCGGTCATGAACGAGTGGCCCCAGTCGCCCTGTAGCAGCGCCCGCAGATAACGCCAGAATTGCCGTGGCAGGCTGAGGTCGAGGCCCAGGCGATGACGCAGCGCGGCGAGGCCTTCCGGTGTCGCGCCGAGGCCCGAGGCGAGATGCGCCACCGGGTCGCCGGGCAGCAGCCGCGCCAGGAAGAAGGTGAAGACCGCCGCGCCGGCGACCACCGGCAGCGCGCCCAGCACGCGGCGCAGCAGCACTGCGGGCAGTGTCGGGCGCTGCTTCACGGGCACCGTTTCACGGGCGGCGCGGGCATCCGCGCGGGCCCGCGCGTCGTTGCCGGATACGCGCGCCGGCCCTTGCCGCGCTCAGGCCCGCTGCAGGGGGCGAAAATCGACCTGGGCATGGATGTAATAGGTGAAGCCGCGCAGGTCGCTGCGCATCGCGATGTCGAACGACGGCAACCACAGCGGCAGGAGCGGGGCGGCACGGATCACCAGCGCGGCTGCCTGCCGCATCAGCGCGTCGTAGCGCGCGGGATCGGTTTCCCAGCGCGCCGCGTCGGTCAGCCTGACGAGAGCCGGGTCGCTGAACGACGCGAAGTTCCAGCGCCAGTCGCCCTCGAAGAAGATGCGATAGAAATAGTCCGGGTCATTGAGCCAGGCGGAGGACCAGTCGATGAAGAAAGGCAGGCGTTTCTCGGTCTGCAGCGCGCCCCATTGGGCGCCCGGCGCTTTCTCGATCGTGATGTCGATGCCGACCGCCTTGAGCGCTTGCTGTACCAGGAGCGCGGCCGGTTCGGCGATATCCGAATCGGTCGCGTTGTACGTCAGCGTGGTCTTGAAACCGTTCGGCAGGCCGGCTTCCCTGAGCAACGCGCGCGCCTGGTCCGGGCGGGTCGCATACGGATAGGGCTGCGGCCAGCGCGGCGCGGGCGGGCTGCCGGGTGCCGCGCCGAAGAGCCGCGTGCCGTGCCCGCGCGCCACGCCGCCGAACAGATCCTCGTAAGGCAGCGCGAAGGCGATCGCCTGGCGAACGCGCACGTCGTCGAAGGGTTTGATCTGCGTGTTGAAGGCGATGAAACGGAACGTGTTGGTGAGCGGAATCGACAGCGTCGTCACGCCGGGCAGCTTGCCGGCGGCGTCGAAGTCGCGGGGGGCGAGTTGCAGCGCGATGTCGGCGTCGCCCCGGGCCAGCGCGGCGCTGCGGTTCGCCGCCTCGGGCACCGCCTGGACGATCGCGCGGCGCATGAAGGGCAGCGCGCCGCTGCGCCAGGCGTCGTTGCGCACATAGTCGACCCGCTGACCGCTTTGCCAGTCTGCGACGCGATAGGCCCCGCCGCCGGCGGCGTTGCTGCGCAGCCAGGCGGTGCCCCAGGGATCGTCGGCACCGGCGTGCGCGCGAATGACGTCCGCGTCGAGGATCGATGTGTAGCTCAGGGCGAGATTCGGCAACGCGTAGCGGTCCGGACGCGGCAGATCGATGCGCAGCGTGAACGGGTCCTCGACGACGAACTGGGCCGGGTCCGTCAGCGAACCGGATGCGAGCTGCCGTTTCGACGCCGGCAGGGCGACCGCGCGGTCCAGCGACCATTTCACGGCATTGGCGGTGACGAGCGCGCCGCTATGAAAGCGCGCGTCGCGCCGCAGATGGAAACGCCAGGCGCGACCGTTGTCGAGCGGTTCGAACGCGGTCGCGAGTTCGCCCTTCATGTGACGGTAATCGTAATGGTAGGCGTGGCCCGGAATCACCGTGCGGTCGAACTGCAGCAGCCGGTCGTAGACGTTCGTGAACGCGCCGATCGATTCGCGGTTGAAACTGTCGCCATGCGGGTCCAGCGAATTCGGCGCGCCCTGCGCGAGTACCCGGACGATTTCGCGGCGTGACGGAGCGGACGCCGGGGTCGACGCGTTGGGGGCGTCCGCCGCCCGCGCGACGCCGGTGCCCAGGAGCGCGGTCATGGGCAGGCCGAGCGGGCCGGCGCAGGCGTTCGCGAGCGAACCCGCCAATGTGTGCGTGCTACCTTTGATGAAACGACGGCGATCCAAATCAGACTCCTTGTTCGGGGTACCAGCGCGGGGTGTAGACCCATTCGCGCCCATCGGCGGTCGTGAAGCGCCGGGTCGTGGACGAACCGATGATCACCATGGTGCGCATGTCGACCTGCCCGGCGTGCACCGCGTCGAGCGTCACGGTACGCAGCGTGGCGCCGGGACGCCCGATGTCGCGACCGAGCACGACCGGCGTGGCGGGCGCGCGCGCGGCGCGCACGATCTCGAACGCGCGGTCGAGCTGCCAGGGCCGCGCGCGCGAGACGGGATTATAGAATGCCATCACCAGGTCCGCCTCGGCGGCGAGGCGCAGGCGGCGTTCGATGACCGGCCAGGGTTTCAGATTGTCCGACAGCGACAGGATGCAGAAGTCGTGACCCAGCGGCGCGCCGGCGCGGGCCGCCGCGGCCATGGCCGCCGAGATGCCGGGCACGATCTCGAGCCCGACGCCGGACCATGCGCCGCGCGGGTCGGCTTCCAGCGCTTCGAATACCGCGGCGGCCATCGCGAAGACGCCGGGGTCGCCCGAGGACACGAGCACGACGTCGCGGCCGCTCGCGGCAAGGTCCAGCGCATGGCGGGCGCGCTGCATTTCCTCGCGGTTGTCCGTGCCGTGCACGCGCTGGCGCGCCGCGAAGGGGCCGGCCATGTCGACATAGGTCGTGTAGCCGAGGATGTCGTCCGCGTCCCGCAGCGCGTCGCGCGCCGCCGGGGCGAGCAGCGCCTTGTCGCCGGGACCGATGCCGACCACGCGCAGCGTGCCGCGCTGGCGGCCTATGGATTCGGCGGCGATCGGGCCATCGGCGATGTGCAGCGCCACGCGCTCCGCTTCCCCCGCGACCGGTGTCGCGCGATCCGATGGGTTTCGGGCGTCTGCGGGGGTGTGGGTGGGCGTGCCGGCGGGTGTGTCGGGCGGTGCGCTGGCACCGTTCGGCGCGAGACCCGCCGCCGCGAGCAGGTGCAGGGGACGTCGCGGCACGTCGTGTCGCGCCGGGCAGTCGACGAAGCGACACGGCACGCCGAGCCGCGTCGCCGCGGCGGCGAGCGCCGCGTTGCCGATATGCGCGGCGTCGGCGAGCAGCGCGGCGAGCGCGGACGGCGCGACCCCCTGCGCCCGCAGCGCGGCGTGGACCCAGACGACGATCCTGTCGGCATCGGCATCGGCATCGGCATCGGCATCGGCATCGACATCGGCATCGGCACCGGCCACGTCGGGTACGACCGCCGCAACCACCGCGCGCGGATGGATCACCAGCACGTCGCGCCTGCCGTCATCGGCCGCCGCGGTCGTCACCCGGATCGACAGACGGGCGTCGTGCGCGCGCGGCAGGGCAAGTTCGTCGAGCCAGGGAGCGCTGCCCTCGATGCGCGCCGTTTCGCCGGCCAGCAGGTCCGAGACGAAGTGCTTGCCCTGCTCCAGGTCGGCGAGCGCATAGCCGGCGGGCGGGTCGAGCAGGCAGGCGCCGAAGCGCAGCTCGCCGCTGGTCGTGATGGCGGGGGCGACGTCGAGCGCGGCGGCGATCCGCCGGGCCAGCGTGTTGACGCCGGCGAGTCCTCCCAGGAGCGGCACGACGGCGCTGCCGTCCTCGGCCAGCGCGAGCACCGGCGGTTCGCGGGTCTTTGCCGCGGCGTCGCCACCGGGCGTATCCAGACGTGCGCCGATGGCTTGCGCGAGGCAGCGGATCAGGATGCCGGCCGCGCACAGACCGATGATCGGATGGCCCGCGCGATAGAGCGCGCGCAGATGCGGGCCGAGTTCCGTGAAGCCGGTCTCGACGTCGACGCGTCCGGCAAGCCCGTGGATGCGCGCACCGGGCAGGCAGGCGCGCACGCGCCGTGCGGTGGCCAGTGCGCCGGGACCCAGCACGACGATGACGGGGGCAGCCTCCGGGCCTGGCCCGGCCTGGCCCGGCCCGATGGGATGCACGCCGCCAGGAGACGTCATTTGCGCCATTTTTCCCCCGGAACGAGCAGCAGCGAGAAATACGGCGACGACATCGGATCGACCGCGTCGATGGGCACGATCCGCTGGCGCGCCATCGTCGCCCGCTCGATGTACAGGGCGCGGTGCGACAGGCCGAGCCGGTCGAGCACGCGGCGCACCTTCTCGAAATTGCGGCCGAGTTTCATGATGACCGCGGCGTCGCTGTCGGCCAGCCGCCGTTCCAGTTCCGCCTCGGGCAGCACGCCCGAGAGAATCGACAGGCTCTGATTCCGGTACACCAGCGGCACGCCCAGCATCGCCGCTCCCCCGAGCATCGAACACACGCCCGGCACCACTTCCGCTTCATAGCGCTCGGCGAGCCGGTCGTGCAGATACATATACGAACCGTAGAAGAACGGGTCGCCCTCGCAGATCACGGCGACGTCGCGGCCCGCGTCCAGATGCGCGGCGACCTGCGCGGCGGCGGCGTCGTAGAAATCGGCGATGACCGTTTCGTAGCACAACGGCGGCGCGAGTGTCTCGGTGGTCACCGGATAGACCAGGGCGAGCCGTTGCTGGGCCGCGTCGAGGTGCGCTTCGATGATCGAGAACGCGTTGCCGGTCTTGCCCCGGGCGACGAAATAGGCGACCACCGGCGCGGCGCGCAACAGTCGCAGCGCCTTGACGGTGATCAGTTCGGGGTCGCCGGGACCGACGCCGAGCCCGAGCAGGCGTCCCGCGGAGGCCACCATTTATTCGATCTCCGTGGCGAGCGCGTTGACGGCGGCGGCCACCATCGCGCTGCCGCCGCGGCGGCCCGCGATCGCGACGAAGGGGACGCCGCGGCTGTCTGCGGCCAGCATGGCCTTGGATTCGGCCGCGCCGATGAAGCCGACGGGGAAACCGAGGATCAGCGCCGGACGCGGGGCGCCGGCGTCGAGCATCTGCAGCAGATGAAAGAGCGCGGTGGGGGCGTTGCCGATGGCGACGACACTGCCGGCGAGATCGTCGCGCCAGAGTTCGAGCGCGGCCGCGGAGCGGGTGTTGCCGAGGTCCGCGGCGAGCGTCACGACGCGCGGATCGTTCAGCGTGCAGAGGACCCGGTTGTTCGCGCGCAGCCGGCTGCGGGTCACGCCGTCGGCGACCATGCGCGCGTCGCACAGGACCGGCGCGCCGGCGGCCAGCGCGGCGCGGCCGGCCACGCCGGCGCCCGGCGAGAAGCGCAGGTCGTCGACGATATCGACCATGCCGCAGGCGTGGATGACGCGCACGGCGAGTTTTTCCAGGTCGGGCGGCACGCCGTCGAGGCGGGCCTCGGCGCGAATCGTCGCGAACGAGCGGCGATAGATTTCGCTGCCGTCGCGGATGTAATCAAGCATGAGCGGTGGAATGGAAGGCAATCGGAGACACCGCCGCGGCGGCGATGCGTCGCCCGGCTTCGTCAAGGGTAAGGTCGGTCGCGACGCGCCGGCCGAAGTCGCGCGCGGGCGTGCCAGGAGCGCCGGGAGCGCCGGGAGCGCCGGCGCCGGGTGGGCTGACCGTCGTCCCGGAAACGCGCTCCACCGGGCCGGCGGGCGGCATGTGCGTCGGCCCGGCGGTATCCCGCGCATCGTACAGGTCGTAGCGTTCGCCGGGAACGGCGACGAGCGTATAGGGCGTCGTGTGTCCCGCCGCGCAACCACGGTCGCACCCGCTCAGATGGACTGCGACCGGCAGCGGCAGGCCGGCCGCCAGACGCCGCGCGTCGGCTTTCGTGTCGGCATGTCCCTTCGCGCAGCCGGGCGCGCCGGCGCAGGCGAGCAGGGCGCCCAGCGGCGCGTCGGCCGAGCCGATCAGGCCCGCGTCGCGCAGTCCGGCGGTGACGGCCGCCACGGCCTCGGCGGCGCCGTCCACGTGCGGCAATAGCACGCCTTGCCAGGGCGTGAGGCGCAGCGTGCCGTCGCCATGGCGCTCCGCGAGGCCGGCAAGCGCGCGCAACTGCATGGGGTCGAGCCGGCCGAGCGGGGCTTGCGCGCCGACATGACGCCGCGCCGCGGTCGGATCGTCCGGCGTGGCGCATTGCGGCACCGCGCCGAAACGCGCGGTGGCATCGGCCGGGGGGCGGCGCGCCGCGGCGATCGCCGGGCCCCGCCGCAGCGTGACCGCCGCGCGCGCCTGCGCGTCGGCGAGGAGCGGCGCGGCGGGGTGGCGCAGCAGCAGGTGGCGCATCCGGGTTTCGCCGGGGCGGCGGCGTTCGAGAAAGAGCGCGATCAGCGCGATCAGCAGGGCCGGTGCCTGCGCGGCGCTGACCGCCGCGAGGGCCCCGGCGTCGGCCGGTCGCAGCGGTGGCGAACCGGCGAGACCGATGCCCAGCCAGGCGGTCGGCTCGTCCGAAATGGGCGTCGTCTGCGCCAGGTCCGCAGTCTGCGCCGTCTCCGCCGGGGCGAGGGCGCTCAGCCAGATATCGTGATGATGGTCCGCCATCGCCAGCGTTTCGCCGCCATCGATCTGTACGGAAAATTTCGGCGAGAGCGACGGCACGCCCGCGTCGGACGCGGCGAATGCCTGTTCCAGCCGCATCAGTACGGCGCGGCCGAGCGCGCGCGTGTCGAACAGGGCGCCGCGGTCGATTCCCGCGGCGGGGCTGAGCATGACGTTGCGCACTTCGTCCGCGCCCGGCGTGGCCGCGCCCAGTCCCGCGGCGCGCAGCGCGGCCGGCAGCGCCGCGTAATGCGCGGGGGCGATGCCGCGCAATTGCAGATTCGACCGGTTCGTCAGTTCCAGCACGCCGCTGCCGAAGCGCTCGCTGGCGGTGGCGATCGCCCGTGCCTGCGCGGCGCTCAGCGCGCCGCCCGGCAGCCGGACGCGGCAGATCCCGCCGTCGCGCGCCGCGACGATGCGCAGCATCCCCGGGCATCCTGACGGGGGCGCGGGGATGGGCGATGGCGGTGACAGGGGTGCGTCCAAGGGTGTTCCGGGAACGAGTGCCGGGTGACGGGCGAGGGCCGTATTATGCCTCGCATTGCGTTCGGACCGGCACCGGCACGTCGGCCGACGCACGATGGCATTACAATGCGCCGACGAACGTATCGCGAAAAGAGGTCCTGGAGGGACCGGAAGCATGGGTTGCTGGCTCACCATCGTGGGAATCGGGGAAGACGGTCTCGCCGGCCTGGGGCGCGAGGCGCGCCGCTGCGTGCTCGGCGCGCAACGCATCGTGGGCGGCGAGCGTCACCTCGCGCTGCTGCCGGCGCGTCTGGCCGCGCGCGCCCACGCCTGGCCGCGCCCGTTTTCCGTGGACGCGCTGCTCGCGGCGCGGGATGTGCCCACCTGCGTGCTGGCGAGCGGCGACCCGATGCTGTACGGCGTCGGCGCGACGCTCGCGCGGCGGCTCGCGGCCGACGAGATGCGCATCCTGCCGGCGCCGTCGTCGTTCTCGCTGGCGGCGGCGTGGATGCGCTGGGCCGTGCACGAGGTCGCGCTGGTGTCGCTGGTCGGCCGGCCGCTGGCCACCTTGCAGCGCGCGCTGTTCCCGGGCAACCGCCTGCTGGTGCTGAGCGCCGACGGACACACCCCCGCGGCCGTCGCGGCGCTGCTCACCGCGCGCGGTCTGGGCGCCAGCCGCATGACGGTTCTCGCGCATCTGGGCGGACCGCGGCAACGTATCGTGGATGCGCCTGCGCGCGACTGGCCGCCCGGCGCGCAACCGGCGCTCAACGTGGTGGCGGTCGCGTGCGCGGCGGATAGCGCGCCGCAGGCCGCCGCGGCCGGGCTCGCGTTCGCGTCCTCCTTGACGACCTCCGGCCTGCCCGACGAGGCCTACCGGCATGATGGGCAACTGACCAAGCGCGATGTGCGGGCGATCGTGCTGGCGCGTCTCGGGCCGCTGCCGGGCGAGTGTCTGTGGGATGTCGGCGCGGGCTGCGGCTCGATCGGCATCGAATGGATGCGCAGCGATGTGCGCTGTCGCGCGATTGCGATCGAAGCCGACGCCGGGCGCCAGGCATTGATCGCGGTAAACCGCGATGCGCTCGGGGTTCCCGCATTGACGCTCGTCGCCGGCGCCGCCCCGGCCGCGCTCGACGGCCTGCCCGCGCCCGACGCGGTCTTCATCGGCGGCGGCGTCACCGCGCCGGGCGTGCTCGACGCCTGCTGGACGGCGCTGAAACCCGGCGGACGACTGGTGGCGAACGCGGTGACGCTGCAAGGCGAAACGGCGTTGCTCGCCTGGCGCGCGCGACATGGCGGCGACCTGAGCCGGATCGATCTCGCCTACGCGGCGCCGCTGGGCGGATTCGAAACCTGGCGGCCGGCGTTGCCGATCACGATGCTGGTGTCGCGCAAGGCCGCCGTTGCGGCCGACGGCGCGCCCGCCGCGGCGCATTGACCGATGGCGCGGCGTCTGCTGCTCCTGGGGGGCACCGGCGAGGGCCTGGCGATCGCCCGCCAGCTTGGCGCCGGCGATATCTACAGCATCGCCGGGCTCGGCGTCACGCCGGTGGCGCTGCCCTGCGCGGTCCGCGTCGGGGGCTTCGGCGGGGCGGACGGGCTGGCGCGTTTCGTCCTGGCGCAGGGCGTCACGACCCTCGTCGACGCAACCCACCCGTACGCCGCCCGGATCAGCGCGAACGCGCTGGCCGCAGCGCATGCGACCGGCATTCCCTGCTGGACGCTACGGCGCCCGCCATGGCGATGCGCGCCCGGGGATGACTGGCGCGAGGTGGAGGACTGGGACGGCATCGTCGCGGCGCTCGTGCCGTTCCGGCGCCCGCTGTTCACCCTCGGCCGCGCGCCGCTGGCGCATCTGCACGCGATTCCCGCGCATCAGCATTGGGTCGTGCGCTGTCTCGATCCCGCGGCCGCCGCGCCGGGTGTCGTGCAGACGACGGATCATTCCGGACGCGCGACGCTGGTCGCCGCGCGCGGTCCGTTCGCCATCGACGACGAGCGCGCGTTTTTCACCGACGCGCGCATCGACGTGATCGTCAGCAAACTCAGCGGCGGCGCGGCGACGCAGGCCAAGCTCGACGTGGCCCGCGAGCGCGGTCTGCCCGTCGTCATGCTCGCGCGGCCGGGACGCCTCGTCGGCGCTCTGCCCGACGCCGCGCCTGCGGACGACCCGCAGCCCGCGCGTGTCTTCGCCTCCGCCGCGGAAGTACTCCGCGCGCTGGCCGACCCTTCCTGGAACACTGCATGACCATTTACTTCATCGGCGCCGGTCCCGGCGATCCCGAACTCATCACGGTCAAGGGCCAGCGGCTCATCCGCCAGTGCCCGGTGATCCTGTTCGCCGGTTCGCTGGTGCCGCCCGCGGTGCTCGACGGTCATGCCGCGCGGGAAGTGATCGACACCGCCGATCTCGATCTCGACCGGATCATCGAACTGCTCGCGCGCGCCGACGCCGCGGGCGACGATGTGGCCCGGGTCCATTCCGGCGATCCTTCGCTGTACGGCGCGATCGGCGAGCAGATGCGCCGGCTGCGGGCGCTGGGAATCGGGTACGAGATCGTGCCGGGCGTCACCGCGACGGCCGCCAGCGCGGCGACGCTGGGCAAGGAACTGACCCTGCCCGGCATCTCGCAGACCGTGATCCTGACGCGTTACGCGAGCAAGACGGCGATGCCGGAGGGCGAGCAGTTCGCGGACCTCGCGCGGCATGGCGCGACGATGGCGATCCACCTCGGCGTGCGTCATTTGCCGCAGATCGTCGCGGCGCTCGTGCCGCATTACGGCAGCGACTGCCCGATCGCCATCGTCTACCGCGCGAGCTGGCCCGACGAACGCACGGTGAGCGGCACGCTGGCCGATATCTGCGCGCGCGTGCCGGCGGATGTCTCGCCGCGCACGGCGCTGATTCTCGTCGGTCGTGTCCTCGACAGCGAGGACTTCGACGACTCGACGCTGTATGCATGAAGCGCGTGGCGTCAAGCGCCGGAGCCATGCCGTGGGAAAGGGTCCGGCGCGCGGGTGCGCGCCCTTGCGCGCACCCTGTCCGGCAGGCCTGACGCGGCGGCGGCGGGGGGCGGAATTTTCACTCAAAACGCGCGGCAGGCGGGAGAATTTGCGTTTTCTTCGCGTGGGGTGTTGTGTGAAATGATCGCCTTTCTTCATCTGGCGCCGGAACGCTGTCGTCAGTCTGCCGCCCGTGTTATAACCGCCCGGTTGGGAGCGACCGGCATGCCGGTCGCCGCGCCGCGCGCGGTTCGCGGGAAACCGTGCGCGGCAGGGGATGACGCCCGTACATCGCGTCCGAAGACGACGTCCGAATCGCCCATATTGCGCCGACGCAATGTCCGGGTATGCCACGCTGAATAGAATATGATCAACGCACAGGCTTTTGAAGAAGAAGGACCCGAGGAATCGTTTGGTTCGGAGGCCCCAGAGATGGCCACTTCGGAAAATTTCGATCAAATCACGCGCCTCGCGGCCTTCTGCTTCAACGTGCCCAGCGCGCTGATCCTGATGGTGGATCTGGACCAGTGCTGGTTCTGCTCCAGCCTGGGCATCGCGCCCGTGGATGCGGCCGCGGCGGAGGCCCTGTGCCGCGATACGATACGGCGCGGCGGCCTGATCGAGATTCCCGATCTGGCCGCGCTGGCGGATGACGCCGCGACCAGCGCCGCTGACGACGCGGTCGGCAACGCGCGCGTGCTGCTGCCGCCCGGCGTGGACACCCGCCGGCTGGGTTTCTATGCGGGCATCGCGCTGGTCGACGACACCGGCCGCACGGTGGGCGCGCTGAGCATCCTGGATACCCGGCCGCGCACGCTGCGCGACGCCGATCGCGAGCAGCTCACCGCGCTGGGACGTCTGGCGATGACCGAAATCGCGCTTCGGCAATCGGACGGCCGCCGCGACGCGATGACCGGCCTGCCCAACGAGCGGCAACTGGTCGCGGACCTGCACGACGCGGCATTGCTCGCCCGTGGCGAATACCGGCTGCTGGTGTTCGTCGATACCTTCGACGTGGCCAGCGCCCGCGCATTGACGCAGACGCTGGGCAGCGGTCCGATCGATGCGCTGATGGTGCAGATGGCGGAGCGGTTGAAGGAACACCTCGAAGGCTTGTCGGATGTCTACCGCGTCGCGGAGACCCGTTTCGGCTTCGTCACGGACTGCCGCGAAACCGACGACCCCGAACCGTTCATCGCCGAACTGTCGCAATTCATCGGGCGTACCGCGCTTGCCGCCGGCATCCCGATCCGTCCGGCGATCCGTGCGGGTCTGGTGAAGCTGCGCCTGCGCGAGGAGGGGGTGACGGAAGCGCTTCGGCAGGCCGAGGCCGCGGTCGATGCATCGGTGGCATCGAATCGTACCTGGACGGCCTACGACGCGGAGAAGGACGCCGTATCGCAGCGCTCGTACACCCTCGCGACCGGGCTCGAGCGCGCGCTCGCGAACAACGAGTTCTATCTTGTCTATCAACCGCGCCTGAACATGCGCACCGGCCGCATCGCGTCGGTGGAAGCGCTGGTGCGCTGGAAACACTCGGTCCTGGGCACCCTGTTTCCGGGCGAATTCATTCCGATCGTCGAACGCACGGCGTTGATGCAGGCGCTGACCCACTGGGTCGCCAACGCATCGCTTGCGCAGCTGGCGATCTGGCAGCGTGCGTTTCCCGAACTGCATCTGTCGATCAATCTGTCTTCGCGCGATTTCGAGACGGGGGAGCTGACCGGCGCGTTGACGCAGGCCTGCGAACGTCACCGGATCGCGCCGGGCATGCTCGAGGTCGAGGTCAAGGAAGGCGACTGGGTGCGCGGCGACGCCGTCTTCGAACAGCTCACCGCGATCCGCGCCGCCGGCATTCTCGTGGCGATCGACGACTTCGGCTCGGGATTCAGCAATTCCGGGTTTTTGCGCGATGTCCCCGCCGACGTCCTCAAGATCGATCCCTCGCTGATCCTCGACCTGGCCGACAACGAGCGGCATCAGACCATCGTCCGCTCCATCCTCGATCTTGGGCGCGAACTGGGCTACCGCACGGTTGCCGAAGGGGTCGAATCCGAAGCCACGCTGGCCCTGCTGCGCGAGTGGCAGTGCGAGGAAGCGCAGGGCTATCTGATCGCGCGTCCGGTGGGCGCGAATGCGATCGGCGAGCTGTTGCACAAGTTCGCCGGGACGGCGTGAAAAAGGGTTGCTTATCTATCTGTAGATAGGTAAGATACGCTACATGAACCCGTCGACAGTCCGCGAACAATTGCTGGCGCATGCGCAAACGCTGCTGATGGCGCGCGGCTACAACGGCTTCAGCTATCGGGATCTGTCGGGATTGGTGGGCGTGAAGACGTCGAGCATCCATTACCATTTCCCGTCGAAGGATCAACTCGCTTTGGCGGCCGTCGAGGCGTACGGCACGGCGGTGCGCGACGCCGTGGCGTGTATTCCCGATGATGTCGACGCCGATGTCCAGCTGCGGTTGTTCGCCCAGGGCACGACGCAGTGGCGGGACGGCAGCGAGTACATCTGCCTGTGCGGCATGCTGGCCGCCGACATCGCATCGTTGCCGGAAAGCGTACGCGCAGCGGTACGGGCCTTCTTCGAGGCGAACGAGGCGTGGCTGGCGAAGGTGTTGGCACGGGGCCGCGCGGATGGCACCCTGACGGTGAAGGGCACGCCGGAGACGTCGGCCCGCACCTTGATGGCCGCCATACAGGGAAGCCTGCTTGCGGCGCGGCTGTTCGGCGCGCCGGCCCGCGTCGACGAAGTATTCGCGTCGTGGATGCGCGCATGAAGTGCATGCGGCGTGGCCGGACGCGGAAGCGGTAAAAAATTTGTCGATGTAACTATCTTTCAGTAGATAGAAACGTGCGTTCGAGATCGTTTGGACGAACTGCGGTAACGTTTTGATAGGGACCTGTTGCGGGTCCGCCAGTCGCGGTGCATGGCGCGTCACCGGAATTTGACTGATCGTTTTGCGCCGGAATCATTTTGTCACTACAAAGGAAAGCTCCATGTCGATCGAAAAAGTGCTGTACAGCGCCCATGCTCGCGCAACCGGTGGCCGTGATGGCCGTGCGACGTCGTCGGACAATGCGCTCGACGTCCAGCTGAGCACGCCGCGCGAGCTGGGCGGTGCGGGCGGCAACGGCAGCAACCCCGAGCAACTGTTCGCCGCCGGCTACTCGGCCTGCTTCATCGGTGCGTTGAAATTCGTGTCGGCCCGCGACAAGATCGCGCTGCCGGCGGACACGGCGATCGAAGGCATCGTGGGAATCGGCCAGATTCCGGCCGGCTTCGGCATCGAGGTCGAACTCAAGATCGCGCTGCCGGGTCTGCCCCGCGAGCAGGCTCAGGAACTGGTCGACAAGGCGCATCAGGTCTGCCCGTACTCGAACGCAACGCGCGGCAATATCGACGTCACGCTGACCCTGGCCTGATGACCTCTGCATGACTGCATGACTGCATGACTGCATGACTGCATGACTGCATGACTGCATGACTGCACGGGGCCGGCGCAACGCCTGACGCCCCGTTGTCCGACGGTTGTCCGACGGTTGCCCGACGGTTGCCCCGCGGCGGCCTGGCGGCGTGCCGCGTGCGCGCATGTCGCATCTTGGTGCGCCCCCGCGCGCGCTGCACCAAGAACCTTCATGCCGTGCCGGCCCCGGCGCCCGCCATTCCCTTCTTTCCCCGCCTGCCTTTTCCGCTGTTCGCTTCCGGCCTGCCTGCCCACGCGCTTTTTCCGGGAAGCCGCGTCCTGACGCGCATGAACTGGCCTGCTCCTTGCATTGAGGAAAACGGTCGACGGCGGCGTGTCGACGCGGGACGCGCGCAGGGTTCCCGGTCCTCTCCACCGCCGAATACGCGATACCGTTCGCCGGTGCCGCGGTTTATCGCCCGACCGCATTGCCCGGCATGGTCGACAGTATTCACGCTCATGTTGGATCCCGTCCCGTTGCCGCCAGGAGAGTCGCTTTCATGAAACGCCGTGATTTCATCCAGAGAGGCGCCGCTGTCGCGGGCCTGACGATCGCCGGCGTCCCGCTGCATCTGTTCGCCGCAGGCAGGAAAGGCGGCGTGATCAACGCCGTGGTCCAGCCGGAACCGCCCGGACTGATGATCGGCATCACCCAGAATGGTCCGACGCAACTCATAGCGGGCAATATCTACGAAGGACTCCTGCGTTACGACGAAAAACTCGATCCGCATCCGAGCCTCGCGACGTCGTGGTCGTCGAACCCGGCCGGCACCGTCTACACGTTCAAGCTCAAACCGAACGTCCTCTGGCATGACGGCCGGCCGTTCTCCGCGGACGATGTCGTGTTTTCCGCCGACGTGTTCCTGCGCAAGACGCACGCGCGGCTGCGGGCCAGCCTGGAAGCGGTCGACAGCATCAAGGCACTCGATCCGCTGACCGTCCAGTTCACGCTCAAATACGCGTTCGGGCCTTTCCTCAGCCTGTTCGAGACGGGCACGATGCCGATGGTGCCGAAGCATATCTATGAAAACACCGACTTCCTCAACAATCCGGCGAACGCGCACCCGATCGGCACCGGCCCGCTGAAATTCAAGGAGTGGGTCAAGGGCTCGTACATTCAATTGGTGGCGAACGACCGCTATCACGAGCCGGGCCTGCCGCTGGTCGACAGCGTCTACTTCCATGTCATTCCCGACGCCGCATCGCGTGCCGCGGCGTTCGAATCGGGGAAGGTCGATATCGTGCCGGGCGGGGCGGTCGAGTTCTTCGATGTCGCGCGTCTCGCGAAACTGCCCGGCGTGCAGGTGACCACGAAGGGCTGGGAGTTTTTCGCGCCGCAATCCTGGCTCTGGCTGAACAACCGCACCAAGCCGATGGACGACGCACGCTTCCGGCAAGCCGTCCTGTACGCGCTCGACCGCAATGCGATGGCGAAGGTGGCGTGGTTCGGTTACGCGAAGGTCGCGACAGGTCCGGTGAACAGCCAGGTCAAGTATTACAGCAGCGACGTCAAACCCTATCCGCGCGACGTCGTCAAGGCGAAGCAGCTCGCCGCCGACGCCGGCTACAAGGGGCAGACGTTGCGGTTGTTGCCGCTGCCGTATGGCGAGACCTGGCAGCGGCTGGCCGAAATGACGCGGCAGAATCTCGCGCAGGCCGGCATCAAGGTCGAACTGGTGCCCACCGATGTCGCCGGCTGGAACCAGCGATGCAACGAGTGGGATTACGACATCGCCTTCACCTATATGTATCAGTACGGCGACCCGGCGCTGGGCGTGGCGCGCAACTACACCAGCGAGAACATCGCGAAGGGTTCGCCGTTCAATAACGTCGAAGGCTATCGCAATCCCAAGGTCGATGCCTTGTTCGCCGCCGGCGCGCGCGAGCACGACCCGGCCAGGCGCCAGGCGATCTACGCGCAGGTGCAGAAGATTCTGGTCGACGAGGCGCCGGTCGCCTGGCTCCACGAGATCAACTTCCCGACCCTGTACCGAACGAAGATCCACGATCCGATCAGTTCCGGCATCGGCCTCAACGACGGCCTCGGCCGCGCCTGGGTGAGCTGACGGCGCGCCGGTCCACCATGAGAACACCATGAAGCGTTTGCGTTTCCTGCTGGTGCGAGGCGGGCAGGGCGTGCTCGCCCTGCTGGTCATCGCGACCGTGAATTTTCTGTTGATCCGCGCCGCGCCGGGCGACCCGGTATCGGTGATGGCGGGCGAGGCCGGCGCATCCGATCCCGCCTATGTCGCGCAGTTGCGCCAGCAATTCGGCCTGGATCAGCCGCTGCCGCACCAGTTGTTCAGCTATCTCGGGCACGTGTTGCGCCTCGACTTCGGCTATTCCTACCGGCAGCAGCAGTCGGTCGCGCATCTCATCGCGGAACGCCTGCCGGCCACGCTGCTGCTGACCGGGTCGGCCTTCGTCCTGTCGTTGCTGCTGGGCGTGGCGCTCGGCGCGCTTGCCGCCCGGCACGCGGGGACGTGGGTCGACCGCGCGGTCAGCGTGGTGTCGCTGGTGTTCTATGCGACGCCCCTGTACTGGCTGGCGCTGATGGCGGTGCTGCTGTTCTCCGTCAAGCTCGGCTGGTTGCCGGGCTTCGGGTTCGTGTCGATCGGCGTGTCCATGAATGCGTGGCAGGGCGCGCTCGACGTGGGCCGGCATCTGTTGCTGCCGGCATCGACGCTGGCGCTGTTCTACATGGCGGTCTACGCGCGGATGACGCGCGCGTCGATGCTCGACGTGGCGCAGATGGACTTCGTCAAGACCGCCCGCGCGAAGGGCGTGCGTCCCGGCCGGATCCAGCGCGCGCACATCCTGCGCAACGCTTTGCTGCCGGTGGTGACGCTGGCCGGCATCCAGGCCGGCGGCCTGATCGGCGGGGCGGTGCTGACCGAGACCGTGTTCGCCTGGCCCGGCGTCGGCCGGCTGATGTTCGACGCGCTGCTGCAACGCGACTACAACCTGCTGCTGGGCTGCTTTCTGATGACCGCGGCCATGGCGGTACTGTTCAATCTCCTCACCGATGTCGTCTATACATTGGTCGATCCGCGTATCGAGCTCTGATCCCAGATGAAAACCCACAGCCGTTTCTGGCGGCGTTTTTGCCGTAACAAAGGGGCGGTGGTCGGCCTGCTGATTCTTGCGATCGTCGCGGTGCTGGCGGTGGTCGGGCCCGCGTTCGCGCCGAACGACCCCTGGGCGATGGTCGATCAACCGTTCCTCGCGCCGTTCGTCGAACACGCGCTGCCGCTGGGCACCGACACGCTGGGCCGCGACATTTTCTCCGGCGTCATCTATGGCGCCCGCATCTCGCTGGTGATCGGTCTGGTATCGACGGCCGTGGCCCTGCTCATCGGTGTCTCGCTGGGTGCCGTGTCCGGCTATTTCGGCGGGTGGGTGGATGCGTCGCTGATGCGTTTCACGGAGCTGTTCCAGGCCGTGCCGAGTTTCGCGCTGGCGATCGTCCTGGTGGCCATCTTCCAGCCGAGCGTGACGTCGATCGTCGCGTCGATCGCGCTGGTGTCCTGGCCGCCGGTGGCGCGCCTGGTCCGCAGCGAATTCCTGACATTGCGCCAGCGCGACTTCGTGCAGGCGGCCTTGCTGGCGGGGCAGTCGACGCCGCGCATCATCCTCACGCAGATCCTGCCGAACGCGCTCTCGCCGATCATCGTGATGGGGTCGCTGATGGTGGCCACCGCGATCCTGCTCGAATCCAGCCTGAGTTTCCTCGGCCTCGGCGACCCGAACCTGATGAGCTGGGGCTATATGGTGGGTTCGGCGCGCACGGTCCTGCTGCAGGCCTGGTGGATGGCGGTATTTCCCGGGCTGGCGATCGTGCTGACGGTGCTGGCGCTGAACCTGGTCGGCGAGGGATTGAACGAGGGACTCGACGCCCGCACCGACGGGAGAACGAAATGAGTACCACACCGAGCACCGCGCGCGCCCGGGCGCAGACGGCTCCCATCCTGGAAATCGATGGCCTCGACATCCGCCTGCCGCCCGGGGCCGATCGCGCGCTGGCGGTTCGCGGCGTCTCGCTGTGCCTGCGTGCGGGGGAGACGCTCTGCATCGTCGGTGAATCGGGATCCGGAAAATCGATGATCGCCAACGCGGTGATGGGGCTGCTGCCCACGCCGCGGGTCGCGCCGGTCGCGGGCCGCATCCTGTTCGAGGGCGTCGATCTGCTGGCACTCGACGAGGCGCGCATGCGCACGCTGCGCGGCCGGCGTATCGGCATGATTTTCCAGGAACCGATGACCGCGCTCAATCCGCTGATGCGCATCGGCGAGCAGATCGGCGAGGTGTTCGATGCGCACGCCAGCGGGTTCGGCGCGGACGAGAAACGCCGGCGCATCGTCGCCGCGCTCGCCGACGTCGGCCTGCCCGAGCCGGAACGCCTGATCGACAGTTATCCGTTTCGCCTCTCCGGCGGGCAACGCCAGCGCGTGATGATCGCCTGCGCGCTGCTGCTCGAACCGCGCCTGTTGATCGCCGACGAACCCACCACCGCGCTCGACGTCACCACGCAGGCGCAGATCCTCGCATTGCTGCGCGACCTGCAGACGCGGCGCGGCACGGCGGTGCTGTTCATCACGCACGATTTCGGCGTCGTGTCGGCCATCGCCGATCAGGTCGTCGTGATGCAGGCCGGAGAGGTGGTGGAGGCCGGCGCGGCGCGGCGCGTGCTGACGCATCCCGAACATGCCTACACCCGCAGGCTGATCGCGTCGATTCCCGATGGCGTGGTGGCCGAACGCGCGCCCGGCACGGATCCGCACTATGTGCTTCAGGTGCAGGACCTATGCAAGACCTATCGCACCGGGAGCGGCCTGCTCTCGGGCAAGGCACGCGTCGTCCATGCCGCGCGCGACGTGACGTTCGCGCTGCGGCGCGGCGAGACGCTCGGCATCGTGGGCGAATCGGGTTCGGGAAAATCGAGCGTCGGGCGCTGCCTGGTGGGTCTGAGCGATTTCGACAGCGGCCGGATCCTCTTCAACGGCCGCAATCTGTCACGCGGCGCGCAGAGCCGGCGGCTCGCGCGCGGCAAGATCCAGATGGTGTTCCAGGATCCGTATGCCTCGCTGAACCCGCGTCAGCGCGTCGGCGAGGCGGTCGCATCCGGGCCGATCGCGCAGGGGATGCCGCGCGCGCAGGCACTGACGCAGGCGGCCGAACTGCTGCACCTGGTGGGGCTCGATGCCGATGCCGCCGCGCGGTTTCCGCACGAATTCTCCGGCGGCCAGCGTCAGCGCATCGGCATCGCCCGGGCGCTCGCCACCGAGCCGGAGCTGCTGGTCGCCGACGAACCGGTATCGGCGCTCGATGTCTCCGTACAGGCGCAGGTACTGGCGCTGTTCGCCGAGGTGCGCGAGCGTTTCCAGCTGGCGATGGTGTTCATCACGCACGACCTGCGCGTGGCGGCCGGCATGTGCGACCACATCGCCGTGATGCAGCGCGGCACGATCGTCGAATACGGGCGCACCGCGCAGGTGCTCGCGGCGCCGCGGCATGCCTACACCCGCAAGCTGATCGCCGCGATTCCGCGGCTGTTGCGCGATCCGGCGATGGATGCGGCAGCCGATGCGGCAGCCGATGCGGCACCGGATGCGGCGGATTTCACGGGAGCATGACGCCATGAACGTCATTTACAGCGATACGCATCTGCGGCACGACCCGCAACGGTTCATCGTTCGCGGCCGGCTCAAGCGCAGCAACGAACGTCCCGAACGCGCCGCGCTGTTGCTCGCGGCCGCGCGCGCGGCGGGCCACCCGATTCTGACCCCCGCGGATCACGGCGCGGCGCCACGCGCGGCGATCCACACGCCCGAGTACCTGATGTTCCTGGAAACGGTGTGGGAGCGCTGGCAGGCGCTGGACGACGCTTCCGACGAGGTCATGCCGAACATTCACCCGTTTCCCGGGCAACCGGCGACCTATCCCGACAGTCTGGTCGGGCGCGCCGGGTATCACCTGGGCGACATGGCGTGTTCGGTGGGCCGGGACACCTGGCATGCCGCGGTCTGGTCGGCGCATGCGGCCACCGAGGCCGCGCAGCAGGTGCTCGACGGCGAAGCGGCGGTGTACGCCCTGTGCCGGCCGCCGGGGCACCATGCGTACGCCGACCGCGCGAACGGTTTCACCTATCTGAACAACGCGGCCATCGCCGCCCAGCATCTGCGCCAGCGTCATGCGCGCGTGGCGATCCTCGACATCGACGTGCATCATGGCAACGGCACGCAGGGCATCTTCTGGCATCGTCCGGACGTACTGACCGTGTCGCTGCACGGCGATCCGCATTTCTGCACGCCGTTCTTCACCGGGCATGCGCATGAACGCGGCGCCGGTGCCGGGCTGGGGTACAACCTGAACCTGCCGCTTGCGAAGGGCAGCGACACCGACACCTATCTGCTGGCGCTGGACCGCGCCTGCGAGGCGGTGCGCGCGTATGCGCCGGGTGCGCTGGTGGTCGCGCTCGGGCTGGATGCGCACGAGCGCGACCCGTATCAGGCGCTGGCGGTGAGCACCGCGGGCTTCGCGCGCATCACCGGGGCCATCGCGCGCCTGGGCCTGCCGACCGTGCTGGTGCAGGAGGGCGGCTATCTCTCGGCGGACCTCGGGCCGAACCTGGTCAGCGCGCTCGCGGGTTTCGAGGCCGCTGCCTGAGGTGCCCCGCCGGGGTGCCCAGCCGGGGGCGCCCCGACGCACAAACGCGCGCGCCGCGTATCATCGAGGATTTCCAGAAAACCGCCACGCCGAATCCTGTCGCGCGCCCGTCGGCGAACGACGTGCCGCTGCGACCGCTGGGGTTGGTTACGGTGACGCTCGCGACGTTCTTCGCGCGCATCGTCGTGCCGCATGCCGCGCGCGGCACCCTGTGGCGCGTCGCACCGGTGGACGTGGCGGTCTGGGCGCTGGGCGGCTTCTATCTGTCGCTCGGTCCGACCCTGGCTCGCGTAGCGACACGTTCCACGGCCGCGACCATGGGCGGCTGGGTGGTCTTCACGCTGACGGTCGCGGTCCTGAAGCAATGCAGCGGCGCGCCGGTGACGCGCCGCGCCCGGCTTACCAGCCCGCCGCTGCGCCGTCGCTGCGCAGGTCCGCGCCGGCTTCGAACAAACCGTTCGGATGGTGCACGATCGCGCCTGCGTGGCCCATCGCTTCGTCGAAGTCGCCCAGAATCTCGACCTCGTGCCCAAGCGCGCGCAACGCGTCGACGGTGGCCGGGCTGAAACGCGATTCGAGCTTGAGCGAATCCGAACTCTGACCCCAGGTACGGCCCAGCAGCCAGCGGGGCGCGGCGATCGCCGCCTGCGGATTCCAGCCGAAATGCGCAATGCGCGAAAACACCGCGCTTTGGGATTGCGGCTGGCCGTCGCCGCCCATGTTGCCGTAGACCATGGTTCGGCCGTCGGCAAAACGGGCGAGCGCCGGGTTCAGCGTATGAAAGGGCAGGCGGCCCGGCATCAGCGGATTGCGCGCCGCCGGGTCGAGCGAAAAACTGCACCCGCGGTTTTGCCAGTTGATGCCGGAGTTCGGCAGCACCAGGCCGCTGCCGAACTCGTGATAGATGCTCTGGATGAAGCTGACCGCCACGCCATCGCCGTCGATGACGCCCATCCAGACGGTGTCGGCCGGTCCGCGTCCGGCGCCCCAGGGAGCGGCGCGCTGCATCGATATGCGCGCGGCCATCGCGTCGAGCGCGTGCGGCGACAGCGTCGCCTCGGTGTCCAGCGTCATGTGCAGCGGATCGGTGATGTGGGCATCGCGCACCTCGAACGCCAGCTTGGTCGCTTCGACACAGGCATGGACGTAGGCCGCGCCCGTGGGATCCATTCCGGGCGTCAGGATCCGGTCGAGGATGCCGAGGATCAGCAGCGAGACCAACCCCTGGGTGGGCGGCGGCATGTTGTAGACGGTGCCCAGCGAATGCGCGAGCGCGAGTGGCGTGCGCTGCCGCGCCTGATGCCGTTCCAGGTCCGCGAGCGCCACCGGGCTGCCCAGCGCCGCGAGGTCGGCGGCGATCGACCGGGCCAGGTCGCCACGGTAGAAATCGTCGAGACCCGCGCGGGCGAGATGCTCGAAGGTGGCGGCCAGGCGCGGCGCGACGAAGCGCGTGCCGGTCGACGGCGCCGCGCCGTTGTCGAGAAACGCGTCGGCGAAGCCGGCGACCGGTTCGAGTTCCGTGCGTTTCGCCGCGACGCATCGCGCCTGACTGGCGGTGACCGGCACACCGTGCGCGGCATAGTCGATCGCGTCGGCCAGCAGCCGGGAGAGCGGCAGGCGTCCGCCCAGCGTGTCGCGGGACCATTGCTGCGCCGCATGCCAGCCCGAGATCGTGCCCGCGACGGTGTTCGCCGCCATTGGCCCGCGCGCGGGAATGGTCGTCAGACCCTGTTCCCGGTAGCGTTCGATCGTCGCGCCCAGCGCCGCCGCGCCGCAGGCCTCGATGCCCACGGGCGCGGCGCCCGGCCGCGAGATCAACCAGAAACCGTCGCCGCCGATGCTGTTCATGTGCGGATAGACGGTGGCGATCGTCGCGGCGGCGGCGATCATCGCCTCGACGGCATTGCCGCCGTCGCGCAGCACGGCGAGCGCGCTTTGCGCGGCGAGGGAATGCGGGGCAACCGCCATGCCGTGCGTGCCGCGCAGCGGGTTCAGGGTATGAAAGGACATATCGTATCGGGAAGGACGGGAAATACGGGCGAGAAAGGGAAAGGGCCGGCGCGAGGCACCGCAAGGAAGACCCGTGCGCGGCGCAAACGCGCCTTTGCGGCGCAGACGGAAAGGGTATCACAGCCATATATGCAACCCATGCACAGCCCTATGGCGGGCGTGCGCCGCTGCCCGCGCGCGACGCGTGCCCAGGGGGTTTTGTCATTACAATGGCGAAGCGCGCGGACGTGCCGCGCACGTAGCGCCGCACCGTTCCATGGAGACCTCGTCCCCGCTTCGTCGAAGCGGACGACCGATTTTATGCAAGCCATCTTTTCGCGTTCCCGCCGTGCGTCGGCGCCGCTGCCCGTATCGTTGTCGTCCCGAACGCTGTTCCTGCTGATTCTCGCGCTGGCCGTGGTGTGGTTCGTGCCGCTCGGCTGGCGGCACCTGGTGCCCAGCGACGAGGGCCGGTATGCCGAGATGGCGCGCGAGATGTTCGTCACGGGCGACTGGATCACGCCGCGCTACAACGGCTACAAGTATTTCGAGAAGCCGCCGCTGCAGACCTGGGCCAACGCGTTGACGTTCGCTTGCTTCGGCATCGGCGACTGGCAGGCACGGCTCTACACCGCGCTGACCGGTTTCTCCGGCGTACTGCTCGCGGGATATACCGGCGCGCGCGTGTTCGATCGCGCGACGGGCATCGCCACCGCGGTGATCCTGGCGAGTTCGCCGTACTGGAATCTGCTGGGCCACTTCAACACGCTGGACATGGGGCTGTCGTTCTGGATGGAGGTCACGATGTGCGGGCTGCTGCTCGGGCAACGTCCCGGTCTGCGGCCCGCAGCGGCACGCGGCTGGATGTGCGTGTGCTGGGGCGGCATGGCACTGGCCGTGCTCTCCAAGGGGCTCGTCGGCCTGATCCTGCCCGGCACCGCACTGATTCTCTATACCGTCGTCATGCGCGACTGGGCACTGTGGCGCAGGCTGCATTTCGCGGCCGGCGTGCCGGTATTTCTCGTCGTCGCGGTGCCGTGGTTCGTTCTTGTACAGGAACGGAATCCGGACTTCTTTCACTTCTTTTTCGTCGTCCAGCAGTTCCAGCGCTATCTCACACCCGATCAGCATCGCCCGGGACCGATCTATTACTTCGTGCCCATCCTGCTGATCGGTTTTCTGCCCTGGCTGTCGCTCGTGGCAGGCACCGTGCGCGGGCGCGGCGTCGGCATCGCGGACGGCGTGGCGCGTGCGAAAGGCGTGAAGGGCGGCTTCGCGCCGGTCGCGCTGCTGGCGGTGTGGGCGATCTTCATCTTCGTTTTCTTCAGCGTCTCGCATTCGAAACTGGTGTCGTACATCCTGCCGATTGCCCCGGCGCTGGCGCTGCTGCTCGGACGCACGCTGGCGACGCGCAGCCCGGCGCAGTGGCGCCGCATGCTGCTCGCCTATCTGGTGGTGTCGGTGGTATTGGGCATCGCGACGGGACGGCTCGCGCACCTGGGCAGCGGCAACACGCCGAACGCGCTGTACCGGGCGTTCCAACCCTGGGCGGTGGCGGCGGTGGCGGTGGCGACGTTGTCGACGCTGCTCGCGCTATGGCTGAACCGGCGCAATACGCCGGCGTCGATCGTCGCCTTCGGTGCGGGGTGGCTGCTGCTGGGCACGATCGCCGGCACCGGACACGAGGTATTCGGGCGCGAGAGTTCCGGGGTATTGCTGGCACCGGCCGTCGATGCCGCGCTCGCGCGCCAGCCCGCGGATACGCCGTTCTATGCGGTCGACCGGCTCGATCACACCTTGCCCTTTTACACGCGGCACACGACGATCATGGTGCACGGCGCCGACGAACTCGCGTTCGGCGTGCACGCGGAACCAGCCAGATGGATTCCGGCGATCGACGGCTGGATCGCGCAGTGGCAGTCGCGCCGCCACGCACTGGCGTTGATGTCGCCGGGAACCTACGACGTCATGCGCGCGCGGGGTGTGCCCATGCGGGTCGTCGCGCGTGATGCACGCCGGGTCGTGGTGGAAAAACCGGCGGACGGCGGGGACTGATCGCCACGGCAGCGGGTTGACATGGGACGCGAAGACGATGCCCTGCAACCCGCGCGCGGTGGGATACCCCTCCCGTCCGGGCGCACCCGGGTGGGCAGTGCCCTTGGTTCGGCATGCCGAAGGCGCGCCAGGGCCGGGAAAGCCCCCGGTTCTTTCGGCGGGTCCGGTTTTTGCGGACCCGTTCGGCGTTATCTATACGGATTCGCCGCGCGTCAGCCTTCGTTCCTCGAAGAGGTCCCGCGGTCTTCCGATCCCATGCCGAAGGAGCCGAACGATGAGCAACACCGACACACCGAATCAATACGCGATGCAGAACCCGCTGACCCAATATCCGCAGCCGGAATTCCCGCACCAGACGCAAACCCCGCCCGGCACCGTGCACGACCTGCATCCCGCCGCGGATCACGGCGAAAAAAGCTATCGCGGCTTTGGCAGGCTGGCGGGCCGCAAGGCGCTGATCACGGGTGCCGATTCCGGGATCGGCCGCGCCACGGCGATCGCTTTCGCGCGCGAGGGCGCGGATATCGTGCTGAGTTACCTGCCCGAGGAAGAAGCGGATGCAGGCGAAGTCGTCGCGCTGATCGAGGCGGAAGGGCGCAAGGCGGTCGCCTTGCCGGGCGATCTGAAAGACGAGGCTTTCTGCATCGAACTCGTCAAGAACGCGCGAGAAGCGCTGGGCGGCCTGGACGTCCTGGTGAATGTCGCGGGCAAGCAGACGGCGCAGCACGACATCGCCGACATTACGACCGAACAATTCGACGCGACATTCAGGACCAATGTGTATGCGATGTTCTGGTTGTGCAAGGCCGCGTTGCCGCACTTGCCCGCCGGCGCGACCATCATCAACACCGCGTCGATCCAGGCCTACCAGCCCTCGCCGACCTTGCTCGACTATGCGCCCACGAAAGCCGCGATCGTGGCGTTCACGAAGGCACTGTCCAAGCAGGTCGCGTCGAAGGGCATTCGCGTCAACGCGGTGGCGCCGGGTCCGATCTGGACGCCGTTGCAGCCCAGCGGCGGCCAGCCGCCGGAAATGATTCCGCCATTCGGCAGCGAGACACCCCTGAAACGGGCTGGTCAGCCGGCGGAATGCGCACCGCTCTACGTGATGCTGGCGTGCCAGGAATCGAGCTACATCACGGGTGAGATATTTGGCGTAACGGGCGGCAACACGCTGCCGTAGACCGGCCGCGGGAACGGGCGGGCCGCATGAAAAGGCGGCTTGTCGCGACAAATTCCAGGCGACACGAAGTACCGACAACGCGCGCGGTCCTGCAAGGGGGAGAGAGTCGACAGGCGGCGCAATGCCGCCATGGGTGCGGCCGAAGCGCCGCCGATGCGATGGGCGCTTGGGCCTGCCCCGGGCCGTGAGCCCGGGATTGCCGCGTTACGCCGCGGCGTCCTTCAGCTTCTTCAGCGCGCGCGCCTTGATGCGCACCGATGCCGGCTTGGCGTCGAACCAGCGGTCCTGTCCGGTGAAAGGGTCTTTGCCAAAGCGCTTTTTCTTCGCGGCGACCGATTGGACGCTCAGCTTCAGCAAGCCCGGCAGCGTGAATTCGCCGGCGCCCTTCTTGTGCACGGCGCCGAGCACCACTGCCTCGAGCGCTGCAAGCACGGCCTTGACCGCCTTCGGTTCGACTTGCGAGCTTTCCGCCAGGTGAGCAGCGAGCGAGACCTTCGTGAAGGTTTCCTTGATCGGACCATGGCCAACGGTCTTTTTCGCGGCACCAGCGGTCTTGCTGCTTACCCGCTTGGCGGCAGGCGCCTTTTTCGCAGCGGGTGTCTTCTTCGCCGCAACGGCTTTCTTGGCAACCGGGGCGGTCTTGACCGCCGCCGTCTTCTTCACGGCAGGCGCCTTTTTGGCGGCAGGGACTTTTTTTGCAGCTTTGGTTGCAGTGGCCATATGTTTCGGCTCTCCGATGGTTGGAAGCAAAGTGTGATGCGACATGAGGGACCCCCAGCGGGACCCGCACCTCGCATACGAACATTCTACCGCGTGCCTGGGGTTGCGCAGAGGACAATGCGACGACGCGTCGCGCAGGAAGGCGTTTTTCGCATGATGCGGGTGCCAGGGGCATGTCTGGAGCGACCCAGGCCCCGCGCCTCGGCCCGCGTCGGCCCCGCGCGTAACGTTCCGACACAATTGTCGCGTCGAACGGCATAACGCTTACATTCAAGTTTTCCCGGTCGAGGCACAATCTTCTTCGAACGGTTTCTGGAAAGACCGTCCATTCGCAGCAGAGGAGGAATGATGCGACGCACGATGTTTCAATGTTTATCATCTTTACGCACCGGCTCGTTCGGACCGGTACCGGCCCGCTGGCTGGCGATCGGCCTTGCCGGTGCGCTGACGCTGCCACTGGCCGCACAGGCGCAACAGGCACCGGCCTACACCAATGGCCCGACGATCATGCGGGCGGGGCCCTCGCAGCAATATCCGGAGGTCGCGCGCGTACAGCCCGGCGTGCCGGTGAGCGTGATGGGTTGCCTGCAGAACTATTCGTGGTGCGATGTCGGGCTGCCCGGCGCGCGCGGCTGGGTGCATGCGAGCCGTCTCAACTATCCGTATCAGGGCAGCAGCGTACCGCTGTCGAACTACGGGATGGCGATCGGCGTGCCCATCGTGTCTTTCGCGATCGGGCCCTATTGGGATGAGTTTTATCGCGGCCGGCCCTGGTTCAACGATCGGGACCGGTGGGCGCATCGCGGACCGCCGCCTTTCGAGGGCGGTCCCGGTCCCGGCCCTGGCTGGGGGGGACATCCGCAGCCGGGATATGGGCCTGATCGGGGTGGCTTTCATGGTGGCCCAGGCGGCCCGGGCGGCCCCGGCAATCCCGGAGGCCAGCCGCACGGTGGAGGTCCCGGCGGCGAGCGCTTTCACGAAGGCGGGCCTGGCGGCGGCGATCACGGGCGAGGTGGTGGCCACCCTGGCGGCGATGGCGGTCATCACGGCGGCGACGACCACGGCCATGGCGGGCCGGGCGGCTGATCGGCCTGCGCACCAAGCGGCGTACGACGCGGCGCGCAAGGCGGGGTGCAAGGTGTCGTGAAATAGCCTCGTATCCATCGGCGAATCCGGCATTTCACGCCGCGCCGCGTTTTTTCGCACACACCGGGGCACGCGTGAACTAGGATCGAGCGTTCCGGTCCTGAAAAAGAGTTCATGATGTCCTCGTCCCCGCCTCCCCGCGCCCGTGCCGCGGCGAAGGTCCTGCCCGCCGACGCGCCCACCACGCGTGGGCTGACGTCGGTCATTACCGGCGTGGTCATCGTCTGCGCGCTGTACTTCGGGCGCGACGTGCTGATTCCGATCATCCTCGCGGTGCTGCTCAGTTTCCTCGTGGCACCGTTCGTCGGGCTGCTGCGACGGCTGCACTTCGGTCAGGTGCCCTCGGTCATCGTGGCCGTGTTCGCCACGCTGGGAGTGATCGTGTCGATCGGCGTGCTGATCGGTCTGCAGGTCGTCCAGCTGTCGGGCGATCTGCCGCATTATCAGCGCGCGGTCGAGCGCAAGATCCAGAATCTCGAACGCCATACGGTCGGCCGCGCGAACGCGATCCTGAACAAGGCGTCGAACGATCTCAAGCGGATCTCGCCCGCCCCCACGCACGATGCCGATGGCCGCTCGCGACTGGCGTCGTCGGGCGACGGCCGGGTGCAGGTGGAGGTGCACGAACCACCGCCATCGCCGATCGGACTGGCGCAGCAACTGTTGTCACTGGTCATCGGGCCGGTGGAAACCACGGGCATCGTCCTCGTCGTCGCGATCTTCATCCTGCTGCAACGCGAGGACCTGCGCGACCGCCTGATCCGGCTGCTGGGTTCGCGCGACCTGCATCGCACGACAACCGCGATGGACGAAGCGGCGCGGCGTCTGAGCCGTTACTTCCTGGCGCAGTTGAGCATCAATATCGGCGTCGGACTCGTGATTTCGATCGGTCTGATGGTAATCGGCGTGCCGGGCGCCATTTTGTTCGGCGTCTTGACCGCCTTGCTGCGTTTCGTACCCTACATCGGCACCTGGATCGCGGCGCTGGTCGCGGTCGTTTTCGCCGCCGCCGTGGGGCCGAGCTGGTCGATGTTGATCTGGACCATGGTGCTGTTCGGCGCTACCGACCTGATCGCGGGACAGATCGTGGAGCCGCTGGCGTATGGACGCAGCACGGGTCTGTCGCCGTTCGCGGTGATCGTCGCGGCGATTTTCTGGAGCTGGATCTGGGGGCCGATCGGGCTGGTGCTGTCCACGCCCCTGACGCTGTGCCTGGTGATTCTGGGCCGCCACGTCGAACGGCTCGAATTCCTCGACGTACTGTTCGGCGACCGGCCCGCCCTGACCCCCGCGGAAAACTTCTATCAGCGTCTGCTCGTCAATGACCCGGACGAATTGCTCGCGCAGGCGGAATCGCTGCTGAAAGCCCGCTCCCTCAGCACCTATTATGACGAGGTGGCGTTGGCCGGCCTGCGCCTCGCCTACAACGATCTGCTGCGCGGCGTCGTCACCGCCGAACAGATCCGGCGCATCACCGAGTCCGCGCACGACATCGTGGAAGGGCTGGAAGAAACCGCGGATCTGCTCAAGCGCCCGACGAAAAACGAGACGCCCCCTGCCAGCACCGGTTTGTCCGAGGAGGACGAGGATGTGCGCCACTCGCCACCGCCGAATCACTTCGACGCGAAGCAGGAAGGGCATACCACGGCGGTATTGTGTATCGCGGGCCGCGGCGAACTCGATGCGCTGGCCGGGATGATCGCGGTGCAGCTGCTGCGCAAGCACGGCCTGATCGCCGATCTGGCGCCGTATGCGCGATTCTCACGCACGAATTTCACCGATATCGATCTCGACGGCGTGCCGATCATCTGCATCGTTTCCTTCGATGCCACGGAGTCGCCGTCCTATCTGCGGAATCTGCAGCGGCGTCTGCGTCTGCGCGCGCCGCAGGCCGAACAGATCGTCGGCATCACCGATCCGCAAAACCTGCTCGATCCCGACGGTTTCCTGCGCGAGACCACCAGCGCGACATCGTTCAAGCAGGTGGTGGATCTGTGCGTCGCCGCGGCGCGCCGCCAGACCGGAGACAGCGTGGCGTGGGAAGGGCTGACGAACGGTCGCGAGGCCGCGCCGGCCCTCGCCCCGGCGCTGACGGCACCGGGCCCGGTGATCGGCGGGAATTTGCAGAACGCGTAGTGAGCGGGTCCCGGCACAGGAGGTTTCCCGGGGCGCGCCGGCGTTCGATGCCCGCCAAATCGGGGTTTGCCCGGAATGCACGATTTACACGGTTGATCGAATAAATTGTGTGTTAAAGTAAAAATTGTAAGTATTTAGCGAAATGTAGGATCGGACGCCGGTGTATCAGCAACACGAAGGAGCAGCATGCGCGATTCCTTGTCCACCAGAAGAAAAGTGCTCGACGCAGCCGAGGACGCCTATGCCACCATCGGCGTCGAGGGGCTGACCCTGCGGTTGGTCACGGAGCGCGCGCTCGTCAATCTCGCGTCGATCAACTACCATTTCGGCACCAAGCGGGCACTGGCCGAGGAAATGCTCAGGCGTCGGCTCGATCCACTGCATCGCGACAGACTGGCGCTGCTCGAGGCCGCCGAGCAGGCTTTCGGTCCGGAACTTCGCGTCGCGCATGTCGTGACCGCGATTCTGCTTCCCGGCATCGGTCGCATGCTGGCGTCCGAATCCCGTACGCACCTCGCGGCGTTCCTCACGCGTTGCGCGGCCGATCCCACGCCGCTTATCCGCGATGCGATGACGTTGCAGTTCCAGGCGTACGGCGAGCGTTTCGACGCCGCCTTCGTGCGCTGCATGCATGGCATACCGCCCACACACGTGTTGTGGCGGGTCCGCCTGCTGTTCAATGCCGTGCCGGGTACGGTCATGAATCCGAACACGATCGTTCTGCTGCAGAATCTGCTGGCGCAGCCTACGCTGACCCTGGCCGACGTGGTGACGCAGTTCGTCGGGGTGATCGACTGCAAGGACGGAGAAGCGTCGGATAAGGAGGCGCTGCGCGAGCAGGTGATGGCGATGGAACGCGTGATGTCGTCGATGCCCGTCTATCGCCAGTGGAACCTGTCCCTGGAGCACCCGTTGGGCAGTTTTGGGTCCTCGACGGCGCAGCAGGTCGGCTGAAGGCGCGCGTCGTTCCGCCGGCCGAGGCAGCCAGCGGGACGGCCATGCCTGCACTCGCCTGGCGCGACACCCGCGCATACGGTTTTTTCCGTCACCCTTCACCGCTCGCGCCAGCCCTGGCCACCCGGCGCCGCATCGCTTCCGCTTTCCCCTCCGGTTTTCCCCCAGGCATTCCGCTCAGGCATTCCCCTCAGGCATTCCCCTCAGGTATTCCCCAACGTCCTCCGCCTGACATCTTCCGCCGCTTTTTCACCCCTGCGCTGCCGTCGCGGCCTGCGACACACGCGCCGCGCCGTGATCCATTGCCTGATGCAAAACACTCGTTTGAGTGGACTTAATGCCAGTAAAACCTATTTATTAAATTGATTCAGCGCTATCAAGCTTTCGGGTAAGTGGCCGTAATCCGAAGAGTGAAAAGCGGAATGCGTGGCAGACGAAAGTCGGCGGGCGCTTGCCGCATTTCTTCTGAAGGTCCTCGTTCGTGAAGCAATGGGAGCGCGCTGGTGAATGTTTCAGGCAAACAATTTCTATCCCTTTCGCCGCTGTTCGTCGGTGTTCTGGGCGCCGTTGCGGTGGTGGTCTGCGGGGGCGTCACGGTGGCGAGCCTGCTGGCCGCGGTCGTCCTGCTGGGAGCAGGCGCGGCGCTATGGTTGGCGCTGACGGCGGATGGGCGCCGCAACGCCACGGTACTGGGGCGGATGCTCGACGAGCGTCAGCAGTTCGGTGAGTCGCTGGCGAGCGTGTGGTCCGCACAGATCGAGATGTCCCGCACGCAATCCGAGGAAGCGGTGTCGGCGCTGTCGGGACGGTTCGCCGCGATCGTCGGACGGCTCGATCAATCGGCGCGCGAAGCCGAGCGGGAATCGGCCCACACGGGGCAGGCAGGGCATGCGGGAAGCGGCACGGATGCGACCCACGTTTTCCAGCAAAGCGAAAATGCCTTGAGCGGCGTGGTCTCGTCGCTGCATTCGGCCACCGCCAGCAAGGCCGAAATGCTCGAAAAGGTGCGCGGCATGAACGACTTCACCGTCGAGTTGCAGCAGATGGCGAAGGAGGTGGCGGGCATCGCGTCGCAGACGACCCTGCTGGCGCTGAACGCGGCAATCGAGGCGGCCCGCGCCGGTGTCGCCGGCCGCGGCTTCGCCGTCGTCGCCAACGAAGTCCGGATGTTGTCTTTGCAGTCCAGCGAAACCGGCCGGCGCATCGCGCAGAAGGTCGGCGTCATCAGCGAACGCGTCAGCGAGGCCTGCACGATCGCCGAAGCGGCGGCGCGGGCCGAGGCAACGGCGATCGTCGCCTCCGAGCAGACGATCGAGCAGGTTCTCGCCGACCTGCGTCAGGTAACCGAAACACTGGCGGCCGCGAGCGAACGGCTGCGCGCGGAGAACATCGGCATCAAGGAGGAGATCGATGCATCGCTCGTGCAGCTCCAGTTCCAGGACCGCATCAGCCAGATCATGAGCCACACGCGCGCGAATATCGAACGCTTTCCGCTGTTCCTGGCGTCGAATCGGCAGCTCTACCGCGACAGCGGCGAGCCGGCCCCGCTGGAGGCGTCGCAACTGCTCGCCGAACTGCAGCGCAGCTACGCAATGTCGGATGAACATGCGGCCCATGGCGGGAGCGTCAAGCGCGCCCCCGCGCAGGACAGTGAAATCACTTTTTTCTGAGATTGGATATGGGAAAGACCATCATGATCGTCGACGACTCGGCCTCGGTTCGCCAGGTCGTCGGCATCGCCCTCAAGGGCGCGGGTTACGAAGTGCTGGAAGGCAGCGACGGCGCGGATGCGCTCGCGAAGCTCAACCGGCTGGCGGGCAAGCGCGTTCACCTGATCATCAGCGACGTGAACATGCCGAACATGGATGGCATCAGTTTCGTCAAGGCCGTCAAGCAATTGCCGCTTTTCAAATTCGTACCGATCATCATGTTGACGACGGAATCCCAGGAAGCGCGCAAGCTCGAAGGACAGGCCGCGGGCGCCAAGGCCTGGGTGGTCAAGCCCTTCGTCCCCGAGCGGCTGCTGGGCGCCGTGCAGAAGCTGGTGGCGCCATGATGTCGGGGACCGGGCCCGGCACCGTGGCGCGGACGCCGGCCGGAGCATGGCCGGTATACCTGTCGATCGATGGCGAAATGACGATCTACCGGGCGAGCGAGTTGAAGGAACTGATCGCGCGCACGTTCCACGGCGACGCCGCGGGCGATTTGCCGGCGGTGCTCGGGTCGAATCGCGACGTGGACCTGGATCTGTCCGCCGTGAGCGCGCTGGACGCGGCGGGGCTGCAACTGCTGCTGCTGTTCAACCGCCCGGCCTGCATGGACAACCGACGCCTGCGCCTCGTGGCGCCCAGCGCGGCGGTGCAGGACGCGCTGGCGCTCGTGCATCTCTCCTCGGCCTTCGAGTGCGTGCCGTCGGAGCGCAATCTGCTGACCGTCTCCCGCGAGTCATGAGATGAACCTCGATCAAGCGTGGCAGACCTTTTTCGCCGAGTGCGCCGAACTCCTGGAGGAGATGGAAAGCGCCTTGCTCTCGATCGGCCATGGCGATCAGTGCGCGGAACTGATCCGCGTGATTTTCCGCGCGGCGCATACCATCAAGGGCTCGGCCGGCCTGTTCGGTCTCGACGGCATCGTGGCCTTCACCCACGATCTGGAAAGCGTGCTGGACGAAATGCGCGAAGGCCGCGTGCCCGTGAACGCGCGCCTGGTCGAGTTGCTGCTCAGTTGCCGCGATCACGTCGGCCGGCTGGTCGATCATGCCGCGGCGCATCCGCACCCGGCGGGCGAGCGTGCCGCGCCGGACGCCGAACTCGTCGCCGAAGGCATCCCGTTGTCCGTGGCGCTGCGCGGCTATCTGGCGCCATCGAATCGCGCGTCCGCCGCAGAGGGCGCCGGGACGCCCGGCGGGGAGCGGGAGGGCGCGCGCGTCGATGCCCGCGTGCATGCCGGCGCCGGTGCCGGTGACGCCGCCGATCTTCCCGCGCGCGACGGTGTCGATGCGGGGGCGTCCGCTGCGGCGCACGACACCAGCGACAGCGAGAACTGGCACATTTCGCTGCGCTTCGGCGAGGACGTCCTGCGTCACGGCATGGACCCGCTGTCCTTCATCCATTATTTGCAGACGGTCGCCGAGATCGTCACCGTCGAGACGCTGGTGGGCCGGTTGCCCGTGGCGGCGGAGATGGATCCCGAGACCTGCTATCTGAGCTTCGAGATCGTTTTTCGCAGTGCCGCCGACAAGGCGACCATCGAGAACGTCTTCGAGTTCGTGCGCGACGATTGCGATATCCGGATCCTGCCGCCGCACAGCCGGATGGACGACTATCTGGCCCTGATCCGCGACTGTCCCGAAAGCGAAAACGTGCGGCTGGGCGAGATCCTGGTGCGTTGCGGCACGCTGACCGCCCGGGAACTGGAGAACGCGCTGGCCCATCAGGCCGCGGCGGCGGCGGCCAGCGACGAGGTGCCGCTGCTCGGCGACCTGCTGGTCGACCAGGGCGCGGTGCAGCCGAAGGTGGTGGCGGCGGCGCTCGACAAGCAGCGGCGCGTGAGCCACGTCAAGGCGCAGGAAAACCGCTCGGTACGCGTCGATTCCGACAAGCTCGACCGGTTGATCGACCTGGTCGGCGAACTGACGATCGCCGGCGCGAGCATCGGCGTGCTTGCCCAGCGCGGTGACAATATCGAATTGCTGGAATCGGTGTCCACGCTCGCCACCCTCGTGCAGGACGTACGCGACAGCGCGCTGCAATTGCGAATGGTGAAGATCGGATCGACCTTCAGCAAGTTCCAGCGCGTCGTCCATGACGTATCTGCGGCGCTCGGCAAGGACATCGTGCTCGAGACCGCGGGCGAGGACACCGAACTCGACAAGGCGGTGATCGAGAAGATCGGTGATCCGTTGATGCATCTCATCCGCAACGCGATGGACCACGGCATCGAGTCCGTCGCGCGGCGCCGCGCGCAGGGCAAGCCGGACCAGGGCACGGTCCGACTCAACGCGTATCACGAGGCCAGCCATATCGTGATCGAGATCGTCGACGACGGCGCGGGCTTGAACCGCGACAAGATCTTCGCGAAGGCAGTCGAGCGCGGACTCGTGGACGCCGGCAAGACGCTGAGCGATCGCGAGGTGTTCGAACTGATATTCGAACCGGGCTTTTCGACCGCCGACGCGGTCACCAATCTCTCCGGCCGCGGCGTCGGCATGGATGTGGTGAAGAGCAACGTGCTGGCGTTGCGCGGCAGCGTGACGCTCGACAGCAAGGAGGGGCTGGGCACCGTCGTGCGGGTGACGCTGCCGCTCACGCTGGCGATCATCGATGGTTTCCTGGTGGAGGTGGCGGATTCGATCTTCGTCCTGCCGCTGAGCGTGGTCGAGGAGTGCATCGAATTCGCGCCGGCCCCCGATCAGCAACGCGACTACCTCGATCTGCGCGGCAGCATCCTGCCGTTCGCCCGCCTGCGCGACGTGTTCGAGCTGACCGGCGCGCAGCAGCGGCGCGAGAACGTGGTCGTGATCCGCCACGCGGGACGCAGGTTCGGGCTGGTGGTGGACAGACTGCTCGGCGAGTTCCAGACCGTGATCAAGCCGTTGAGCCGGCTGTTCGAGAAAAACCGCCTGATCAGTGGTTCGGCGATTCTCGGCAGCGGCCGCGTGGCCCTGATCCTGGATGTCGGCGCGCTCGCGCAGCGGCTCGAACAGGAGGCGTCGAGTTATGCCTGACCAATGAATTGCTCCGCCAAACCCCATGCTATGCAGGCCGAACCCCGGGTTCGGTCCATCAGAAATCCGTATCGGTCGATCCGTCGAACCACCCTGGCTCGGATCGCGGATTCGACTACCTCACGAGGGACGCAATGAACTGGTTCACGAATTTGAAGATTGGCGGCAAGCTCGCCCTCGCGTTCACCATCACGGTGTTTTTGAGCCTGGTGCTGGGCGCCGTGGCGCTGTTCCAGCTGAACGCCCTGAACAGCAACACGAACGCGCTCGCGACCAACTGGTTGCCGTCCGTCGGCGTCATCGGCGAAATGCGCGCGCGTCTGTATGACTTCCGCATCAACGAACTGCAGCGTCTGCTGTCTGCGACGGACGCCGACAAGAGCCGCTTCGACGGTCTGATGGAAAGTGCGCGGGTGAGCTATGCCGCGGCGCAGCATGCCTACGAACCGATGATCTCCGAGGGCGCGGAACGCAACGCCTATCAGGAGTTCGGCCACAAGATGGCGCGCTACATGGATCTGCACGAGCAGGTGATGGGTTTCGCCAAACGCGGCGACGATGTCACCGCGCTGGCCCTCGCGCGTGGCGACGAGTCCAAGGCGCGCACCGACATGACGCAGTCGCTCGAAGAGCTGGTGAAGATCAACACGAACGGCGGCATGCACGAGGCGAACCAGGCCGCGGGGACCTTCGTCACCGCCCGCAACTGGATTCTCATCGACGCGTTGGTGATCGCCGTACTGAGCGTGATCGTCGGCGTGCTGATCACGCGCAGCGTGTCGGCACCGCTGCGCGAGGCGGTCCTGCGCGTCAACCGTCTGGCGGCGGGCGAACTGGTGATCGACAGCCGGCAGAGTTCGCGGGACGAAGCGGGACAGGTACTGAGCGCGGTGCAGAACATGACGGAGACGATGAAACGGGTGACCGAGGGTCAGCAGCGTCTCACCGAGGCGGCAAACCGGGGCGACTTCAGCGCCCGCATCGATACGCGCGGGCTGCAGGGTTATCAGGCGGAACTCGCCGAGGGTCTGCATCGCTTGCTGCACACCACCGGCGAGAGCGTCGCCGACGTCGTGCGCCTGATGGCCGCGGTCTCCGAGGGCGATCTCACCCAGAAGATCGACAAGCACTATGAAGGCGCGTTCGCCGAGTTGAAGACCTACACGAACGACACCGTGGCGAAGCTGGCGACGGTGGTGGCGGAGGTGAGCAGCGGCGCCGAGGCGTTGGCGTCGGCGTCGGAAGAGGTGAGCGCCACCGCGCAATCGCTGTCGCAGGCGGCGACCGAACAGGCCGCGGGCGTCGAGGAGACCGGCGCATCGGTCGAGCAAATGACGGCATCGATCTCGCAGAACGCCGAGAACGCCCGCGTCACCGACGGCATGGCCAGCAAGGCGGCGCAGGAAGCCGTCGAAGGGGGCGCGGCGGTGAAGGAAACGGTTGCCGCGATGAAGCAGATCGCCGCGAAGATCGGCATCATCGACGATATCGCGTACCAGACCAATCTGCTGGCGTTGAACGCGGCGATCGAGGCCGCGCGCGCCGGCGAGCACGGCAAGGGGTTCGCGGTGGTGGCGGCGGAAGTGCGCAAGCTCGCCGAGCGCAGTCAGGTTGCCGCGCAGGAGATCGGCAGCATCGCCGGCAGCAGCGTCGAGCTGGCGGAGAAGGCGGGTCAGTTGCTCAACGAGATGGTGCCCAACATCCGCAAGACGTCAGAACTGGTGCAGGAGATCACGGCCGCGTCCGAGGAGCAGTCTTCCGGCGTCAGTCAGATCAATATCGCGATCGGGCAACTGAGCCAGACGACGCAGCAGAACGCATCGAGCTCCGAGGAACTGGCCTCCACCTCGGAGGAGATGAGCAGCCAGGCGGATCAGTTGCGGCGTACCATCGGCTTCTTCAACGTCGGCGACAACGGGCCGGGCCGCGCGCTGCCGGGTGGCGCGCGTCGTACCGGAACGGTCACCGGCATGCCGCATGGCATCGCCAAGACGCCGCGCCGCCGTGCCGAGACGGGGCTGGATTTCAGCAACGCGCCGAACGAAGCCATGTTCGTGAAATATTGAGCCGATACCGTCATGATGCAGACCACGCAAGCGGTTGATGCACACGTGCCGCAGGGTGCCGAGCATGCGCAATATCTGACGTTCGTGCTGGGTACCGAGGTCTTCGGACTGGGCATTCTGGTCGTGAAGGAAATCATCGGCTATGGCGGCGTGACCCGGGTGCCGATGATGTCGGAATGCGTGCGCGGCGTCATCAATCTGCGCGGCTCGGTGATTCCGGTCATCGATCTGGGCTGCCGATTCGGGCTGGGCGCGCGTCCGGTCACGAAGCGGACCTGCGTGGTGATCGTCGAACTGGCGCCCGCCGAGGGGGCGGGCAACGGACAGGGCGACGCGCAGATCTTCGGGTTGATCGTCGATGCCGTCAACGCCGTGCTGAACATCGCGCGGGCCGATATCGAGCCGCCGCCCGCGTTCGGCGCGAAGATCAACGCCACCTATCTGCACGGCATGGGGCGCGTGGACGAGCGACTGATCATGCTGCTCGAGCCGCATTGCATCCTGGCGAGCGAAAACACCGAAGACGCGGCCGGCGATGCCGTGCCGCGCCTGGGATTGCATTCGTGACGTCGCCGGTTCCGCCGTCCGGCGGCCCGGTGCTCGCGGACCACGAGTTCCGCCAGATCCAGCGTTTCATCCAGGAAACGGCCGGCATCACCATGAACGATGCTAAGAAAGCGTTGGTGAGCGGGCGTCTGTCCAAGCGTCTGTCGGTCTGCGGCGTGCAGAGTTACGGTGCGTATCTGGCGCTCCTGCAATCGCCCGACGAGGCCGACGAGGTGCAGCAGGCCATCGACGTGCTGACCACCAACGAAACCTATTTCTTTCGCGAACAAAAACACTTCGATGCGCTGCGCATGGTCGCACGCGATTTCGCTGCCGCGTCCGCTCGGGAGGCGGGCCGCGAGGGGCCGCGCCGGCTCCAGCCGTTTCGCGTGTGGAGCGCGGCGAGTTCGAGCGGCGAGGAAGCCTACAGCATCGCGATGCTGCTGGCGGACACCCTGCCGAAAAACGCATGGGAAGTGGTGGGCACCGACATCAGCTCGCGCATGGTGCTCAAGGCACGCCGGGGACATTACCCCGACGAGCGCGCGCGGCAGATCGCGCCGGACTATCTGAAAAGATTCTGCCTGCGCGGCATCGAAGACTACGCGGGCAGTTTCCTGATCGAACCGGGTTTGCGCGAGAGGGTCGCGTTCCATCAGCTCAATCTCAATGCCGCATTGCCGTCTCTGGGCAGGTTCGACGTGATCTTCCTGCGCAATGTGATGATCTATTTTTCGATGGAAACGCGCCGGCAGGTGGTGGAGCGGATCGTCGATGTGCTGCGCCCGGGAGGATATCTGTACGTGGGTCTGTCCGAAACGCTCAACGGGGTGACCACCGCGCTGTCGGTCGTCGCGCCCTCGATTTACGTGAAGGCGTGAGATGGCGCCCCTGACTCGCAGAGACAGCACGCACAAACCCGCGGTGCTGGTCATCGACGATTCGGCGCTGATGCGCACCGTGATGTCGGAATTGCTGCGCGCCGACCCGGACATGGGGGCGGTCGTCACGGCGTCCGATCCGCTGGTGGCGATGGAGCGCATGAAGAAAAGCTGGCCCGATGTCATGGTGCTGGATATCGAGATGCCGCGCATGGACGGGCTGACGTTCCTGCGCAAGATCATGGAGGAGCGACCGACGCCGGTGATCATCTGCTCGACCCTCACCGAACGCAACGCCGCCACCACCCTGGAGGCGCTGGCCGCGGGCGCGGTGGCGGTGATCGAGAAGCCGCATCTGGGCCTCAAGCAGTTCCTGACCGAGACCGCGGCGGAATTGCGTGCTACCGTCCTGGCCGCCGCGCGCCCTGCCTCGCTCATGCCGCGTGGCGAGTCGCGGGCGGCATGGGGAGCGGGCACGGCATCGGGCGCGGCGGAAACGTTGACGGGCTTTGCGTCGTCTGCGACGTCCGCGCGTGGCGGCGCGGGAGAGCACGGCAAGCACAATGCCGATGTGATTCTCGCGCCAGCGGATGGACGGCCGATGACCGTGACGACGGACCGGGTCGTCGCGCTCGGCACCTCCACCGGCGGCACCCAGGCGCTCGAGCGGGTGCTGACGCGTCTGCCGCGGGTATGCCCCGGCATCGTCATCGTGCAGCACATGCCGGAGAAATTCACCGCCGCCTTCGCCACGCGCCTCAGCGGTCTGTGTCAGATCGACGTGGTCGAAGCGCGCGGCGGCGAGCGCGTGACGCCGGGCCGGGCGTTGATCGCGCCGGGCGGCCGGCATATGCTGCTGCGGCGCAGCGGCGCGCAATATTATGTCGACGTGGTCGAGGGGCCGCTGGTGAACCGCCACCGGCCGTCCGTCGATGTCCTGTTCCGGTCGGTCGCGAAGAGTGCCGGGCGCAATGCGCTGGGCGTCATCATGACCGGCATGGGCGACGACGGCGCCGCGGGTCTGCTGGAGATGCGACGCGCCGGCGCGCGCACGCTCGCGCAGGACGAAGCGAGCTGCGTGGTGTACGGCATGCCGAAGGCGGCGCTGCGCCGGGAGGCCGCGGATGCGAGCGTGTCGCTGGATGGCATCGCGCCGGAAATTCTGCGCCCATGGTGAGGATGCCGCGCGACGGCCGGCGGGGAAGGCCCGTTACGGCAGGGAGCGCGCGGACCTTTCAGCGCCGGCCGCGCGCGATCTCCGCGCCGGCGTCGGCCGCCATGCGACGCGTCACCGGAATCGAGCCCAGCGAGAACAGGCCGATGATCACGAACGCCGGTGCGAAGTCGGTCCATTGAAACGCGGCGCGCCCCGAAAGGTGATGGGTCAACTGCACGACCAGTCCGCCGACCGCGACACCCAGGCCCAGCGACAATTGCTGGACCACGCTTGCGAGGCTGGTGGCGCGGCCGATGTCCGGCAAACCGATATCCGAGTAGGCGAGCGCGTTCAGCGCGGTGAATTGCAGCGACGGAAAGAAGCCGCTGAAAAGCACCACGGCCCAGATCAGCCAGGTTGGCGTGCCCGGCACGAAGAAGCCGCATACGGCGATGGCGAGCGCGGAGAATGCAGCGTTGTAGGTGAGTACCGAGCGAAAGCCGAAACGCCGCAAGACGCCGGACGCGAGCCATTTGACGAAGAGCGAGCCGAATGCGGAGCCGCAGGTGATCAGGCCGGAACGGAACGCCGACATGCCGAGCCCTTCCTGCAGGGTCAGCGGCAGGAGGAAGGGTAGCGCGCCCAGGCCGATGCGAAACAGGGACCCGCCGCCCACGCTCGTGCGAAACGTCGGGATGCGCAGAAAACGCAATTCGAGCAGCGGTCGCGTCGCGCGCTTCGCGTACAGTATGTAGAAGCCGATCAGCGCGGCGCCGCAGAGGCTGGTGACCAATGCGCTGCGCTGGCTGATGATTTCGCCGCCCAGCAGCGACAGGCCGAGCAGGAACGAAGCGCCACCGCCGGCGGACAGGACGAAACCCAGCCAGTCCAGGCGCCCCGGATGCGGTTCGCGCGAGTTGACGATGAAGCGCCGCGCGAGCCAGATTCCCAGGACGCCGAACGGTACGTTGATGACGAAGATCAGGCGCCAGTGCAGATAGGTGGTGATGAAACCGCCGAGCACCGGCCCCGCGGCCGGGCCCAGCAACGCGGGGATGCTCAGATAGTTCATCGCCCGCACGAAGTCCGCGCGCGGCACCGCGCGAAAGATGATGATGCGTCCCACCGGCACCATCATCGCGCCGCCGATCCCCTGGACGAAGCGCGCGACGGTGAACATTTCGAGAGACAGCGACGCCGCGCACAGCAGGGAACCCGCGACGAACACGCCGATCGCGCTCTGAAAAACGGGACGTGCGCCGAAGCGGTCGGCTACCCAGCCGCAGATCGGAATGAAGATTCCCAGGCCGACGACATAACTGATGACGCCGATCTGGATCACGACCGGATCGCGTCCGAAGTCGCGCGCCATGGCGGGCAGCGACGTGGCGATGACATTGGCATCCATCGATTCCATGAACATCGCGAACGCGACGATCAATGGGGCGATCAGTTCCTTGGGAATGGCGACACGCATCGACGGATTCGGGGGCACGGCGCTGCGCCCCGGCTTTGCGGAAGAAGCGGGCTAGTTTATTACGAACGCGCCCCGATGCGTACAATTGATTCGGGAAACGCGGTTTTTCTCCCGCCATGTGCCCGCTGGCACGAGTTCTGCTAATTTGACGGACAAACCATTCACTGGAGAGCCTGATGAACGCAGTCAAGTCCGTTAAAAATACGAAGGCGTCCGGCGCCGGCAAGCTGACGACACCCACCGATCTCGGCAACGATGCACGCAAGGAAGTGGCCGAAGGGCTGACGAAGTTGCTGGCCGATGTGTTCGCGCTGTTCGTGAAGACCAAGAATTTCCACTGGCACGTCAGCGGTCCGCATTTCCGCGACTACCATCTGTTGCTCGACGATCAGGCCGGCTTCGTGTTCGCCATGGTCGATCCGATCGCGGAGCGCGCCCGCAAGCTCGGCGGCACGACGCTGCGTTCGGTCGGGCAGATCGCGTCGCTCAAGCGCCTGCCGGACAACGACGCGGAATTCGTCGCACCGGAAGCGATGCTGCACGAATTGCGCGAAGACAACGAAGCACTGGTGAAATACATGCGGGAACTGCATGACCTTTGCGACGACAAGGAAGACGTCGCGACCGCCAGCCTGATCGAGGACTGGATCGACCAGACCGAAGAGCGCGTCTGGTTCCTGTTCGAAGCCACGCGATAATCAAGGGGCGAGCCCGCGGCGATCTTCGTCACGGGCCGACAGTGTGCCGCGCTGCCCGCCCGTTCAGCGGCGCACGGCCCGCTCGATGCCGCGCCCCATGGCGAGAAGATGCCGGTCCCGGTTCGCCAGCGCGAACACACCCAGCCCGACCGGCGCCGCCGATGTTTCGCCCTCCTTACCCCCGCACGGAATCGTCAGCGCGCAGCCATCCAGCAGGTTGACCAGCGTGGGATTGCGCAGTACCAGCGCATTGACCCGCGTGAATGCCGCATCGTCCCGTTCCACGGCCGCGAGCCGCGGCGGCACGACCGCCACGCTTGGCATCAGCACCGCATCGAAGCCCGCGAAAGCGACGCGGGCGGCATCGATCAATGCCGCCCGTGCGGCAAGCAGATCGAGATAGTCTGCGGCACTGGCGCTTTCTCCCTTGAGGATGCGTGACAGCACGCGCGGATCGTACACGGCCGACCGGCCTGCCAGACGGTGCCGGTGGGCAGCGAACGCCTCGATACCCGGCAACGCGAACCGGCTCATCGTCGCGATGCCGCCGAACGCCGGAACGTCGATGTCGATGAGCGTGGCCCCCTGCGCGGACAGCCGGGTCAGCGCCGCCGCGAAACCCGCCGCGACATCCGGGTCGAGGTCGTCCTGAACCACATTGCGCAACACGGCGAGCCGCAGTCCGGCAGCGGTCCGCTCCGGCGGCACCAGGTCGTCGGCGGTGCCCGGCGCACCGGCGAGAAGCGCATCGAGCAACGCGCAGCAGGCGACCCGGGGCGCAAGCGGACCGAACGAATCGAGCGTCGGCGACAGGGGGAAAGCACCGTCGCCGGGGACGCGGCGCGCGGTGGGCTTGAAGCCGGTCAGCCCGCAAAAGGCGGCGGGAATGCGGATCGAGCCGCCGGTGTCGGTGCCCAGCGCGGCGGCGGCCATGCCGCGTGCGACGGACACGCCCGCGCCGGAGGACGAGCCGCCTGCCAGACGTGCCTCGTCGGGATGCCACGGCGATAGCGGGGTACCGTAGTGCGGATTCACGCCCAGTCCTGAAAAAGCGAATTCGCTCATGTTCGTGCGCCCGACCAATACGGCCCCGGCCTGACGCAAACGCGCGACGGCGGCGGCGTCCTGCGTGGCGGGCCTGGCATCGGCCAGGGCCACCGAACCGGCGCGCGTAACCTGACCGCGGATGTCGAACAGGTCCTTGATCGATATCGGGAGACCCGCCAGCGGGGACAGCGCGACGCCCGTGCGACGCAGCGCGTCCTGCGCGTCGGCGCTCGCGCGCGCGCCCTCGGGATCCACCGCGATGAAGGCCGCGCCGCCCGCCGCGGCATCGGCATCGATGCGTTCGAGGCAGGTTTCGAGCAGGGCGCGGCTCGTACAGGCGCCACTGTCGAGTTGGGCGGCCAGCGTGGCGAGCGGTGTCAGCGGAGCGAAGGGCGTCATCGGCGGGTACGCGAGGAGAAGTCGCGGCATGGGAACGTTATGGCGGGAAGGCGCGGCCGGGCAGCGCGCAGGCGTGCGTCCGGTCGCGCGCGGCGAGACGGCAAAGGGGCGGCGGCTTCAGGGGCTGAAGGTCATGATCAGGCCATGCATCACGCCACGACGGGCAGCGTCGCCACGGCATACCGGTGCCGCAGCGAGCGTTGCAGAACCGGGTCGTGGAGTTCCAGTTCCAGCGCGTCCCCGGAACGCATGGTGGCGATCGGACCGATGGCCGCGAGCGTGCCGCAGAACATCGCCGTACCCGTGGGCAGTTTACCATCGGCCGCAAACCGTGCGAACAGCTCGGACGGCGGCAGCAATGCACTGACCGGCCCTTCCTGATAGAGACGCCGTGCAGGCGCTGCCGGATCCGCGGGCGCGGCGGTGACGAACCACGCCCGCAGCACGAGCTGGTCCCAGTGCGCGCGGACGTCCTCGTAGTGCCAGGCGTCCGTGCCCATGGGTTTGGCGCACACCTGTTTGGAGACGGCGACGCCATAGGCTTCCACGCGGCGGTCCGTGTGGTCGGACGCGAGCGTCACCAGTAACCCTTCCGCCACCGCGACCAACAGGCATTCGACCTCGCCGCCGGAGTCGTCGCCGAGCATCTGCACGCTGGCGGCCTGCGTCAGCAGCGCGGTGCCGACGCGGTAGAAGCAGGGCGTGGTGGATGGCGGAGCGACGCCCAGCTCGGCCAGTTCCGCGATGTGATGCTGGATCGCGACGGGGTCGCGGCCGGCCCAGCCCGCAATCACCAGTTCGGCGATGTCCACACTCACGGGCATGGGTTGATCGGACGCAGCCTGCGGGTCATGAAGGTGCGGATGCAGCAGGAATTCGTATTTCGGCATGATGGAGACGTTCGACGTGAAAAGGGCGGGCCGTCGCGGGCGGGGCCGCCCGCGTTCCGGTGGTCATTCTTCCAGCGGGCGGTGGGCGGTCTCGCGCGCGCACAGCAGGGCGGCAACCGTGACGAGCAGGGCGCCGCTGACGTACAGCGACACCCAGAGGGTCGTGCCCGTCTGTTTGAAAAGGGTGACGATGATGAGCGGCGCGAAGCCGCCGCCGACGATGCCGGCCAGCGTGTAGGCGAGCGACGAACCGGCGTAGCGCACGCGCGTGGGAAACTGCTCGGTGACGAAGGCGGCCTGCGGCCCGTACATCACCGCGTGCAGCACCAGGCCGCCGGCGACCGCCAGCACGATCAGCGCCGGCTGCGCGCTGTCGAGCAGGCGAAAGAACACGAAGGACCAGACGATGGCGAGCACGGCGCCGGCGAGGTAGACCGGACGGCGGCCGAAGCGGTCCGACAGGGCGCCGAAGAACGGCACGCTCAGCGCATTGCAGGCGGTGCCGATCAGCACGGCCGTCAGCGCGACCGGCCGCGACAGGTGCAGCACCGTCGTGACGTAGGTCAGCGTGAAGACCACCATCAGCGCGTACAGCACGTCGGAGCCGACGCGCGAGGCGCCCGCGATCAGCAGGCGCCGGCCATGCAGCGAGAACACTTCGGCCACGGGCACCTTCGCGGTGGCGTGCTGACGGCTCAGCTCCTCGAATTTCGGCGTTTCCCGCACGCCGCGCCGTACCCACAAACCGAACGCCACCAGCAGCACGCTGGCGAGGAACGGCAGCCGCCAGCCCCATCCGAGGAAATCGGCGGGCGACAGGACGAAGGTGATCACGGCGATCAGCCCGGTGCCGATAAGCGTGCCCAGGGAGGGGCCGACCTGGGCCCAGGACGCCAGCAGACCGCGCTTGCGCTGGTCGCCGTGCTCGACCGAGAGCAGCACCGCGCCAGCCCATTCGCCGCCCAGCGCGATGCCCTGGATGAAGCGCAGCAGCACGAGCAGCGCGGGGCTGAGGATGCCGACCGCGGCGTAGGTGGGGAGCAGTCCCATCAGGGTAGTGGTCGCCCCCATCAGCAGCAGGGTGAGCATGAGCACCGCGCGGCGCCCGATGCGGTCGCCGAGATTGCCGAAGAGGAAGCCGCCGAGCGGGCGTGACACATAGCCCACCGCATAGGTGGAGAACGCCAGCAGGGTACCGGCGAGCGGATCGACCGAGGGAAAGAAGAGCCGGTTGAACACGAGCGCCGCGAGCGTGTTGTAGACCGTGAAGTCATACCATTCGAGCGAGGTGCCGATCATGCTGGCGAACATGAGCCGGCTGCGGCCCACGCGCGGCGTTTCACCGGTCCCGGTGGGTTGGGCGAGCGTCGTCATAGGTCGAACTCCGCTGCGGCGGCGGATCGATCGGTCCGGATGCAGGGTTGCCCGTGGGCGCGCGTGGTGGTCAAGATGTTTCCTCCGTGTTGCCGTCAGTGTCGGCAATACGCGGCGAATCGTCCAACAGGAAACAAAAAGGACCGTGACAACTTTTTCTTATCGGTGCCATATGTCGGTGCGATTCAGCCCGATTCAGCCCGATTCAGCCCTATTCAGCGCGACGGGCGGCGCGGTGCCGCCGCTGGCATGAGCGTGGTGGCAAAGTCGTGCGATGCCTGCACGGCCAGTTCGACGATGTTGCCCGTGAACGGATGACTGTCGGCGCGCACCGACGCCACCAGCGGCAGGGAGGGAAAATGGGGGACGACGTCGAGCACTTCGAGGGCCTGCTCGTCGAGTTCGCGCTGGATGATCGCCGGGGGCAGAACGGCGACGCCGAACCCGTCGACGACCAGACGGATCATCGCCGCGACCGATGACACGCAGCTGACGCGCGCGGGGTGTTCGCCGCTCGTCGTCAGCAATTCGCGCAGGTGGGCGTGAGGCGCCGAATGGCGTGAGAAGCTGACGATCGGCCACTCCGCGAGTTGCAGGAGGTCGACCGGCCGCGCGCCCAGGCCGAGTGCCGGACTGGCGACCCAGCGCATCGGAAATTCCGCCAACGGGATATTTTCGAGATTTTCGCCCGCGAGCGTTTCCGTGTGCAGGATCAGGTCGACGGCGCCCCCGCGCAGCAGGCGACCGAGATCGATCGTGGTATCGCTGGTCACCTCGAGTTCGAGCCGCGGATAACGTTCGCGGATCCGGGCCATCAGACGCGGGAACCAGCTATGGACGATCGATTCGATGACGCCCAGACGTAGCAACGTGCCGCCGCCGTCGTCGTCGTGGATCGCGTGACGCATCTGCACGTCGAGCCGCACGATGCGCTCGGCGTATTCGAGCAGGCGCTGTCCGGCCGCCGTGAGCGTCGCCGCGCGGGCCGTGCGATCGAAGAGCCGGGTGCCGAAACTGCGTTCGAGCGCGGCGATGCGGCTCGATACGGCGGCCTGGGTGGTGTGCAACTGTTCGGCCGTGAGCCGGAAATTGCGCAGCCGCGCGAGCCACACGAACGTTTCGAGAAAGCGGATGTTCATGCCGGCGCCCGATCCAAATCAAGATGGTAACAGCTAGAAGGTGTGACGCATTCTCGCCGGCCGTCTCGCCGGGGCCCGTGGAGCGGCATCAGAACGCGCCGGCGACACCATTTTGGGCAAGACGGTTGCCCGCCTCGTGCCGCGCCAGCCAGCCCGGGAAAGCGGCCGCCTCGATCGGCCGGCAAATGAAATAGCCCTGGACTTCGTCGCAGCCGCAGGCACGCAGATAGTGCAGACTGTGTTCGGTTTCCACGCCCTCGGCCACCACGCGCAGGTCAAGGTCGTGCGCGATGGCTATCATCGAGCGGGCCAGCTGCTGCTTGCGCGGGTCGCCGTCCATGTCCTGGATGAACGACTGGTCGAGCTTGACGGTTGTGGCCGGCAGCGTCTGCAGATAGGCGAAATTGCTATACCCGGAACCGAAGTCGTCGATCGCAATTTCGCATCCTATCGCCTTCAGATCGGACAATTGCTCGCGCACGTTGTCGACGTTGCTGATCAATGCGCCTTCGGTGAATTCGAGTTCGATCGCGTTTGGCGAGATGTGCATCTCCTGGCACTGCCGCAGCAGGCGCTGCGCGAAGTCGGGCTCCTCCAGATTCCGTGCCGAGACGTTGATCGATACGCGCAGCACCAGACCGCGATTCCGCCAGATGGCCCATTGCCGCAATGCGCTCGTCGCGACCCACTCGGTAAGCGGTCGCGCGAGGCTGGTCTGTTCCAGCAGCGGGATGAATTCCCCAGGCGGGACATTGCCCAGCAGCGGGTGCTCCCAGCGCAGCAGTGCCTCCACGCTGACGCACTGTCCGGTATCCAGCGCCACCCGGGGTTGGTAGACGAGGCGCAATTGCGCCGGGTCCGCCAGCGCCAGGCTGAAATCGGTAAGCAGCGCGAAGCGGCGCCGGTTCGCGGCATCGTTGGCCGGGTTGTAGATCGCCTGCGCGACACCGGCTGCCCGGGCGCTGTCGGCGGCGCTGACGGCGATGCGCAACACCTCCGCGGGCGAAATCGGATCGTAGGACTTGAAGAAGGAGACGCCCATCACGGTGTTCGTCGCGATCGGTATGCCACTGCACATCAGCGAACCCGTCAGCGCCGGGGACAAGCGGTCGGCGAGATCGCGCCAGGGCCCATCGGCTTCCTCGTCCAGCAGGATCGCATAGGAGGTGGGTCCGACATGGTACAGGCCGGTGCGTGCGGTAAGCAGGTCCTTGACGATGCGGCTCGTCGCCCGCACGAAGGCGTCGAGATAGGCGCTGCCCAGTGCGTTGACGATCTCCTGCATGCGCTGCGGGTCGAGTGCATCGATCAGAAGGATGACCCGCACTGCGTTGTCGGGCGCGCGTTGCATGTCGGCGACGATATCGAGCAGCTCATGCCGGTTGGGCAGTCCGCTCATCACGTCGATGCGCCCGAAGTCGTGCTGCAACTCGATCTGTGACATGACCAGCGCGGCGAAATCGTGCAGCGCGGCCATCTCGTCGGCGGTGGCGGTGCGCGGCGTGTGATCCAGCACGCACATCGCGCCCAGCGTGTAGCCGTCGCGCGTGCGCAATGGCGCGCCGGCATAAAAACGGATGCCGGCCAGCGCGAGTGGGCTATCGAAGAAGCCGGGGTGCGTCAGCAAATCCTCGACGACCAGCAGATCGGACGTATCGGTCACGGTCGCGCAGGGCGCCTGGTGCCGGGGCAGTTCCCGGCCTGCGGTGCCCAGGTGCGACTTGAACCACTGCCGGTCGCCATCGGTCAGCGATATGGCGGCGATCGGCGCGCCGAACAGACGGCTCGCCATGCGGGTGATTCTATCGAAGGCCTCGCTCTGCGGGGTGTCGAGCAAGCGCAGGTCCCGCAGTGTGGCGAGCCGCGCGGCCTCGTGCGCGAGCGCTGCCGGCGTCGCGTCGGGAGACGCCGGCGCGGAAACGGGCAAGCAAGGCGGTGCCGCCCTGCCATCGTCGGAACGGTGCGTCGAATCCAAGCCGGTCGCTGTCATAAAGCGCTCATCCAGTGCCGTGAATTTTATTATGCCGCCGGCGGCATGCGTTGCACCCGCTGGCGGAAGGCATTACAAGAGACGGCGCTTGCGGGACGGATAGGCTCACCCGCGTCGAAATTGCCTGACCGGAACCTCACGTCGCGTCGCTCATTGCTCCTTTAACGGCATGGGGCGGGATTACTGAAGGGACGTCTGTGATGCGGACGTCGCGCAACTCAGGCGGAAAGCGCGCGCATTTCCCGGAACAGATCCGCTTTGCCCTCGAAGCCGATCCCGGGCAGTTCCGGCATCGTGATATGGCCCTGTTCGACCCGCACCCCATCCGGAAACCCGCCGAAGGGCTGGAACAGGTCCGGGTAGGATTCGTTGCCGCCGAGGCCGAGGCCCGCGACGATGTTCAGCGACATCTGATGCCCGCCATGCGGGATGCAGCGCGTGCGCGACCAGCCATGCTGGTGCAGCATGTCCAGCGTGCGCAGGTATTCAACCAACCCATAGCTCAGCGCGCAGTCGAATTGCAGGAAGTCGCGGTCGGATCGCATCCCGCCGTAACGGATCAAATTGCGCGCGTCCTGCATCGAGAAGAGATTCTCGCCGGTGGCCATCGGCTTGTCGTAATAATTGCGCAGGGTGGCCTGCAGTTCGAAATCGAGCGGGTCGCCCGCTTCCTCGTACCAAAAAAGGTCATATTGCGACAGTGCCTTCGCATAGCGGATCGCGGTATCCAGGTCGAATCGGCCGTTCGCGTCCACCGCCAGCTTCTGGCCGTCCTGCAGCACGCTGAGAATGGCATCGATACGGCGCAGATCCTCGTCGAGCGATGCACCGCCGATCTTCTTCTTGACTACCGTGTAGCCGCGGTCGAGATAGCCCCGCATTTCGTCCTTGAGCTTGCCGTGGTCCTGATCGGGATAGTAATAGCCGCCCGCGGCGTAGACGAACACGCGGCGCTCCGGCACGCCGTTGCCGTAACGCTCGGCCAGCAACTGGAACAGCGGCCGGTCCGCGATCTTGGCGACCACGTCCCAGACCGCCATGTCGATGGTGCCGATGGCGACCGAGCGTTCGCCGTGACCGCCCGGTTTCTCGTTCGTGAACATGGCCGCCCAGATCTTGTGCGGGTCGAGGTTCGTGCCGCTGGCGTCGAGCAGACTGTCCGGCGCGGCTTCCAGCACACGGGGGATGAAACGCTCGCGCATCAGCTTGCCCTGCCCGTAGCGTCCGTTGGAATTGAAGCCATAGCCGACCAGGGGCTTGCCGTCGCGAATGACGTCGGTGATGACGGCGACCAGACTCAGCGTCATCTTGCTGAAATCGATATAGGCATTGCGGATCGGCGAACTGATCGGCAGCGTGATTTCACGTATCTCGGTAATTTTCATGATGGGGTCCTGTACGGGATGGTCAGGCCGACCGGCCCGGGTATGTTGGCGCCAGCTTAGCGTCACGCGTCCCTGGCGGAATTCACCGATAATCATTTCTCAATTTACCCGCGGGACAGAATCGCGATGGCCGTGTCGATCGCTTCGGAACTTGAATTCTTCGTGCTGGTGGCGCGCCACGGCAATCTCGCCGCGGCCGCGCGCGCCCTCGATATCACGCCGCCCGCGGCGACCAAACGGCTCGTGGCCATGGAAAGTCGCCTGGGAGTACGGCTGGTCAACCGCACCACGCGCAGCGCCAGCCTGACCAGCGAAGGAGAGACCTACCTGACCCATGCGGTGCGGATTCTGGCCGATATCCAGGACATGGAGGACGCGGTGGCCAGCAGCCGCGAGCGCCCGCGTGGGCTGCTGCGCGTCAACGTGACCCTGGGTTTCGGCCGCACGACGATCGCCCCGCTCGTATCGGCGTTCGCCCGGCGCTATCCCGATGTCGAAGTGCAGGTGGAGGTCACGGACCGGCCGGTGGACCTGGTGGAAAGCGGTTTCGACCTGGCGATCCGTTTCGGCGCACTCCCGGACAAACGCCTGAACGCGCGCCGCATCCTGTCGAACCGGCGCTTCCTGTGCGCGTCTCCCGCCTACCTCGCGCGGCATGGCGAACCGGCCGATCTGGCGGAACTGGCGCGTCACCGGTGCATCGTCCATCGACAGAACGACGACGCCTACGGTATCTGGCGTTTTACACGGGGCGACCACACCGATGTCGTGAAGGTGCGCGGTACGCTGTCCAGCAACGATGGCGACATCGTGCTGGGCTGGGCGCTCGACGGTCACGGCATTCTCGTGCGCTCCGAGTGGGATCTCGCCAAATACGTCCGCAGCGGCCGGCTGCGCATCGTCCTCCCCGGGTTCGCGCTGCCGCCCGCGGATCTGTTCGTCTACTACCCGAGCTGGCGCAATCAGCCGGCACGCGCGCGCGCGTTCATCGATTTCATCGTCGGGCGCCTCCACGATGCCACGCCGCCCGGGATTCCGGACGGGCCGATCGCGCCGGTCTGAATCGTCGGGGCGCGGCATATCGAGGCGGTCGCGCCCGGTGCGGACATTTCGCGCGGGCACCGGCGTTTTCGGGTGAAGAAATTGCCGCGCATGCCGTTAAGGAAGAAACGGTAAAAACGGCAGTCAGAGACCTGTTTTCTTTTTTTGCGCGCAGAGGCGATATTCATGGCGACACCCCATGCAGTTGACGCACCGGTTCATGGCAGTCTGCACGACATCGCGCGAGCGGGCGACCTCGTGATGCTGGTCACGATGGCGGCATCCGCCGCCGCGGCGGTCGCGATCGGGCATTATTTTTTCGACGGCATGTTCGCCCTGCTGTGCAGTGCGGTGCTGTTGTCCCTTGGCGCCGCGGCCTTCGTTCTGGCTCGCGGGACGGTGCTGTCCCGCGGCGTGCTCGTCGTGGGCAATCTCGCCCTGATCATTCTGCACATCCAGCTCGGACAGGGCATGGTCGAGTTTCATTTCGGCATCTTCGTGTTTCTCGGCTTGTTGCTGGTCTACCGCGACTGGCGGGTGCTCGTGTTCGCGGCGGGCCTGATCGCCGTGCATCACGTCCTGTTCGACCGTTTGATGGCGCTGCACTTCGGTGTCTTTTGCACGCCGGCGGCGAATCTGCCGAAAATGCTGCTGCATGCCACCTATGTGGTGGTGCAGACGGGCATCGAAATTTTCCTGGCGCTGCGGCTGCGCGAATCCACGGTGGAGGCGGCGGAACTGTCCGCCATCGTGCGTGCCGTCGACCGCGGCGACCGGATCTGCCTGGACGTCGCACGACTGCCGGTGGGCGCGCCCAATGCGATCGTGCTGAAGGCCGCGCTGCTCAAGGTGGCGGCGGCGATCGGCGAGGTGAGCACGGCGGCGGCATCGATCGAGACGGCGTCGACGGACATCGCCAAGGGCAATTTCGACCTCAGCCAGCGCACCGAGGAGCAGGCGGCCAGCCTGCAGCAGACGGCCGCCTCGATGGAAGAGATCACGGGCACCGTCCGCAACACGGCGGAGACGGCGACGCGGGCCACCGAGCTGGCCGGCTCGGCGTCCGTCGCCGCGGAGAACGGCGGCACGGTGGTGGAACGGGTGGTGGTGACGATGGCCGATATCTCGGATTCATCGAGCAAGATCGCCGAGATCATGTCCGTGATCGATGGCATCGCCTTCCAGACCAACATCCTGGCGCTCAACGCGGCGGTGGAGGCGGCGCGCGCGGGCGAACAGGGCCGCGGCTTCGCCGTGGTCGCCAACGAAGTCCGGATGCTCGCCACCCGCTCGGCAAGCGCGTCGAAGGACATCCGGCGGTTGATCGACGATAGCGGCACGAAGGTGGCCCTCGGGCTGGCGCAGGCGAGCGCGGCGGGCAGCAGCATGGGCAGCATCGTCGCGCAGGCGCGCCGGGTCAGCCAGTTGATGGGAGAGATTGCCGATGCCACCGACCATCAGACCGCCGGCATCACGCAGGTCGGCGAGGCGGTCGCCCAGCTCGACATGGTGACCCAGCAGAATGCCGCGCTGGTGGACGAGAGCGCCGTGGCCGCGCAGAGTCTGAAGGAGCAGGCGGTCCGTCTGAACGCGGTGGTCAACCGCTTCGCGCTCGCGGCCTAGTTCGGCCGTGGGCGACCCTCCGCGCCGTGCCGAAAGGAATCGCGCGCAGAGGACTTCCTATCCCGGGCGCGCCATGCAGCGGCGCGACGGGATGTCGTAATTCGTTTTGTCAATCCAGAAATCGGGAATCGCATGTTCGAGAAGATCAAGGTTGCGTCCGCACTGCTCGCGGTGCTGGTTGTATTCTGCCTGTTCCAGGTGTTGACCGAAGGCCTGGGATTCTGGGCATTGTCGCGCACCAATGGCGACGTCCGCAATCTCGCCAATATCGCGCTCGCCCAGGTCGATGCCGTCAACGAAACCACGCAACACCTGATGGACACGCGTATCAATCTGGCGCGGGCCGGCACGCGCATGGTTCGCGGGGGCGCCGAGCCGCGCGAGATCGTCCAGCACGCGCGCGATCAGCTCGCGCTCGCCGATACGTCGTTCCGCACCTTCCTGGCCGCGCCGAAGACCGACGACGAAAATCGCGCGCGCGAGCGGGCACTGGCGGACAAATACACGGAACTGTCGAAGGCGCTGGGCGAGTTGGCGGGGTATCTGGACGGCAACAACATCCAGGCCTTTCTCGATCAACCGACGCAAGGATTTCAGGACCGGTATCTCGCCGAGCAACACAATTTCGTGACGTTCGGTGCGGCGGCCAGCCGCACCTCGCTCGATTCGATCGCAGGGCGCATGCGGCTTTTCCAGACCTTCGGCATCGGCATCCTGCTGGTGCTGGTGGCCGCCATCGTCGCCGTGCATGTTTCGCTGCGTCGCGGCGTCATCGCGCCGCTCGAGGAGGCCGGCCGGCACTTCGACGATATCGCCCGGGGACGCTTGGATCAGTCGATCGTGGCGCGCGGCAACAATGAGATAGGCCACCTGTTCGCGGGCCTGGCCGCGATGCAGACCAGCGTCGCGCGCACGGTGTCGACGGTGCGCGGCACGTCGGACTCGATCAATCTCGGCGCGGACGAGATCGCGACCGGCAATGCCGATCTCGCGGCGCGCACCGAGAGTCAGGCGGCATCGCTCCAGGAGACCGCGTCGAGCATGGCGGAGTTGACCACCGCGGTGCGTCGGAACGCGGAGCATGCCCGCGAGGCGAACCAACTGGCCGCGGCGGCCTTGAGCGCAACCTCGCACGGCGGCGAGGTGGTGGGCGCGGTGGTGGCGAAGATGCAGGGCATCGCCCGGAGTTCCGGAAAGATCGCGGAGATCATTTCGGTCATCGACGGCATCGCGTTTCAGACCAATATCCTGGCCTTGAACGCCGCGGTGGAGGCGGCGCGCGCCGGCGAGCAGGGCCGCGGCTTCGCCGTGGTGGCCGGCGAAGTGCGGGGACTCGCGCAACGCAGCGCGCAATCGGCGCGGGAAATCAAGGCACTGATCGACGAGTCCGAGACGCAGGTGAGCGATGGCTCCGCCCTCGTCGAACGCGCGGGCGTGGCGATGCAGGAAGTATCGTCGTCGATTTCGCGTGTCACGCAGATGATGGCGGACATCAACGCTTCGTCGCAGGAACAGAGCCTGGGGATCGAGCAGGTCAACCAGGCGGTCTCGGGAATGGACCGGATGACGCAGCAAAACGCCGCCCTGGTCGAGGAAGCGTCGGCGGCGGCCTCTTCGCTGCACGAGCAGACGCGGCGCCTGACGGCCGCGGTGGCCGTATTTCAACTGAGCGCCTGAGCGCCTGAGCGTCCGAACCCGGCGCCATCGGCCTGGGGGGGGGGCGCGCCCGGGCGAAATGCCCGGACGAGCATCGCGTCGTGTATCGGTCGGTCGTGGATCGACTACCTGCCTGCGGCGGGGCGCGCGAACAACCGTTTCACACGTCCTGCGATGCCGCGTGGCGGCGCGTCGGACTGCTCGAACACCACATTGAACAGGCGGCGGTATGCGCCTTCGGGACAGGTCAGCGTACGCACGCCGTGCCATGCGTCGGCGGTGTTCTTGAAAAGGAAGCTGCGGTTGTCGATGATGCCCACCGCTTCGCTTGCCGCGAAATCCTCGAAGTCCGGATTGCCCCGCGCTACCTGCTTGCCGCTCAGGATGTCGAACGCGCCGCCCCATTCCGGCCGCCAGTCGTCGTGCGTATTGAAATAAAAGATGTGGGTGCCGAGCTTGTCGCGCGCATCGTGGTGCGGCGACACTTCCGAGCCGGTGCGTCCCAGATGCCAGGCGAAACGGATCGCGGGCGCAGGGGCGTCCAGCGCCCGCGCGACGACGCCCGCGTAACCGTCCGGATCGCGCAGTTCGTCGATGAAGGCCTGCCAACTCGGCGGCAGGTCCGCATGCCCGATCGTACCTTCACCGTCGCGTTTTTCGAGCCCGTAGTCGCCCTTGCCCGCCCGGTGGTAGAGCGACGCTTCGTAGGCCAGGTAATAGCGGTCGTGCGGGCGTTGGCCGTCCGCCCGCGTCAGACCCACGTGATGCTGAAAGGCGGACAGCGGCGGGAAGTCGGCATAAAGCCGCGCGAAACCTTCCGGTGTCAGCAACCGGTCGAAATCCTGCCAGGGATAGGGCGCGCGATGCCCGAACCGCTGGGCATCGAATTCGCGAAGCATCGCGGCGTTCAAAAAGGAAGTCATGCTGCAGGCGTCCATCAGCGAGTACGGATGAACGCAGATTACCAGCTTTTGCCAATGCAAACATCTCGATATACAACGGCCGCAGGCTCGCGAAGACGAGCGCCTGTGGCCGCTTTCGACGCTTTTAGTTCTTCAGTGTCGCGGTCATGGTGATCTCGGCGTTCAGCAGCTTCGAGATCGGACAACCCGCCTTGGCCGCGGCCGCCGCTTCGTCGAATTTCTGCTGATCGGCGCCCGGGATCTCGACGACGACATCCAGGTGCGAAGACTTGACCGCGAAACCGTCGCCGTCCTTGTCGAGCGAGATCGTTGCCTTGGTATCGATCGACTTGGGCACCATGCCCGCGTTCCCCAGGATCATCGACAGGGCCATCGAGAAGCAGCCCGCGTGCGCCGCACCGATCAATTCCTCCGGATTGGTACCCGGGCCGTCCTCGAAGCGGGCCTTGAAACCGTAGGGCGCGTTCTTCAGCACGCCGGTCTGCGTGGAGATCGAGCCGATGCCGTTCTTGACGTCGCCTTCCCAGTGAGCCGAAGCGGTTTTCTTGATCATGATCGTTTTCCTGAAAGTGATGAAGGCGCAAGCTTGCATGCGCCGTGTACGGCGGACGTGGGAGGCCGTGTACCGGCCAATTCGTCCACCGGCCTGCCTACCAGCTTATTACGGTCCGGGAATTCGTGCAGGCCCGCGCCACCCAGCCGCGCAGGCGACCCGTTCGGGTAACATGGTGCCCCGCCACCCTGGAGGATCCCCATGCGTTCGTCCGTCCATTCCCCCATGACCGATGGCCCGCGCCGCCGTGCGCCGGCCGTCGCGCGTAACCGCGATCCGATTCTCGCGGTACTGAAGCGCGTGCTGCCCGCCGCGGGCACCGTTCTCGAAATCGCCGGCGGCACGGGCGAGCACGCGGTGCATTTCGCGAGCGGGCTGCCCGGCGTGACCTGGCTGGCGAGCGATCCGGATGCGGCATCGCTGGCGTCGATCGCGGCATGGCGGCACACGGCCGGCTTGCCGAATCTGTTGCCGCCGATCGCGCTCGACGTCGAGGCGCCGCGCTGGGACGTACCGGCGGGCTTGCGCGCGGTCGTGTGCATCAATATGATCCACATCGCCCCGTGGAGCGCGACGCAGGCCTTGTTCGCGGGCGCGGCGCGGCATCTGGAAGAAAAAGGCGTGCTGTTTCTGTATGGGCCCTACCGACGCGACGGCGCGCATACCGCGCCGAGCAACGCCGCGTTCGACCTGGACTTGCGCGGGCGCGACCCGCGCTGGGGAATCCGCGATCTGGAAGCCGTGCGGACGCTCGCGGCGGCCGCGGGTTTCGCGTTCGTCGAGGAGGTGCCGATGCCGGCGAACAACCTGAGCCTGGTGTTTCGCCGGCAGGGCTAGTGCAACAGGGGGCAGCGGGGCAGCGGGTCCTCCCGCTGCGTGGCCCGCCCGGACGATGCGCCTACACGACGATCATGCGGTCTCCGCTTCGATCAATCGCGCGCCGTCGCCCCCGCCGATCTCGATCTTGCGCGGCTTCAGCGCTTCGGGCACCTCGCGCACCAGTTCGATCTGCAGGATGCCGTTGTCCAGCGCGGCCGAGACGACCTTTACATGGTCCGCCACGCGGAAACGGTGCTCGAAATCGCGCTCGGCGATGCCACGGTGCAGATAGGTGCGAGTGGTCTCCCGCTCCGTGCGGCGGCCGACGACCTTCAAGGTGTCGCGCTCGAATTCGATTTCCAGTTCCGAGCGCTGGAAGCCGGCGATCGCCATGGTGATCCGGTATTGATTTTCGCCGACCAGTTCGACGTTGTACGGCGGATAGCTGGTTTGCGTGTCGCTGCGCATCGTGTCGTCCAGCAGGCGCGCGAGATGATCGAAGCCGATGGCGGAACGGTACAGGGGGCTGAAGTCGAAATGACGCATGATCGTATCCTCTATGAAAAAAGCGATAAGGGTGGGCAGGCCTCCGTGGAGCACCTGCTGATTCCCATATAGGTGTGCCATGGCGCATTTCAAGGGGTGATCGATCGACTGTTTTCGGCGCCGACGCCCCCGCACCACATGGCGCCGCGTGGCGACCCGCGTCGAGGTAGACGATTCGCGATGCGGCGACCTGCGGCGGCAACGGCAACGATTCCCACATCCCGATGATCGTGTTGCGATCGTTGCATACACCGTCATGGCGGCGCCCATCGTCAAGGTGTACTCATCGAGCCTGCGCTGGTGCCGCCGCGAGTTCGCCGAGAGGCCGCGACGATGGGCCGGGAAGGACACGGTCGTCGTTCGCAGGACCACCGCGACGTGCGGTTCGCTTCCCGTGGCGTGACGAAGGAGGACGGGGAGGAGGACGTGCGGCGCGGCATCGTAAGGGCAAGAATCGGCCCACGGGATGCAATAACGTATCAATTATGAAACGGGAGTTGCGAGAAACCGCGTGGCCTCGATTGAGGCATCAATGAGACACCGGCGCCCCGGTGTGGCAGCCCGACGTCTTGCCTGCAAAATCTCTCCCGATTTGACGTAGACTTCGGGATATGAATGATTCCGTTTTTTCTTATTCCCCTATCCCCATGTCTATCGTCCGTCAATTTCTGCCTCATTTCCCTCCCGTCCGGCACGGCAGTGGCACGGACGCTTGATATGAACGAGGAACTGGATATCGATCTGCTCGAGACGTACTTTGGCACCGCGAGTCCGTATTGGCGGCTGCCGTACGACAGCAACGCACTCGAGCTCGCCGCGGTGCGGGGCCCGGCGCGGCTGAGTTGCGGATTGACGCCGGCGCAGGCGGCGATCATTCGTGCTTTCAACGGCGTGACGGCCCACGCGGTGCTCGACGTCGATCTGTTTGGCGACCGGCTCAAGCTGCACCTGGTGGGCAAGAAGATGAACGCCGGCGAGTGGGCCGGTACCGCGTCGTCGTATCACGACACCAGCGCGGTCGCCCGCGATCTCATGAATGGGCTGTCGTTCGCCGAACAGATCGTGTCCGAGGTCAACTCGCTGGTGGCGGTGATCGATCGTAATGGCCTGATCCAGCGCTTCAACCGCAAATGCGAGGAGTTCAGCGGACTGAAGGAAGAAGATGTGATCGGCAAGAGTGGCTTCGAGCTGTTCATGTCCTCCGACCAAGCGAGTGCGTCGAGCGGCAATATCCAGGATTTCTTCGAGACCGGCCAGTCGTACGAGGCCGAGCGTTATCTGAATACCGTGCAGGGGCGGCGGCTGTTTCTATTCCGCAACAAATTTGTGCGTAGCGGCAGCGGCGTCGACCAGCAATTCCTGATCTGTTCGGGCACGGACATTACCGAGGAACGCAACGCGCAATTGCGTTTGCGTGAACTGGCGAATACCGATAGTCTCACCGGTTTGCTCAACCGCAATGCGCTGCACGAGAAAGTCACGCAGGCGCTGGCCGCGGCGGGCGACTCGAAGCTCGGCATTCTGTTTCTCGACCTCGATAATTTCAAGAAGGTCAACGACCATTACGGGCACGTATTGGGCGACCGCCTGCTGCAGGACGTGGCCTTCGCGATCAAGGGCTGCCTGGCGGCCGACGATACGCTCGCGCGGTTGGGGGGCGACGAGTTCATCGTGCTGCTGGGCGCGGCAAGCACCGGGCGGGTCGACGACATCGCGCAGCGGATCCTCGAGCGCCTGCGCGAGCCCTTCGCGCTAGGTCTGATGATGGTATTCACGGGCTGCTCGATTGGCATCGCCGTCTACCCGGAGCACGGCAACGACGTCGAAACGCTGATCCGCAACGCCGATACGGCGATGTACGCGGCGAAGGATGCCGGCAAGAAGGTGTACCGGATCTTCGCGCAGGACATGAACGACAAGGTATCGAACTACGTCTGGCTCGATACGAACCTTCGAAAGGCCCTGGAGGAGAATCAACTAGAGTTGCATTACCAGCCGTTGATCTCGCAGGCCACGGGTCAGATCCGTTCGCTGGAAGCGCTGCTACGCTGGAATTCTCCCGAACGCGGGCGTATCCCGCCACTTGATTTCATCGGTTTCGCGGAAGAGTCGGGCTTGATCGGCGCGCTTGGTCAATGGGTGATGCGCGCGGCGGCGACGCAGGCCGTCAAGATGAAGGGGCAGGGGCTCGACCTGCGAATTTCGGTCAATGTCTCGGTACGCCAGTTATGCGATACCGATGTCGTGCAGCACTTCGCCGACGCCATGGCGTCGGCTGGGATGGACGATTGCATGCTTGACGTGGAGTTGACCGAGAGCTGCTTCATCGAGGACGAAACAACGGCGATCGCCGTGATCAAGCAATTCCGGGCGCTGGGCGCTCAGATCTACCTCGACGATTTTGGCACAGGCTACTCCAGCCTGTCGCAGCTCACGCGCATTCCACTTGACGCGATCAAGCTTGATCGCAGTTTCATCACGTCGATCGATACCAATGTCAAGGCGCAGGCCCTGGTGCGCTCGATGGTAGTGGTTGCGGGGGAATTCGGCTTCGCGGTGGTCGCCGAGGGTGTGGAAACGCAAGCGGAAGCCACGTTCCTGAAGGCGGTCGACGTCGGATACCTGCAGGGCTATCTGTATAGTCCCCCCATGCCGGCGGACGCGGTGGTGGCATGGGTTGGCCAGCACGGCAAGCTCAGGTTGATCGCCTGAGAGACCGGGCGGCGGCGCGCGGCGTGCCGCTGCGGTTGCCGCCCGATTCACTGTTCCGCTCGCCGCGCCCGACGGATCGCGCAATTGTGCCGCCGCTCAACGCAGGGTGCTCGTCAGCTTCGAGACCCGGCGGTTCTGCAGGACGACCAACCGCTCCATGAAGGCCAGATCCTTTTCCTCGATCCGGAATGCGGCGTCGACCCAGTCCTCGGTGATATCCATCAATTCGGCGCGCGACAGCGGCAGCACGCGCTGGCGCGCGCGCAACATCGCCCGGATGCCGTTGAGCTTGGGACGCATCGTGTCGATGAAGGTACGCGTGGCGAGGGTGGCATCGCCCGGTTCGAAGGTCTGGTCGACCAGACCCTTGTCGCAGAACCACTCTCCCGTATGCGTCTCACCGGTGCTGATCAGTTCCTCGGCAAGTCGCATGTGCGCCTTGCGCGCGACCAGCGAGTAACCGCCCATGCCCGGGAAGAGATTAAAGGCGATCTCGGGAAACCCCATGCGCACGTCCTGCTGCGACAACACGAAATGATGCGCCAGGGCGGCTTCGAAACCGCCACCCAGCGCGCTGCCTTCGAGCATGGCGATGGTAATCGCACCCGTACCGAACCCGGTATAGACCGCATACACGGCATCGACGCACGCGCGGGCATAGGCCAGCAGCGCCTGCCGCTGGTTGTTGCGGATCGCGTCGACGAAGAAGTTGAGATCGCCACCCGTATTGAAGATTTCCGGCACCGACGACCCATTCACCCAGAAATCGATTTGCACGTCGGAATTCCGAGCCACGTGGGCAATGCGCATGATGTCGTCTACCAACGCCTGCGTGAAACAGGGACGAGGACGGGAATGCAGCATCATCCACATCGTCTTACGGGATTTCTCGTAATACGCCGTCAGTTGCGTGAGTTCGCCGGCTTCGACGAATGGGCGGCAGTCGGGATGATTTTGGAAGTCGGTGGCGTTCATGTGATGTGTGACCTTGAAAAATGAAAGTGGGTGAAGCGCGTTTGACGTTAGGGCGGTGTCCTCGAACCACACCTGACACGGCGACATGTCGCCTACCCGGAATTCGTTCGGCGATGCAGACGCGCCGCGACCCGACGCAAGAATGCGCGGCGCGCGGCCTTCTGTATGTGCTCTCCACGACCAAGCCTTGCTAAACCTTCCACTTCATTGACGGACAAGAATGCGCGTGACGATGCCGAGCGGGAATGGCGAGCGCCGCGGTGAACCGATCCGGAAGAGGGCAGCCGTCGAACGGCGAGCGGAATCGACCCGCGAGAAGACGGGAAGGGGACGGGAAGGAGACGGGAGATCAGGGATTGCGGGACCGCGCGCATCCGTCTGGCGGACTTGGCCGGGGGATGGGATCCGTTATGTATGGTGGTATATTACGAGAAACGCCGGACCCTTCGGGGAGGCGGCCCTGCCGCCGATCGTCCAACCGTCGCCCAATTCTCGTGGAATGCCGTCATGTCTCTTTTCGAATCGTTGCCTGGCCGTGGTGGGGATGTGCCGTTTCGCATGCGGCGGGACGAAGGCCGGTGGCCCGACATGAAACCGTGCTGTATTCCGGGTGAAACCGCCGCGCGCCGGACCGTGGTGCGGACCCGGCTCAGTGACCTCGATTCGCACCTGCAATGCTCGGTGATCGGCACCTGCCTGAGCACCGCGGACTTACGCAGGCTCGTGCCGAAGTTCACGGTGCTGGAGCGTGGTAGCGCGACGGACCTCGAATTGCACCACGCCGCGGTCGAGCTGGCGGTGGCCGGCGGCCCCGGCGCGAAGGCCCTGCAGAAGACGCTCGACGAACGCCACGCCGGGGCGATCCGCCTGTTGAAGTCCTGCGATGACGAGGACGCCCTGGTGCAGGCGTGGAAAGGTTTCGTCAAGGCGGGCGACGTCGCGTCCGGGTATTGGGCGCTGATGTGCCATCCCCTGGCGACGCTCGCGGTGCAGCAGGTCGCGTTCGGCGACATTCACATGCTCTCGCATCTGGTGGGGGCGTCCAATCGCGCGGACATCCGGCGCCTAGTCGCTCTGGAGGAAGAGAACGTGGCGCTGCACGAGAAAATCGCGCGGCAGCAGCAGCGTTTGCAGCAGGTGAGCGTCGCGCGCGACGCCCTGGTGCGCGAGCTGCGTGCCCAGATCGTCGAGCAGGCCGCGCAGCTGGCGCGACAGCGCGATCTGTCGGGTGGCGCCGAGGCCGCGGACCTGCGCGATGCGCTCGCGCAGGCGGAGCAGCGGCTGGCCTTGCAGGCGGGCCTGCGCGAAACTGCGGAGCGCCGGTCGGAGCACGAACGCCAGCAGGCGAAGGCGTTGCGGGACAAGCTCGCGGAGGCGTTCGAGACCCTGCGCGTCGTGCAGGCCGAAGCCGAAGCGCTGGAGTGCGCGATGCCGGGTGCATTGGCCGGCGGGGGAGGCGGAGACGCCGGCCTGCGCCCGAACGGCGCGCCGGCGGCGCCGCATGACGCAGCCGGCGCGGCTTGCGCCGCCGCGACCGGCGAAACCGGCGAAACCGATGCGGCGGATGCCACGGCCCGGGCGTTCGCCGGCAAGCGCATCGTATACGTGGGGGGGCGGCCGGCCTCGCACGCGCCGCTCAAGGCACTCGTGGCGTCCTATGGCGGCAGGCTGCTCGTGCACGATGGCGGCATAGAGGATCGCAAGGGTTTGCTGGCGGCGATGCTGCCCGGCGCGGATTCGGTGGTGTTCCCGGTCGACTGCATCGATCACGGCTCGATGCAGCTGCTCAAGCGCGTCTGCGACCAGCATCGGATCGCCTACCATCCTCTGCGCACCGCCAGCGTCGCGAGTTTTCTGCGCCATATGCGGCAGGTTCATGGCGAGACCGCGAACCCGATACCGGTGGCGCGCTGCCTGCGCAATGCCTGAACGCCGCGCGTCAGCGCTTGACCAGCGCCAGTAGCGATCCGATTTCGGCCTGGGTGCTGGCCGCAGCCTTGTCCTCGATCGTTCGATAAAGGGCGACGATCCGTTCGCCGACGGGGGTCAGAATGCAGCCGCCGCGATTATGGCCGCCATGACCCGAGATCGCCGCGGGGCTGGTCAGGGACCGGTTCAATTCGTCCAGAAGCAACCATGCGCGCCGGTACGACATGCCCAGATGGCGTGCCGCCGCGGAGATCGATCCGCACGCGTGGATGGCTTCGAGCAGCGCGATCTTGCCGGGGCCGATGGCGACGTGATCGCCATCCCGGATCCGCATCCGGAACCGGCATTCCAGTGAGCCGAATGCGGGCGGCCGCGGCGTTGCGGGGATGTCCTGCGCGTGCGCGCATGCTTCATGGTGGCCGCCATCCGGCGGGCCGGCGGCGGGCGACGGAGTTTTTGGCATGAACGAAAGCTTACCCTAAACCGGGCGGCAGGCGTCGTTTCCAATACGCTAGAACTTCGCGCGTACGCCCACGCCGAACGTATTGCCGCTGGACATATTCGTGTAGCGGTCGTCCAGATAGGCCGCGTAGACATCGGTGCGCTTGGACAGCGGATAGTCGTAGCCCACCGCCCAACTCTTGTGCGTCTGGTCCATGCCGCCATTGCTGCGCGAGTACGCGTACGATGCCATCGCATAACCGGTGCCGATCGGCACCGTGACGCCGCCCTGCTCGGTGTTGACGTGGAAGCCGCCGGTGATGATGTCGTTATGCGTATACATGTACTGCGCGAAGAATTTCACGAACTTGAGATCGTACGACAGACCCGCCTGCGCCGCGCTCTGGCTCTTGTAACCCGCGAGCAGGCTGTCGAGGTCGCCCGCCGTCGAATTGAAGTTCACGTACTGGTAGACGCCTGTTGCCGCGAACGGGCCGTGGAAGTACAGGAATTGCGCGCTGTACTTCTTCTGGCCGTTGCTGCCCGCCTGATTGGCGAAGCCATACATCGCGCTGGCGTTGAAGCCGTTGAAGTCGGGCGTCGTGTACTGAATCGCGTTGTTCCAGCCGGAATCGCCGACGATGCCCTGGTCCGTCGCGTAGGTCGGATAGGTCCCCTCGCCGAGGTACACGTGATAGACCATCGGCGAGAACGTATACGAATCGCTGAACGGGTTGAACAGGATCGTCGAGACGAACAGCTGCGTGGTCAGGCGTCCGGCGGTGACGGTTCCGTACGGGGACTGGATGCCGACATACGCATTCCGGGAGAACAGGGTGTCTCCGGTGAAGCGGCCGTACGAGCCGTTCTGCGCGCGGAAGAAGTCCTCCAGCGCGAACACCGCCTTGTAGCCGTTGCCGAGGTCCTCGGTGCCCTTCAGACCCCAATAAGAGGTCGACATGCCGCCGCCGCCGACGTTCCACGCCCGCCCGCCGCCCGGAAACTTGGTGGCGCCCACCCACTCGTCTATCTGTCCATACAGTTGCACGCTCGATTGCGCCCGTGCTGTCTCCGTGGCCGTCATGCCGAGCAGCATGCCGAGAGACGCACCGGATAATGCCGCGCGGGCGGTGGCTTTGACCGTCGTTTTCAGAATACGGTCGACTGTTGGTTTCATGGGTTCTCCTCTTCCTGTCAAATAAACGTGTCCGGCGATGCGCGTCCTCATCGCCCGGCCGGATGGTAGCGCGCGTTGCGGCCCTTCGCCCGCTGGCGACAACCCGCATGTTCGCGGATCCTTTTTCCGGAAAAAAAGATTTTTGCTTATCAGCGGCATAGCGCGGCGGATATGCCCGCGTGCCGGCAAATTTTTTTCAACTGCCGCGATACGTGCTATAGCTCCACGGCGAAACCAGCAAGGGCACGTGGTAATGGGCATGGGCGTCGGCAATGCCGAAACGCAGCACGACCGTATCGAGAAAACGCGGTTCCGCCAGTGCGCCGCCGCACCGCGCGAAATACTCGCCCACCGCGAAGTGGAGTTCGTAGGTGCCAGGGGGCAGGGGCCCTTCGAGCAGCGGCCGGTCGCACCGGCCGTCGTCATTGGTGCGCATGCTCGCGAGCCGGCGCAGTGCTGGCGCGGTGAATGCCGGCGCGGTGGCGCTTTCGGCGGGGGCGTCCGCCGACGGCATTGCCACGGGCGCTTCCAGCAGGTAAAGATCGATGCGGATATCCGCGCCTGGCCGGCCATGCGCGGTGTCCAGCACATGGGTGGTCAGTCTGCCCTTCGTCGTCATGTTTCGAGGCTCCTTTCGTTCACGGACTGGCCCGCCAGCGAACTGTTCGCGAGTATGCGCTGCGCGGCGTCGGCGATCAGGCCGCGCAGCCAGCGCACTTCGTCCGAGCGGTGCGTACGTTCATGCCATAACTGGTAGTACCGCATCGCCGGGAAACCCGGCGGCGCAGACAACACCTTCAGCGGCAGCAGTCTGACGTAGTGATCGGCGAAAATCTGCGTGGTGGTGAACAACAGGTCCGATTCGGCGAGCACATAGGGCACGAGGTTGAAATAGGGCAGGGTGACGACGACGCGGCGCTTCAGTCGTTCGCGCATCAGGTGCAGGTCGATGGCGCCGCGCTGGCCCACGGAATAGGGCGTGGGGGCGAGGTGTCCGGCATTGAGATAGTCGTTGACGCTGAGCGCGTCCTGCGCGGCGAGCGGATGCCGGCGGCTCACCAGGCAGACGATGCGGTCCGCGAAAAGATTCGACAGATGCAGTTGTTCCGGCGGCTCGGGCCAGTTGCCGACGACGACGTCGACCTTGCCGGTTTCCAGCGCCACCTCGTAGTCGAGCGCCGGACCGAGGGAATGAATGTCCAGCGTCGCATGCGGCGCGAGCGCGCGAAACAGCGACACCAAGGTCGGGACGAAAAGGGTGCTGAGATAGTCGGGGCAGGCGATGCGATAGGCACGCACCGAGGTGGCCGGGTCGAATGCCGTCTGACGCGAGATCACTTGATCGATCTCATGCAGCGCCCGCCGTGCCGGTTCGAGCATCCGCAAGCCATGCTCGGTGGGTACCATGCCGTTCTTGCCGCGCACCAGCAGCGGGTCGCCGGTGATCGTGCGCAGCCGACGCAACGCCGCGCTGATCGCGGGTTGCGACTGGTTGAGCAGAATCGCGGCCTTCGTGACGCTGCGCTCGGTCAGGACGGTGTCCAGTACGCGCAGCAAATAGGTGTCGATGGTCTCGCGCTGCTGGCTCATCCGCTGTCCGGTATATCGTCGATCAAATGTTGCGGGTCCTCGTGCATAAGGCTTTTAATATGACAAAAATGGCCGGTCAAGAGCCGCCGTATGTAATTGCGGGATATGCGACGCGCGGCTCGACGGGAATTTTAGGATTGTTTACTGTCGGGGCGATCGCGGTTATCGTCGCGGGAAATTTCCGCCGTCGGCGGGATCGGCGACCTTATTTCGCCACCTTGTTCAGCAACCTTATCCAACAACCTTTCCACGAGCACCGATACGCCTTGGCTTCCGATTCGCCCGCCCCGTATGCGTCTGGCCCCAGGCCCGCACCATCGCTCCGATTGATGAAGCCCGAACCGGCGCCGGGAGCGGCACCGACCGGGCCGAGGCGTTCGATCGAGCGGGAGTCCGATGCCGCACGCGCGCTCCCTCACGCGCGTCTGCAACTCGTCGGAATCAGCAAGCGCTTCGCGTCGACGCAGGCCAACGACGACGTTTCCCTGACGATCCGCCCTGGCGAGATCCATGCGGTGATCGGCGAGAACGGCGCCGGCAAGAGCACGCTGATGAAGATCGTCTATGGCGTGGTCCACGCGGATGCGGGCGCGATGGTGTGGGACGGCGCGCCGGTTCGCGTCGACAGCCCGGCACACGCGCGCCGGCTGGGTATCGGCATGGTGTTCCAGCACTTTTCCCTGTTCGAGAGCCTGAGCGTGGGCGAGAACATCGCGCTGGCGCTGGGGCACGACGAACGGTTCGACCAGAAGGCGTTGAATGCACGAATCCGTCGCGTGTCCGCGGAATACGGCCTCGAACTGGACCCCCAGCGCCACGTCCATCACCTGAGCGTGGGTGAGCGCCAGCGCGTGGAGATCGTGCGGTGCCTGCTGCAATCCCCGCGTCTGCTGATCATGGACGAGCCGACATCGGTGCTGACGCCGCAGGCGGTGCGGGATCTGTTCGTCGTCCTGCGCCGTCTCGCGGCCGAGGGCTGCAGTATCGTATACGTCAGTCACAAGCTGGGCGAGATCCAGGAACTGTGCGACAGCGCCACCGTGATGCGGGCGGGACGGGTCATCGGCCGCGTCGACCCGCGCGCGACCAGCCGTGCGGAGCTCGCGCGGATGATGGTCGGTCATACCCTGCCGTCGTACGAACGGCGCGCGCACGTGCCCGGCGCGGTCATGCTGCAGGTGGAGGCGCTCAGCGCGCGCGGCGACGACTTGTTCGGCAGCGCGCTCGACAACGTGAGTCTGCGACTGCATGCCGGCGAGGTACTCGGCATCGCCGGCATTTCAGGAAACGGCCAGGCGGAGTTGTTCGCGCTGCTCTCCGGCGAGGTGCCGGCGCCGCGCGGCCTCGCGGCGGATGCCATCCGCCTTGCCGGGGCGCCGTGCGCACGGCAAGGCGTCGGCGAACGCCGCGCGCTGGGGTTGGCGGCGGTGCCCGAGGAGCGGCTCGGACGCGGCGCGGTGCCGTCCATGTCGCTGGTCGACAATACCCTGCTGAGCGCGAGCCGCAGCGGGCTGGTGCGCCGTGGCTGGCTGCAGCGCGGCGCGATGCAGGCCTTCGCGCGCCGCTGCATCGAAACCTTCGACGTGCGCTGCAGCGGCCCCGACGCGCTCGCGCAGAGTCTCTCGGGCGGCAATCTCCAGCGCTTCATCGTCGGACGCGAAGTGCTGCGGGAGCCACGCGTGCTGCTGATCGCCCAGCCCACCTGGGGCGTGGATGTCGGCGCGGCCGCGGCGATCCGCCAGCAGTTGCTCGATCTGGCGGCGCGCGGCGTCGCCATTCTGGTGATCTCCGAAGAACTCGACGAGCTTTTCGAGATTTGCGACAGCATCGCGGTGCTGGCGCGCGGGCGGCTGTCCGCCGTTCTGCCGATCGGCGAAACCAGCGCCGAAGGCATCGGCCTGGCGATGAGCGGTCAGTTCGAAGCGTTGACGGCCGCGGGCGACCCGGCGTTCGAGGCCGCGCGCCCGTTCGCGCATCCGTCCGCGGGCGCGTTGCCGGCGTCTCCGGGCTGAGGGGCCGCGCCCGATGACCGGTGCGCCGTTCCGGACCCCTTTCCGGTTTATTTTGCGATTGATTTCGCAGTGTATTTTTCGACAACGAATTCGATGAATTTCCCCCTACGACTCGAACCCCGTCCGACGCCCTCGCGCGCGATGCGGCTGGCCGCGCCCGTCATCGCGGCGCTGCTCACCGCGGCCATCGGCTGGCTCGTGTTCGGCCTGGCGAACCAGGCGCCCGCGCTGGCGATGCGGACCTTCTTCATCGCGCCCCTGACGAACGTCAATGGGTGGTCCGAACTGCTGATGAAGGCGTCGCCGCTTTGCCTGATCGCGCTGGGCCTGGCGCTCAGCTACCGCGCTGGCGTGCTCAACATCGGCGCGGAAGGGCAGATGCTGCTGGGCGGCATCGCCGCGAGCGGCGTCGCGATCCATTTCGATCAAAGCGCGAGCCACTGGGTGCTGGCGTCGATGGTGCTCGCCGGGGTTGCCGGCGGCATGGCCTGGGCGGCGATTCCCGCGCTGCTCAGGAACCGTTTCGGCACCAACGAAATGCTGGTCAGCCTGATGCTGACGTATGTCGCCGCGCAATTGTTGATCTATCTGGTGAGCGGACCCTGGCGCGATCCGCAGGGCATGAATTTCCCGCTGTCCGAGATGTTTGCCGACAACGCGCTCTATCCCCGTCTGTACGGCGACTGGCACTGGGCCTTCTGGCGCGGGACCCGCCTGAATGCGTCGGTGCTGCTGACCGCGTGCGCGGTGCCGGTGGTCTGGGTGCTGATGCGCAGGAGCTTCATTGCCTACCGTCTCGCGGTGGGCGGCACGGCCCCGCTCGCGGCGCGGTACGCGGGCTTCTCGCCGCGCAGCGCGGTGTGGTTCACGATGCTGGTGAGCGGCGCGCTCGCCGGCCTGGCGGGCGCCGGCGAAGTGGCCGGACCGATCGGGCAGTTGCAGGCCGGCTGGTCGCCCGGCTATGGCTTCACCGCGATCATCGTCGTCTTCGTCGGGCGCCTGCATCCGGTGGGCATCGTGCTCGCCTCCCTGCTGATGGCATTGCTGTATCTGGGTGGGGAAGCGGTGCAGACCACGCTGCAATTGCCGCAGGCGATCAGCGGCGTCTTCCAGGGGCTGCTGCTGTTCTGCCTGCTGGGCTGCGACCTGTTCGTGCGCTTTCGGCTCGTCAGGCGCCCCGCGCCGCATGGCGTCGGCACGGCGATCGCTACCCCCGCCACCCAGGAGACCGTGCGATGAACGTCACCCAAGCCAGCGATCTGGCCGCGAGCGCGGTGACCGCCGCGATTCCCCTGATGTTCGCCGGCCTCGGCGAGGTGGTGACCGAGAAGTCCGGCGTCCTCAACCTGGGCGTCGAGGGCATGATGCTGATGGGTGCGGTGACCGGCTTCGCGGTCACCGCCGTCAGCGGCCAGCCCTGGCTCGGCTTCACCGCCGCGCTGCTTGCCGGCGCCGCGATGGCCCTGCTGTTCGCTTTCGTGAGTCTGACGCTGCAGGCCAACCAGGTGGCCGCGGGCCTGTCCCTGACGATCTTCGGCATCGGTCTGTCCGCCTATGTCGGCAAACCCTATACCTCCGCCACGCTCGCCGCGCAGGTCGCAAGCTGGCCGATTCCCGGTTTGTCGGCGCTGCCGGTGCTCGGCCCCGCGCTGTTCAGTCTGACGCCGCTCGGCTATCTCGCATTCGCGCTGTTCGGCGTGGTCGGCTGGTTTCTGTATCGCACCCGTGCCGGCCTGACCCTGCGTTCGATCGGCGAGTCCCCCGAGGTCGCGCATGCGATCGGCCTGCCGGTGACGGGGATCCGCTATGGCGCGACGCTGTTCGGCGGCGCGATGGCCGGTCTGGGCGGCGCCTATTACTCGGTCGTCTATCTGCGTCTGTGGCAGGAACAACTCGTCGCCGGGCGCGGCTGGATCGCGCTCGCGCTGGTGGTATTCGCCACCTGGCGGCCGGGCCGCCTGCTGTTCGGCGCGCTCTTGTTCGGCGTGCTCATGGCCCTGCAGTTCTACGCCCAGGCGGCGGGCATGCCGGTGCCGCCGCCGTTCCTCGCCATGCTGCCGTATCTGGCGACGGTCGTCGTGCTGGTGCTGATTTCGCGCAATGCCACGACCGCGCGCCGCCATGCGCCGGCGGCGCTCGGCAAGCCTTTCTTCCCGTCCAGCTGATGTCCTTTTCCATTCCCACGCGCGCACCGCTTCTTCCACGGAAACACACCATGAAAAAAACCCGAATCAGCGCCTGTCTCGTCAGCATGCTGGCTTTTTGTGCGGCAGCCGCACCGTCTTGGTCGCAGGCCGCGGGCGACCCGCCGGGCGTCGCGTTCGTCTACCTGACCAACCCGGGCGACGCCGGGTGGACCTATGCGCATGACCGGGGCGCGAAGGAGGTCGAGGCGGCCTTCGGCAACAAGATCAAGGTCACGCGCGTGGAAAGCGTGCCCGAGTCGGCCGACTCCGAGCGCGTGTTTCGCGATCTCGCGAACAAGGGCAACAAGATCATCGTCGGCACCAGCTTCGGCTATCAGGATTTCGAGATGAAGGTGGCGCGCGATTTCCCGGATACCGTGTTCGAGCACGCGACCGGCTACAAGCGGGCGAAAAACTTCGGTACCTACGATATCCGCATGTACCAGGGCGCCTATCTCGCCGGCGTCATCGCCGGACAGGTGACGAAGAGCAATGTGCTCGGTTTCGTCGGCTCGGTGCCGGTGCCGGAAGTGGTCCGCAACATCAATGCGTACACGCTGGGCGCGCGCTCGGTGAATCCGAAGATCCATACGAAAGTGGTCTGGGTGAACAGCTGGTTCGACCCGGGCAAGGAAAAGCAGGCGGCCGAAGCGTTGATCGGGCAGGGCGCGGACGTGCTGTTGCAGAACACCGATTCGAGCGCGACGCTGCAAACCGCCGCGGAGAAGCATGTGCACGCATTCGGCTGGGATTCGGACATGAAGTCGTTCGGGCCGTCTGCGCATCTGGGTTCGGTCGTCGGCCACTGGGGCGTGTATTACAAGGCGCTGATCCAGCAGGTGCTCGACGGCAAGTGGCAGTCCACGCCGGTCTGGTGGGGCATGTCGCAACAGGCGCTGGATCTGGAGGACATCAATACGGCCGTGGTGCCGGCCGCCTCGCAACAGGCGGTGGTCGAGCGGCGTAACGCCATGACCAGCGGTCAGTTCGACCCCTTCGCCGGTCCCATCAAGGATCAGGGCGGCGCGGTCAAGGTCGCGGCGAACGCGAAGCTCAGCGATGCCGACCTGCAGCGCATGAACTGGTATGTCGACGGTGTCGACGGCGTTCTGCCGAAGTGAACCGGTTTTTCAACGCCGCCGACGCCAGACGGGAGAACGGCTCATGAAACCGCTTGAGGTGATCGTTGTCGGCGCCGGCATGGGGGGCCTGAGCTGCGCGCTCGCGCTGCAACGGCAAGGTCATTCGGTGCGCGTCTACGAACGCACGGCCGAACTGCGCCCGGTCGGCGCGGCGATCTCGATCTGGCCCAATGGCGTGAAGATCCTGCGCGCGCTGGGGCTGGGCGCGGCGATCGACGCGGCCGCCGGACAGATGACGCGCATGAGCTATCGCGACCGCGATGGCGCGCTGCTGACCGCCTTCTCGTTGCAGCCTTTGTACGAACGCGCCGGCGAGATCGCGCGGCCGATCGCACGCACCGCGCTGCAACGCATCCTGCTGGATGCCGTGGCGGCGGTGGCGCCGGTGCGGCTTGGCACCGCGTGCAGCGGCTTCACGCAGCGCGCGGACGGCGTCACCGTCGCTTTCGCCGACGGCAGCGAGGACCGGGCGGATCTGCTGGTCGTCGCCGACGGCAGCCGTTCGCGTCTGCGCGATGCCGTGGTCGGACGCGCGGTGCCGCGCACCTACTGCGGCTATGTGAACTGGAACGGCCGGGTTCCCGTCGCGCCCGAACTGGGCGCGGCCGACGAATGGACGCAGTTCGTCGGCGACGGTCAGCGCTTGTCGCTGATGCCGATGGGAAACGGGCAGTTCTATTTCTTCTTCGATGTGCCGCTCGCGCAGGATCGCATCGACGCGGCGCCGGCGCAGGGCACGGGCTACCGCGACGAACTCGCCGCGCATTTCGCCGGCTGGGCCGCGCCGGTGCAGCAATTGATCGCGCGGCTCGATCCGGATACCGTCGCGCGGGTGGCGATCCACGACACCGCGCCGCTCGACTCGCTGGTGAACGGACGCATCGCGCTGCTCGGCGATGCCGCGCATGCGATGTCGCCGGATCTGGGGCAGGGCGGGTGCCAGGCGATCGAGGATAGCTGGGTGCTCGGCGAACAACTGGCGGCCAGCGATGGCGACGTGCGCGCGGCCCTCGCGGGCTACGATGCGGCGCGCGCCGCGCGAGTCGCCTCGATCGTCACGCGGGCCCGGGCGCGCGCCCGGGTGATACACGGGCAGGACCCCGCGTCGACGGCGGCCTGGTATGCGGAACTCGCGCAGGAAGACGGGGAGGCGATCATCGCCGGCCTGTACAAAACGGTGAGCGGCGGGCCGCTGCGATAGCGCGCGGTCCGGCAGGTCCGTGCCCAGGCTGGCCGGAGCACGGGCGTCGATGCCGGCCGCGCCCGGCACGATTCGCCACGGGCTGGTACGCTGGCATTCCACCTTTCCCTCCACCGGACGCAAGGAACCGCTGCCATGAGCCAATCGTCGGATTACACACCGCCCAGGGTCTGGGCCCAGAACAAGGACGCCGGGGGCCGCTTCGCCAACATCAATCGACCGGTCTCGGGTGCGACGCACGACAAGGAACTGCCGGTAGGCCGTCATCCGCTGCAACTCTACTCGCAGGGAACCCCGAACGGGGTGAAGGTCACGGTGATGCTCGAGGAATTGCTGGCGCTGGGCCGGCGCGGCGCGGAATACGATGCCTGGCTGATCCGCATCGGCAAGGGCGACCAGTTCGGGAGCGGTTTCGTCGCGGTCAATCCGAATTCCAAGATTCCCGCCCTGGTCGACCTCAGCGGTGCGAATCCGATCCGGGTTTTCGAATCCGGATCGATCCTGCTGTATCTCGCCGAAAAATTCGGCGCCTTCCTGCCGACCGAGCCTGGCGCACGTGCCGAATGTCTGTCGTGGCTGTTCTGGCAGATGGGCAGCGGACCCTATCTTGGCGGTGGCTTTGGCCACTTTTATGCGTATGCGCCCACGAAGATCGAATATGCGATCGATCGTTTCGCGATGGAGGTGAAGCGTCAGCTCGACGTGCTCGACAAGCAACTCGAGCGCCACGAATACGTGGCGGGCGGCGAATACACCATCGCCGACATGGCGATCTGGCCCTGGTACGGCAGCCTGGTGAAAGGCTGGCTTTACGAGGCGGCCGAGTTTCTCGCGGTGCATGACTATCGCCACGTGCAGCGTTGGGCCGACGCGGTCGGCGCGCGTGCGGCGGTGCAGCGGGGCCGGATGGTCAATCGCCTGTCGGGCGAACCGTCCAGTCAACTGCACGAGCGGCACGACGCCGCCGACTTCGATACCCGCACGCAGGACAAGCTGAGCGCGCCGGAATAGGGTCGCCCGCGGGAGCCGGGGAAGCGGTGCCGTTGCCGCCGGGAAGATCCCGGCGATCGATGCTCAGGTGTTGTTCTGACGTGCCTGGTCGCGCCGGCGTTTGTTTTATTGCACGAGTCGACCGATAATTGGGTCCGCATGCGCCTTCGCAGGTGCTTTGGCAACCCGGCATTCGCGCTCATGGTCCGGTCGCGCGCGGCCGAGTCGCACCGAAGCGCAACGGTATCGATCAACACAACAGGAGAAGCGGGTGGGCAAACAGTCAATTGAAGATGCGATCCGGGTACGGGCGTATCACCTGTGGGAGGACGATGGCCGCCCCGCGGGTCGAGCCGATGAATATTGGGAAAAAGCCCGGACACTCGTCGAAGCGGCGCAGACCGCCGGATCCGCCGAACCGGCGCAGGGTGCCGATGCGCCGCTGAAGGGTGCCGGCAGGAAGAAGCACGCCGCGATCGCAAGCGATGCTGCCGCCGCGGTGGGAAAGCCGTCGCCGGCCGCACCGTCGCCGGCCGCAGCCAAGCGCGCTGCGCCGAAGCGTGCGGCAGTGTCTGCCGCGCCGGTCGAGGAGGCGGCTGGCGGGAAGGCGGCGCCAGCGACCAAGCCGGCGGTGAAGGCGCCCGTGAAGACGGTGGCCAAAACCGCCGCGAAATCCGCATCGAGCGAGGCGGCCAAGCCCGCGCGGAAAACCGCGACGGCGACGGCTGCGAAGAAAACGAAGACGGCGTGATTCAGCGGTTTCGCCGCTTGCACGGACGGCGGGTCGCGCATTTCGCCGCGGCCGCTGCCGGCAGGCGTACCGGAATGGATGCGTCTTCGCCCGCGACGTAGCGGCATGGCGTGCCTGCGCCGCCCGGGCCGTATTTTCGCGAATGCGGCGCCAACCCAGCGAAGCGATGGGATGATGACGGCGAACGCCCGCACGTTCGTCGGCGGGCACCGTCGCGCGTGCGACGTCGCTGCGCTGCCAGGCAACGCCCGCCGCCCTTGCATATAGCGTGGCGCTGATAGTCGGCATCAGCCTGGCACGGCCCATTTTCAATGGGAAATGATATCGTTTTGCGCATCCGAAGAGGATATCGCCGCGCGCGAATCCGTTCTGCGAAGCTGCTCCGCGAATCTGTTCCGCGAATCTGTTCCGATACCCCGGTTTTTTCCTTCGACCAAACCTGAATGCGCGAGCCGGGCGGTTTTTCCATCGCGGCGCCGCAGAGATCTGCCCCCTATGCAACCCACCGCCTACCGCGCAAGCATCCTGACCTTCACCGACGACCCTTTGCAGGGCGATCATGCCCTGACCTACGAGCCGGACGGACTGCTCGTCGTCGATGCACAGGGCATGGTCGCCGCCCGCGGGTCCTACCACACGCTGGCGGCCACGGTGGCCGACGGGACGACGATACGCGACTACCGGGACCGTCTGATCGTGCCGGGTTTCATCGATACGCACGTGCATTATCCGCAGATCGACATCGTCGGTTCGCCGGCCGAAGGCTTGCTGCCCTGGCTCGACACCTACACGTTCCCTGCCGAGCGCCGGTTCGGCGATCCCGCGCATGCCGCCCGGACCGCGCGCTTCTTCGTCGATCAATTGCTGGCCTGCGGCACGACCACCGCGGTGACGTGGTGCACCGTCCATCCCGGGTCCGTCGATGCGATGCTGGGCGAAAGCCGGCGGCGCAATCTGCGGATGATCGCGGGCAAGGTCATGATGGATCGCAACTGCCCGGACTACCTGCGCGATACCGCGCAATCCGCCTACGACGACAGTGCAGCGCTGATCGCACGCTGGCACGGCACCGAGCGGCAGCATTACGCCATCACGCCGCGTTTCGCGCTGACGTCGAGCGAGGCCCAGCTCGACGCCTGCGCCACGCTGGCGCGCGAACACCCGGATGTCTTCGTCCAGACGCACGTCGCGGAAAATCTCGACGAGATTCGCTGGGCCGCGGAACTGTTTCCGGCGCACCGCAGCTATCTCGACGTCTACGATCGGCTCGGGCTTCTGCGTCCGCGCGCGATCTATGGCCACTGCATCCACCTGGACAAGGCGGACCGGCGGCGGATGGCGGAGACCGGCGCGGTGGCCGCGCATTGTCCGACGTCGAACCTGTTTCTCGGCAGCGGCCTCTTCGATTTCGCCGCGAGCGACGCGGCGGGGCTGAAAATCACGCTCGGGACCGACGTCGGCGGCGGCACCTCGCTATCGATGCTGCAGACGATGAACGAGGCGTACAAGGTCGCGCGCATGGGCGGCACGCATTTGAGCGCATCGCGCATGTTCTATTTCGCGACGCTGGGCGCGGCGCGGGCGCTGCGGCTCGACGACCGCATCGGCACGCTTGCGCCCGGCGCCGAGGCGGACTTCATCGTCCTCGATTCTGCCGCCACGCCGTTGCTCGCGCATCGCGCGGCGCGCGCGCAGTCTCTCGAGGAAACGCTGTTTGCCCTGGCGATGCTTGGCGACGATCGCGCCGTGGCTGCGACGTACGCGGCCGGCGCATGCGTGCATCGTCGCGACGCCAGCGGGAGCGCGTCATGAGCACGACCCTGCCGATGCTGAACGCCATGCCGGAAGCGGTATTCGTCGCCACGCTCGGTACGATCTTCGAGCATTCCCCCTGGGTGGCGGCGGCGGTGAGCGCCCGACGACCGTTCGCGAGCGTCGCAGACCTGCACCGCGACATGTGCACGGCGGTCGCGGGCAGCAGCCCGGCGCAGCGTCTGGCCCTGATCGCCGCGCATCCGGAACTGGGCGCGGCAATGACGCGCAAACAACCGTTGAGCGTCGAATCCGCCGGGGAACAGGCCGGTGCGGGACTTGACCGGAACGATGCGCCCGAAGCGGCGCAACTCCTTGCCCTGAACGCCCGATACCGCGCACGTTTCGGCATGCCCTTCGTGCTCGCCGTGCGCGGTTACGATCGGCGCGGCATCATCGACAACCTGCACGCACGCCTCGGCCATTCACTGGAAGAGGAAAGCGATGAGTGCCTGCGCCAGATCTATCGTATCGCGCGGTTCCGGCTCGACGACCTGATCGTCGACATGCGTCAGGGTCTGGTTTAATCCGCCTGCCGCCGCCGACATTCGCTGTCGGACGCCGACGGGCGGCATTACCCGTCGTTTTCGCTTATCGGCGGCGCTTCCGCCACCGCCGGGCGTTCCCGCTTATTCCGCAGCCGGTACGGTGCTTGCCGGCGTGCCCGTCTTCTTCGACGCACGATGCCGACGCGTCGTCGTCGACTTCTTCTTGTAATCGTCCACCGGTGGTGAATACGACGAGTTCGCGCTGGTGCCCGGGCTCATCGTGGTCGTGGCGTTCGCACCGTTCGGCGGCGTGGCGCCGGTGCTTTGCGCGAAGGCGGCGGGGCTGAGCGCGACGCTCAGGATCGCGAGCGCGGTACCTGCTGCAACCGTGGCGATGGCCCTGTACGCAGGCGTCATTTTCTTGTTCATCCGATTTTCTCCATAGCGCGATTGATAAGAATGCGGACAATCACGACGCTGTTTGTCCGCGTCTTCGAGTGTACGGAATTTTCGCGTTTCACGGGGGAACGCATCGCGTGATCTTGCGGTTCATCAGCGTGACGAGGCGCGGCACGGCATTCGGTTCGGTGTGCTGCGCGATCGCCCGGGAATCCGGGAGACGCGACGGTCCGTCCCATCCCTTCATGCGTCGCGCGCGTCGTATGGTACGGTTTCGATTTCCGCCAGGCCCCGGGCGCAGTCCGGCGCGTCGCGGGAATCAACCGAACTGGGAGAGCGTCAATGAAATTCGCGGTCATGGGAGCGGGCGCCGTCGGGTGCTATTACGGCGGCATGCTGGCGCGTGCGGGACACGAGGTCGTGCTCATCGGCCGGCCTGCGCATGTCGCGGCGATCGAGCGCAACGGGCTGCGCCTCGAGACGACAACGTTCGATACGCCGGTGACGCTGACGGCGAGCGTCGACCCCGCTGCGGTGCGGTGCGCGACCTGTATCCTGTTCTGCGTGAAATCGACCGATACCGGCAGTGCCGCCGCCGCCATCGCCCCCCACCTGGCATCCGATACGTTCGTACTCTCGCTGCAAAACGGCGTGGAGAACGCCTCGCACTTGCGTACGCTGCTGCCGCAGGAAATTGCCGCGGCGGTGGTATACGTCGCCGCCGAGATGGCCGGGCCCGGACATGTACGGCATCGCGGGCGGGGTGAATTGATCGTCGAGCCGTCGCGCCGCGGTCAGGATGTCGTCCAGGCCCTCGTCGAGGCGGGCGTGCCCACGGAAGTCTCCGACAACGTGCGCGGCGCGCTCTGGGCGAAGCTCACGATCAACTGCGCCTACAACGCCTTGTCCGCGATCACGCAGTTGCCGTACGGGCGCCTCGTCGCGGGCGTCGGCGTTCGCGAGACGATCGACGGTATCGTGTGCGAGTGCCTGGCGGTGGCGCGGGCAGAGGGCGTGGACGTCGTGGGCGACGTGCCGGCCGCCGTGCATCGCATCGCCGACACCATGCCTGGGCAATATTCCTCTACCGCGCAGGATCTCGCACGCGGCAAATCCAGCGAAATCGACCATCTCAATGGTTTGATCGCGCGCCGCGGCCACGCGCTCGGCATTCCCACGCCGCTCAACAGCCTGTTGCATACCCTGATCAAGTTGCTCGAACGGCGCGGCGACCGCCACTAAAGGCCGACAAGCGACCAGCGAGAAATTCGGTAGAAGCAGAGATAGCGGGGAAAAGGCGCCTTTTTCGGCGGATGGAAGTTGCGGCTTGCCGGTAATCTGACAGCAAGAAATTTCCTGCTTTTTGCGACAGGCGGCTTGTGAAGTTCATCGACACCCGCCGAAGGTTCCATGCGCCCCGGCGCGAGCCGGCTTCCGCTGCCGGGGCGTGATGACCACGTCCAGGGCATTTCACGCTGGATACTCTGCTTATCAATGTCGCCGACTTCTCGTTTCATGAAAAGAATCCGGGCCGTCACGGCGCGCCATCCGCGCCGCACGCTCGTCTTCTCGGCCAGTCTGTGCATCGTCATGGCACTGCTGAGCGTTCTGACGCTCTGGCAGCAATGGCTGGATGCGCGCGATCACGCGGTCGAGACGTCGGTGAACGTCCTGACCATCATTCAAAAGGACATCGAGCGCAACATCGAGCTGTACGACCTCTCGTTGCAGGCCGCGGCGGCGGGCGTGCTCGATCCCACCGTCATGCGTCTGCCGAACCGTTTGCGCGATGCGATCCTGTTCGACGCATCGGCACGCGCTTCCGATCTGGGCAGCCTGTTCGTACTCGATCGCCAGGGCAATGTCCTCGTCGACTGCAAGAACGACCCGCCGAAAGCCGTCAACCTCGCGGACCGCGACTTCTTCAAGGTGCATGTGAACGATCCCGACCGCGGATTGTTCGTCAGCCAGCCGGTGGTGTCGCGCCTCGCTCCCGGGCAACGCGCGATCGTGCTGAGCCGTCGCGTCACCGCCGCGGATGGTTCGTTTGCCGGGGTCGCCGGCATCGGCATCAAGCTGAGCTATTTCGCCCGTCTGTTTTCGAGCGTGAAACTGCATTCCACCAGCGCGGTCGCGCTCCTCAACGACAAGGGCATGTTCCTGACGCGGATGCCTCCCAACGTGAAATTTTCGCCAGGGCAGTCGAGCGTCGGCCCGGCGCTGCTCGCGTCGATGTCCGCGCATGGCGAAGGCACCATCACGCGGACTGCCGCGATGGATGGCGTCGAGCGGCTATACGTTTTCCGTCACCTGCCGCAATTCGGCATGATCATCGTGGTCGCACCGTCCACCGAGGATGTATTCGGTGCCTGGCGTTCGCGCGCCGCCATCGTCGCCGTCCTGATGGTGGTATTCAGCGCGGCCTTGCTCTTCGTGTCGGTGTTGTTGTCGGTCGAACTGCGCGATCGCATGACGGGCGAGGCGGCGATGCGCGCGCTCGCGCGCACCGACAGCCTCACCGGGCTGGCCACGCGCCGCGTGTTCGACGAAACGATCCGCCGCGAATGGGCGATCGCGCGGCGCAGCGCGCGGCCGCTGACGCTGGTCTTCATCGACGTCGACCATTTCAAATCGTTCAACGATGCCTACGGGCACATGGCGGGCGACGAGGCGCTGGTCAGGATCGCGGGCATTCTCGCCGCGGGATTGCGCTACGGCAGCGACATCGCGACGCGCTACGGCGGCGAGGAGTTCGTCCTGGTGCTCGCGGATACCACGGAGGAGGTCGGTGCCCTGATCGCGGAGCGAATCCGTGCCACGGTCGAGGATTGCGGCATTCCCCACGTCGGTTCGCCACTGGGTCATCTCACCATCAGTCTGGGTATCGCCAGCTATAACGGCGCTTCCGCCGGCAGGACCGAGGAACTGGTCAAACGGGCGGATCAGTCACTGTATCGCGCGAAACAGAATGGCCGCAACCGGGTGGCGTCGGGCGGACTCGTGGCGGCCTGAGCGCCCGCCGCCCGCCGCGCGCCGCTCCCGCGCCGCGGTGCACCGCGGCGCGCGTGTGCGATGCCGGTGGATTTTCGGATAAGATCGAACGAAGGGGACGTCCGGCGGCATAACGCCGGCGTGCGTCCCGATCGTCTCTTGCCGGGAACCCAGACCCATGCCGCTCGTTTTGCTCGACCATCCGCTGTCGTCCTATGCCCAGAAAGTGAAGATCGCTTTACGGGAAAAAGGCGTGTCTTTCGAGACGCGCATGCCCGAAGGCTTCGGCTCCGGCCGGATCGACAACGATTTCGGTGCGGCCAACCCCCGCACCGAGGTACCGGTCCTGCTGCCCGAGCGTGGCGAGGCGATCTTCGACTCGACGGTTATCCTGGAATACATCGAGGAAACGTGGCCCGCGCCGGCCTTGCTTCCCCCGGCGCCCGCCGCCCGGGCGCGGGCGCGAATCATCGAGGAGCTATGCGACAGCCAGTACGAGGCGGTCAACTGGGGATTCGGCGAACTGCTGTGGTTCCGGCGTGCCGAGGGCGAGTTGGCGGAACGACTCGACGCCGCGGCTCGGCGCGACACGCGCCGCATCCAGGCCTGGTTGACCGCGCAACTGGGTGCCGCGGCATGGTTCGGCGGCGAGCATTTCGGCTGGGCGGACGCCGCGGTCGCGCCCATGCTGAATCGCTCGATTCATTACGGGCTGGGACCGGACGCGGATTCGCCGCTGGCGCTCTGGCATGCGCGCCTTATCGCCCGCCCTTCGGTCCAGCAGACCTTTGCCGAGTTCGATGCGGCCGCCGTGGCGATGGCGCGTATGGCCGATTACTATCGGACCGACGGACGCCGCCGCGAATACCGCGATCACCGTCTGGAGTGGATGATCCGCTCGGGCGGTCTTTCCGTGGTGGCAGCCGGCATCGAGGAACACACGATTCGCTTTTCCTGGCCGGGCCAGTCATGAGCGCCGGTCGGCCACGCGCCGTCGCCTTCGACATCATCGAAACGGTCTTTCCGCTCGAACCCTTGCGTGTGGCGCTGAGTTCGTGGGGGTTACCGGCCGAAGCCCTGGAGACCTGGTTTGCAACGGCCTTGCGCGATGCCTTCGCGCTGGCGACGGTCGACGATTTCGCGCCGTTCGCGCGTGTTCTGAAAGACGCGTTGGAGCACATTCTCGCGATCCACGGCCTGGACGTCACGGACGATCGGCGATCCGCGCTGTTTCGGCAGATGGCCGGTCTGCCGTGCCGCCCGGACGCGATGCAGGCGTTCCGCCTGCTGCACGCGCAGGGCGTACCCATCGTCGCATTGAGCAACGGCGCCGCGGAGACGACCCGCGCCATGCTGACGGGTGCCGGGCTTGCCGCTTGCGTTCACCACGTCGTCTCGGTCGACGACGTGCGGCTTTCCAAACCCCGCAGGGAAGTGTATTGGCACGCCGCGCGGGTGGCGGACGTCGCGCCGGCCGATCTCGCGCTCGTCGCGGTGCATCCCTGGGATATCAATGGCGCCAAGGCCGCGGGTCTCGTCACGGGCTACGTATCCCTCGGACGGCCGTTTTCGGATGTGATGCGCGCACCGGATGTGGTCGGCGAGGGCCTGCGCGATGTCGTGCACGCCCTGTTGTCTCTCGAACCGGGCTCGCCAGCGGCCGGCGGGTGAATTCGTCGACGCGTGTCAACCTCGCGGGTTCCTCTTCACAGCACGAGTTTGAAGCCGACGCCGTACACCGACTGGACGATTTCCTCCCCGGGCGCGACCGCTTCGAATTTGCGCCGGATCTTCTTGACGTGGCTGTCCACCGTGCGGTCCTCGACGATCCGGGCATCGGTGTAGAGCCGGTCCATCAGGGCGTTGCGTGAAAAGACCCGGGAGGGCATGCTGGCCAGCGTGACGAGAAGGCGGAACTCGATAGCCGTGAAATCGATCGCGACGCCCTTGTACGTTGCCTGCAACCGCCCTTCGTGCAATTGCAACGGTCCGTCTTCCGGATGCGCGCGGATCCGGGCGCGCCGCAGGATCGCCTTCACGCGCGCGACCAGTTCCAGGGGGCTGAACGGTTTGCAGACATAGTCGTCGGCACCGATCTCGAGGCCCAGCAGCCGGTCCACTTCCTCGACCTGCGCCGTCACCATGACGATCGGTACGTCGCTTTGCTGGCGCAAATCCCGGCAGATGTCCCGGCCGTTTCGCCCGGGCAGCATCAAATCCAGAATGATCAGTTGCGGCATGTGCTCGGCCACCGCCTTCTGCACGTCGAGACCGTTCGCCAGCCAGCGTGGCGAGTAGCCCGAGGCGCGCAGGAAATCGGCGATGACGAGCGCCAGTTTCGGCTCGTCCTCGACGATCAGGATATCGATGTCCGAATGCGTGTCGCTCATGAAGGATCCTTTTGTCGTGGCAGGACGATGGCGATCCAGAGGCCGCCTTGTGGCGCTTTCGCGGCCGTGATCCGGCCTTCATGCGCTTCAACGATGCTTCGGCAGATGGGCAGGCCCAGACCCGCGCCGCCGGTGGCTCGGCTACGGGATCGCTCGACGCGATAGAATTTTCCGAACAGTGCTTCCAGGGACGCTTCCGGGACGCCGGGGCCGCTGTCCTGAACGTCGATGCGAACATGTCGCGCGTCCTGACCGATTCGCAGATGCACGCGTTCCCCGGCAGGCACATAGCGGAACACATTTTGAAAGACGTTCGAGAAAACCTGCTGCAGGCGGCGCTCGTCCCCGCGCACCCAGCAGGGGCTATCCGAAAATTCGGCGTCGAGCGTGATTCCGGCGTCGGCGAGTTGCCGTTCGATGAGCGGGAGGATGTCGTCGAATGCATCGACGACGTCGATATCCGCGTAATAATACCGAAGCGCACCCGCTTCCGAGAGCGACAAGTGATAAAGATCGTCGACGAGCCGGTTCAAGCGCTGCAATTCGACGGAAAGCGAGTGCATCGCGTCCTGCGTCATCGGCCGAATGCCCACTTCCAGTGCTTCCACCTCGCCGCGCATCACCGCCAGGGGCGTACGCAATTCATGCGACACGTCGGCGACGAGAGAGGCGCGCATTTTTTCGATGCGTTCCAGCGCCTGCGCCAGATGATTGAAGTCCGACTCCAGTTGTCCGAGTTCGCCGCCGGATTCGATGGGCACCCTTGCCTGGAAATCACCGCCCGCAAGGGCGTGCGTGGCGCGTGCGATCCGTTGCAGGGGCATGCCCAACGCCCTCGCGAGCCAGAGCGAAATCAATATCGCCAATAGCGTGGCGATAACGGCCAGCGTCCAGCTGGCATCGCGTTGCTCTTGTTGCAGACGCAGATCGCCGGCCTCGGTCACTTTCTGCACCGGGACGATCAGCAGCCAGCCGACCGTTCTCCGGTCGACCACGATCGGTCTGCGCGGTGCATTGTCGGAAAAGTTTTGATTGCCCGACAGGTATTTCCCATCGGTATCCAGGAGCGTGAAGCGCACGCTGGCGCCGATGAGATCCGCGATCGGCAAGGGCGGGAAAGACGCGTTGCTCGATGGCGCCGTGGGGCGCATCAACTGGTGCCAGAGGTGGCGGTTTTGCTGGAGAAACGCCCAACTGCCGTGCTGGCGATACGCCGCCGCCAATGGCGCCGTGCTGGCCTCCAGGCGTTTCACGTCCTGTTTCGTCAGATATCCTAGAAAACCGGTCTCGAAACTGATGCGTGCGCCCAGCGCCATCGCGCCAATCAGCATGATGTTGACGACCACCATGATGACGAACAGCTTGGTCGTCAAACTAAGCGGTCTTTTTTTGAAAGTGGCGCTTTTGGGCAAGGAGATCATGAGCGTCATTCTACCCAGGTAATCACCCCCGCAGACATGGCGTTTTTCATTTCCTAATTTCCTGCAAGATTGGTACGCATAATCGGCACATTGGATAGAACGCGACTTTTGCCTGGGCTGACCTTCATGCGACTCCTGTCTTTCGTGCGTTACGGCATTGCGACGATTTTTCTGATATGCGCGCTGGCGGCATGCTCACGCAACAAGCAAAACACGCCGCAAAAATTACAGACCGTTTCCGTGATTACGGTGCGAAATACGCCTTATGGCCAGTCGGTATCGCTACCCGGGCGCACCACTGCGTACATGACGTCGCCCGTCACGCCGCAGGTGACAGGCATCATACGGAAACGCATGTTTACGGAAGGCGGCAATGTTCGCGAGGGTCAGGTTCTGTATCAGATTGATCCGGATTCCTACAAGGCCACCTATGATGCGGACGTCGCCAATCTGGAAAAGGCCAAGGCGGCGCTGCTTTCGGCCAAACCCATCGCCGAGCGGGATCAATCGTTGGCGGCCATCGATGCCATCAGCAAAGAAACATTGGAAGAAGCGCAGGCGACGCTGAAGCAGGACGAGGCGACCATCCAGGCGGATGAGGCCACGGTCGAAGGCGCGCGGATCAATCTCGCGTATACGCGCGTGACCGCACCGATCAGCGGCACGATCGGCGCGTCCACGTATACGCCGGGCGCGCTGGTCACCGCGGACCAAACGACGGCGCTCGCGACCATTTACGCGTATGACCCGATGTACCTCGACGTGACCCAGTCCAGCACCGAAGTGCTGGCCCTGCGCAAGAAACTCGCCAGCGGTGCGCTGAAGTCCGACGGCAGCGGCAATGCCAAAGTCAAGATTACGCTGGAGGACGGTACGACGTACGCCCATGAAGGTACCCTGCAGTTCGCCGGTGTCGGCGTGGACCAGACGACCGGCACGATCACGTTGCGGGTGGTCGTGCCGAACCCCGAAAAACTTCTGCTGCCGGGGGAGTATCTGCACGGTCTGGTGGAGCAGGGCGTGGATGAGAAGGCCATCCTCGTGCCGCAGCAATCGGTGACGCACGATGCACGAGGCAATGCGACGGCGCTGATCGTCGACGCCCGGAACAAGATCGAACAACGCACGCTGACTCTCTCGGGAACGGCGGACAACAACGAGTGGGTGGTCACGGGTGGCTTGTCGCCGGGAGATCGGATCGTCGTGACCGGCTCGCAGTTCGTGAGCCAGGGCGACACCGTGAAGCCGGTCGAGTCCGCGGTCGCAACGAACTGAACGGAGCACGCCCATGCGCATCGCGCACTTTTTCATCGACAGACCCATCTTCGCCTGGGTGCTGGCCATCATCGTGACGTTGAGCGGCGCATTTGCGATCACGCAACTGCCGCTGGACCAGTACCCGACCATCGCGCCGCCGACGATCCAGATCAGCGCCACCTATGACGGCGCATCCGCTCAGACCAATCAGGACGCGGTCGTCCAGGTCATCGAGCAGCAGATGGTGGGATTGGACAACCTGATGTACATGTCGTCGACCGCGAACTCGGAAGGCAACGTCACCATCAAGCTGACATTCGGGGCGGGTACCAATCCGAATACGGCGCAGGTGGAGGTGCAGGATCAGTTGCAGTCCGCGAACGCGCTGCTGCCGGAACAGGTGCAGGAGAGCGGCGTCACCGTCAGGAAGGCCTCGCCGGACACGTTCCTGGTGTTCAATCTCGTGTCCGAAGACGGAAAGATGGACAAGGCCGCGGTCGCCGATTATCTGTACAGCGATCTGGAGGAGAAGATCGAGCGTTTGCCCGGTGTCGGACAGGCGCAACAATACGGGTATGAATACGCGATGCGGATCTGGCTGGACCCGAACAAGCTGCAAAAATATTCGCTGATGCCCTCGGATGTCGTTACCGCGATCGACGCGCAGAACGACGATATCGCCGCCGGCGAGTTGGGTGCGACGCCAGCGGTGAAGGGGCAGGAACTGGATGCGACCATCACCGCCCGCAGCCGCCTTACCACCGCCGATCAATTCCGCAACATCGTACTCAAGACCGAGACCGACGGTGCGCAGATTCTGTTGAGCGACGTCGCGCGGGTCGCCCTCGGACCGCAGGAATACACCGTCGAGACCAACTTCGACAACAAGCCCGCATCCGGTCTGGGCCTGCAACTGGCGCCCGGCGCCAACGAAGTGCAGGTGGACAAGGAAGTGCACGACTTCCTGAGCAAGCAGTCCGCGACTTTTCCGGCGGGTCTGAAGGTCGAATATCCCTACGAGATGGTGCCGTTCATCAAGACCTCGATCGAGGAGGTGGTGAAGACGCTCGTCGTGGCCATCGTACTGGTGGTCGCGATCATGTACCTGTTCCTGCAGAACCTGCGCACCACGCTGATACCGGCGATCGCGGTGCCCGTCGTGCTGCTTGGCACGTTCGGCATCCTGAAGCTGTTCAACTATTCGATCAATATGCTGACGATGTTCGGTCTGGTTCTGGCGATCGGATTGTTGGTGGACGATGCGATCGTCGTGGTCGAAAACGTCGAACGCCTGATGTCGGAGGAAAACCTGTCTCCGCGGGAGGCAACCCGCAAGTCCATGACCGAAATCAGCAGTGCGCTGGTGGCCATCGCGATGGTGTTGTCCGCGGTGCTGTTGCCGATGGCCTTCTTCGGCGGCTCCACCGGCATCATCTATCGCCAGTTCTCGGTGTCGGTGGTTTCCGCGATGATCCTGTCCGTGCTGGTGGCGCTGACGTTCACGCCGGCCTTGTGCGCGACGCTTCTGAAGGAAGGACACGAGAAACCCAAGGGGTGGTTTTTCAGCCGCTTCAATCGCGGTTTCGACAAGCTCACCGCGAAATACCGCCGCGGCGTCGACCAGCTCCTGCATCATCGCAAACCGGCCGTCATCGTCTATCTTCTGCTCGCCGCCGGCGCCGGGCTGTTGTTCGTGCGCCTGCCGACGGCATTCCTGCCCACGGAGGACCAGGGCGTGCTCATGGTGACGGTGACGGCACCGGTAGGGTCCACGCGCGAACGTACGGAGGCGACGATGGCGAAGGTCGAGGATTACATGCTCAAGCAGCCGGCGGTTTCCGAGGTGTTCAACATCGCGGGGTACGCGACGGGGAGCAACGGACAGAATGTCGGCATGATGTACGTCAAGTTGAAGGACTGGAGTCAGCGCACGGCTGCCGCCGACACGGCGCAAGGGTTCGTACGGAAGGCATCGCACGATTTCGCGCAATCGATTCGGGATGCAAAAGTGGTGGTTCTGCAGCCGCCCTCGGTGCGCGGTCTGGGCATCAGTTCCGGCTTCGACATGGAACTGGTGGACGAAGGCAACGTGGGGCACACGGCACTGGCGGCAGCGCGCGACAAACTGATTTCGATGGCCAATGCGAGCGGCGTCGTGCGCCAGGTCCGGTTCAACGGCTTGCGCGACACGCCGCAACTCGCGCTCGACATCGACGACCACAAGGCGAGCGCGATGGGTCTGGCGGTCAGCGATATCAACACGACGGTCGAGGACACGCTGGGCGGCGAATACGTCAACGAGTTTCTCGATCAGGATCGCATCAAGAAGGTGTACGTCCAGGCCGATGCGCCGTTTCGCATGACGCCGGAGTCACTGCAGCACTGGTATGTCCGCAATACGGCGGGCACGATGGTGCCGTTCTCGGCGTTCGCCACGTCGCACTGGACCTATGGCGCGCCGGAGCTTGACCGCTATAACGGTGAATCGTCGTTCGAAATCGTCGGCGATCCCGCGCCGGGCGTGAGTTCCGGACAAGCGATGCAAACGATGGAGCAACTCGTGGCGAAATTGCCCAAGGGCATCACATCCGCCTGGACCGGACTGTCCTATCAAGAGCAATTGTCGGGCGGACAGGCGCCTTATCTGTATGCGGTGTCGTTGCTGTTCGTCTTTCTGTGCCTCGCGGCCCTGTACGAAAGCTGGTCCGTGCCCCTGGCGGTGCTTCTGGTCGTGCCGCTGGGAGTGCTGGGCGCCGCGTCGGCGACAACGCTGCGCGCCTTGTCGAACGACGTCTATTTCCAGGTAGGACTGCTCGTGACCGTGGGATTGTCGTCGAAGAACGCGATCTTGATCGTGGAGTTCGCGGTGATGCTGGAGAAGGAGGGCCTGTCCACGCTGAAAGCCATCGAACAGGCGGTGGCGCTGCGAATCCGTCCGATCATCATGACGTCGCTGGCGTTCCTGCTCGGCGTCGCGCCACTCGTGGTGGCAACCGGGGCCGGGGCCGCTGCGCGTCAGTCGATCGGAACCGGCGTGTTCGGCGGTACGCTGCTGGGTACGTTGCTCGGCATTTTCTTTACGCCGCTCGCCTATTTCGTGGTGCGCGGGCTGCCGGGCGGGAATGGGCGGAAACCTGCCGCGCCCGGGGGCGGCGGCGACGGTCCGAAGCAGGCCGACGATGGCGCGCAGACGCCGGGTGCGGAGCAAACGTCGCGTTCGCGCACGGAAGCGGACACCGGAGACGGCATGCCGGCTTCGACGAAAGGAGGCGCGGCATGAAGGCGGTCATTCGTGGGTTCCTCGCCGCGACGGCGGTCGCGGGGATGAGCGTGCTGGGCGCCTGCGTGAATCTGGCGCCGCATTATCAGCGGCCCGCCGCGCCGGTGCCCGCCGCATGGTCCAACGCGGCGGCGGCGGAGGCGGCGTCGGGATCGACGACGGAATCGACGACGGAATCGACGACGGAATCGCCTACCCCCGCCGCGAACAATCCCGACGTCATGGCCGCCGACATCGGCTGGCGCACGTTCTTCACCGAGCCGCGGCTGCAGCGCACCATTGCGCTGGCATTGTCGAACAATCGCGATCTGCGTATCGCGCTGCTGAATATCGAAAAGGAACGTGCCGAGTACCGCATTCAGCGCGCGTCGCTGTTTCCCACGATCGGCGTGAATACGAGCCAGGATGCCGAGCGCATTCCCAACTCGGTACGGCTCGCGGAGGCGGGAGAGTCCCAAAATACCGCGGAAACGTCGAGCGGCACGGTTTCGCATATCTATGGGGCGGATCTGGGCGTCACATCCTACGAGCTCGATCTCTTCGGCCGGGTGCGCAATCTGAGCAAGGTCGCGCTGGAGACGTATCTCGGGACGATGGAGACCCGGCGCAGCACGCAAATCAGCCTGGTATCGGATGTGGCAAACGACTGGTTGACGCTCGCTTCGGACAAACGCCTGCTGGCGATCGCGCAGCAAACGCTCGCGAGCGAGCAGCACACTTTCACTCTGGTGGGGCAGGAGCATGCCCTGGGAGCGGCCAGCGGACTCGACTACGAAGAAGCGCGCGCGAGCCTGCAGTCCGCCCGCAATGCCGTCGCGCAGGACACGACCACGGCGGCGCAGGCACGCGATGCGCTGGAATTGGTCGTGGGCACCACGGTGCCCGATGCGGACCTGCCCGACGCCGAGGTCGATCCGGTGACGAGCATCACCCAAATCCCCGCAGGCGTGCCTTCCACGGTATTGCAGCAGCGCCCCGATGTGCTCGCGGCCGAACATACGCTGGAGGCGGACAACGCGGATATCGGTGCCGCCCGCGCGAATTTTTTCCCCACCATCAGTCTCACGGCGTTGACCGGTTTCGAAAGCCCGGCGTTGTCGTCGCTATTCAAGGGCGCGAACCGGCAATGGGCATTCGAACCCGCGATCTCCCTGCCGATTTTCGACGGGGGATCGAACCGGGCGACGCTGGATGCCGCGAAGGTGACGCTGCGCGTCGACGTGGCGACGTATGAAAAGACGATCCAGACGGCGTTCGAGGAGGTGGCGAATGCGTTGGCCACGCGTGCGACCATCGGTGAGCAGCTCGATGCGCAGACGCAAACCGTGGATGCGGATCAGCATGCGTATGACCTGTCCATGGCGCTCTACCGTCAGGGCAACGAAAGTCTGCTGGACATGCTGACCGAACAGCGCTTGCTGTATGCCGCCCAGCAGTCTCTGGTGGCAACGCAACTGTCGGCGCAGACCAGTCTGGTTACGTTGTACGCCGCGCTGGGCGGTGGGCTGGATGCGCAGGACATCGCCAGGAAGTAGGTAAGGGCGGCGCGCGGTATCACGGCCCGTAGCCTGGTCGTGATACCGCGTGTGGCACGAAATCAACGCTCGGCGACGAAGGGCGAGGCGGGGCAGAGCAGGAAAAACGCAATGGACCAATCAATTAAAAAGCAACTAACAGTCAAAACACCACCACCACAAAATACTTTCACAACCGCGCTACCTCCCCAAACATCGTCATCCATAACGACCTACCGTACAACCAATGCATTCGAGACCGCCATAAAAATGACCACCCGATTTTCATCACTAAAATATTATCCTGATAATAAGACTTATCAGGATAAAAGCGGTCATGAGGGTTCTCGTTTTTGGTTGGCCGCCGGCCTACGGCAGCCTTCCCGGAGCGACGCGACGCGACGCGTGCGTTGATCGCCGACAGCCGCGCTTTACCTCGCGCCGCCTTTGAAACGGCGCAAAAGCGACAGGATGATCAATGCCAGGACGGTGCTGATGACGGCGGTCGCTTCTCGGCCCATGCCGGCGGACACCCCGATGGCCGCCGTCAGCCACAGGCTGGCGGCGGTGGTCAGACCGTAGACTTCGCGATTCTTGTCGACCTTGATGATGGCGCCCGCGCCCAGAAAGCCTATGCCGGCAATGAGCCCCTGCAACACGCGGCTCATGTCGATGATCGTCATCCCGCTTTGTAACGGGATAAGTATGAAAATGGCCGCCCCGAGCCCCACCAGCATATGCGTTCGCAACCCCGCCGCGGATCGACGGCTTTCCCGCTCATAGCCCAGCGCGCCACTCAGGACGATGGCAACGGACAGACGGATGAGGAGCTGGGTCCATTGCGACAGGTCGTGCAGGTCGGAAAATTCCTTTATCGCGACCTGACTGATCTCCCGGAACAAAGGGGCCATGCGCGACGCTCCATGACGAATAAGGGATGCGTGGATTCTAGCATTGCGGCATGCGCGTCATTTTCCGGCAAGCTGCTGCGGCAGGAATTCCGCGGCACTGCAAAGGAGGCGGGATTCTGGTCGATGATCGGCAGACCGTCGTCGACGATATACGAACCCTAGTGCCATCTCGTTATACAGAAGTCATGAACCTTCGCGCAGTATCTGAACCATGGATGCGGCATCCAGGGTCCGTTGCATGCCGATCCAAATCGTTTTGGCGCCTGGCTCGCCATCGCTTTTACGTCCCAGGAAGCCCCCCAGCGAGGCGACCAGATGTATCATCCGGTTCAGCGTGACCGGCGTTTTTGGCACGACCTTTTTCGACAACAGATGCGCGCCTCGTATCTCGTCGGCATCGAAGAACATCGATGCATCCAGGTCTGGACAGTTTCTTCCCAAGCGCATCAGCCGCGCGATCCGCCACGCCACCACCATGTACAACACCAGCGCGCGTTCGATTCGATCGATCTGCGAGAGTTGCAAGGCCTCGACCTTGCATCCGGTCTTTAAAACATGGAAGAACATTTCGATCTCCCAGCGCGCCCGGTACCAATCGATCAACTCCATCACCGCCGCGGCATCCGTCGCTTCGCGGTTGGTCAGCAAACGCCACACAATCGGCGTGGTGCCAGCCAGCGCGTCAATCTCCTGTGCCATCACACACGTAAAAGCCGTTCCCATTTTCCCGGCCAGCTTTACGCGCTGCGCGCGCAGCACCTGCTTTACCTCCCGCGCTTTCTGGCCCGCGCGTCCTGGCAAGATGAACGTGATCTCCCCCAGCACATCGCTCGCGTCGAGCGTTTCCCACAGCCGGGCGTGATCATCGAGCACGCGGTCGTGTTGGGCGCGAATCAACCAGTCCGCCGGCTGCCCCAGTGCCTGCGCGCGCGCCATCAACGCCGCGATGTCGCCCTCCCGATCCGTTACATACACCAGGCGCGTGTACGGGAGCAACGCGGCTTGTTCGGCGATGCGCTCATAGCCTTCGATCCACCGTATGCTTTCCTTGATGCCCCCACGATGACCCTCGGCATCGCGCGCCTCCCGCGCCCACATCCAGGCATCGAGCACGCCCAACGGTTCCCGATCGGGCGTGACGGCATAGGTCGGGTGCAGATACATGCCGCGTTGCGCCTCAAAGCTCAACGGGCCAAGGCCTTCGGCCTCCTGGCCGTTGAAGTTCAGCTCGGTCGTGTCAGCCAGGCATAACACCACCGGGAAGTGACTTGCCCGCTCGGCCGTGCGCGCCCAATGCGGGCGCATTACCTCGGACCATTCGACCTCCTCGTTGCCCAGAAACCGGTACGCGCCCATCGTCTCCGACCAGCCCTCGCAGGCATCGGGGATGCTGGCCGTGGGCCGCGCGGCAAATCGCTTGAGGAGCGTCTTCGCACGGCTGTCGCGCCGCGGATCGCCCAGATCCAGTGCGTCGAATTCTTCGTCCACCCACGCCCCCGACTTGGTGTTCATTTATCCTCGAAAATCTGAGAGTAAACGCCACTTCGGCTCAGTCTACAAGTCTTTTGGCTGCGCAGATCTGTCAGATTTCCGTGTTCATGAACCATCCGGGGTCACGACTTCTGTATAACGAGATGCCCTAGTGCGCCCCGCGCGAGAAATGTCGCCCTTTGCCTTCGATTCGTCCTCTACGGGAACGGCGCGGTATCTGTCAGTAAATATTATTTACTATAAAAAATAATTTTTTATCGAAGCCGCACGTATTTTGATATAAGTGTCCCGCGCATAGTGATTCAATCGCTTTATTTGGAGAAACATCACATGCCGACAGACTCAATCCGACACCGCCTCGGTAATTTCCAAGAGGTCGCCGCGCCACATCCTTGTCTTTCGAATCGGGTCCGGCGGCACGCATCGCCTTGTGAAGCAGCGGGGCTCAACGCGCATATAGCGCGTGTTACAAATGACCCGTTATTGCAGGAAGCTGAGCGCGTCAGCCGTGCGCGCCCTAGCGTGCCGCCCGGCCTTGCCGCGTTGCGGGCCATGTTGTTGCCGAGCATGGTCCGCACGGCAAGCGCGATGGATGGCGCCGGAGCCAATAAAGCGGGCACTGTAAAACTTGATAATCCCTTTGATTGCACGCAGGGGTTCCTCAAGCCAGGTACTTCGCCGGCAGTGTCGCCAACATTAGCGCGAGTACTCGCATCGCAGCGGCGTGTTCATCCTGGCACGGACGCTCCGGATTCAAGCAAGCTATCCGCGCGGGACTCGGATGGCCTGCAGTGGAACGGCGAGAACCGCGTCTTTTTGAAGGTAGACAACGCTTACCCCAAGATTGCCGAACAGAACGGCAATCGCTATGTCATCACCGGGCCGTGCAAACAGAGGATGCATGTGCGATTGACGGACGGACAGTTCCATGTCGAAACTGCACGGGAACGGCTAAAAAACATTTTCGTGGTGGGATCGAGCGGACGGAAGCGGGCGCGTGGCGAGGATGTGCTCATGGACTGCGGTTATACGTTGGAGAGCGCCAATGCATTGCTTTCGACATATGCATTCCCAGCGCGGGGCTTTTACACTGCGTACGAATTTTCCCTGCATATCGAAGCGTGGGAGGTGCTGCCACGTTGGGCAAAACGTTTCAAGATTGCGCCTCAGGGCGGCTCATCTGTGGCCGGCGCTGCTGTCGTTTCCGAGTCGGCGGATACACCGTCGGCCATTCATGCGTTTCTCACAACGCCTGCGGATTCGCGAATCAACCCAGCGGTGCGGCGCGACCCGTTGGCATTTTCGACGGATATCGACGAGGCGCTTCCCGGCCCATCACAACGGCCCGACGGTAGCCTGGAAGGCAGCGTCCCGGAACAGGAAATAGAGGACGCCGTGCCTTTGTCCGACACATCGTTCGACGAGTTGATCGAGGTGTGGGATGCCTCAAAACCCGGGCATCGGATGTCGCTTCGCTTGGGAAGCAAATTGGGTGACGGCCATTGGGGGACCGTTTATAAAGATGCAGAGGATCCAGCTTTTGTGATCAAGCGCTATTTCCAACTCGACGACGATGACGAGGCGATTGACGAAATTTATACGGCTCGCTGCGAAGGGGAGGCATTCAGGCGCTTGTATGGAGACGACAGCGCGCAGCATTTGAAGGAAGAAGACGGAACGCAATATTTGAGGATGTATCGTATTCCCGGGGTGCCATTGCACGTCCTGACCGAAAATTCGCTACCGATCGACGCGGTCGAACGCTATGTCGACATGCTCGAGAAGCTGCGGCGACAAGGCATTATGCATGGTGACCTTCATTCCGAAAACATATTATGGGATGGTGAGTTTTTCTGGCCTATCGATATGCAAGACATCTCAGCGAATTATTTCGCTGCGAACAATGAAAGCAAAGCGGAATATAACCAAATGGGAGAAGACGACTGGCAAGACGTCTATACCGAGATTGTCGCGAAGATGCCCTCGGCGGGGAAACCATGACGATCATTTCGCCATCGAAACAACCGCCTACGCCCGAGGCAGTAGCCAAGACGTTTGAATCGCCGAACGCGCACGCATGACGGTCCACACACCTAACCAGCCGGACTCACATTGCGCTGCGGGCGCGCCTTACGCAACGGTTTGATCGCCGATTCCATGGCAGGGGAAGCCGTGCCGTTCGCCACGGATGCCCGCAATCGACGCGTGGCGACTCTTGCAGGCTTGATGGTTTCGTCGGCGGGTGCTTCGCGGCCCAGTGCGTCCGCCTCGGCCTCGCCCCGAATCACGAGCGCCATGATGCGCGCCAGCTGCCGGTTGACATGCTTCGCGCCCAGATAACGGTCGGTCGCATCGGGACTGGTCGCGGCCAGGTGCTCCATCGCGCCATGCAGGATCGACGCCTCGGCGAAGGCATCGGCGCGTTTGCGCGCGCCACGTGCCGGATTGACCGACAGGATGCACTCGGCGAAGTCGCGAATGAAGGGGGTGAAGGTATTCATCCGCAGCGCTTCGAACCGCTTGTCGCCCCGGCTCGCCTCGGTATTCCTGAACCGCAGCGCCGGCCGGTGTCGTGCCCAGACGGCATTGAGTCCCTCGATCATCGCGCCAGCCTGCCGTTCGAGTTTGTCCCGGTACCATGGCTCCTCGAAGATCTTGCGCAGCTTCGCCAGGTCGCGACCGGCTTCCTCTCCCAGTGCAAAAAGAACATCCTTGGGATCGTCGAAATACATATAGAAGCTCGCGGGCGACGTGCCGGCTTCGGCCGCGATGCCGACGGCAGTCAATTCGACCGGCGAACAAGTGCGCAGCAGGAGGCGCGTCGCTTCCATCAGCCGGGCGCGTGTTTCACGTCCCTTGCGGCCCAGGATCTGTCCCTGTTTGTTCGTGGGGGCTTCCGTTTCCATCGACAATTCCGTACGCAAAATAGGGGGATACGTCGTCTTTCCGGTTCGGGCGAGTCCGTTGCCGTCAGGCCGCCGATGCGCCTGGTCGATCCAGTGACCTCAGCATGTCGCTGACGGCTTTTTCGTTGCGGCGCACATATTCGGTGACGCGTTGTTCCATGAACAGATTCAGGTAATCGATTTCCGCAAGGGCATGATGGTGTTTCAGAGAGTGCGGGTCGGCATCGTCGGTCAAGGTGACGGGCGTCGAGTCGTTCTGCATGGCTTGCTCCTTGCGGTTACATTCATACCTGCGGGAATGGCAAGCTTTTCCATCGCTTGTTTCTATGAGAACGGCAGGCGACGAAATTTCTGAAGCTATTTCGGTGCCGTCCAGGCGGCGTCGACGGAAGGCGGTCGGTGCCCCGGAACGTCACGATGGCAGCAACGATCGCAAAAAGCCGGTGCCGAAATCGGCGCCGTCGATCGCGGCCGATATGCGTCCCAAGGCGATACGCACTTCGCCCCGTTCGAGGTGTTCGGCGATATCGAGCAATCTGCCCAGTTCTCCTTCGCGGTACGCGATCGCGGCTTTGATCGACGGTGCCAGCGGCAACTCTTCGACGAACGTTCTTGCATCGGTTCCGTACATGACGTGCAGCAGCGACAACATCCCCGTCAGATAGGCCGTCTGCTCATATCGGTCGTCGGCGACGCGAACTTTTCGCGATATTTTCGCCATCAGGCTCGCCCGGCGCTGGGCCAGACCCACCAGCGGATCTTCCGTGGCGGGCAAGCCATCCGGATTCGCATAGAGAAGCAGGCAGCACCACTGGATCAGACGGCGGCTACCGGCAATCGCGAGGGCCTGCTTGATGGAGGACACCCGGTTCGCGCCGCCCTGGCTTTTCTCGCCGCTGTTCGCCAGGCGAAGCAACTGGGTGATGAGCAGCGGCGTTTCGCGCAATGCCGCCGCAACGGTTGCATGCTCGGCGTCGTCCAGCAGAAGTTGCAGCACCCGCAATACGAGCCCGCCGGACGGGAGGGCCTTCTTGGCGCGAACCAGTTGCGGTTTGCTGAAGTAATAGCCCTGTATCAGGTCGCAGCCAAGTTCGAGCGCGGCCTCGTGGTCGAGCCGGTTTTCCACGTTGCCGGCGAGCACCTGCTTGCCTTTTTTCTTGAAATAACCGACCAGGTCCGGTAGGTCATAGGGCGCGACATGCGGCCAATCGATCTTGACGATATCCAGACAGGGCAGGAAGGTCTGGATGTCACCGCTCAGGCGCCGGACGCCGCCCAGGGCAATCCGAAAGCCCATCTGCCGCAGTTTCTCGCAGCGTTCGCGCAGTGCCGCCGAGAGCGTCGTGTATTCGACGATTTCCAGGACGAACTGTCCGGCAGGCAGAACCTCGATGGTGGCCGAGCACAGCAATTCCTCGGAACACGCCAGATGACCGTCCGACCCTCCCAGCAGGACGTCGAAACCGAACGAACCCAATGCGCGCGCGATAACGCCCGACGAGCACAGGAAGTCTTCGTCGCGAACCGCGGTGGCGCACGCCGCATGGCGCAAATGCAATTCGTACGCGACCAGCGCGCCGCGCCGGTCCATGACCGGTTGGCGAGCGACGAAAACGTCGCTCGTCTCATCGAAAACGTCGATGCGTTGTTTCGTTTTTCCCATTGGATCCATACATTCAACGAAGTGGAATTTCAGGCCGCTCCAGGTCGTTGCCTGGCATCAGTGCATGCCCGGTACGCCGTGAGAATCGCCGCCGGTCACGCAGCCATCCGTTTCATCGCCTGACGCATCACCGCGGCCAGTTCCGCGGCGACGAATTTGGAGACGTAAGCATCCGCTCCCACCTTGCGCACGTGCTCCTCGTTGGCGGAGCCCGACAGCGAAGAGTGGATGACGACCGGGATGTGATTGAATGCCGCTTCGGCCTTGATGCGCTTGGTCAAAGTAAAACCATCCATCTCGGGCATTTCCAGATCCGTCAGGACGAGGGCGATGGCGTCGGTGACGGGGGTGCCCTCGGCCTCGGCTTTTTTCTGCGCGGCTTCCATGATGTTCCACGCCTCGAGTCCGGTTTTGGCCATGACGAACGACACGCCCATGGAAACGAGACTTTGCTCGATCAGGCTGCGCGCGACGCCCGAATCGTCGGCTGCCAGGATCTTCGAGCCGGGTTTCAATACCAGACGCCCCGTGGTCTCTTCATCGATTTCCGGCGTGTTGCCGGGTAGCACATCGCGCAGAATCTGCTCGACATCCAGGACCTGGGCCAACTGCCCGCCATACACCTCGCCATCCAGACGTGCCAGGCTGGTCACGGTCTTCGCGCTGGAATGCGATTCGGCGGACAATACCTGGTTCCATTCGAGACGCACGATTTCTTCGACTTCCTCGACCGCAAAACCCTGCGTCGTACGGGCGAATTCGGTCACGAGCAGGATCTTCGGCTCCGTGGCCAACGAGTTGTTCGTCACGCGGGCCAGATCGATCACCGGCAGGATTTCACCGCGAATCTCCGCCACGCCCAGTATCTCCGGCGCCGCGCCCGCGATCACGGTCAGTCTGGGCATCGCGAGAATTTCGCGTACCTTGAAAACGTTGATGCCATACAGTTCGCGTTGTTTCGTCTGGGCGGCTTCGCCGAGGCGAAACAACAGCAGTTCGAACATATTGTTGCCGGCGAGTTGGGTGCGCTGGTCCACGTCGTGCTGGGAATTTTTCATCGTTATCTCGCTTACATACCGTTAAAGGGTGTCACACGCGAGATGTTTCCTGGACGTTTTGCATGATGTTCCCAGGACGCATTGCTCGTTTTGATACGCTGGTACCGCCACTACTGTTGCTTCGTGCTATGCCTCCTGCGTCATCGGTTCGGCGAACACCCGGTTCCTGCCGCGCAGTTTCGCCTCGTAAAGCGACCTGTCGGCGCGCGCGAGCAGTTCGTGGATATCCACCGGCGCGGTGCCGTCGTAGGTGACCACGCCCAGGCTGATCGTCACGTTTCCCGACGGCGCGAGCGCATGGGGGATACGACACGCATCGACGGCACGCCGAATGCGCTCGGCCACCGCCTGGGCGACGGTATTGGGCGTATCGCCCAGTACCAGGACGAACTCCTCGCCGCCGTAGCGCGCGGCCAGATCCCGGGTGGAGCGCACGCCCTCGGAAAGAATCCGGGCGATGCGCTGCAGGGCTTCGTCGCCGACGAGATGGCCGTAGGTATCGTTGAAAGTCTTGAAATGATCCACGTCGATGAATACGACCGTCAGCGGCCGGCCCGTGCAATGCGCGATGTCTTTTTCACGGTGCAGAACGTCGTCGAAGACGCGTCGCGTGGCCAGCCCGGTCAGACTGTCGGTTTGCGCCAGGGCGCGCATGGCCGCCTCGCCGGTGACGCGTTTGCGCAACTCGACGAAGAGGAGCAGCGAGACGAATTGCAGCGTGATGCTGAAGACGGCCATCAGGACGCCGATCACCACCATGCGCGAACGCCAGGCGGCGAAAACGTCTGCCGTGCTGGGCGCCACGATAACGATCATCCCGAGCCGCGGCAGATGGCGAAAGACGTACAGCCGCTCGATTTTGTCGACCGCGGCCGTGCGGGTGAACGACCCCTCGCCGGTGGCGGACAGTTGTTGCATCAGGGGCTGGCTGATGAGCGACTTTCCCGCGACCGCCCGGCTATGCAGGGGGAGACGGGTCAGAAACACGCCTTTTTCGTTGACGAGCGCCGTGATGCCTTTGGACTGCAGCTTCAGTCCGGAGAAAAGCTGCTGGAAATACCGCAGATCGATCGGGATGCCCACCACGCCGGCGAACGAGCCGTCGCGCGCGGTGATTCGCCGGCTGAGGATGATGGCGGGAAAACCGGACGTGCCATCGATCACGGTGGGTTGGCTGATATACAACCCCGCGGCTGGAGACACGCGATGAACCTCGAAGAAATCGCGGCCGGCATCGTTGCGGGCGAGCGGCGTATCGGTTTTATCGGCAATGATCAGTTTGCCGCTCCGGTCCAGGACGAACATGCCGGCGAGGTTCGACGCGCGCGCGGAAGCATCGAAGAGAATCTGGTTGCGCAGGCGCGCCGGCAACTGCATGATGGTCGGATCTTGCGTGCCGTCCGCCGCGGCGCGCAACGACAGGTCGTAGAGCTCGACATTGCGTTCGATGTCCTTTTGCACGATCGTCAGCAGGTTGGACGATGTTTCGATCGCATGGCGCGAGGTATCGAGCCGTTGCTGCCAAAGCGACAGCGCACAGAGCAATGCCATCACGATGCACAACGCCGCCGTGAAGGTCAGGGCCAGGCGGGGGCGGCGTATCGTCTCCGCACACCCCTTCCGGAAGGCGCGGGCGAGGAATCCCCATGATGACCACCCACGCAAGTGCAACGGGCGTTTCCACGTCCGTTTCTTTTCGGGTGCGTGACTTTCCGGGGCGGGTGTCACGCAGTTCCCGAAAACCAGCAATTCGGCGACATCGCTTGTTTCCAGCTGCTCCAGATTCTCAGCGACCCAATTCGACAGATCCACGGCATTGCGGTCGATGGTCGGAACCCGGCGGTTTTTCAGGTGGAACATGGCGGCCCTAATGTCGCGGTGCCTGACGTCTGCCGGAACGGACGCTGCGCGGCCGGGTTTATTTGGCAGCGCGAGGCTGAATGATCGTGATGCGCCTTTTCATGTCGCTGTCCTCACGCGAGTAATCCAATGGCTTCAGGGGAAGAGTAAGCGAAGTTCGCGATGGCAAATGCCGGAACAGGGGTGGGATCCCCGGCTATATCGTGGGTACGCGTGGGGTGCGCAGGTCGGGCCGCGCAGGCGCCGTGGGCCGCCGTGGGTCGCTGGGCGGCCGGTTTAGTCCGTCCGGGCGGCGGGAAGGTCGAAGCGGAAGGTCGTGCCCGTGGCGGTCTCGTCCACGAGCGTAATGTGGCCCCCGTGCAGTTGCAGCATGCGGTGCACCAGCAGCAGGCCCAGGCCGCCGCTTTGTGCCACCCGTCCGGAATGGAAGGGTCTGACGAACAGGCTGTCGCGCATCGCCGCGGGAATTCCCGGCCCGGTATCCCGGCAGGTGACCCACACGCGCTGGTCGTGATGGGACAGCAGGACCGTCACCACGCCCTCTTCAGGGGTGTGACGGATCGCGTTGTCCAGCAGATTGGTCAAAATGCGCTCGATCATGCCCAGGTCCGCCCGAATGGCGGGCAGGGCCGGCGGCCTTTCCACATGCAGCGCGATGCGCTTCGCCGCCACGGACAATTCGAATTTCTCCAATACGTCCTGCAGCAGATCTTCGAGGGAAAACACCTCCGGATCGAGCGACACCAGCCCGTATTCCAGTTTCGCCGGTTCGTCCAGTACGACGATATCGTCGCGCTGGTTCGTGCTGGCCGTGCGCGGCACGCGCGGCTGCTTGTCCGGCTCGCCGTTGGCATCGAAGTGCCGCATCGCCTGCGTCAGGCGCCGTAACGGCCGGGTGATCAGCCAGAAGGCGGTGAGACCCGCGAGCAGGCCCAGCACCGCGACCAGGGCCATCAGGCGCAGGGTGGTCTTCAGCACGGCGTTGGCCTGGACTTCCGCATCCAGACGGTCACGCAACTCACTCTGCAACACCACATAGATATAGCCGCCGGGGCGGTCCGCCGTACCGGCGACGGGCGCCGCGCTGAAGACCTTGCGGCCGGCGGCGCTGCGCGGATCATCGCCGAAGACGGGCAGGGGGGCGCCGCCGAGGAAACGCTTGATGGGCGCCAGATCGACGCGTTCGCGTTTGAGATGACCGGCCGGGGCATCGTCGCCGCGGATCGTGCCCTCGCTATCGAGCAGGTAGACCTCGACGCTTGGGTTCACCACCATGAGCTGCCCGAACAGCGCCTTCAGCGCGTCGGTTCGCGGGCCACTGGCATCCATCAAGGTCCGGTTGCCGGCGATGTGGCTGGCCAGACCGCGCGACAGGCTCTGGATGACTTCCTTCTCGTGCAGATCGTTCGAATGGATCCGCAGCCATGCCGAGGCGCCGCAGCACGCGAGCAAGAGCGCGGCGAATACCAGCGAGAGGCGCTGCGTCAGGGTCAAGGCAAGGGTCGAACTCGGTTTCATGCTCATGATGCGTCCGGCGCGTCCGCATCGGAGACGGGAACCAGTTTGTAGCCGCGCCCCCAGACGGTCAGGATGCGCCGCGGCGCGGCGGGATCCTTTTCGATCTTGGCGCGCAGCCGGTTGATATGGGTGTTGACGGTGTGCTCATAGCCATCGTGTTGATAGCCCCATACGCCATTGAGCAGATCCATTCGCGAGAACACCTTGGTCTGGTTTTTTGCGAAAAAGTAGAGAAGATCGAATTCCCGCGGCGTCAGCTCGATGGCGCGACCGTCGACCGACGCTTCGCGCGTCAGCGGATCGATGCGGAGGTCGCCCACCCGCAGCGTGCCCGAGGCGGTGCGCTGATCCCTGGCGAGGGCGTCGACGCGGCGCAGCAGTGCCTTGACGCGTGCGACGAGTTCCAGCATCGAGAACGGTTTCGCCAGATAATCGTCGGCGCCCAGTTTGTGCATAAATCGCGAGGAACAAGTATCACGAATCGTTTAACCTTTCGTGAGGACTTGGCGACACCCTGGCCTTTACCATGCGCTCCGAGGTTAAACCAGGGATGCGGGGAGTACACGATGACGACAAGAAGACGGTTCCTGTTTTCCGGCGGCGCGGTGACCGCGTTGGCGGCCCTGGGAGGCTGGCGTGCGTTGGCGTCGGCGCTGGGCCTGCGGGCGGCCGATGCCGCGACGCCCGAGACATTCGCCGTCATGCATTCCGATGCGCAATGGCACCGGTTGCTCGATCCGCAACAATACGCGGTCTTGCGCGAGGCCGCGACGGAGCGGCCTTACAGCAGTCCCCTGAACGATGAGCACCGGGCGGGCATGTTCCATTGCGCCGGTTGTCGCACGCCGTGCTTTTCTTCGTCGACCAAGTTCGACAGCCGTACCGGCTGGCCCAGTTTCTGGGCGCCCGTGGCGAATGCCGTCGGCGACCGCGACGATCATTCCTGGGGCGTGACGCGAACCGAAATCCACTGCGCGCGATGCGGCGGTCATCTCGGGCACCGGTTCAGCGACGGCCCGGCGCCCACCGGTCTGCGCTATTGCATGAACGGGTTCGCACTGGGTTTCACGGCCGGCGCTGCCTAGATGGCAGGCACGCGGCAGGCGTGATCGACCCCCATTTCGGGATGGAGAAGACTTTATGCTGGTGCTGTTTCTGTCGTATCTGGGTGGCGTGCTGACCATCGTCAGCCCCTGCATCCTGCCGGTGCTGCCCTTCGTTTTCTCCAGGGCCAACGAGCCGTTCCTGAAAAGCGGGTTGCCGCTACTCATCGGCATGGCATTGACCTTCGCCCTGGTAGCCACGCTCGCCGCGATCGGCGGCGGCTGGGTCGCCCAGGCGAACGCGTACGGCCGGTGGGCGGCCATCGTGCTTCTGGCGGTGTTTGGCCTGACGCTGCTGTTTCCCCGGTTCGCCGACCGTCTGATGCGACCGCTCGTGACGCTGGGCGACCGCCTGTCGAACGCCGCGACCGTCAGCCGCAACGGCACGAGCTTCGGCGCGTCGCTGCTGCTCGGCGTGGCCACCGGGCTGTTGTGGGCGCCCTGCGCGGGTCCGATCCTGGGCCTGGTGCTCACGGGGGCGGCACTGCGCGGCGCCAGCGTCGGTACGACCTTGCTGCTGCTCGCCTACGCGGCCGGCGCGGCGACCTCGCTCGCCGCCGCGTTGTTGGTCGGGGGCCGCGTTTTCGCCGCCATGAAACGTTCGATCGGGGCCGGGGAGTGGGTACGCAGGCTGATCGGCGCCGCGATGCTGTGCGGCGTCGTAGCGATCTCGCTGGGGTGGGATACCGGCGTGCTCGCGCGCGTGTCGACCGTGGCGACAGGCGGCCTGGAACAGAAACTGGTGGATCGGTTTTCCCCTCAGCCGGCCGAAGGCCCCGACGCGGGCGGCGCGATGATGGCAAGGAACGCGAGCGTCACGGGGGCCGGCGCGCTGCCGGTCGAGGGGACGTTGCCGCCGCTCTCCGGCGCGGTGGCGTGGTTGAATTCGCCGCCCTTGCGTCCCGAAAGCCTGCGCGGCAAGGTGGTATTGATCGATTTCTGGACGTATTCCTGCATCAATTGCCTGCGCACGCTGCCCTACGTGAAGGCCTGGGCGCAGAAATATCGTGACGAGGGGCTGGTCGTGATCGGCGTGCATGCTCCCGAATTCGCTTTCGAGCGCGACATCGCCAATGTCACCCGGCAGACGCGGGATCTGGGCATCACCTATCCGGTGGCCATCGATAACGACTATGCGATCTGGCGCGGGTTCAACAACCAGTATTGGCCAGCGCAGTACTTCGTCGATGCCCAGGGCCGCATCCGGCATCACCATTTCGGCGAGGGGGACGATGTGCAATCCGAGAAGGTCATTCAGCAGCTTTTGACCGAAGCGGGCAGCAAGAACGTACCGACGGCGCTGATCGACGCCGAAAGCAGCGCCACCGGTGCCGAGGTCCTGGCGGACAACCGCGACATGCGTTCGCCGGAAACCTATATCGGCTACGAGCGGGCCGGCCAGTTCAGTTCGCCGGGCGGCGTGGCGCGGGACGCACAACGTACCTATACCGTTCCCGCTTTCCTGGCTCTGAACGGCTGGGGATTGTCGGGCGACTGGAACGTGAGCGGCGAGCAGGCGCGACTCGTCCACGCGGGCGGCAGAATCGTATACCGGTTTCATGCGCGCGATCTGCATCTGGTGCTCGGGCCAGGCCGTGCCGGCGTGCCCGTGCACTTCCGGGTGACGATCGACGGGCACGCGCCGGGCGATGCGCATGGCGTGGATGTCGCGGCCGATGGCACCGGCGTCGTCGACGAGCACCGGCTGTATCAGTTGATCCGGCAATCGGGCGCCATCCAGGACCGCACGTTCGCCATTGAATTCACGGACCCGGATGTGCAGGCGTATGCATTTACATTCGGTTGATGATCGACGAGGAGTCAGCACCATGAACACTTTGAACAAACCGACAGCCCCTGCGGTCCCTTCACGCCGCCGGTTTCGCGCCGTCACGCCGTCTCTGGCCGGCAAGCTCGCGCTTGCCGCCGCGATCGGTGCCGGGGCGCTGAGCTGGCAGCACGCCGCCTATTCGGTCGAGGAGGCGCGGGTCGTGCCGGCCCCGGTGCAGGACGAGAAAGCCGGGCCGGCGCGACTCGAGACCGCGGTGGTATCGGGTGGCTGCTTCTGGGGCGTGCAGGGCGTTTTCCAGCACGTACGGGGCGTCAGCAAGGTGGTCTCCGGCTACAGCGGTGGCGCGGCCTCGACCGCCGCGTACGAAATGGTCAGCACCGGTGCGACCGGGCACGCCGAATCCGTGCAGATCACGTTCGACCCTGCCCGGATATCGTATGGTCGGCTGCTCCAGATCTTCTTCTCGGTGGCGCACAATCCGACCGAACGCGACATGCAGGGCCCCGATCATGGCAGCCAGTACCGGTCGGCGATTTTCCCGCAGAGCCGGGAGCAGGCGCAGGTCGCCAGCGCCTACATCCAGCAGCTCAACCAGGGCCATGTCTTTCCGGCGACAGTGGTGACGCGGGTGGAGACGTTCAAGGGCTTTTATCCGGCGGAAAACTATCACCAGAATTACCTGACGCTGCACCCGGACAATCCGTATATCGCCGTCAACGATCTGCCGAAAGTCGGCTATCTGAAGCAGTATTTCCCGGCGGCCTACACGGCGACGCCGGCGTTGCTCCAGGTGGCGTCCGCGCAGTAGGCGCCGGCGGCCGCGCGGGCAAGGAGCGGCAGCGCAGCGACGGGGTCAGGCGCCCGCGTAGACGGGCTTGTATGTCATCGCCTCGATCCAGGCGCGGATGTCTTCCGGCCGTTCGACCGTCGCCTGTCCTTGATCGAAAATATACTCCGCCACGCGCGTGGCGGTCGTGATCTCGGTCGCCAGGATGTTTTTCTGCTGCGGATACAGCATGCCCTTGTCGCGGTCGGCCGCGCTGACTTGATCGGCGGTGCCGCGCGCCGCCGCGATGAAGGCCGTATCGTCGATGCGCTTCGGGCGGGTCGCATAGATCGCCAGCGCCACGGCGGGGAAAATATAGAAGTTGTTCGCCTGTCCGGGGTGGAAGGTCTTGCCGTCCACTTCGACGTCCGGGAACTGCACCCCGCATGCGACCAGTGCCTTGCCCTGCGTCCACGCGTATGCCTGCTGCGGTGTGCATTCGGCCTTGTCCGTCGGGTTGGACAAGGGAAAAATGATCGGGCGTTCGTGCATTTTCGCCATCGTTTTCACGACCTGCTCGGTAAACAGCCCGTGCACCGTGCTCACGCCGATCAAAATGCTCGGCTTGGTTTGCCGGACCGCGTCCGCGAGTTCCCGGGTCGGCGCGCCGTCATGGGCATAGCGGGCCTGCGAGGGGTTGAGATCGCGGCGGCGCTTCTCGACCAGGCCGTTGATGTCGAACAATGCGATTCGCTCGCGCGCGGCCTGGCGCGACAGCCCCTCCTGCACCATCGTCTCCACCAGCAGATCGGCGATGCCGATGGCCGCGGAACCGGCACCGGCGAACAGGATACGCTGCTCGCCCAATGTACTGCCCACGATCTGCAGGGCGGTGATCAACCCGGCCAGCGCCACGCTCGCCGTGCCCTGGATATCGTCGTTGAAACACAGCGCCTTGTCCTGGTACCGCGCCAGCAGACGGATCGCGTCGTCGCCTTTCCAGTCCTCGAAATGGATGCAGCACCCGGGAAACACCGATTGCACCGCGGCGACGAATTCGTCCATGACCGCATCGATCTCGTCGCTCGAGGCCGGCTCCTCGCGCAGGCCCGTGTAGAGCGCATCGGCCCGCAGCGCGGCGTTGCTGGTGCCGATATCCATGTGGATCGGCAGCAGGCCGTCCGGCGGCACCGCCGCGCACGCGGTGTACAGCTGCAGCTTGCCGATCGGAATCGGCGCCCCGTTCGCGCCGATGTCGCCCAACCCCAGGATGCGCCCGCCCGACGACACGCAAATCGCGCGCACATCCTTGATCGGCCAGTTGCTCAGCACTTTCCTGAACCGCCCCTTCATGTGCCGGGTGAGATACATGCCGCGCGGCCGGCGGTACAGGTGCCCATAGGACAGACAGGCGTCCGCGATCGTCGGATCGTAGACGATCGGGACGAAGCGCGCGGGGTCCGACATCAACGTCGCATAGAACAGCGTCTCGTTGCGGTCGCACAGGCCCATCAGGTAGATATAACGTTCGAGGTCGCTCGGCTTCGATTCGAGATGTCCGAGAACGCGATCGATCTGTTTGTCGAGGGTGTCGATGCCCGAGGGGAGCAGGCCTTCGAGATGCAGCTTGCGGCGCTCGTCTTCGGTGAAAGCCGTACCTTTGTTGCGTAGCGGATCGTTCAGGATATCGGTTACGGGGCGGATTCGCTCGGTCATTTTCGCTCCAGGAAACGAGGTGGCTGCCGGCCGGGGCGCGTCGCGCGCCGGGATGAACGGGCGCGACGGCGTACACGGCCGGGGGTGCAAGCGCGCGCAGGTTTCGTTCCTGAAAAAAGGGCGAACCGGCCGCCCCCGCATCGGCTGATGAATCGGCCTGATGAATCGGGCTGATCAATCGGACCGAACTGGCTAGATCACATAAAGATCGACGTAATCGTTCACGGCGAGATTTTCCAGCGTTGCCTGATCGAGCGATACGGCGAGAATCGCTTCCTGCTGTTTTTGCGGGAAACGACGCGCCAGATTGGTCCTGAATTTCTCGATCAGCAGCGGCGTGCCGTCCTGGCGGCGGCGCTTGTGCCCGATCGGATATTCGACGACGACTTCGCCGAGCGTCGTGCCGTCGTGGAACGCGACGGTCAGGGCGTTGGCGATCGAGCGCTTTTCCGGGTCGTGGTAATCCCGCGTATATTGCGGCACCTCCACACAGTCCATCGTCGCGCGCAGGGTATCGATGCGGGGATCGCGCGCGATCGCATCCTCGTAGTCCGGCGCGGTCAACCGCCCGTGGATCAGGGCCACGGCCACCATGTACTGGATGCAGTGGTCGCGATCGGCGGGATTGTCGAGCGGGCCTTTTTTGTCGATGATGCGCAGCGCCGCCGCGTGGGTGCGGATCGTCACCCGGCGGATATCCTCGACGCGCCTGCCCGTTTGCCGAAGCTGCCGATGCAACGTCATTGCCGCCTCGACTGCCGTCTGCGCGTGGAACTCGGCCGGAAACGCGATCTTGAACAGCACGTTTTCCATGACATAGGTGCCGTACGGACGCTGGAACTTGAACGGCTTGCCGGCGAACAGCACGTCGTAGAAGCCCCAGGTCGGCGCCGTCAGCACCGACGGGTACCCCATCTCGCCGGTCTTCGCGATCAACGCAAGCCGCACCGCGCGCGAGGTGGCGTCGCCGGCCGCCCATGACTTGCGCGAACCGGTGTTCGGCGCGTGCCGATAGGTGCGCAGCGCCTGCCCGTCGACGAAGGCCAGCGACACCGCATTGATCAGTTCGTCGCGCGTCAGGCCCAGCAACTGTCCGACCACGGCGGTGGAGGCGACCTTCACCAGCAGCACGTGATCGAGGCCCACCGCATTGAACGCATTCTCGAGGGCGATGCATCCCTGAATCTCGTGCGCCTTGACCATGCCGACCAGCACGTCCTTCATCGTCAGCGGCGGCTTGCCGGCGGCGACGGCGTTGCGCGAGAGCCAGTCGGCCGTGGCGAGGATACCGCCGAGATTGTCCGACGGGTGACCCCATTCCGCCGCGAGCCAGGTGTCGTTGAAATCGAGCCAGCGGATCATCGTGCCGATATTGAATGCCGCCTGTACCGGGTCGAGCGCATAGGACGTACCGGGCACCTTCGCACCGTTCGGCACGATCGTGCCCGGAACCAGCGGCCCCATCAATTTGGTACAGGCGGGGTAGGTCAGCGCTTCGAGGCCGCAGCCCAGGGTGTCGATCAGGCAGTGGCGCGCGGTTTCCAGCGCGAGCGGGCTCTCGATCGGATGGTTCAGGACGTAATCGACGATGTCGACGAGGACGCCGTCGGGGGCGGGGCGAACGTTCGATACAGGATGGGACATGGCGAAATGGAGTCGTGTCGGAGCGATCCGATGTTATTGGTGCCGCATGCGTGCCGGCCGAGTGCCGGCCGCGGCGGGGCGCATGCCGGGTCATGGATCGGCAGCGTCGGTCCATGGTCCGGCGGCGTTGACGTCAGGCGCGCTGGTCGAGCGTTGCGAATGGAAGCGGGTCCGGTCCCGTGTAATGGGCGCTCGGCCGGATGATCTTGTTGTCGATGCGTTGCTCGATGATATGCGCGCTCCAGCCCGCCGTGCGGGCGATCACGAACAGGGGCGTGAACATCGCCGTCGGCACGCCCATCAGGTGATACGAAACCGCGCTGAACCAATCGAGGTTCGCGAACATTTGCTTCGTGTCCCACATGACCGACTCGATGCGTTCGGCGATATCGAACAGCGCCATGTTGTCGGCGTGTTTCGACAAGCCATACGCCACGTCCTTGATGATCTTGTTGCGCGGGTCCGAGATCGTATAGACGGGATGACCGAAACCGATCACCACTTCCTTGGCGGCGAGCCGGGTCGCGATGTCCGCCTCGGCCTCGTCGGGTGTGGCATAGCGCGACTGGATCTCGAAGGCGACTTCGTTCGCGCCGCCGTGCTTCGGACCGCGCAGGGCGCCGATGCCGCCCGCCAGCGCAGAATGGATGTCGCTGCCCGTGCCGGCGATCACGCGCGCGGCGAAGGTCGAGGCGTTGAACTCGTGTTCCGCGTACAGGTTCAGCGACGTATGCATCGCCTTGACCCGCGCATGCGCCGGGCGCGTGCCATGCAGCAGGTGCAGGAAGTGTCCGCCGATCGAATCGTCGTCGGTTTCGACCTCGATGCGCCGGCCATTGTGCGCATAGTGGTACCAATACAGCAGCAGCGAACCCAGCGACGCCATCAGGCGGTCGGCGATGTCCCGCGCGCCCGGCTGCCCGTGATCGTCTTTTTCAGGGAGGAGGGTGCCGAGCAGCGAGACACCGGTGCGCATCACGTCCATCGGATGGGCGGCGGCCGGGATCAGTTCGAGCGCGGCCTTCAGACTGGCGGGAAGGCCGCGCGAGGCCCGGAGTTTCGCCTTGTAGGCGGCCAGTTCGGCGACGTTTGGCAGCTTGCCGTGTACCAGCAGATAGGCGATCTCCTCGAATTCGGCATGGCCCGCGATATCGAGAATGTCATAGCCGCGGTAGTGCAGATCGTTGCCGGTCCTGCCGACGGTGCACAACGCGGTATTCCCCGCGGTCACGCCCGACAGCGCGACCGACTTCTTCGGCTTGAAGGACGTGCCCGCCGGGCCCGTGTCGGCATCTTTTTCCGCGGCGTGCGGGATGCGTTCGTTCATCACCGTTCTCCTGTCATTTTTGTGCGGCAAACAGCTGGTCGAGTTTTTCCTCGTAGGCGTGATAGCCCAGGTAGCGATACAGATCCGCGCGCGTCTGCATTGTATGGACCGCGGCTTTCTGTGTGCCGTCGCGTTTGACGGTTTCATAGAAATTGAGCGCGGCCGCGTTCATCGCGCGATAGGCGCCGCAGCAATACAGCGCGATATCGACGTTCGCGTCCCGCAATTCGTCGACGGTGAAGAAGGGCGTCGAGCCGAACTCGGTCAGGTTCGCGAGAATCGGTACGCCGACCGCGGCCTTGAAGCGGCGGTAATCGTCGAGCGACTGCATGGCTTCGGGAAAAATCATGTCGGCGCCGGCCGCGACATACGCGAGCGCGCGTTCGATCGCCGCGTCGATGCCTTCGACGGCCGCGGCATCGGTGCGCGCCATGATCACGAACCGGTCGTCGGTGCGGGCGTCGACGGCGGCTTTGACGCGGTCGACCATCTCGGCGGTACTGACGACTTCCTTGCCGGGACGATGGCCGCACCGTTTCTGTCCGACCTGGTCCTCGATGTGAACCGCCGCCGCGCCGGCGCGGATGAAGGCCTTCACGGTGCGCCCGATGTTGAATGCGCCGCCCCAGCCGGTGTCGATATCCACCAGCAGCGGCAGCGACGACGCCTCGGTGATGCGGCGCGCATCGGTCAGCACGTCCTCCATCGTGCTGATGCCCAGGTCGGGCACCCCCAACGAGTTCGCCGCGACGCCGCCGCCGGACAGGTAGAGCGCCTGGAAACCCACGGCCTCGGCCATCCTGGCCGCGTAGGCGGTGATCGCGCCGACGACCTGCAATGGCGCCTCGCGGGTCAGGGCGGCGCGAAATTTCGCGCCAGCGGTGGTACTCGGCCCGGAACGGCTCATGGCGTGTCTCCAAAGTTTCCCGGGCTTCATGCAATTTGCAAGCCAGTGCACGGCTAATTGAAAAGTAATTGATTCAACTGGGTTTAACGACTACGAAAAAACGAGATTTTTCATAAATGAAATTTCGCTATTCGGATATGAAAGGGGTGGATAGAATGGGATCGCCGCATGCCTGCGGTTGGCCCGGCCCACCCTTCGACGATGGAACGCGCAGTGAACACGCCATTCCCCCTGCCCAGGATCTGGGCCGTCGGCATCAGCAGACTCGGTGCGCTGTATCGCGATATCGCCGCGGCATACGATCCGGTCGCCAACCTGACCCTGGTCACCCGAGGCTTCGAGGAAGCCCTGCGGGACCTGGAGAACGCGGGCGCGGACCGGCCCGACGTGATCGTCGCCGCGGGATCGAACGGCAATTACCTGAAGACGCGCGTCGACATCCCGGTCGTCCTGGTCACGCCGACGGGCTTCGACGTCATGCATGCTCTGGCGCGTGCGCGCCGTGAAGGGAGCAGGCGTCTCGCCCTGGTCATGCATGGCGAGACGCCCGTTGAAGTGCTGCGGTTCTGCACGGTGTTCGGCATCGACGTCCGGCATGCCTCGTATCTGAGCGCGGAAGATGCCGAAGGGTGCGTGCTCGACCTGCGGGACCGGGGCGTGGACGCGATCGTCGGCCCCGGGCTGGTGACGGAAATTGCGGAACGCGCCGGCATGAAGGCGGTTTTTCTGTATTCGCGTGCCTCGGTGCAGGCCGCGCTCGACACCGCGCTGGAGGTGGCGCGCGCGACGCTGGGCGAGCGCGCACGGCGTCGGCGTCTGGACCAGATCATGCAAAATCTGCGCGATGGCGTGCTGGCGCTGAACGCGCAGGGCGGCATCGAGGCGATGAGCGCCAGGATGGCCGAGATGCTGCGCTGCACCCCCTCGCAGGTGATCGGCCGGCAGCTTGCCGCGGTGGCACCGGAGATCGCCGCGGTGGTGCCGGCGGTGCCGGGGGAGTCGCTGGAAAGCGTGCGTGGCGCGAGCTACCTCGTGCATCGCAGCGTCTGGGGCGATCCGGGACAGGCGCCGGTGGGCGCGCTGGTGACTTTCCAGGCGTCGGTCGCGATGCCGCGCCTGGACCGTTCGGTGCGCGCGCCGCAGCGGGGGCAGCGTGCATCGTCGCCGGCACGCTATTGCCTGGACGACATGATCGGCGAATGTGCCGCCATCGCGGCGCTGCGTCAGCGCGTGCTGCGTTACGCCGCCACCGACGCGACGGTCCTGATCCGTGGCGAAAGCGGCACCGGGAAGGAGCTGGTGGCGCAGAGTCTTCATCATGCCAGCGCGCGGCGCGACGGTGCCTTCGTCGCGCTCAATTGCAGCGCGTTTCCCGAGAGCCTGCTCGAAAGCGAGTTGTTCGGCTATGAGGAGGGCGCTTTCACCGGGGCGCGGCGGGGCGGGAAGCCCGGCCTGTTCGAAATCGCCCATCATGGCACCGTATTTCTCGACGAGATCGGCGAGATGCCGCGCGCCCTGCAGGGCCGTTTGCTGCGCGTGCTGCAGGAGCGAGAGGTCGTGCGGCTCGGTTCGGGCGAGCCGATCCCGGTGGATGTCCGGATCATCGCCGCCACGCATCGGCCCTTGCTCGAACGCATCGAGACGGGAGAGTTTCGTGCCGACCTGTACTACCGGCTCAATATCCTGAACGTCGCGTTGCCGCCGTTGCGCGAGCGCGGGACGGACATGGCGCTGCTGGCGTCGCATCTGCTGCTGCGCACCGGCCGCGTGGCGTCGCGCGAAGCCGCGCGGCAGATCCTGAACGGCGTGTTGCCCATGCTGGCCGACTATCGCTGGCCGGGCAATGTACGCGAATTGCAGAATGTGATCGAACGGATCGGGGTCGAACTCGCGCCGGGAGGCGCGCTTGCCGGCACGCGCCTGACCGGCGAACGGCTCGGCGGCATCGCTCCCGAGCTCATCGGCGGCGACCGGCGGGCGTTTTCCCTGAAAGCCCGCGCGCGGCGGATCGAGATCGACGAGATCCGCACGGCGCTCGCGGGCTGCGGCGGAGACCGCGACAAGGCATGCGCGGTACTGGGTATCAGCAAGACGACATTGTGGCGGCGGTTGCGCGAGGCTTAAGGAAGCCTGTCGTGGCTGACCGCGTACCGCATGGCCACCGCGATTTTTAATCGATAATTAAGATTATGTTAAATTAAGAAATCGGCGTGGCCGGAGCGCGTCTTTGCGCCGCCACCCACCCAGGCGAACGCGGCTGCCGCGGCTTTCGAACGCCGCGACGCGGCGGCGGCGATCGCGCCCGCATCCGGCGTCTATTGCTTGCGCGCCGCCATCATCGCCTGATCGAAAGTGCCGCCATCGGCGAAATGCGTTTGCTGCGCCTTGTCCCAACTGCCGAATACCTGATCCACCGTGAACGTCTTGATCGGCGGGAAATCGCCTTGATGCCGCTGCATCACCTGCGGATCGCGCGGACGCAGATGGTGTCCGGCGATGATTTCCTGACCCGCCGGCGAATACAGGAAGTCCAGATAGGCTTTCGCCTGGGTGCGCGTTTTGTGGGCATCGACATATTTATCGACGATCGCCACCGGTGGCTCGGCAAGCAGGCTCGACGACGGATAGATCGTTTCGAACTTCCCCGGACCGAATTCCTGCTGAATCAGCGCGACCTCGTTCTCGAACGTGACCAGAACGTCTCCCAGGCCGCGTTGCGCGAAACTGGTCGTGGCGCCGCGGCCACCCGTGTCCAGCACGGGGATGTTTTTCAGGATCTGGGTGACGAGGATTTTCGCCTGTGCGTCGTTGCCGCCGTGCTGCAATCGCCAGCCCCAGGCGGCAAGGTAGCTGTAGCGACCGTTGCCCGAGGTTTTCGGATTCGGCAGGATGACGGCGGTGCCGGGTTTCGCCAGATCGTCCCAGTCCCTGATCTTTTTGGGATTGCCCTTTCGGACGAGGAACACCATCGTCGTCGTATAGGGGCTCGCGCCATAGGGAAAGGCCTGACGCCAGTTCCTGTCGACCAGACCGCCCCGCTGCACCAGCAGATCGATGTCGCTGGTCTGATTCATCGTCACGACATCGGCCTGCAGGCCCTGAAGGACCGAGAGCGCCTGCGGGCTCGAGCCGCCATGCGACTGCCGCACCGTGATCGACTCCCCCGACGATTTTTTCCAACTTGCGACGAACGCGACGTCGATGTCCCTGTACAGCTCGCGCGTGACATCGTACGAGACGTTCAGCAGCGCGGTATCCGCGCGCGCGGCGCCGGTCGCGCAGACCGTCGCCAATACGAGGCCGCCGATGCAGGCCAGCCGCGCCGTTTTGTTCTTCATCTCGTTTCCCATTGTTCGTTTCGTCGCTTTTCACCGCTTCCAGTCGTGATTTTCGCCACGTATTCCGCTTGGGTCAATACCGCGAAGGATGGGCGTGCCGCGCGCTGCGGGGTATCGCCTGCGATTGCCGACCGTGCCGGACGCCTTGCGCGTTGCCGCGCTTGTTCGGGTTTATACTTAAAATTTATATAATTCAAAAAAAGTCAAGAACAAAAAATAATTGTATTTATAAATTGATTCATGCGATTGATTGATTCGCGTGAAAAACCTTCCGATGTGTCGATTTTGCCCGGTCTTGCCCAGTCTGGGCACGGCTGGGAACGCTTCATTGCTTTCGGGATCGCAATCACGCTGCCCGATGCGGAATGGGTCTGAAAACCACAATCATGTGCGCAAACGCACAAAGCGCGGCGAAAACCGGCGCATTGTGTCTCATTCTGGTGCGAAAACGAGGAAATTCGTCCGGGCCGCACCGCCTGGAGGCGTCAAAGGAAGATGTTTGTCAAAACATTGCGATAAGGGGAAAAAATCATTATTGACGAACTCCCGGCATCCGCGAACAATACGTCCCGCAGCACTTATTGCTTGATGGCTGCGAAGGCCGCAGTGACCAGGCATTATTCGGACGGCCGAAACATCGGCGGCGTCCACTTTATGCACAAACTTGGAAGAAAAATGGCAACCGGTATCGTAAAATGGTTCAACGACGCTAAGGGCTTCGGTTTCATCACGCCGGACGACGGTGGTGAGGATCTGTTCGCGCACTTCTCCGAAGTTCGCGCCGACGGTTTCAAGTCCCTTCAGGAAAACCAGAAGGTCAGCTTCGAAGTGAAGCAGGGCCCGAAGGGTAAGCAAGCGTCCAACATCCAGCCGCTGTAAGGTTCCGGTAGCCGGTCCGTTGCGTCGCTGTTCCGCAATCGCGCGACAGCGGCGCAACGGTGGTATCCCGATGCCTTCAGGCAACGCGCTTCTTTGGCGGTGCACAGTCAGTCACTGGCACGCTGCACCCCGTTTTGCGTCCGCTTTCGTTTCGTGGCACCCGCTCGGGCAGCCCACGCGGCGCGCTGCGCTTTCCTCCCATTTCCCCGCCGTTTTCCTGCCGTCCCCTTCCCCGTAGTGTTTTACGCAGTCGCCATTCCTGTCGCCTTCCCCGTGCGCCATGCGTCGGACCCGTTGCGTCGGTGCGCGACCGACACGTCATTTTCGCAATGTTCGTTCGATCAACGGCGAATCCACCGCCAGGATGCGGTACGCGGTTTCTCTTCGGTTCCCGGTCCGATATTGCCGGCCTTCCGCTGCTGCTGAATGATGCGGTCCGCGACGCGCATCGCCAGCCCACTGGGTTTCCAGGAAAGCTCTTCGATCATCGGATGCGCGTCGATGGCCCGCTGCAAATCGAACGAACGAAACGACGGCTGGCGCCGGATGAATGCGACGGCATCGTCTTGTACGACTTGTGGAATCTCGACCCCCTGCACTTTCATTACGGTTCCAAAATTTTGACTGACGGCATCGGCATGGGCGGCGCCATCCCGAATTCATGTACGACAACTTTCCCGATTTGGATCAGAGCGCGTCGTTTTTCCCGCTTTTCGCTCTCGTATCCCGCACGGGTCCGATTGACTCCCTACCTGTTTAACGGATCAACCGGCGCGGACTTTAGCCCTCGCGTGCCGCGATACCGTCACGGGCGATACAGGATGGAAAGAGCGGTATCGCGTTAAAGCTGGCAAACTGTCGTCCTCACCGCACGCCTCTCTGCGCGCGGCTGCCTTCTGGAAGATGTCATGAGCACGCCTCCCCCCGCCGCGCCGCCGGCTTCGGCCTCAGCCACGGCACCGGCGCCTTTCACGGGCGGCAAACTGGTGCTCGCCACCATCGCCGTCGCGCTCGCCACCTTCATGAACGTGCTGGACTCGTCGATCGCCAATGTCGCGATCCCCACGATTTCGGGTAACCTCGGCGTCTCGGTGGACGAGGGCACGTGGGTCGTCACGGTGTTCGCCGCGGCGAATGCCGTATCGATTCCGCTGACGGGCTGGCTGACGCAGCGCATCGGTCAGATCAAGCTTTTCGTGAGTGCGATCCTGCTGTTCGTCATGTCCTCATGGCTTTGCGGGCTCGCGCCGAATCTGCCGGTGCTGCTCGCCGCGCGGGTGCTTCAGGGGGCGGTCGCCGGACCGTTGATCCCTTTGTCGCAGGCGATCCTGCTCGGGTCCTATCCCAAGGAAAAAGCGTCGATGGCCCTGGCGCTGTGGGGCATGACAGCGGTCGTCGGACCCATTGCCGGCCCGTCGATCGGCGGCTGGATTACCGACAGCTACAGCTGGTCGTGGATCTTCTATATCAATATTCCGGTCGGGTTGTTCTCGGCCGGCGTGACCTGGTTTCTCTATCGCCAGCGCGAATCGCCCACGCGCAAGGTACCGATCGACCGGGTGGGACTGCTGCTGTTGATCACCTGGGTGGCGTCTTTGCAGATCATGCTGGACAAGGGGCGGGACCTCGATTGGTTCGCTTCGCCGCTGGTGGTCTGGCTCGGGGTGATCGCGGCGATCGCTTTCGCGGTGTTCGTCGTCTGGGAACTGACCGACGCCAACCCGGTGGTGGATCTGCGATTGTTCGCGGGGCGCAATTTCTTTGGCGGGACGGTCGCCATCTCCGTCGCCTATGGCGTCTTCTTCGGCAACCTCGTGCTGCTGCCGCAATGGATGCAGCAATATCTGAACTACCGATCGGTCGACGCCGGGCTGGTCACGGCACCGTTGGGTATTTTCGCGGTGATTCTGGCGCCCGTCATCGGCAAGATTCTGCCACGCACCGACGCGCGGCTGCTCGCCACGGCCGCGTTCGTCGGCTTCGCGATCGTGTTCTACATGCGGTCCAATTACGTCACCGAGATCGATACCTGGCACCTGGTGCTGCCGACCCTGCTGCAGGGCATCCCCATGGCATGCTTCTTCGTGCCGCTGACATCGATCCTGCTGGGCGGCCTGCCCCCGTCGAAAATTCCGGCGGCCGCGGGTCTGTCGAATTTCGCACGGGTGTTCTGCGGCGCGGTGGGCACCTCGCTGATCGGCAATGCGTGGACCGATCGCATCGCCCTGCATCATGAAAGGCTGACGGAACAGGCCAATATTTACAATCCAACGTTCTCCGCCTCGATTGCCGCTTCGCAATCCGCGCTGCACATCGACGCGGCGCAGGCTCGCGGCCTGTTCGACGTATCGCTGTCGACGCAGGCGGCGATGATGGGGCTCAACGATATCTTTTACGGGTCCGCGCTGATCTTCATTCTCATTATTCCGTTGATCTGGATCACCCGGCGCGCGAAGCGGGCTGCGTCCGGCGGCGCGCCGGGAGCGGACGCGGCGGCGGGCGCGCACTGAGTGCGCCTGGCGGGGCGCCGCCGTCTGGGCTGGCGCGGTTTCGCGGCGCTGACCGAACTGGCAGGCTTCTTGCGCCCCGTTTCCCGTCACTCATCATGAATCAGGAGCAGAAAATGCATACGACCGTCAACCGGCAGATCCTGCTCGTCTCGCGTCCGCAAGGCGAAGTCCAGACAGATAACTTCAGGCTGGTCGAGACGCCCCTCGCGCCGCTCGCGGCCGGCCAGGTGCGGGTGCGCAATCACTTCCTGTCGGTCGACCCTTACATGCGCGGCCGCATGAACGAAGGAAAGTCCTATGCGCCTCCGCATCCGCTCGATACCGTCATGCTGGGCGGCACGGTGGGCGAAGTCGTGGCCTCCGAGAACGCGGCGTTTCAGGTAGGGGACGCGGTGAGCGGCTTCGACGGCTGGCAGGAATTCGGCACGAGCGATGGCGGCAGTTTGAAAAAGGTCGATACCACGGCGATTCCGCTATCCGCCTATCTGGGCGTGGCCGGCATGCCGGGCGTCACCGCCTGGGTCGGCCTGCGGCATATCATCGGGGCGAAAGCCGGAGAAACGGTGGTGGTCAGCGCCGCCTCGGGCGCGGTTGGCAGTGTCGTCGGTCAACTCGCCAAGCAAAGCGGTTGCCGTGTGGTCGGCATCGCTGGCGGCCCGGAAAAGTGCCGCCTTGTCACCGAAACGTTTGGTTTCGACGCCTGCGTCGACTACAAGGCCGGCCAGCTGGAGGCCGACCTTGCGGCAGCCACACCGGACGGCATCGACGGGTATTTCGAGAACGTCGGCGGCGTGGTGCTCGACGCCGTCCTGGAACGGATGAATGCATTCGGGCGCATCGCCGTCTGCGGGATGATCGCGGGCTACGACGGCCAGCCGATGCCGCTGAAGCGGCCCTCCCTGATTCTCACCGCGCGGCTGAAGGTGCAGGGTTTCATCGTCAGCGAACATCTCGATCTCTGGCCCAGGGCGCTGGAGGAAATCACGGGACTGCTCGCCGCCAAGCGCCTGCACTATCGCGAGAGCGTCGCGCAGGGTCTGGAAAAGGCGCCCGAGGCCTTGATCGGACTCCTGAAGGGACGCAATCTCGGCAAGCAGGTCGTCAAGCTCATCTGAGTACCTTGCGCAGCGCGGCCATCGCGCCGCGCGCGGTCCACCGGACCATCGAAACGCACGGCATCCCGTTGCCATAATTCGATCTGCTGAAAGCCGGCCGCGCTTGACGTTGCCACGGCGGGAAGCTTTATGCTGATTTCGCTTTGTGCCGCGCGTACCCGTCCACTCCGCCGGTGCGCGCATATCGTTCGCCGCCCTGGCGCATGAATTGGACCCCCTTCATGAAAAGGAGCCTCACCATGATTCAACGTCGCACCGTGAGTCTGCTCGCGCTGACCCTGGGCCTCACTTTCTCCGCCGCCTCGGCGCTGGCGCAGACAGCGCAATCGCCCGCGCCGATGACGGGCATGCAAGGCACGAAACCGGGCATGGCGCCACACGCCGACGCGGCCGGAAACGCACCGCAGGACAAGGTCAACCCGTCCACGGCCGCGTTTCAGGCCGCGGACCGGACGATGATGCAGGAAATGGCCGCGCCGTACACCGGCGACACCGACAAGGATTTCGTCGCGCACATGATGCCGCATCACGAGGGCGCCGTGGCGATGGCGCGGATCGAACTGCAATATGGCAAGGACCCCGCCCTCAAACGGATGGCGCGCGAGATCGTGCGCTCGCAGGACCGTGAAATCACCTTCATGAAGCAGTGGCAGGCGCGGCACGGCGTCCGGTAAGCCCCGCGCAGCACCCCCTCTTTCCGGGTACGCCGTCCAGTTCAGTTCAGTTCAGTTCAGACCACGACCGCGGCCGCGGCGTTGGCGGGAGGCGCGGCGGAGGGCGGCGTGAGTCCCGGCAGTGTGATCCCCATGCAGGCCTGATGGTCGTCGAAATGCCCTTCGAAGCGGGCGCCGTGGCCGCGAAATATCGCATTGGCGATATACAGTCCCAATCCCAGCCCATTGCGGTTGTTGAGGTTCGGCGGCCCGCCCTTGAAGGGATCGATCAGACGATTGAAAACGACGCCGGGCCGTTGCCGCGTACGGTTGCAGATCTGAATGTTGCATTCGTTTTCGCGACGTCTGCCGATGATGCGTATCGGCGCGCTCGCGTCGCCATGCTGACGGGCGTTGCTCAGCAGGTTGGTCAAACCCTGGATGAAGCGGTCCTCGTCGAGCGCGGCCTCGCCCAGTTCGTCGCTGTCCAGTTCCACCGCCATGCCGGGGTAGCTGAAGCGCAGCTCTTCGACGAGTCCCTTGAGCAGGTCGTCGAGTGACACCGGGCGGGTGATCAGGCCCAGGCCGATGCCCGAACGGATGCGGCTGACGTCCAGGATATAGGCGATCAACGACTGCATCCGGCGCGTCGAACCCTCCACGCGCCGTGCGGTGTCGTTCGAGGTCGCGAGCCCGCGCCCCATCATCTGCATCGCCAGATTGATGGTTTGCAGCGGGTCGCGCAGATCGTGGCCGAGGGTCGCCAGCAGGGTCATCCGTTCACGGTCCGTCTCGCGCAGGCGCTCGAGCGCGACGTCCTGAAAAATGGTTTTCAGGGTCCGGGCGGCGTCGTGGTCCGCCGCCGTCCACTGGCGGCTGCTCCCCTTCACCGTCTGCTTCCACGTCTCGAACGAGCCGCGTGGCGTCAGACGCGGCCCGTTCGGGCCGGAGGCGATGACCTTTCCGGGCGGCCCTCCCCAGCGAATCGTCTCGACGAGTTCGTCGCGCAGCCAGACCACCGTGATCCGGACTTCGCTCGCGATCTGGACCGCGAGCAGGCCGGCGGCCTCGCCGTCGCGGGTCAGCGGCCTGGGAAGGTCGGGCAACTCCGCCTGAATCGATTTGACGACCAGATCGTCGCGGTGGGTATCGGTCATGTGCTGAGCCAGTTCCAGCAAGCCCTGGGAACTCGCGGCCCCGCCCAACAGCAGCACCTGTTGATCGATCACCACCGAAACCCCGTCGCAATCGACCAGCGAGGCGATGGCCGCGCCCGCGGCCGTGAGGCCCGAGGACAGTTCGCTCGCATCGGCCAATATGTCGGCGATATCGCGGCACAGCGACTGGGTGCGGGTCCGCGCACCGGTATGCCGCTTGAATTCGGTGCGCTCGATGAGGATCGACAGCACCTGCGTGAGGACCGTGCACGACAGTCGCACCGCGAGCGAGGCGCGATAGGGGCGCATGTGGTGGCAGGCGATCAAGCCCCACAGCTTGCCATCGATGACGATGGAAATGCTCATCGATGCCGCCACGCCCATGTTCTTCAGGTACTCGATATGGATCGGCGAGACGCTGCGCAGATGCGCATGACTCAGGTCGTACGGTTGACCGGTATCGGGCCGCAGCGCGGGTTCGATCGGCACCGGCACCTCGTTGACCGACACGATCTGGCGAATCGGATGCAGCACATAAAGTCTGCGGGCCTGCGCGGGAATATCCGCCGCCGGGTAGCGCTGGTGCAGGAACGGGCTCAAATCCTCGCGCCGGGCCTCGGCGATGACCTCGCCGCTATCGTCCTGAAGAAAGCGGTAGCCCATGACGCGGTCGAATCCGGTCATCGACCGCACAGCCTCCACCGCCGCCTGCAGCAGAGGCTCGATGCGGTCGTGATCCTGTTCCTGAAGGCGCTGGATCGCGCGTTGCGCCAACATCGCGTAATGACCGGTCGCGAAGGCATCCGGGGGGATCTGTTCCCATTCGGCGATCAGCGTGTCGCCCGACCAGTGAATGACCAGATCGAATGATTCCTGGCCCACGCCCTGGCTCACCGCGCCGTCGCGCAGCATCGTGGGCATCGCGAGCGCGTCGCGCAGCGCCTGCCGCGCCACCGCATCGAAATGGCGGTCGTCGAAAGTTTCGCCGACCGCCGGTAGCCGGCCCAGCCAGTCTTCGGCCGTGCGGCTCTTCGCCAGCAGCGCGCCCTGCCGGTCGAAACAGAGCAGCGCACCGTGGGACTGAATGCTGCCCAGCGCGTGAATGGGCTCGTGCTCGCAATTCGCGATCGCTTCCGTCAACTTGTCATGCATGAATGCTTGTCTCTGAAATGTCGGCGACATACCGCTATGCCGCCGCACGGAACACGAACGCAAGCACGAACGCAAGCGTGCCGTTTGCCGGTTTCATCCTATTTTAACGCCGGACGGGAAACGGGTCGCGCGCCCGAAACGCCTGTTGCATCGGTCCGCCACGTAAGAAATTTACCGTTCAGTACGATGTCGGATTCCGCGCGGTTGTGCTACCCTTCAGGCCTCTTTGGGGAGTAGCCGGCTTCCGCCTCGCGGAAGCGCTCATATCAACACACTCGGCCAGGCGCCGTGGTATGAGCAACCGTCGTGGTTGGCAAGACCATCGATATGTGGACGTTCCCGGTCGGGCGCGCCGTATGTCATGGATTCTGCCCGACCCGAATGCTACGCCATGAATATTGCTTCGACCCTTTTACTTGCCTTGGCGATGTCGACCGATGCGTTTGCCGCCGCCGTGGGCAAGGGAGCGGCACTGCACCGGCCCCGACTTCGAGAAGCGCTCAAGACGGGCGTGATCTTCGGCGTGATCGAGGCCATCACCCCGCTGGTCGGCTGGGGGCTGGGACGCGCCGCGGCGCCCTACGTCATGTCCTGGGACCACTGGCTGGCGTTCGGCCTGTTGACGATTCTCGGCCTGCGCATGATTCGCTCGGGCTTCACCGCTCCGGAAGTCACTGAAGAAAAGCCCGACAGTCATTCCTTCTGGGTGTTGGCGCTGACCGGGCTGGCGACCAGCATCGATGCCATGGCGGTAGGCGCGGGTCTGGCCTTTATCGACGTGGACATCGTGTCCACCGCCGCGACCATCGGTTTCGCGACCATGATCATGGTTACGATCGGTTTCATGGTCGGAAAAATGCTCGGCGTGATGGTTGGCCGACGTGCGGAAATTGGCGGCGGTCTGATTCTGATCGGCATCGGTTCGGTGATCCTCGCGGAACATCTGGGCTACATGTCGTGAGACCGTTGACAGCGGCCGGTCGCGAAAGGAGCCAGACTCCGGCGCATCCGGCCCGGCAATGGATATCAGTCGTTTTTTAGATGAAACCGGCCGCGGAGCGCAAAGCGCTGCTGCTACACTCGGCCTACACCACAGATTTAGACGACATCATGGGTTTCGAAGAACTTGCAGCACTCAAGCAACAGTTGAGCAAACGCACGCAGGCCGCCAAGCCGGAACGCGCGGACACGCAGGGCGCGGCGCGTGCCGCTGTCGCATCCGAAGGCACGGCCGCGGCCGCGCCGCGTCCGCCGCGCCGGCAAACGCCCGGATCCCATGGGCAAAATGCTGGAAAGCCCGGCGCGCATCGCGGTCCTCGCTCGGGAGGCAGTGCTTCCGCCGAAGGACAGGCGCCGGCGGGCGCGCAGCGCAATGAACGGCGTACGGATTCCCGCGCGTCGAAACGCGCCGAAGGGCCGGCCAGCGAAGGCGTGCGTCATCGCGCTCAGCAGCGTGACACGCCGCGTGTCGGACAACGCCAGGACGCCAGGCGCCCTACTACGCCGGTCGATCCGGTTGTCATTACCATCGGGCAGTTGCAAAAGCGCTTCCCGAAGGCCTTTCCGAAGAATCCCCTGCCCAAGGTGCCGTTGAAACTGGGCATCAGCAAGGATCTGTTGGCGCAGGCCGAGTCCCTGGCGTTGAGCGAAGCGGAGTTGCTGGAGGCGATCAAGGTTTGGTGCCAGGGAAACCGTTACTGGTCGTCTATGACGAAGGATTCCCCGCGTGTCGACCTCGCTGGGGAGCCGGAAGGCACGGTCACGCCGGAACAGGCGTCGCGCGCGCGCAGCCTGTCGGCGACGCATCGGCGCGCCAAGCGTCCCGCCGTGAAGAAGACCGAGCCCGCCGCGGCGGATGCCGGCCTGGGCGGCGAGACGCCGACACCCCCGCCCGAGCAGGCGGCGGAATCGGCGGATCCGACGGATGGCATGATGCCCGCTTCCGAATCCGTCGATCGTGTGGTCGAAAACGCATCTTCCGTGGCGCAATCAGCGCAATCAGTCGATGCGTCGTCGAATGCGCATGACGCCAGCGCGGGTCCGGCATCGGATCATCCTGCCGCCGTGGTGTGATACGCAGTGTGTGTTTGCCGTCGCCGTGATGGCGGCGGCAAACAGGGCTGCGCGTGAAGAATGAAATCCGGGCGGGTTCGGCGGCACTGTCATTTCTGGTGTGCGGTGTGCGGTGTGCGGTGTGTGAAGCTGGATTGTATTTTTTTGAGTTCTTAGACTGTTAGTTGCTTATTTTGGTTTGCTTCGGCATTTCGCAACCGCAGGCTTACCCTGTTGACGTCACGTCATGCGCGCCGATCAAGGGCCCGAGAAAATCCGAGATCCCGGTGAGCATGATCTGCACGCCCACGCAGAGCAGCAGAAAGGCCGACACGCGTATCGCGACCTTCGTACCTTCGATGCCCAGATATCTTGAAAAGATGTTCGCGCGGCTATAGGTCCAGTAGATCACCACGCCGACCAGCAGCGAAATGCACAGCGATGCCACGATCGACAGCAGAAATTCGGAGAATTTATGACTGCGGTTGGCGTTCAGGGCAATCGCCGTCGCGATCGCACCGGGTCCGGTGGTCAGCGGCACGGTGAGCGGGAAGAATGCTTTCGACATCGCATTGTCGGAGTCGACATTCTTCACGGCGCCGACGCTGCGCACGACATCCGGCGCATTCAGCATTTTCCAGCCGCTCACCGCCACGGCGAGACCGCCGCCGATACGTAGCGCCTGCATCGAGATGCCGAAAAAATGGAGAATGGGGGTGCCGACGAAAAACGCCACGCAGAGGACGCAGACCGCGTTGATCGCGATCTTTTTCGCGAGCGCGTCGCGTTCGTCGTCGCTGAGGGTTTCCGTGCGTTCGAGAAACACGAAGGCGATCGCGAACGGGTTGACGATGCTGATCAGACCGGTAAAGCCGAACAGTATTTCCGAGACCAATCCGAACGCCATCGCCCTGCTCCGCACAGTCCATTACATAGAGTGCACGTCGCCGGATGGCCCGCCACGGGAACGGCGCGCCACGCCGTTTCGAGCATGCGCGCCTAGGGTAACAGGGCGGTCTTCATCGCGTAAAGCGCATGCCTACCGACCCCTGTGCCGAAAAAACCACTTACATCGGCGGCGCGACGCCGTCCTTCTCGACGACGACGCGCTGACCGACGAAGGCACCGCCCTCGCCCGGCGTGGCTACGACGAATACCTTCTTGCCCTTGAGCAGGTCCGCGCGCGTCGCGGACGCGAACGTGACGACCGGCACGTTCTCGGGAACCGTGACGTTGTTGGTGCCGCCCTTGTACGACAGCTTGAGGTCACGCCCGTTCGTCGACTGCACGACCGTATCGACATTCGCATTGGTCATCGTGCTGTTGTCGCCGAGATCCCACGCATAGTGACCCTCGCCCGTGCCGCGCGCCGATTCCGGGAACACGACGACTTCCTTCGCCGTGAGCTTGCCGTCGACGCCCGTGGTCGCCGCCGTACCGACGAAGGAACCCGGCTTGATGTCCGACAGCTTGATGTTCTTCACCGCCGAAACCGGCGTCGTTTCCTTCAGCGCGATCTTGACGTCATCGCCGCTGTTGCGATGTACGACCAGCGTGTCGCCGGTGACGGACACGATGCTGCCGCGAATGCGGGACGGCTTGGGGGTGCCCTGTGCGAACGCGCCTGCGGAGAGGGCCAGCGCGATGGCGCCAATAACGATTTTCGTGCGATGGGACATGTAAACTCCAAACAGGTGAAAAAACGGATGATGCAATCTGGGTGAACCGAACATCACGGCAGCCGCGCCGCCCGGCCGAACCGCCGTCGCCAGCTTGTGCATGGCGCGGTCAAGGCAGTGGACAGGCCGGCGATTCAACTGCCCCCGAACCAGTTATACCCCTGATTCTCCCAATACCCGCCGGTATAGGTGTTGCCCACCGCGATCGACATGATGTGCTTGGGATTCTTGTAGCCCAGTTTCGTGGGCATTCTCAGCTTCATCGGAAACCCGTACTTGGGCGGCAGGATCTGGCCGTCGTAGGTGAGCGTCAGCAGCGTCTGCGCATGCAGCGCGGTCGGCATGTCGATGCTCGTCGAATAGTCGTCTGCGCATTTGAACGACACGTATCTGGCGGTGAGATCCGCGCCCGCGGCCTTGAGAAAATCCGCGAAACGCACGCCGCCCCATTTGCCGATCGCGCTCCATCCTTCGATGCAGATGTGCCGGGTGATCTGGCTCTCCTGCCGCAATGCATGCAGTTCGGGGAGCGTCCAGATCTTCTTGCCGTTGGCGAGACCACTGACCTGCAGCTTGTACGTGGCCGGGTCCACCTGCGGCACCGAATCGATATCGTAGAACGCGTTGAACGGAAACGGCCGCGTGATCATCGCTTCCGGATAGGTGGGCGCGAGATGGTTCGGATTGAACATCCACGCCTGCACCGTGTCGTTGAAGCGCGACATGCGGCGCAGTGCCGTGTTCACCGAGGTGTCGTTCGTGAGGTCGCAGCCGGACAGCATCGCGATACCGCCCAGCGTCAGGATACGCTGACCGAAGAGACGGCGCGCCGGTGCACCCAGTTCGCCGCGCACATCGGCGATGATGCCGGCCGCGTCGGGCGCGTCGGCTGGCCGCGCCCGACGCGGCGACGAGGGTTTCTTGAGAGACATGGTGACGGATCCTTGGTCGGCTTGGCGATTCGACGCGTGTCAGCGTCCGCGCGTCATCAACAGCAGCGAACGCGGCACCAACGCGACCATGACGATATGCACGACGAAGAACGCAACCACGAAAGTCATCGCGAAAAAGTGCACGATGCGGGCGCTGTCGTAACCGCCCATGAGGTCGCGCAACAACGGAAACTGAACGGACTTCCACACCACCAACCCCGACAGCACCAGCAGGACCAGATCGATGCTGACCGTCAGGTACGCGAATTTCTGCACCGCGTTGTAACGCGACAGATCGGCATGACCCAGCCGCCCGCGCAGCGCGGCGACGCCGTCTTCCCAGAGCATGCGGGGGTTGAAAGGCAGGAAGCGGTTCCGGAACCGCCCGGTGAGCAGATTCATCGCGAGGTAAAAGGCCAGACTGGCGAACAGCAGCCACATCGCCGCGAAGTGCCACAACAGCGCCCCGCCCAGCCAGCCGCCCAGTGTCACGCTGCCGGGAAAGGTCAGCGCCGGGAAAATCGGCGAGGCATCGTAGATTCCCAGGCCGCTGCCGACCATGACCACCACGGCGAGCGCGGTGAGCCAGTGCGTCAGCCGCACCCACCAGGGTTGAATCGTCAGGTGCGCCGGTTGTTTCAAGGAAACCTCTGCAGGAAAGGCGTGGCAAGATCGTGCATTGATTATAAAAGCAAGCCACTGACTTGCGCATGACCGGAAAATGACTTTTTTGTCATGAAATTCGTGCCGGCAGCGGCGCCGCTTTCACATAAAATCGCCTGTTTCCCGCTCCGCGCGACAGCCACTGCGCGCGGCGGCCGCTGCGCCGTCCGCTCCTTCCCGCATCCGGCATGACCATTCTCGTAATCGAAGACGACCGCAAGACCGGCGACTACCTCAAAAAAGGTCTCGGCGAATCGGGCTATCAGGTAGAACTGGCGCGCGACGGCAGCGACGGGCTGCATCTTGCGCTGAACCACGCGTACCAGTTGATCGTGCTCGATGTGATGCTGCCGGGTCTCGACGGCTGGCAGGTCATGCAGGCGCTGCGCAGCCGCCGCGACACGCCCGTGCTCTTCCTCACCGCGCGCGACCAACTGCACGACCGCATCCACGGGCTCCAGCTGGGCGCGGACGATTATCTGGTCAAGCCCTTTTCCTTCGTCGAGCTGCTGCTGCGCGTGCGTACCTTGTTGCGGCGCGGCGCCGGACGCGAATCGGATACCTTCCAGGTCGCGGACCTGCACCTCGACGTGCTGCGCCGCAAGGTCAGTCGCCAGGGCATGGACATCGTGCTCACCAACAAGGAATTCGCGCTGCTGCATCTGTTCTGCAAGCGGCAGGGGGAGGCGCTGTCGCGCACGCTGATCGCCTCGGAAGTCTGGGACATGAATTTCGAGAGCGACACGAACGTCGTCGACGTCGCCATCAAGCGGCTGCGCGCCAAGATCGACCAACCCTTCGAGTTGAAACTGATTCACACCATCCGCAGCATCGGCTATGCATTCGGGGAATCCGCATGAGCCGCGGGCGTACGCGCCGGGTGTCGGGCGCGATCTCGATTACCGCGCGCGTCACATGCCTGTTCGCGCTGATCGCCTCCGTCGCCGTCTGCGCGGTGGGCATGTCCTTCTACGACGCCACCCGGGCGGCGCTCGCCAAACGCGCCGACTATCAATTGATCGCGCGGGTCGAGCACATGCGCGCGCTCCTGCACGATCTCTACACCGTGCAGCAGATCGAGACGCGGCCCGCGCTATTCGAAACCATGCTGGGCGACGAGCAGGACGTGATCGTGTTTCGCCGGCCGGGCGTCCCGCCGTTCATCGACGTCAATCCGGAACACGTGCCGCTGCCGGCTTTCACGCCGGTTCCCGCGAACCGCGCGGTCACGCTCGGCGCGCTGCGCGAAGGCCGCCGCGGCGACGGCGTGCGCACGCGCTGGCTCGCGGCGAATGCGCAGATCGGCGGCCATGGAGAGAACGTCGAAATCGTCGCCGCGCATGTGATGACCCAGGAGGAACGGGTGCTGCGCGTCTATCGCGCCCGGGTGTTCTGGACCATCGCCGGCGCGGTGCTGGCCGCGGCCCTGTGCGGTTTCTGGGCGCTGCGACGCGGCCTGTCGCCGTTGCGCGAGATGGCCGGCCGCGCGGCCGAGATCACGCCGGAGCGTTTGTCCACCCGGCTCGACATCGCGGCATCGCCACCCGAACTGCGTCAACTCGCGCACTCGTTCAACGATATGCTCGACCGGCTCGCAACCGGATACCATCGCCTGGTGCAGTTCTCCGCCGACCTCGCGCACGAACTGCGCACACCGATCGGCGTGCTGATCGGACAGACCCAGGTGACGCTGGTGCATGCGCGGTCGGCTGCGGAATACCGCAGCGTGCTGGAATCGAATCTCGAAGAACTCGAGCATCTCGCGCGCATCGCCCAGAACATCCTGTTTCTGGCCCAGGCCGATCACGAAACGCAGCGGATCGAACGCACGACGCTCGATATCGGCGACGAACTGGACACGATCCAGACCTATTTCGAGGGCCTCGCCGACGAACGCGGATTGCGCTTCGCGCTCCACGCCGCCGGCACGATGCGGGCCCATCCGGTGATGTGCCGGCGCGCCATCAGTAACGTCGTCGTCAACGCGGTGCGCTATGCGCTGCCGAACACGACGATCACGCTTTCCGGGGAGGACACCAGCGAAGGGGCGGTGATCACCGTCGGCAACCAGGCGGAACCGATTCCCGCCGACCAACTCGAACGGCTGTTCGATCGCTTCTACCGGGGCGACGACTCGCGCAGCGCCTTCACCGAATCGAGCGGCCTGGGTCTCGCGATCGTTCGCGCCATCCTGACGCTGCATGGCGGCAGCGCCACGATCGATTGCACGCCGCGGGGCTGGATCACCGTGCGCATGGTATTTCCATGGCCCGCCGCGGCATGATCGCCTGATTCTGTCTGGTTCGATTCTCCTCGGTGCAATTTCCTCTATCATCGATGGGTGAAAACCCTCTTCGAATCCGATTGGACCCAGTTGCTCTGGCGCACCGGCGCGGTGGGCTGGCCCGCGATCGCCATCTGTCTCTTCTTGGGCGTGCACGACGGCCACCGTCTGCAGGCCGTCGTCGCCGCGGGCGGCGCCTTCACCGTCGGTCTGGGCGCGATGCAGCGCTTCACGCGCTTTTCGCTCGCGCCCATGTTGCTCGCCTGCGTGGGCATGATGGCCTCGGCGTGGGCCGGCTCGATGCTCGGCGGTTCCGTCGCCGCGCTGCTGCTCGCCAGCGCCGCCTGGGCGGCGGTCACCGGCATCGCCTCGCTGCTGGGTCCAGGCGCCACCTGGATTTCGCTGCAGTGGAGTATCGCGCTGTTCGTCGCCGGCGGTTTTCCCGGCGCGGCGCAGGCGGTCGACCGTGCGTTGCTGGTGGGCGCCGGCGGCCTGATCCAGATCGCCATCCTCGGCAGTCTGATTCTGGTATTTCCCGCGCTGCGGCCGCCGGACACGTCGAAGAAATCGATTGCGACCACGCGTCCGGTCGCGCTCGCCACGGCGCTGCGCTCCTCGCTCAGTTCGGTGCTCGCGTCGGTCGCGGCGTTGGTACTGCTGCTGCGCAACGGTTACTGGGCGCCGATGACCGCGCTCGCCGTGCTGAAACCCTCGCTGCACGACGAATTCCACAGCGTGCTGCAGCGCTGCCTGGGCACGATCGTCGGCGCAACCATCGCCTCGGGATGCGTCTATCTGAGCCGCGACAACCCGGTGACGCTGATGACGATGACCTGCGTCCTGGCCGCCTGCGCGTATTCGCTGCAACGCGTGAATTATTTTCTCTTCAGCCTGTGCCTGACCGCCTTCATCGTGTTTTTATTGTCCGTCGCGCGTCCGCAGGAGCTTGATCTGCTGATACATCGCGTCACCGCGACGCTGCTCGGCTGCGCCGCATCGCTGCTGGTCGATACCGTGCTGAAGCAGTTCGGTCTGGATGCGAACCGGCAGTCGCAGGCACCGCAGGCGCAGACCGCGCCGTGACGGCCCGGCTTGCTCCGGGCCGCGGCCAACCACCTGTTACCCCCACACCGCCATGACATCGAGAACGATCGACACCCGACATCCCGCCCACCGCGACGACATCGGCGACCTGTCCACCCGCCGGCCGCTGCCGGGGCCCGGGATCGAACAGCTCGACCCTTTCCTGTTTCTCAACCATCACGGCCCGCAGACCTATCCGCCGCACAACCGCGGTCTGCCGTTCGGGCCGCACCCGCACCGCGGCTTCGAAACCGTGACGTTCATCCTCGAAGGCGAACTCGCCCATCTCGATACCGGCGGTCACGAAAGCGTGATCCGGGCCGGCGGCGTGCAATGGATGACGGCCGGTAGCGGTCTGGTGCATGCGGAGATTTCTCCCGAACCGTTCAAACGCGCCGGCGGCCCGCTCGAAATACTGCAGCTCTGGGTCAATCTGCCCGCGCGTCTCAAAATGACCCGGCCCGCCTATACGGGATTGCAGCGTGAGGAGATCCCGCAACTGAGCGCGGACGACGGCAAGGCGCGGATCGAACTCGTTTCCGGCGAATGGGACGGACACACGGGCCCGATCGTCTCGCTGACCGGCGTCGAAATGATGGTGTTGAACCTGTCCCCGGGCGCGCGCCTGACGCTTCCGGCACCCGCCGCGCTGACCGTTTTTCTGTATGTGGTCCGTGGCCGCGTCGCGGTGGCGGGAGAAGCGGTGCCGGCCTTCACGCTCGCCCGGCTGCGTGCCGACGGCGACACGGTGGTGCTGTCGGCCGACGAGGATGCCGTGGTTCTGTTCGGCCGCGCCGCGCCGATCGGTGAGCCGGTGGTCTCCCACGGGCCCTTCGTCATGAACACGCGGGAAGAAATTCAGCAGGCCATCCACGACTATCAGGCGGGGCTTTTTGGCAACAGTCTGGACGATCTGCGCGCCTAGCCATGTGACGTTCGGGGATTCTCAGGTAGTATTAGGGTTAATACTTAGCTATTAACCAGGATACGATCATGAACGTCCCCCACACCACCCTTGCTTCGAATGTCGCGACGGCCGGTCGGCCGGCGGGCGGCGCGCTGCGCCGGTTCTTTCGCGAAGTATGGACGTCGTACGCCGCCCACGCGGAAATGCGCGTCATGATGACCGTCGACAGCACACGCCGTCGGAAAACAGGCTTTTAAGAGACATTTTCAGGTTCCCGGGTAGTACGCCGTCCGGGAACGCTGTGGCAGATTGTCTTCCGGGGGCGGTCAACGGGCGATGGACTGATGCAAGGTCCCGGCCTCGCGCCACATCGTGCGGCGGGAACCGAGCCTCCGCCGTTCGACGCTGTCGGGGTTTTGAAGGCAGAATGGATCATGCAGCAAAGACCGATTCGGGATTTGTCCCATATCGGCCGCTGCATGACGTCGGCGCTTCCGCCGGCCCGCCATAACGACCCGATTCGATCCCACAGGATTCGCCACACCATGGCTCAGGCTCCCCACGATGCGCCAGGCCCGCAGAAAGCGCAGGACGCGGCGCCCGATGCCAACGAGGCCGGCCAGAACTCGCCGCATCTGGACGAAGGCGAAAAAAGCCAGGCCGCCGACCATTCGTCGCCCCATGCACTGATCCTCCATGAAATCGTTCGGGAGGAAGGCGAAGCCGCGCTCGAGCGCGACAGCGGCGCGCTGATGTGGTCCGCACTTGCCGCGGGCCTGTCGATGGGATTTTCCTTCGTCGGCCTCGCGATCATGCGCGCCTATCTGCCGCAGGCGCACTGGACGCCGCTGGTGGCCAGCTTCGGCTATTCGATCGGTTTCGTCATCGTCGTGCTGGGCAAGCAGCAACTGTTCACCGAAAGCACGCTCACGGTCGTGCTCCCCGTGCTCACGCGGCGCGACTGGCCGACGTTGAAATCGGCGCTGCGGGTATGGGCCATCGTGCTCGTGGTCAACCTGATCGGCACCGCGATCTTCGCGGCGCTTCTCGCCGTCCATGGGCTGTTTGACGACGATGTCGTCCACGCCATGCACGAGATCGCCGGCGAGACCATCGCGCATCCCTTCGGGCTGACCTTTCTCAAGGCCTTGCTGGCCGGCTGGCTGATCGCGCTGATGGTCTGGCTGTTGCCCAGCGCCCGCTCCGGACGGCTCGTCACGGTGATGCTGATCACCTATGTGGTCGCGGTGGCCAAGCTGTCACACATCATCGCGGGATCGGTCGAGGCGAGTTATGGCGTGATCACCGGCGTGATGCCGATCGGCGCCTATTTCGCCAGCTTCCTGCTGCCCACGCTGCTGGGCAATGTGCTGGGCGGCATCTCGCTGGTCGGCCTGCTGAATCACGCCGCCATCGCGCCGGAAATCCGGGACGACGGCGGCTAGGGGCAGGCGCCGTCGCCTACGCCTGCCGAACCGCTTACCCGGTTGGGTCAAACGGATGGGATTCTCAGACCGTTGCGTCGGCCGGACGCGCGCGCATGCAGCTTGCCACCACGACGGACAGCAGGCAGCCGAGCGCCAGGTACGCCGCCACCGGGTGCCATGAACCCCCGTTGAAGTCCACCAGCGCCGCGGCGATGAACGGCGTGAATCCCCCGCCGACCACGCTCGCAAGCTGATAACCGACGCCGGCCCCGCTATAGCGGTAGGCGGTGCCGAACAGGCTGGTGAACATCGGCTGCTGCACGCTGACCACCATATCGTGCGCGACGTTGCCCAGCAGCACCGCCCACAGGACGATCCAGACGGTCGCCCGCGCCTCGAGCGCGACGAAGAACGGCACCGCGCACGCCATGCCGATCACGGCGCCCATGATATAGATGCGCCGCTGCCCGAAACGGTCCGCGAGCCATGCGAAACACGGAATCGTCACGCAACTGACCGCGCCGATCAGTAAACCGATGTTCAGGAACAGCGATCGCGGCAGGCCCAGATGCGAGGTCGAATAGCTGAGCGCGAATGCCGTCACGATATACATCGTGAACAGTTCGGCCAGTCGCAGCCCGATGATCAGTAAAAAGGCGCGTGGGTGGCGGCGCAATGCCTCGATCACCGGCAGGCGCAGCTTGCGGCCCGCGGGTTTCGCCACCCGGTCCAGAAATTCCTGCGACTCCTCCATGCTCGAACGTACCCACAGGCCGACCAGCACCAGCAGGATGCTGAACAGGAACGGCAGCCGCCAGCCCCACGACAGAAACGCCGCGTTGCTCATCGAGCGGCTGAGCAACGACACCAAACCGGTCGCCAGCACCAGTCCGACGCCATAGCCGACCTGCACGCCGCTGCTGTAGAACGCCTTGCGGCGGGTTGGCGCGCTTTCCACCGCCATCAGCGTCGCGCCGCCCCATTCGCCGCCCACCGCGAAGCCCTGGATCGCGCGCAGTGTCACCAACAGCGCCGGTGCCCACCAGCCGATCACCGCGAAAGGCGGCAGCAGACCGATCAGCGCCGTTGACACGCCCATCAATCCGACCGTCAGCACCAGCATCCGCTTGCGTCCCAGACGATCGCCATAGTGACCGAACACGATGCCGCCAAGCGGCCGGAACAGAAAGCCGACGCCAAAGGTCGCCAGCGCGGCGAGCGTACCCATCGCTGGACTGATTTTCGGAAAAAACGCGGACTGAAAGACCAGCGCGGCGACGATCCCGTACAACAGAAAGTCGTACCAGTCGACCACCGCCCCGACGAAACTGCCCAGCGCCGCGCGGCGTGCATTGCGCTCCGCACGCTGCCGATGGCGCGTCGCCTGCTCGAGTGAAGAAGAAACATCCATTTCGCTGCTCGTCATTCGTCTTTGAATTCGTCTTTGATTCCCCGCTGCCGCGTCTGCGGAAATGCCGCGCCGCATGCCATTTTTCACGCGTCCGGCGATGCGTTTTCCCGCTCTCTGCTAGACTCGGATTTTCCTGGAAAACGTCCCGGGCGTGCTCTTTTAGCGTAAAGCGCGACCGGAGGCAATGAATTTTTGTCGCGAAGTGTATGACGTTACGCCTGTTAGTTGCGTTCCATTGTTATGCTCCGCGGGTATTTTTGCAAAGGACCGACCGATGAAAACACGCGCCGCAGTTGCCTGGCAGGCTGGACAGCCCCTGACGATCGAAGAAGTCGACCTGGACGGCCCGCGCGCCGGCGAGGTCCTCGTCGAGATCAAGGCGACGGGGATCTGCCACACCGATTACTACACGCTGTCCGGCGCAGACCCCGAAGGCGCCTTCCCCGCCATCCTCGGTCACGAAGGCGCGGGCATCGTCGTCGACGTCGGCCCGGGCGTCACCTCGCTGAAAAAAGGCGATCATGTCATTCCGCTCTACACGCCGGAATGTCGCCAGTGCAAATTCTGTCTGTCGCGCAAGACCAATCTCTGCCAGGCGATCCGCCCGACGCAGGGCCGCGGCCTGATGCCGGACGGCACCTCGCGTTTCTCGCTCGACGGCAAGCCGATCCTGCACTACATGGGCACCTCGACGTTCTCGAACTACATCGTCGCGCCGGAAATCGCGATGGCGAAGATCCGTGAGGACGCGCCGTTCGACAAGGTCTGCTACATCGGTTGCGGCGTCACCACCGGCGTGGGCGCGGTGCTGTTTACCGCCAAGGTCGAGGCCGGCGCGAACGTCGTCGTCTTCGGTCTGGGCGGCATCGGCCTGAACGTCATCCAGGGCGCGAAGATGGTGGGCGCGGACAAGATCATCGGCGTGGATCTGAATCCGGAACGCGAAGCGCTGGCCCGCACGTTCGGCATGACGCACTTCATCAATCCGAAGAACGTCGAGAACGTCGTCGACGCGATCGTCCAGCTGACCGACGGGGGCGCCGACTATTCGTTCGAGTGCATCGGCAACACGAAGACGATGCGTCAGGCGCTCGAGTGCTGCCACAAGGGCTGGGGCCAGTCGATCATCATCGGCGTGGCGGAAGCCGGCGCGGAAATCACCACGCGGCCCTTCCAGCTGGTCACCGGGCGCGAATGGAAGGGGTCGGCCTTCGGTGGCGCCCGCGGACGTACCGACGTGCCGAAGATCGTCGACTGGTACATGGAGGGCAAGCTCAATATCGACGACCTGATCACGCATACGCTGCCGCTCGACGACATCAACCGCGGCTTCGAACTGATGAAAAGCGGCGAATCGATTCGTTCGGTGGTCGTTTACTGAGCCCGGCCCGGGCGGCGCCGCCACGGACTTGCCGGGTGCGGCGGCCAGGCTAGGCGACCACGCTCACCCGGGGTCCGGCAGCGGCCGGCAACATCTCGCCGATGACCGATGCGTCGGCGAAACCGGCCGCCGCGAAGACGTCCATCACCGCACCCAGCGCCTCGGGCGCGACCGATACCAGCAGGCCGCCCGAGGTTTGCGGATCGGTCAGCAGCGCGCCCGCTTCCGCCGTCAGCCCGTCCGCCAGCGCTACCTCGTCGCCATAGGCGGCCCAGTTGCGGCCCGATGCGCCGGTGACGACGCCTTCCCGGGCAAGGTCGCGCACGCCGTCGATCCAACGCACGTCGGATAGCGCGATGCGCGCGCGCGTCCCCGCGCCGCGACACATTTCCAGCGCATGACCGAGCAGGCCGAAGCCCGTCACGTCGGTCAACGCATGCACGCCCTCGATCGACGACAGGGCGATACCCGGCGTGTTCAGGCGCGTCGTCACGTCCACCATGCGCCGGTAACCCGCCGCGTCGAGCCGACCCTTTTTCAACGCCGCCGACAGGATGCCCACCCCCAGCGGCTTGCCCAGCACGAGCAGGTCGCCCGGCCGCGCGCCGGCATTCTTCTTGATCCGGTCGGGATGCACCAGCCCGAGCGCCACCAGGCCGTAGATCGGCTCGACCGAGTCGATCGAATGGCCGCCCGCCAGCGGAATGCCCGCCGCCGCGCAGACCGACTCCCCGCCCTCCAGGATGCGTGCGATCGTCGCGTGCGGCAAGGTGTTGACCGGCATGCCGACGATCGCCAGCGCGAGGATTGGCGTGCCGCCCATCGCGTACACGTCGGAGAGCGCGTTCGTCGCCGCGATACGACCGAAATCGAAGGGATCGTCGACGATCGGCATGAAGAAGTCCGTCGTGGCGATCAGCGCCTGCGTATCGTTGAGCTTGTATACCGCCGCATCATCGGCGGTCTCGTTGCCGACCAGCAACTGCGGAAACACCTGCATCGGCGCGCTGCGCGCCAGAAGCGACGCGAGCACGCCGGGCGCGATCTTGCAGCCGCAGCCACCGCCGTGCGACAGGTCGGTCAGGCGGACGGGGGTGGGCGGCGCGCCGGCGTCGGCGAGGGAAGCGGAGGAGACAGTCGGGAGGGTCACGTCGGAAACCGTTCGGTTGCGGTGGATCGGGGCGGGCGGGCACGCTGTCATCTGTCCGGCAGGGTTGGGCGGGCTGGGCGGGGACACGCCACGTGGCAGCGGGCAACGCCACGCCATTGGCGGATTATCTCATGGGTGCCGCACGGACCGCCCCGCCCCGTCAACGCCCGACCGCGTAGGCCTGCATCATCCGTGGCGTCGCCGCGCCGCGCAGCAAACCCTGCCGCACGCTCACCGCGCACACCCGCCCCAGCGACCAGGGCGCGGCCACGGTGAGATCGTGGCCGCGCGCGCGCAGCGCGGCCAGAGTCGTCTCCGGGAAGCGCGCTTCCGCCGACATCCGGCCCAGCTGCATGTCGCGCGGATAGAACGACGCGGGGAAATGGGACGTCTGGAAGGTCGGCGAATCCACCGCCGCCTGCAAATTCATACCGAAATGTGCATGCTTCAGGAACAACTGCAGTGACCATTGATCCTGCTGGTCCCCGCCCGGCGAGCCGAACGCGGCATAGGGCGCGCCGTCGCGCGTCACCAGCGTCGGCGACAGCGTCGTGCGCGGCCGGCGGCCCGGCCCGAGCGACGACGGCAAGCCCGGCGTCATCCAGAACATCTGCGCCCGCGTCGTGACGTTGAACCCCAGCCCGGGCACCGCCGGCGACGCCTGCAGCCAGCCGCCCGAGGGCGTCGCCGACACCATATTGCCCCAGCGGTCGACCACATCGAGGTGCACCGTGTCGCCGCGCATCTCCGGCAGCGTCGCGAAGGTCGGCTCACCCTGCCCGAAGCCGCCCGGCTGCTGCCGCCCGGCGCTTTCCAGCACGCGCGCCAGCCGGGCCGCGCTGTCGCCATGGGCGCCGGGACGGAAATCATGCGACGCCTGCAGCGGATCGATCAACGCGCGCCGTGCGTCGTTGTACGCGTCGCCGAGCAGCAGGTCCATCGGCACGGCGCTGAAATCCGGATCCCCGTAGAAAATTTCCCGGTCCGCGAAAGCCAGTTTTCCGCATTCGATCACGGTGTGCACATAGTCCGGGCCGAGGGGATCCATCGATGCCAGGTCGAACCCCTTGAGCAGGGCCAGCTGCTGCAGGAATACCGGCCCCTGTCCCCACGGCCCCGTCTTGTGAACCTGGAACCCCGCGTAGTCGTACGATACCGGCGTCTCGTAATGCGGCGCCCAGTGCGCCAGATCGTCGCCGGTCAGCAAGCCGGCGTTGCGCCGTCCCGAGGTATCCAATACCGCCGTCGTGCGGAAATACCGGTCGATCGCCTCGGCGACGAAGCCCTCGTAGAAGGCGCGCCGCGCCGCCTCGCATTGTTCGGCGCGGTCCGTGCGTGTGGACGCCTCGCGCAACAGGCGCCGATACGTCGCCGCGATCGCCGGATTCGCGAACAGCCGGTTCGGCACCGGGGCCTCGCCATCCTTCAGCCATTGCGCGGCGGAACTCGGCCATTCCTTCAGGAAAAAATCCTTGATCGCGAGAATCGACTGCGTCATGCGCGGGATTACCGGATAGCCGTTTTCCGCGTAATCGATCGCATAGCCGAGCACCTCGGCGAGCGGCAATTGACCATAGTCGCGCAGCAACGCCATCCACGCGCCGAACGCGCCCGGCACCACCGCCGGCAGCAGCCCGGTTCCCGGCACGACGTCCAGCCCGAGTTCATGCATCTTCGCGATGGTCATCGTCGCCGGCGTGACGCCTTGCCCGCACAGCACGCGCACGCGCGACTCGCGAGCACTGTGAAAGACCACCGGCAACTCGCCCCCGGGGCCATTGAGATGCGGCTCGACGATCTGCAATACGAAACCGGCGGCGGCCGCCGCGTCGAACGCATTGCCGCCTTTTTCGAGAACGGCCATCGCCGACGCGCTCGCCAGCCAGTGGGTCGAGGCGACCATGCCAAAGGTGCCGATCAGTTCCGGGCGAGTGGTGAAGGTCATCGATGGCTCCGGCACGGGGTGAGGAGGCAGTTTTGGCTCGAACGCGAGTCATGTCAACCCATGCTCGGAAGGATGGCAAGATGCACAGCCGCCGAAAATGGACAGACGCCGACGCGGCTGCTACATTCCCGGCGTGTCGTGGCGGCACGGAATGTGTCCGGTAAAGCCGCCGACTGTCATCGGCGTTTTGTCCGATGACGTTCTTTCCATGCAAGGTCCGCGTGCCGCACATCGAAATATTCCAGGGCGCCTCCGTTTCCGATGAAGCGGAAACATATGTGCTCCTGCGTATCCGGCAGTGGCTTGAGGATACGAAACAGGCAGGGATTATTTTTGCGAACGTCGACCTGCCTCCTCAACTCGATCTGGTGGTCTTCACGCACCAGGCGGCGATCGTGGTCGAGGTAAAGGCCTGGCGCGCACAGGTGCGGGGGCAGATAAATGGGCCCTGGATGCATGTACGGCCCGGCGGCGATACCAAAGCGCTGGGCAACGCGTACCGCCAGACGGTGGGACAAAATCAGGCACTGCGAGACGCGTTCCGGACAGTCGCGGTATCGCCGCCGTCTTATCCCCGAGGCATTCTCGTCTTCCGTCACGGACTATGGGCAGATTCGAACGTAGAGGAATGCAGCGACTATCGCGTACACGTCTGCCGAATGGAAAACTTCGAAGCCGCGCTTCGCAACGCTCGCACACGGCCATGGGCGTTCGACGATGTCCGCTCGCTGGCCATAGCGTTGAATCTTTCCCGAGCAGACGATGCTCCGCCGCGGGCAACGGAAAATAGCCGAAATTTACGTGTTGTCGGCACCATGGTGCCGAACTCATCGGCTCACGCAACGCCGCGCCCCGACGATCGAACGCGCTCCAGTCCGCCCGCAACCGAATGCGACGCAAGCCCGTCCGTGTCGGCATCGCGTTTGACATCGACGCGTGTTGCACAAGACGCGCTGCCCCGGGCCAAGGCAGATAAGGGGCGTCAGGCCCGACGCCTGACGGCGATCGCGATCGTGCTACTCGTCGCGGCGGCGGGCATGGCGATCTCGCACAAACCCGGGAGAGCCACGGACACCGGCGATGGCTCCGCCCCTTCGGCCCGGCAAGAGCCGGACGGCAGCAGTGCACATGCCACGCCGGAGCGGCGCAGCCATCCTCGTCGAGCAACTCGACATCACGAAAAACCACATACCGCAACGCCCATTGCGCGCACGACGCACGACGCCGCCGAACCGTCTGCGCCCGTGGCCTCCCCGCGCGAAGGGAATGAACCGGACGCGGCCACGCCGTCCAGCGTCTGCCCCGAAGGCGTCGATCGCCTGGGCTGCCCCAGCGTACTGGTCGATCCGGCTCGCACCGCGCCCTGAGTGCCTCGTCCGCAACGCTATCCCGAGCGCGAGCGTTGCATCCCAAGGCGCGTGCCGTCGTGCGGTGGCACAATCCCTTTAATCTCATCCCGACCCGCGCCCCACCCCATGATCCGCCTGCTTGCCACATTGATCCTTGCGACGGCTGCGCACACCGCCGTCGCGGCGCAAGCCCATTTCAGATCCGGCTACGCAGCCTGTCTGACGGAAAAACTGTTCGACCAGTTCGTCACCGCCGCCGCGCAAAACGACCGGGACGCGATCGCCTATCTGGGACAGAACGGCTGCATCCTGACCGATCATCTGGCGGCCTACGACGCCGCGTTGACCGGGCATCCCAAAAAGGGCGTGATCCAGGCGCGGGTGTATCTCCCGAAAGGATCGATGGAAGTGTATGCCCCCGTCGAGGCACTGACCGTCGGCCAGTGACGGGTGGAAGCGGGGGCATTCCAGGCTCCCGACCGCAAGCCAACCCACGGCATCGATTTTCGGGAAAACGCGATGGTCGAACATTTCGCATGCAACGCGGCCGGGCGCGACTTCGCCGTGGGAGACGTTCACGGCTGCTTTCGCCTGCTTGAGCGTGAACTGGAAAAGGCCGGCTTCGACCCGCATCGCGACCGGCTTTTCAGCGTCGGCGATCTCATCGACCGCGGGCCCCGATCCGAAGCGGCGCTGAACTGGCTCGACCTGCCCTGGTTCCATGCGGTGCGCGGCAACCATGAACAGATGGCGATCGACGTCGCCGCGGGCCGGTACGATGCGGATAACTATCGGATCAATGGGGGAACATGGTTCCTGCGTCTGTCGCCGGCGCGCCGGAGCGCGATCGTGGGCCGCCTGGCGCGGTTGCCGATCGCGATCGAAGTCGCGACGCGGCACGGCACCGTCGGTTTCGTCCATGCCGACATCGCCGGGCGGACATGGGCGGCATTCCGCGACAGCCTGCGGGATACGCAGTCGGACGACGGGCTGCGTGCCGTCGCCAGGACGGCCCTGTGGTCCCGTACGCGTATCGCGGCCGGGGACACGGCCGGGGTGCCGGACCTGCACCGTCTGGTGGTCGGCCACACGCCGGTGCTGGACGGCGTGAAGACGCTGGGCAATGTCGTGTTCATCGATACGGGCGCCGTGTTCCCCGGCGGACGACTGAGTCTGGTCGAACTGGACGCGCTGTGACCGCCCGCGGCCATCTTCGCATCCCATCCGGCCGCGCCGCATTGGCGGTGGACGTCGTCGGCGTCGGCCATCCCGTCGTTTTCCTGCATGCCGGCGTCGCGGATCGTCGCATGTGGCATGCGCAGCTGACTGCCGTCGGCGCCCGCCACCGGACCATTGCCTACGACCGGCGCGGCTTTGGCGATACCCGCGCGAGGCAGGAAGATTTCTCCGCCGTCGCGGATCTGATGGCGGTGATCGACGCCACGACGAACGGTATGCCGACGGTTCTCGTCGGATGCTCGGAAGGGGGACGTATCGCGCTGGACGCAGCACTGCTGCACCCAGCCGCCATTCGTGGCCTGGTACTGGTTTCGCCCAGCGTGAGCGGCGCGCCCCTGCCCGACTATCCGCCCGCGATCGGACATCTTATGGCGCGACTTGCCCACGCGCGAGACACCGGCGCGTTGGACGACATCATCGCACTCCGGACACGCCTCTTTCTGGATGGCCCCCTGGCATCCGAACCCCGCGTGCTGGGTAAACCACGCGCGCTGTTCGCTGAAATGAATACAGCCGCTCACCGGTTGGGGCCGACCGGATCGAACCTCGATGTCGCGGCCGCCTTCGACCGGCTGAGCGAGCTCGCGATGCCGGTGCATGTCATGTGGGGCGACCTCGATTTACCCAACGTGCAGGCGCGAAGCCGGTACGTCGCCGCGGCCGTAGCGCATGGCTCGCACGCGACGCTGACCGGTGCCGCCCACCTGCCCAGCCTGGAACGGCCCGCGGATATCACGCAACGGCTCCTGGAATTCATCGCTGCACTGCGCTGAGCCGCTCGGTCAGGAATCCGACTGGAGGAAATGATTGACGATGAGCCGGTCCATCACCGGAAGATCCACCGGCTTGCCGAAATGCGCGTGGAAGCCTGCCGCTTTCGACGCCGCGCGGGCGCGGGCGTCGGCATAGCCACTGATGGCGATCAAAAGGGTTTCCACGAGCGTATCGTTGCGGCTCAACCGCTTGGCCAGCTCGTAGCCGCTGATGTCCGGCAGGCCGATATCGCTCAGCACAACGTCCGGGTGCCAGCGGTCCATCGCGGCCAGCGCATCCTTGGCATTGTGGGCGAGGCGCACGCGCTGGCCCAGGGACTGGTAATACATCGCCAGCGCCTCCGCGGTATCGACGTTGTCGTCGATCACCAGGATCTCGAGCGGCGGCGAAAGCGATGCCCAGCCTTCGTCGCGAACCGGCACGCGCTGCGGCGCCTCGGGCGTCGCGCGCGCGAGCGTCAGCGTGAACTCACTGCCCTGCTCCGGCCCCCGGCTATAGGCGGTGAGCGTCCCCCCATGCCACTCCGCGATACGCCGGCCGAGCGCAAGGCCCAGCCCGATTCCGCCTTTCGCGCGATCCAGCGGCTGCCGGGATTGCCCGAAGACCTGGAATATCTCATCGATATCGTGGGACGCGATTCCCGCGCCATTGTCCGATATCCGAATGTTCACCCAATCCCCCGCGACATCCACCCGCGCGTGGATCCTGCCGCGAGCGGGCGTATACCGCGCCGCGTTCTTCAGCAGGTCGACCAGCACCACCACCAGTTGCGCCGGGTCCGCCATCACCCACTCCGCCGTATCGGCCGGGTAATAGATATGCTGCTGCTCGCGTATCGCCGACTCGCTCATCTCGTACGCGCTCTGCAACAAGGCCGCCACCGACACCGGCTGAAGTTTCAGATCGACCGCGCCACTCGCCACGAGCGAGGCGGACAGAAGGTGCTGGATCACCTCTCCCATGTGCGTGGCATGCCGGAGAATGGTCTGCCTCGACCATTGCTGTTGATCGGCTGTCGCCGTCTGCGCATTCAGCACCTGGGCCGCCGTAAGAATCGGAGCAAGCGGCGCGCGGAGTTCATGCGCCAGCATCGCCAGGAACCGGTCGCGATTTTCCTGGACCTGGTCGATCTGGGATTTCTGCTGTAGGTTTTCCTGATTCAAACGACGGGATTCGAGCAATTCCGTTACCTGACCGGCGATCAGTTCGAGCGCCGAGATGCCGTTTTCGTCGATCCTGCGTGGCGTCTGGTCGGTGACGGACAAGGCGCCCAGAGCCACCCCATCCGTGCCCCTGAGGACGATACCGGCGTAGAAGACCACACGTCGTTCGTCGATGACCTCCCGGCACTGGCTGAACGCCGCATCCTCGCGCGCATCGGCCAGGACCAGCCGGGTTCCACGCCGCAGGGTCTCGTCGCACAGCGATTTCGCGCGCGGCGTCTCGCCGCGCGGCCTTCCCCACGCGGCCTTGCACCAGACGCGGTGATCGTCGATGAAATCGATCGACGCAACCGACGCATTCATCACGTGCGCCGCCAGCTCGACCAATCGGTCGAACGAGGCCTCGGCCGGGCTGTCGAGAATGCCAAGCGCCGTTAAACGACTCATTCGATCGGCGTCTGCGGAATCATTCTTCATGGGGGGCTCGTCTGGGGGTGAACCCGTACAAGCAAATTTCGCTCCAGGCGTGGTATTCCGTACAGACCGACACATTCCCCGTACCATCCGGACCGACAAATGCCGCAAAATGCCCCATCCGTGTCGGGTCGTCGTCGAAACGCACGATTCCACTCAAGTAGCGCAACCGGAATTCCGATATACGCAAGGGGAATTGCTATACCACGACATTTTTGAACCTGACCCTCTTATGAACCAGTCGAACATCATCGAAATTCAGGATGTGGATCAACCAGCCGAGCGGGCGAACCGCTGCGGCGGTTGCCAAACCACCGAACGCGCGCCGATCGAAATGGCTTTCGCGTTTCAACCCATCGTCGATCTGACATCGGGCGATGCCTATGCGCATGAAGCCCTCGTGCGCGGACCGAACGGCGAATCGGCGGCATCGGTCCTGTCGCAGGTGGACGAATCGAACCGCTACCGCTTCGACCAGCGGTGCCGCACCACCGCCATCATGCAGGCCGCCGAAATGGGAATGGCGGGTTTCCTGTCGATCAACTTCATGCCGAATGCGGTCTACCAACCCGCCGCATGCATCCGCAGCACCTTCGAGGCCGCGCAAAAATACGGCTTTCCGGTGAACCGGATTATTTTCGAGACGACCGAGGGCGAGAACATCATCAGCCGCGAGCACCTTGTCCATATTTTCCGCTCGTACAAATCGTTCGGCTTCCAGACCGCGATCGACGACTTCGGCGCGGGCTATTCGGGCCTCACCCTGCTCACGGACTTCCAGCCGGACCTGATCAAACTCGACATGGCGTTGTTGCGCGGCATCGATACGGACAATGTACGGCAACGCATCGTCACCGGCGTGCTGGACATCTGCAACGGTCTGGGCGTTCGCGTGATCGCGGAGGGCATCGAGACGCCGGGCGAGCGCGACTTTCTCGCGGGGGTCGGCGTGACGCTGATGCAGGGCTACCTGTTCGCGAAGCCGGCATTCAAGGGGATGCCGGCGATCGCCAATGCGGGATGACGCGGCGCCCGAAAGTGATCGGCCGGCTCCATGGCCATGCGGTCGGCCGATCCCCTTCGCGATATTTTCGTCGTATTATTCGTTACCCTCCATTACCACCTCGGAATTTTGGTAGCGGAGCAGTATATGATCGCGATTTTGACCAGGAAAGCCAGAAATGAAGCGTTCGTTTTTGGGCGCGCTGCTCGTGATGGGGAGCGCGGCCTTGACACTCTCCGGATGCGGCGGGGACACTTTCGAACAAATCGAGAAGGCGCCGCCGACCTTTCAGCGCGACAGTGCAAAGTCCCGCGCGCAAGTGGCCGCCTGCCTTTCCTACAATCTTTCGAGATTCGGCAGCGATCTGGGCAACTTCCCCGACATCGATTTCGGCGTCACCCGGTTGACACTGGGTGGCGATGACGGTTCCCACTATCAGAACTATTATCGGATAGACATAATCGAGGAAGGACGCGGATCGCGCGTGACGGTGCGCCGTTCCAAAGTGCAGGACAATGCCCTGAGGGTGGGCGAACTGGCAGATATCGTCGCCCATTGCGCGGATTAAAAAGGCGGCATGAGGAGCCGGCACCAAAAAAACGACCGGTTCGGCTGCTTCATATCCGGCGCCTGATCAAGGCGATCAGCATGTCCGCCGCGATGCCTGAATACTTCTGACTACGCATTTTCTCGGCGATCGCCCAGTCGAATATCGCGCCGCCCACGGCGTGGAACACTGCCAGGTCGCGCGACGTCAACCGATTCTCGTTGGCCGAGACCCACTCCGCCAGGCTGCTCGTCGCTTCGTCGAGAGGCATCGCCCCCGTGACGTATTGCTCGGCAAATCGCTGCAGCACCTCGTCTGGCGTCATGATCGGCCCCTTGTGGATGGGTATAGCGTAAAACATCCATGACGCCATGAAAGGCTTTTCTTTTATTTTTTTCCCCCGCCTCTGACACACTGTGCATCCTTGGGTCAACGGTGGCCATCCGGACCGGATCGCCACCGCGCTCGACAATGTATCGAATGACCATGAAATCCTTTCCAGACAATTACGACGACAATCGCGTCCACCGCGGTGGACCGCGAACAAGCACCGTTTCGCAGCGGCGCATCGTCGCTGCCGCGGTAGCGGGCAATCTGCTCGAATTCTACGATTTCACTGTCTATAGCTTCTTCGCGCTGACGATCGCCAAGCTGTTTTTCCCCGCGACGGACCCCGTGGTGTCGACGCTGCTTGCGCTATCGGCCTTTGCGATCGGCTTCGTGGCGCGCCCGGTCGGCGGATTCGTGCTGGGTCATTACGCGGACCGCCGGGGGCGCCGCGCCGCGCTGACGCTGACGATCGCGCTGATGGCGCTGGGTTCCGCCATCATTGGCCTGACGCCCACGTATGCCACCATCGGTCTTGCCGCGCCGGTCATCATCATCGGCGCGCGGTTGCTGCAAGGCTTCGCGCAGGGCGGCGAATTCGGTGCGGCGACCGCGACGCTGCTGGAGACGGGCGCGGCCGGCAGTCGCGGCTTCCGGGCGAGCTGGCAATTGGCCAGCCAGGGCGCCGCCGCGCTGATGGGGTCCGGTCTGGCCGCGATCCTCACCTACCGGTTGAGCAGCGAGGCATTGCTGGACTGGGGCTGGCGCGTCCCTTTTCTGATAGGCACGCTGATCATGCCGGTCGGCATCTACCTGCGCCGGCACCTCGCCGAGGAACCGGCAAGGGAAGCCTCGGGTGCGCGTTCAACGCTCGAACCCGCGCTGGTGAAGAAATGGTTCCTGACGGTATTCGCGATCATGGGGATGACGGTCGCGACCTACGTGATGATGTATTACATCCCCACCTATGCGATTCAGTATCTGCACCTGCCCCGCAAGACCACGGTGCTCGTCGCCACCGCCGCCCCGCTGATATCGCTGCTGATGTGCCCGCTTTGGGGCGCGCTGTCCGACAGGATGAAGGCCCGCAAGCCGCTGACGATTTTTGGCCGGACCGCCTTGATCGTGCTGTTGTATCCGAGTTTCTGGTTGATGAATCATTTCCCTTCGGCAGGCGTCGTCACCGCGCTGATCGTGTTACTGATGTTTTTTTACACGATGGGATCCGCGCCGGCCTATGCCTTGATGCCGGAGAATTTTCCGAAACACGTGCGCGCGGGGTATCTCGCCAGCGCCTATGCCGTCGCCGTCTCGTTATTTGGCGGAACCGCGCAGCTCGTGGTGGCGTGGCTGATTCGCGTGACGGGCAATACGATGGCTCCGGCGTGGTACATGATCGTTTGCGTGATGGTTTCTTTGGTCGCGGTGTCGATGCTGGAAGAGACGGGACGGCGTTCGCTGGATTGAACGTCGGGGTAATGGTGGTGGAGGACGGCGGGAGTCGGACCTGCATGGGAGCGGCTGACACCCCAATCGGGTTTGAAGCCCATCTATCGATATATAAAGATCATGGGGTTGCGACACCCCACATTCCGCAATGGCCATTATCGACGTTGTCGGACCCTCATCGCGCGAGAGGCTAAAAATACCGGCCGGCGGACGCTGGAAAAACAGCGCGGCGCCGCCAGCAGACACCTCGACGTAGCATTTATTCCGCGGGAACCGGGGAGACGATGTGCTGGGCAAATCGGGGTTTGCCGCCCGTCCGGGGAATAACCGGATCTGCCATCGATCGAGGGCTCTCCCATCAATATGCTGTATACAAACACAGCATATTGGCCATCATGTCTGTCAGCACCACCTGCGACAACTTGGTCTTCACCCAGAGCGATCGCAGGCGCTCCCCGAACCGGTGCGCCCCAACCAAGGTGACATTCGGATCAGGCACGTGCAACACCCCATACTCGCGCTCGACCGCGTCCGTGATGCGTGCGACCGCCTCCAGCATGGCCAGACTGATTGCGCTTTTTCAATAATGTTGTTTTTCCGCATCAGCATCGCTATTTTGCGGTGGGTGTGCCACACGCGGCAGTGTCGGCGTCAATCGGGTCAGCGATCCGACAGAGACCCGATCCAGGGCGCCACCGTGGCCGGCAGCCCGTATGGCAGCGTGAGCCCCGCGGCGAGACGGACGGACGCCCACTTTTTGGCGCTGTGCCAGTCCTTCACCAGCGCGACCTTGATTCGGGCCATTTGAGTGCACCCGCGACGCTGCTCGCTTCGCGCACGAACTGCGCCGAATGCGTCCCGAAACGCCGTGCATCGCCTGATTTCCGACGTTCGGTGTCGCGCGAATCCTGCGATGCCTGGGTTGCGCTTCCCGGTACCGACCGGCGTCCGACATGGAAATCGCCATCGGCCAAGCGCTGACTGCCGTCGTGGCCGCCCTGCTCATGACGGCTACCACCGTCGGAATTTCTGGCGCGTCATCGAGAAGCGCCCTCTTTGGCCGGGCAACTCTCGCCCGAGTCGACTGCCACCGGTCCACCTCCTCCCGGTTCACGCCGAGGCGATGCAAGTCGCGCACGCCCGCTATGAGCGCGTCCGCACTGTCCTGCTCGAAGAAACGATTGAAGATCGGCGTTTCGTGAGCAAGCGCCGACCGCTGCGCTGCCCACACCACTGCGAGCGGCATGCTCGCCGCATCTGCGCCGGCGTACTGCCGGGGCGCCGGAGTCTGACATGATGAACATCACTCGATCTGCAAACCTGGCGCGTCAGCGCATCAAGGTGCGCGTACCCAGCGCGCCGGCGGTTCACCACACGGCCACCCTACCGGCGCAGGCCTGGATGATTGGCGTCGGCCTGGCCCTGGCTGTCGGCGCGGTGATGTACGCCGGCGCGGCGCACGCCGACGAAGGCCTGACTACGTGCGCCGACGCTGCGCCGACGGTTCTGGCGAAACGCCCGGCAGCGGGGATCAGCTATGCGCCTCACCATCCGATTCATCGGCACCACGTGCCCGCCGTGTTGCGCAAGCCAGCGCCCGGGGGTGGATGTACGCTTGAATCGCTGCCGGCAGCCGTGCCGCCGCTTTCCGTGCCGGCAGTGGCCGACGCGTCGGATCCGGCCGAAGTGATCCCGCCAGTTCCGGCAGCCATGTCGCTGCTTTCTGCTGCGCCGGCAGTGGCAGCGGTACCGGATCCGGTCGTCCCGGCAGCGATCGCGCCGGTTTCCATGGAGACACCGCGCGGGGCGGTTGCTGCTGCCGCGCTGGGCGATCCGAAGCTGGCCGCAGTGCCGTTGCTTGTACTCGCGACAGGCATCGCCGTCTGCGTCGTGGGGCACGCGTGCGGCGGGCATTCCAGCACGACAGGTGGGCACTCGGTTTCAACGGCAGGGACGACCGGCACAGTGGGAAAATGATCCCCCTTCCGATCGACGGCATCCGCCGCCGCGAGTGACGACGGGCGTTCGTCGTCGCCGAGAGTGTCATGACGCACGCTGAAACCGCCGAGCCGGACGCGACGCGAAAATGCAGGAACTGATCGTGGTCGAGCGCGCCGCCATTGCCCTGTCCCAACGCACTTCGAGGACGGGAGCAGCGGATGGAAGGAGGTAAAAGCGCGCGTCCATATTTCAGAGAAATCGTAGCGCGGCGTTGGAAATGATGGCTGTGGGGAGTGACTTGCACACGGTCGGCGCGGTGCTCGGTCACGAAACCACCATACCGGCAAAACGGTATGCCCATTTGGTAACGGGCAAACTGGCCGAAGCGGTGAATAAGATAGGTGGGAAGTGAGGCGAAGTTTTGCTTTTAAGGCAGAAAAACCCACACCCCTGACCTTTTTTGACTGGTTTCAGAGCGTTCTGAAAACGCTGAAAGCCTTATGGCGGAAGGCAGCAGGAGTCGAACCTACATGGGAGCGGCTGACGCCCCCAACCGGGTTTGAAGCCCGGCCGCACCACCGGATGCGGATGCCCTCCCTGAATCCGAGACAAGGGACCGCTACCGGCGGCCCGGTCCCTTTTGAAAGATAACACGGGACGCACCGCGTCCGGTCGTGCTACCCAAACCCACCTGCCGGATCATGTGAGCGAGACGACCAAGCCATCCTCGCTCCCGTCGCCGGCATCCAGCAATGCCAGCCACCGGCTATCCACCCGCAGCAGATGCGCGTCGCGGTGCCGCCGAGTATAGCCAACACGATCGAAGAACTCCAGCACCTGGATCGCGCGCTTGCGGCCGAGGCCGGTGGCGTCGCGATAGGCGCCCGCGGACACGTCGGCGTTCGGCGCTTCCGCCGCGACGGTCGCGACGAGGCGCGCGAGCGCCACGACACGCGCCCGGTCGTAAAAAAGATCGCGTATGACCTGATACACCTGGCCTTGACGCGCGAGCTTGCGCAGGACGGTGCGGACGGTTTCTTCGTCGACGCTTTCCGCCGTGGCCAGATTGCGTACCCAGGGCGGATCGAACCCACCCGCGACGAGACGGGGCAGCAGCCGCGCGGCCAGCGCTTCGTCGGCGGGATCGAGCCGCAGCGCGTGCTCGGAAAGATGCAGCCAGGGGCCCGACAATGCCACGTCGCCCGCGCGCAACCACTGCTGAACGGCGGCACGCCAGAGTGCATCGGCGGCGAGCGGAGCGACCATGCGTCGCAACCGCGCGAGTTCGACGCCCTGCTCGTCCGGTACCTTCAGGTGGTATTGCGCGAGTGTCGCCTGCATGCGCGCGGTGAGATCCGCCCAACGCGCAGCGTCGAAGAGCCAGCCGTCGGCGTGCGGCTCGCCACGCGGCGCAAGCCGCACCGCGTCCGCGGGCAAGGCGATGGCTGCCAGCGGCAAGCCGGTGAGATGCATGAGGACGTCCGTCGCGAGGCCGTCGCCGGACTCGGCGAGCAGCGCGTCGATCCGACCGGTGGCGACGAGGCTTTCCATGGCATCGAGCCAGGCATGACGCGCCGCCGAGCGCCGCCGCCGTGCGGGTGCGAACGGGTCGAGGACGCGCCCGCCCCCCACGGTGCGCGTCGCCTGCGCGTTGCGCACGATGAAACGGTCGCCGGGCACCGCGCTGATGGGGGTGTCGAAGACCAGCTGCACGCGGCCCTGCCGCCCGGCGGCGAACGGCGCGTCGTCGAGCAATACGAGATGGGCGACATGGTGTCCGCTGCCCAGATGAACGTGCAGGGGCAACCAGTGCGACAACGTCAAACCGGCATCCGCCAGCAGCGTCAGCGAGCAATCGAGGCGCAGAGACGTCGCGCGCAGACGGGGGTCGACGATCCAGTCCCCACGCCGCAAAGCGTCGCGCTCGGCGCCGGCAAGGTTGAGCGCGCAGCGCTGCCCCGCGTAGCCCAGCGCGGCGGGACGATTCTGCGCATGGATGCTGCGCACGCGCACGGGCAGCGCGCCGGCGGTCTCGGGAACGCGATCGAGGGTTTCGCCGACGGCCACGCGCCCGGCGAAGACGGTGCCGGTGACGACGGTGCCCTGCCCGGGCAATGTGAAGACGCGATCGATGGCGAGCCGAAACAGGCCGTCGTCGTGGCGGCGGCGCCAGTGCCGGGCGGCGCCGCGCAAATGCGCGAGCAGGGCGTGCGTGCCGGGGTCGCCGGGGCGGTTCGCGGCGGTTTCGAACAGGGTCGCGTCGGCGAGCGGCGTGTCGGCCAGCAGGGCGGCGATCTCGCCGCGCACGGCGTGCAGACGGGCGGCATCGACGCGGTCGCTTTTCGTGATGGCGACCGCGCCGGCCGAGACGCCGAGCAGCGCGAGGATCGCAAGGTGCTCGCGCGTCTGCGGCATGACGCCGTCATCGGCGGCGACGACGAGCAGCGCGTAATCGATGCCGGTGGCGCCGGACGCCATGGTGTGGACGAGCCGTTCGTGTCCGGGCACGTCGATGATGCCGAGGATGGCGTCGGCGGACGACGGGTCGCGCGCGCCGTCGCCGTCGCCGTCGCGATCGAGGTCCAGATACGCATATCCGAGTTCGATCGAGATGCCGCGCGCTTTTTCTTCCTTGAGACGGTCGGTGTCGACGCCGGTGAGTGCGCGCGTCAGGGTGGTCTTGCCGTGATCGATATGGCCCGCGGTGCCGACGATCATCGCGCGGCTCCGGGGGGCGTCGGCGTGGATGCGGGCGCCAGCCCGCCGAGTTGCGCCACGAAGGCGTCCTGCTCCCGCGCTTCGAGACAACGCAGGTCGAGCACGAGCGCGTCCTGCGCGATACGGCCGATCACCGGGCGTGGCAGTTCGCGCAGGTTTTTTTCAAGACGGTTGAGCGAGGGGCCGGTGCGGCGCCCGGCGGCACGCCGGATCGCGAGCGCGCAACTGGGGAGCGATTCGACCGGCAACGCGCCGCTGCCGATCTGGCTGAACACCGGTTCGACGCTCACGGTCCAGTCCTCGCCCAGTGCGCGCTGCATCGCGGGCGCAAGCGTGTCGGCCTGCGCGCGGATGTGCGCCGCGTCGCGCGTGAGCAGGCGCAAGGTCGTGAGCCGCTCGGCCAGGAATTCCGGTTCGCGATACAGCGCGAGCACGGGTTCGAGCGCGGCGAGCGTGAGCTTGCCGACGCGCAGCGCGCGCTTGAGCGGGTTTTTCTTGATCCGGGCGATCAGGTCGGCCCGACCGACGATGATGCCGGCCTGGGGGCCGCCCAGCAGTTTGTCGCCGCTGAAGGTGACCAGGTCGGCACCGGCGGCGATGGTCTCGGCGACGGTGGGTTCGCGGGCGAGCCCGTAGGCGGAGAGGTCGATCAGCGTGCCGCTGCCGAGATCCACGACGACGGGCACGCCGTGCTGACGGCCGAGCGGCGCGAGCTCGTCGAGTTCGACGCTTTTGGTGAAGCCGGTGATCGCGTAATTGCTGCAATGCACCTTCATCAGCATGGCGGTGGTCGGGCCGATCGCCTGTGCGTAGTCGGCGAGGTGGGTCCGGTTGGTGGTGCCGACCTCGACCAGCCGCGCACCCGCGCGGTTCATGATGTCGGGAATGCGAAACGCACCGCCGATCTCGACCAGTTCGCCGCGCGAGACGACGACGTCCCGGTCCACGCCGAGCGTGCCGAGCATCAGCAGGACCGCGGCGGCGTTGTTGTTGACGACGGTGGCGGCTTCGGCGCCGGTCAGTTCGCAGATCAGGTCGGCGACGAGGTCGTCGCGGTCGCCCCGCCCGCCGGTCTCGAGATCGAATTCGAGATTCGCCGGCGCGCGCAGCGCGGCGACGACCGATTCGACCGCGACATCGGGCAACAGCGCGCGGCCGAGATTGGTGTGCAGGACCGTGCCGGTGAGGTTGAAGACGAGACGCAGACGCGGCACGGCGGCGGCGGCGAGCCGCCATTGGACGTCGGTGACGACCGCCTCCAGCATGGCGTCCCGCGCCGCGCCGGGCATCGTGTCGGAGGCCACATCCGACGTCGCGGGGACGGCACCCGCGCCCGGCACGGGTCCGCGGGTCGCACTTGCCGCCTCGCCCCGCGATTCGCGCGTCAATTGTTCGCGCCGCGCGGCGAGCGCGTCGCGAATCACCGCGAGAACGCGCGTGCGTCCGTGCCGGGCGATCGAGGGCGCGAGCGCGGGAAAGGCGATCACCCGCTCGACGGAAGGAATGCGCGCGGCGGCGCTGCGCGTGGCAGACGCGCTCGGCACGGACGCCCCGTCGGCTGCGTGCGCCGGCGTCACGGGTCCGGCCACGGGGACCGCGGCGGCGTCAGGAAGTCGCGTCATCGAGCCAGAAGAGAGGATTGCCGCTGATCCGTTCGTAGCCCGCCTCGGTCATCAGCACGTCCAGCGACAGGCTGGCGAGATCGTCGGCAAGCGGCTCGGTGTCGTAATCGTGCTCCTGGTAGAAGATCTTCCGGTAGCAGTGGCACTTGCCGCAGGTCTCGGCTTTGGCGAACTTCGCGGGGTCGGCCGCCGGGCGCTTGCCGCCGGGCGCGCCGGCGTCCTCGATCACGTCGGGGGCGCCGGTCTCGACGATGCCGTTATAGGAAATGGTGTCCGTCGATTCGCAATTCGTGCACTTCACGCGCACCATGTGGAATTCGGTCGTGCACAGGCCGCATTGCAGATAGCGGTAATTCTGGGACGCGCCACCGATGCGCACGACGCTCGCGACGGGTTGCGAGCCGCATACCGGACACAGCCCGGGATGTTCCATGTACGGAATATCAGTGACCTGGAGACGGCTGGCGCGCTCGGTCCACCAGACCTGCAGGGCGGCGAACAGAAACGGCGCCGTGGCCGCGTCGGGCGCGGCCAGGCCCGTCAGGACGGCGTCGGCCGCGGCGTCGCGCTCGGCGGGCGACAAGGCCTGCAATGCGCGTAGCGTCGTGCCGAGGGGCGAGTCGGCACCGTTTGCGCCTGCTGCGTCCGCCGCAGCGGTCAGCGCGCCCAGCAGCCGGTCGAAAACCACGTGCCAACTCGCCTGCCGCGGGCCGGACGCCGGCAACACCGGCATCGAATGCGCCTGCGAGCGGGCGATCATGTCGTGGTCGAGCGGCCCGACGTCGGAGTCGGTCAGCCCGTTGAGGACGCCCTGCTGCGCGTCGGCGAGCCGGCCCATCAGATTCAGGTAGCCGCCCAACGCCGGTTCGACGGGAATGCCCGCCACGCTGTTCGCGGCGAGCCGGCGCATGCGCGTCGCCCGTGCGCCGAACGCGCCATAGCGCTCCGGCAGGCGCACGCGCGGAATGGATGAATGATCGAGCGATTCGATCTGACCTGCTTCTAGGATACGTTGCACGACAACACCTTTCTTGGAAACCACGCGTCACCGGCGCCGCGGAACGACGCCGGACGCTCAATCCTAACCCATGTACGGCCCGGCATGCAGCCGGGCATCTCATGAAAAAGGCCGCCGATCCGCATCGCTGCGGGTCGGCGGCCCCTTTCGTCCGGCGGCTTCACGCCGGCCGAATCACATCAGCGATTCTTCTTGATAATGTCGTCGAACCAGCGCGGGTGATGCTTGCGCGCCCAGCCCAGCGTCACGGTGCCCTTCACCATCGCGCCGATCGAGCCCTTGATCCAGATCGCGGCATAGATATGCACGACGATGGAGGTGATCAGCACGAAAGCCGCGGCCGCGTGCGCGAGCGCCGCGAGGCGGATGATCGGAATACCGAAGTACACCGAGAACCATTGCCGCCAGATCACGATGCCGGAGAACAGCAACACCAGCATGCAGGCGACCAGCGCGAAGAACAGCAGCTTCTGACCGGCGTTGTAACGGCCGATGCGCGGCAGCTTCTCCTCGCGGTTGGTCAGCACGTCGCCGATCTGCTTCATCCACTGGACGTCGCTGCGGTCGAGCATGTTGTGGTGCCAGAAGCGGAACACCAGACCGAAGAACGACAGGAACATCACGACACCCACGTACGGGTGCAGGATGCGCGTCCACTGGCCGCCGCCGAAGAGCGCGCTCAACCAGAACATCGACGGGTGAAACAACGACAGGCCCGACAGCGCCAGGATCACGAAAGTGATCGCGGTAAGCCAGTGATTGCTCCGCTCGTTCGCCGTGTAGCGCACCACCAACGGTTCGCCGTGCGGCTTGTGACCATCGTCGAGCTGGCTCATTCCACGATCTCCTTGTCGTTTTCCCGATGCGTGCGGATATGCGCGGCGTCCGCCTCGGCCAGGGCCGCTTCCTCATCCTCTTCATGCGTCTCGTTCGGGCCGATGCGCGTGTAGTGGAAGAAGCCGGCCAGGGCGGTCAGGGCGATGCCCGCCACCGCGAGCGGCTTGGCGATGCCCTTCCAGACCCGCACCATCGGGCTGATGCGCGGATTGTCGGCCAGACCGTGATACAGCGACGGCTTGTCCGCGTGATGCAGCACGTACATCACGTGCGTGCCGCTCACGCCCGGCGGGTCGTACAGACCCGCGTTCTCGAAACCGCGCTCCTTCAGGTCGACGATCCGGTCCGCGGCCTGCACCTTCATGTCTTCCTTGGTACCGAACATGATGGCGCCGGTCGGGCAGGTCTTCACGCACGCGGGTTCCTGGCCGACGGCGACGCGGTCCGAACAGAGCGTGCACTTGTACACCCGGTTGTCCTTCTTCGACATCCGCGGAATGTTGAACGGGCAGCCGCTGATGCAATAGCCGCAACCGATGCAGTTTTCCTCGTGGAAGTCGACGATGCCGTTCGTGTACTGCACGATGGCGCCGGGCGACGGGCAGGCTTTCAGGCAGCCCGGGTCCTCGCAGTGCATGCAGCCGTCCTTGCGGATCAGCCATTCGAGATCGCCCGACGCGTTCTCGTATTCCGAGAAACGCATCACGGTCCAGGACTGCGGACTCAGGTCGCGCGGGTTGTCGTACTCACCCGTTGTGATGCCGATGTCGTCGCGCAGATCATTCCATTCCATGCACGCGGTCTGGCACGCCTTGCAGCCGATGCATTTCGATACATCGATCAGCTTGGCGACCGAACCAGTGACGGGCGTGCGCGCCTCGGGAGGCTGCACGGTCGTCGCGGAGAGACGCTTGATATCCAACGATTGCAATGCCATTTCAGGATTCCTCGCGCATTAAGCTTTCTCGACCTTCACCAGGAAGGACTTGAACTCCGGTGTCTGCGAGTTCCCGTCCCCCACGACCGGGGTCAATGTATTGGCGAGGTAGCCTGCCTTGGCGACGCCCTTGAATCCCCAGTGAATCGGGATGCCCACGTGCTGGACCTTCTTGCCCTCGATCATCAGTGCCTTGATCCGCTTGGTGACCACCGCCTTCGCGACGATCGACCCCCGGTTCGAACTCACCTTGACCCGGTCGCCCGCGATCACGCCGACCTCCTTGGCCAGATCCTCGCCGATTTCGACGAACTGCTCCGGCTGCACGATCGCGTTCAGCTTCGCGTGCTTGGTCCAGTAGTGGAAGTGCTCGGTGAGACGGTAGGTCGTGGCGGCGTGCGGGAACTGCTCCTTCTTGCCGAACGCGGCCCGATCGTCCGGGAACACGCGCGCCGCCGGGTTGTTCAGCGCCAGCGCATTGTTCGGATGCATCGGGTTGTAACCCACCGGCGTCTCGAACGGTTCGTAATGCTCGGGGAACGGCCCTTCGGCCAGCCCGTCGCGCGCGAAGAACCGTGCGACACCCTCCGGATTCATGATGAAGGGCCCCATGCCCGTCTCGGGCGGCTCGTCAACCTTGTAGTCCGGCACGTCGATGCCGCTCCACGTCTTGCCGTTCCACCCGATGATCTTGCGCCGCGCGTCGAAGGGCTGACCCGCCACGTCGCAGGATGCGCGGTTGTACAGGATCCGCCGATTGACCGGCCAGGCCCACGCCCAGTTCAGCGTGTTGCCGATGCCGCTCGGGTCGGAGTTGTCGCGACGACCCATCTGGTTGCCGGCCTTCGTCCACGCGCCGCAATAGATCCAGCAGCCGCTGGTCGTCGTGCCGTCATCCCGCAGCAGCGCGAACGACGGCAACTGCTCGCCGGCCTTCGCGAGGATCTTGGTCGGATCCTTCGGGTCCTTGATATCCGCCAGCGCCCGGCCGTTGTACTCCATCGCCAGCTCTTCCGGCGTCGGGCTTTCCGGCTGGAGATAGGTCCACGTCAGCTTGGTGATCGGGTCCGGATACTTGCCGCCGTCCTTCTTGTACGCCGCGCGCATGCGCAGGAACAGGCCCGACATGATTTCCAGGTCGCTGCGCGTTTCCCACGGCGGCTGCGCGCCCTGCCAGTGCCATTGCAGCCAGCGGGCCGAGTTCGTCACCGATCCGCGCTCCTCGGCGAAGCAGGTCGTCGGCAGGCGGAACACTTCCGTCTGGATCTTGCTCGGGTCGACGTCGTTGAGCGCGCCGTGGTTCGCCCAGAATTCGGACGTTTCGGTGGCCAGCGGATCCATGATCACGAGCCACTTCAGCTTCGACAGCGCTTCCGTGCTCTTCTGCTTGTTCGGCGCCGACGCCAGCGGGTTGAAGCCCTGGCAGATGTAGCCGTTCATCTTGCCCTGGTGCATCAGTTCGAACGCCTGCAGCAGGTCGTACGACTTGTCGAGCTTGGGCAGGTAGTCGTAGCCCCAGTTGTTGTCCTTGGTCGCGGCGTCGCCGTACCAGGTCTTCATCAGGCTGACGAAAAAGCTGCGGTAGTTCTTCCAGTAACTCAACTGGTTCGGCCGCAGCGGCTGCGCGGCGCGCGCCTTGATGTAGTCCTCGTACTCCTGCTCCTTCTCCGTCGGCAGCGTCATGTAGCCGGTGAGCAGGTTCGACATCAGGCCCAGGTCGGTCAGGCCCTGGATGTTCGAGTGACCCCGCAGCGCGTTCATGCCGCCGCCGGCGATGCCGATGTTGCCCAGCAGCAGCTGCACCATCGCACCGGTGCGGATGATCTGCGCACCGATCGAATGGTGCGTCCAGCCCAGCGCGTACAGGATCGTGCCGGCGCGGTCCGGACGGGCCGTGGTCGCCAGCATCTCGCACACGGCGAGGAACTTGGCCTTGGGCGTGCCGCACACGCTCTCGACCTTCTCGGGCGTGTAGCGCGCGTAATGCGCCTTCATCAGGTTGTAGACGCAACGCGGGTGCTGCATGGTCATGTCGACCTTCGCGTAGCCCTGGTCGTCCTTCTCGTAGTCCCAGGTCGTCTTGTCGTACTTGTGCGCCTTCTCGTCGTAGCCCGAGAAGATGCCGTCCGTGAACTGGAAAGCCTCACTGACGATGAACGGCATGTCGGTGTAGTTCTTCACGTACTCGTGCTGGATCTTGTCATTCGTCAGCAGGTAGTTGATCACCCCGCCGAGGAAAACGATGTCCGAGCCGGTACGAATCGGGGCGTAGAAATCCGCGACCGATGCCGTACGGGTGAAGCGCGGGTCGACGACCAGCAGACGCGCCTTGTTGTGCGCCTTCGCTTCCGTCACCCACTTGAACCCACAGGGATGCGCTTCTGCGGCGTTGCCGCCCATCACCAGGATCACGTCCGCATTCTTGATGTCGACCCAATGGTTCGTCATCGCTCCACGGCCAAACGTCGGGGCAAGACCTGCCACCGTCGGACCGTGTCAGACACGCGCCTGGTTGTCGAACGCCAGCATGCCGGTCGCCCGGATCGCCTTGTGCGTCAGGTAGCCCACTTCGTTGCTGCTCGCCGAGGCCGCCAGCATGCCGGTGGTCAACCATCGGTTGACCGTCTGGCCTTTCTCGTTCTTTTCCACGAAGTTCGCGTCGCGGTCCGCCTTCATCAGCGCGGCGATGCGGTTCAACGCGTCGTCCCACGAGATCGGTTGCCACTTGTCGGAACCCGGGGCCCGGTATTCCGGCACTTTCAACCGGCTCGCGCTGTGGACGAAATCGATCAGGCTTGCGCCCTTCGGGCACAGCGTGCCGCGATTGACGGGGTGATCGGGGTCGCCCTCGATGTGGATGATGCTGGCCGTGGCGTTCTTCGCGCCGTCGCCCAGACCGTACATCAAAATGCCGCATCCTACTGCGCAGTAGGTGCAGGTGTTGCGAGTTTCGGTCGTGCGCGACAGCTTGTACTGACGCACTTCAGCAAGCGCCTGCTGGGGAGCAAACCCGAGCATCGCCATGCTTGAACCGGCCAGTGTGGCGCCCGTTACTTTTAGGAACTGGCGCCGTGACATCTGAACCATGATGTGCCTCGGCTTGTATTGTGGGAAAACGCCTGGATTATACGTCCAAGCTGCGGTTTTCCGTCGCGGCGCCAATCGGTCGCGGGGCGGAAAGCAACAGCCCGGGCGGCGAATCCCCATTCCCGCTTCATGAGAATCGGCGGCGTTGTTTGTAAACCTCTTCCAATTCCCCGTTTATTCCGCCAAACGACTGAAAAATCAGTCGAAAAAAACCTTCTCTCCGGATAAGACGGGCGTATTCCGTGGAGGATCGTTGCGGAATGTCGAAAAGATATTTTCATAATATTTTTTCCGTGCAAGAATATTTTCAAGATTACATAGAACTTACATGCCGCCCCCGTCTCCGCCCCTCGACACCGAGAACTCGATTCTGCGCACGATCGCCACGGCTGCGTCGCTCACGCCGGTGCAGCGCCGGATGGCGAACTTCGTCCAGGACAACATGTTCCGCGCCGCGACGATGAGCATCGACGAGTTCGCCGTGGCGGCAGGCGCGTCGGCGGCCACGGCGAACCGGTTCGCGCGCGCGCTCGGTTTCGATGGCTATCCGTCGTTCAGAGGCGCTCTGGTCCGCGGTTACGAGGCCAATCTGGCGCCGGTCGAACGCCTGCGGCGCGCGCAGAACAGCGCGCAGGCGAGCGCGCCGGGCCGCGATGGCCTGCTCGACGCGTCGCTCGCGCAGAGCGTGAACAATATCGAGACGACCCGGCTCGCGCTCGACCCGGCGGCCTGCACGACGATCGTCGATGCGATGCTGGGCGCGCGCCGGGTGCATGTTCTGGGATATGGCGCGAGCGCCTTCCTCGCGGGCCTGACCGAGCACGGCTTCACCCCCTACTGCCCCGACATCCAGTCGCTGGCGCTGCTGGGCGGCCCTTCGCACGCGGCGCGGCGGCTGTCGAGCGCGGGGCGCGAGGACGTGCTGCTGTCGATCGGATTTCCGCGTTACTCGGCCGACACCGTGACGCTGACCCGCTACGCGGCCAAGCGCGGGGTGCGGATCTTCGCGCTGACCGATTGCCCCGTGTCGCCGCTCGCCGCGCTTGCGCAGGTGTCGCTGTTCATCCGTTCGACGCGCCAGCTCGCCGCCAATTCCGATGCGGCGGTGCTGACGGTGATCGAGGCGCTGTGCGACCTGGCCGCGCACCGCAGCCACGACGCGGTCCGCGCGGCCACCGATCTCACCGAGTCGGTGTTGCCCTGGCTGGTGCAGCAGCCGGTCCCGGAGAGCGCCCGCGCGACGTCCGCGGCGGCATCGGAAACGAACCGCCGCGCCGCCGGCTCCCGCATCGCGCCACGGCGGCAGCCGCCAGGTGTCACGAAATGACCGACAGGATTACCGACGCAATGAACCAGGCAGTGGGGCACCCAGACGCGCGACAGGCGCAACAGGCGCAGGACGCGCCGGACGCACTCCGCCAGGCGGCGCCCGCCAACCCAGCGGTCATCGTCATTCACGGTGGCGCCGGCACGCTGGTGCGCGCCGCGATGTCGGCGACGGCGGAAATCGCGTACCGCGCGGCACTGCGAAGCGTGCTCGAAGCGGGCCAGGCGATTCTCGCCGCCGGCGGCAGCGCGCTCGACGCGGTGACCGAAGCGGTGCGCCTGCTCGAAGAGTGTCCGTTGTTCAATGCGGGGCATGGCGCGGTGTTCAACGAAGACGGTACGCACGAACTCGACGCCGCGATCATGGACGGCGCGTCGCTTGCCGCCGGCGCCGTGGCGGGCGTCACGCGGCTGCGCAACCCCGTGCTGTGCGCGCGCGCGGTGCTGCGCCAGGGCGAGCATGTCCTGCTCGCGGGCGCGGGCGCCGAACGCTTCGCCGAGGCGCAGGGCTGCGAGACCGTGCCGAACGCTTTCTTCGGCACCGATGCGCGGCGTACGCAGTGGCAGGCAGCCCGCGCGGCGAGTGCCGGCATGCTGCTCGACCACGATGCCGAAAAGCTTGCCGCCGTGCCTGCCGCCGCCCCGATCGATCCCGACCGCAAGTTCGGCACGGTTGGCGCGGTCGCCTGCGATGCCCAGGGACATGTCGCCGCGGCCACCTCCACGGGTGGCATGACCAACAAGCGCGTGGGCCGCATCGGCGACTCGCCGCTGATCGGCGCGGGATGCTACGCCGACGACGCGACCTGCGCGGTATCGGCGACCGGCAGCGGCGAGCATTTCATCCGCATCGTCGCCGGACATGCGCTCGCCGCCCGCATCGAACATACCGGCGCGCCGCTCGACGCCGCCGCGCGCGACGTCATCGACGGCAAGCTGGCGGCCATCGGCGGACGCGGCGGGTTGATCGCCGTCGATGCACGGGGCCGGATCGCGATGCCGTTCAATACCGAAGGCATGTACCGGGGCCATGCGCGGGTGGGCGAACGCCCCGTCGTCGCGATCTACCGCGACGAACCCTGAATCGGCTCTGACCCCACCCTGAACGGACCCCGACGCCGAACGTCCCGCCGCGCGCCTTCGCTCCGATCCGCCCCCATTCCATCGTCCAGCAAGAGAGATTTCACCCGGTGCAGACCCCAGACCGCTCCCCCCGCCGCGACGCCGCCGCCCACGCCACCCCTGCAGCGGGCGTTGCCGGTCTCCGGCAGACCCCGCCGCCGGTTTCCGGACAGGCCGCCGCGGCCGCCGGCGACCGCGCGCGCGCGGATTTCCCCGCCTCGCGCGTGCTGGCGGTCGACGGACTGAGCGTGACGTTTCGCGCCGAGGGCGGCCCCGTGCGCGCGGTGCGCGACCTGTCCTTCACGGTGGCGCGCGGTGAAACGCTGGCGATCGTGGGCGAATCCGGATCGGGAAAATCGGTGACCTCGCTCGCGCTGATGCGCCTCGTCGAGCACGGCGGCGGCCGCATCGACGGCGGCAGCATGCGGCTGCGCCGCCACGACGGCGCGGTGCTCGATCTGGCGAGCGCGAGCGCGTCGGCGCTGCGCGGCGTACGCGGCGCCGACGTCTCGATGATCTTCCAGGAACCGATGACTTCGCTGAACCCGGTGTTCACGGTCGGCGACCAGATCGCCGAGGCGATCATGCTGCACCAGGGCAAGAGCGCCGCCGAGGCGAAGACCGAAGTGCTGCGCCTGCTCGAACGCGTGCGCATCGCCGAGGCCGCCAACGTCTTCGCCCGCTATCCGCATCAGCTCTCGGGCGGCATGCGCCAGCGGGTGATGATCGCCATGGCCTTGTCGTGCAAGCCGACGCTGTTGATCGCCGACGAGCCCACCACCGCGCTCGACGTCACCGTGCAGGCGCAGATCCTCCAATTGATCCGCACGCTGCAGGACGAAATGCAGATGGGCGTGATCTTCATCACGCACGACATGGGCGTGGTCGCCGAAGTGGCGGACCGGGTGTTGGTGATGTACAAGGGCGAGAAGGTCGAGGAAGGCCTCGCGCCGCAGGTCTTCGCCGCGCCCGCCCATCCGTACACGCGGGCGCTGCTGGCCGCCGTGCCGAAGCTGGGCGCGATGCACGGCACCGATCTGCCCGCACGCTTCGACCTGCTGCGCATGAGCGAGACGATGGGATCCGCCGCTTCGGCAGCATCGGCCACGCCCGTCGCACCCGTCGTGCATGCAGCACCGCGCGCGCAGCCCGCCGACGCCGGCAAGCCGCCGGTGCTGGAGGTCCGGGACCTGGTCACGCGCTTTCCCGTCAAGACCGGCTTCTTCGGCCGCATCACGCGCCAGGTCCACGCGGTCGAGCACGTCAGCTTCGATCTCTATCCCGGCGAAACGCTGGCCCTGGTGGGCGAATCCGGCTGCGGCAAGTCGACCACCGGGCGCTCGCTGCTGCGTCTGGTCGACAGCCAGAGCGGCAGCATCCGTTTCATGGGCCAGGACATCTCGGCGTTGCGCGGCCCCGCCCTGCAGGCGCTGCGCCGCCATATCCAGTTCATCTTCCAGGATCCGTTCGCCTCGTTGAACCCGCGCCAGACGGTCGGTTTTTCGATCATGGAGCCGTTGCTGGTGCACCGCGCCGCAAGCCGCGCCGAAGCCGAGAAACGCGTCGCCTGGCTGCTCGAACGGGTCGACCTGCAGGCCAGCGCGGCGCGGCGCTATCCGCACGAGTTCTCCGGCGGCCAGCGTCAGCGCATCGCGATCGCGCGCGCGCTCGCGCTCAACCCGCAGGTCGTGATCGCCGACGAATCCGTGTCCGCGCTCGACGTCTCTGTGCAGGCGCAGATCGTCAACCTGATGCTCGACCTGCAGGCCGAGCTGGGACTGGCCTACCTCTTCATCTCGCACGATATGGCGGTGGTCGAGCGCATCAGCCATCGGGTCGCCGTCATGTACCTGGGACAGATCGTCGAGATCGGGCCGCGCCGCGCGGTGTTCGAAGCGCCGCAGCACGCGTACACCCGCAAGCTGATGAGCGCGGTGCCGGTCGCCGATCCGGCGCGCCGCCACGCGCCGCGCCTGCTGTCCGCCGACGAGATTCCCAGCGCGATCCGGGATGTCGGCGACGCGCCCCAGGTCGCGCCGCTGGTCGAGGTCGCGCCGGGGCACTACGTCGCACGCCACGCGGTCGGCGGCGCTTATTGAGATTGCGCCCTCGGACCGTTGCCTCGGACCGCAATGCTGAATGACAGCGTCGAATCGCAGTACAGAAACCGAAGTATCGATATTGCCGTAACGAATCGCCGTCCCGAATCACCTACTTCATATGTCACAGGGAATCGCACCATGTTGAATCCGCTTGCGCACTTGCTTGTTCCTGCCCGCTCATCCGCTCCCGCCGCCGGCCGCGCCGCGCGCGCCGGCCAGCCGTTCGCGCTGAAGGCGCTCGCCGCCGGCATCCTGACCGCCGTGGCGCTGAGCGTGACGCATGGCGCGCTCGCAGCCGGCAACGAACCCGTCATGGCCGTGTTTTCGACCTTCACGACGATGGACCCCTACGATGCGAACGACACGCTGTCGCTCGCGGTGGCGAAGTCCTTCTACGAAGGACTGTTCGGCTTCGACCAGAACATGAAGGTGCACGACGTGCTCGCCACCGGCTACGAATCGAGTCCGGACGGCCTCACCTACATCGTCAAGCTGCGCCCGAACGTCAAGTTCCAGGACGGCACGAATTTCGACGCCGCCGCGGTCAAGGCGAACTTCGACCGCGTGACCGACCCGGCGAACAAACTCAAGCGCTACAACCTCTTCAGCGTGATCGCGAAAACCGACGTGCTCGATTCGAGCACCGTGCGCTTCACGTTGAAGTATCCGTTCTCGGCATTCATCAACACGCTCGCGCACCCGTCGGCCGTGATCATCTCGCCGACCGCGCTGAAGAAATGGGGCAAGGACATCGCCTTCCACCCGGTGGGCACGGGCCCGTTCGAGCTGGTGTCGTGGAAGCAGTCCGACGACCTGAGCGTGAAGAAGTTCGCAGGTTACTGGCACACCGGCTATCCGAAGGTCGACGGCATCATCTGGAAGCCGGTGATCGACAACAACACGCGCGCCGCGCTGATGCAGACGGGCGAAGCGGACTTCGCGTATCAAATTCCGTATGAGCAGGCTTCGGCCCTCAAGGCCAATCAGAAAGTCGACGTCATCGCCGCGCCATCGATCATCGCCCGGTATGTCAGCCTCAACACGCATCAGAAACCGTTCGACAACCTGAAGGTACGCGAGGCGCTGAACTACGCGGTCAACAAGGATGCGCTGGTGAAGGTGGCCTTCTCCGGATACGCTACCCCGGCAGTCGGCGTCATGCCGGAAGGCCTGGAAAACGCGACCAAGCAGGGGCCCTGGCCCTATGACCCGGCAAAGGCGCGCGCGTTGTTGAAGGAAGCGGGATATCCGAACGGCTTCGAAGCCACGCTCTGGTCCGCCTATACCTACACCACAGCCGTCAAGGCCATTCAGTTCGTACAGCAGCAGCTGGCACAGGTCGGCGTCAAGGTTCAAGTGCAAACCTTGGAAGCCGGCCAGCGCGTCGAACGCGTCGAGAGCGCGCAGAACCCCGACACCGCGCCGGTACGCATGTATTACTCGGGCTGGTCTTCGTCGACCGGCGAGGCGAACTGGGGCCTCACGCCGCTGTTTGCGTCGATCTCCTTTCCGCCGAAGTTGATGAACACCGCGTACTACAAGAACGACGCGGTCGACACCGACCTCACCGACGCGCTGAAGACCACCGACCCGACCAAGAAAGGCGCGTTCTACGCCGACGCGCAAAAGCGCATCTGGAACGACGCGCCCTGGATCTTCCTGGTCACCGAGAAGGTCGTCTACGCGCGCTCGAAGCGTCTGACCGGCGCCTACGTGATGCCCGACGGCTCCTTCTATTTCAACGACATCGCGCTGAAACAGTAAAGGCCGGCGCGGGGCCCGCTCGCGGGCTCCGCCGCATGCCGCTGCTTCACGTCTTTGCTTCACGCGCCACGCACCCCCGGATGACTTTCTCCAGATGTTGAACTTTGTCGCCAAACGGCTCGTCGGTCTGCTCTTCACCCTGGTGCTCGTCGGGGTGCTGGTGTTCCTCTTCGTCCATCTGCTTCCGGGCGACCCCGCGCGGCTCGCGGCGGGTCCCGACGCCGACGCGGCCACGGTCGCGCTGGTGCGCCACGACCTCGGTCTCGACCAGCCGCTGCCCCGCCAGTTCGCGCACTTCGTCTCGCACGCGCTGACCGGCGATTTCGGCACGTCCACGCGCACCAAGCGCCCGGTCAGCCAGGAGATCGGCGACCGCTTCATGCCGACGCTGCTGCTCACGCTCGCAAGCCTCGCATGGGCGGTGGTCTTCGGCATGGTCATCGGCGTGATCTCGGCGGTGTGGCGCAACCGCTGGCCGGACCGGCTCGGCATGACGCTGGCGGTGTCCGGCATCTCGTTTCCGGCGTTCGCGCTCGGCATGCTGCTGATGCAGCTGTTCTCGGTGAAGCTCGGCTGGTTTCCGGTGATCGGCGACGGCAGCTGGCGCAGCTACGTGCTGCCGTCGATCACCCTCGGCGCGGCGGTGGCGGCGGTGCTCGCGCGCTTCACCCGCAGCGCCTTCGTCGACGTCTTTCACGAGGACTATGTGCGCACGGCGCGCGCCAAGGGCCTGAGCGAATGGCGCGTGGTCGCCAAGCATTGCCTGCGCAACGCGCTGGTGCCGGTGGTGACCATGATGGGGTTGCAGTTCGGCTTCCTGCTCGGCGGCTCGATCGTCGTCGAGACGGTTTTCAACTGGCCGGGCCTCGGCCGCCTGCTGGTCGACGCGGTGGCGATGCGCGACTACCCGATCCTGCAGGCCGAAGTCCTGCTGTTCTCGGTCGAGTTTCTCTTTATCAATCTGGTTGTCGACGTGCTCTACGCGGTCATCAATCCGACCATTCGTTTCAAGTGAGACGCAGATGAATCCTTCCACGAATGACCCGGGCACGCCCGTCGATCACGATCTGAATCCGGTCCGCACCGAAGCCGGAGAGATCGCGCGCGCCGCGGCGCTGTCCCCCGCCGACGTGCAGACGCGCATCGACGCGCCCGCCGCCGCGCAGGGCCCGGGCATGTCGGCCGCGGCGATGGTGGTGCGCACGCCGGGCGCGGAATTCTGGCGGCGTTTCCGCCAGCAGCCGATCGCTCTCCTCGCCGGCGTGTTCATCGTCCTCCTGGTGATCGTCGCGGTGCTCGCGCCCTATCTCGCGCCGTATGACGCGGAAAACTATTTCGATTACGACGCGCTCAACGCCGCGCCGTCGGCGCACCACTGGTTCGGCGTCGATTCGCTCGGGCGCGATGTGTTCAGCCGCCTGCTGGTGGGCTCGCGCCTGTCGCTCGCGGCCGGCATCCTGTCGGTGACGATCGGCGCGGTGATCGGCACCGTGGCCGGTCTGCTGGCCGGCTATTACGAAGGCTGGTGGGACCGCATCACGATGCGCGTGGCCGACGTGCTGTTCGCGTTCCCGGGCATCCTGCTCGCGATCGCCGTGGTGGCGATCCTCGGCAACGGCATGGTCAACGTGATCTGCGCGGTCGCCGTGTTCAGCGTGCCCGCCTTCGCGCGGCTGGTGCGCGGCAACACCCTGACGCTCAAGCACCTGACCTACGTGGAAGCGGCGCGCAGCATCGGCGCGTCCGATGCGCAGATCATTTTCCGGCACATCCTGCCGGGCACGGTGTCGTCGATCGTCGTGTATTTCACGATGCGCATCGGCACCTCGATCATCACGGCGGCGAGCCTGTCCTTTCTCGGGCTGGGCGCGCAACCGCCGACGCCCGAGTGGGGCGCGATGCTCAACGACGCGCGCGCCGACATGATGACCGCGCCGCACACGGCCCTCTTTCCCAGCCTCGCGATCTTTCTGACGGTGCTGGCGTTCAACCTGCTGGGCGACGGCCTGCGCGACGCGCTCGACCCGAAGCTCGCGAAGAAATGACGGCGCCCATGGCCGACGCGATGGGGGTGCGCGGGGCGCCGGGAGCGGAACGGACGTCGCAAGCAGAAACGGCGGCAGGTCATGGATCGCGGACATTCGACGCGCCGCGCATCGGTACGCTGCCCGCCGGGCCGCTCGGGACCATCGCCGATGTGGCCGGCGTCACCGTCGGTCACCATACGCGCGACGCCGGCGGCATCCAGACCGGCGTCACCGTGATCCGGCCGCACCCTGGCGACCCGTTCCGCGCCAAGGTACCGGCCGCCGCCGCCGTCATCAACGGCTTCGGCAAGAGCCTCGGCCTGCTGCAACTCGACGAACTCGGCCTGATCGAAACACCGATCGCGCTGACGAATACATTCGCCATCGGCGCGCTGGCCGAGGCGCAGACCCGCCATGCCTGCGAGCGCAATCCGGAAATCGGTCGATCGTGGCCGACGGTGAACCCGCTCGTGTTCGAATGCAACGACGGCTACCTGAACGACCTGCAGGCGATGGCAGTGCGCGGCGCGGACTACCGGCTCGCGCACGACGCCGCCGCACCCACGTTCGCACAGGGCAGCGTCGGCGCGGGACGCGGCATGTCGTGCTTCGATCTGAAGGGCGGTATCGGCTCCGCGTCGCGCCAGGTCGCGATCGACGGCGAGCGCTTCGTCGTCGGCGCCTTCGTGCTGGCCAACTTCGGCCGGTTGCCGATGCTGACGGTGGGCGGCGCGCCGTTGGGCCGGCAACTCGCGGCGCGTCTCGCCGCGGCGGCGCCCGTGACGGCGGCGTCGACACCGGCATCGTCGACATCGACATCGGCATCGGATCCAGCGGAAAAAGGCTCGATCATCATGGTGATCGCCACCGATGCACCGCTCGATAACCGCCAGTTGCGGCGCATCGCCGCTCGCGCCGCCGCGGGACTGGCGCGCACCGGCTCGGTCTACGGACACGGCAGCGGCGACATCGCACTCGCCTTTTCGACGGCCTACACGGTGTCGCACGCGCCACCGACGCGCCATGCGCTGCCGGCGCTGATCCATCCGGCGGCGCTCGATCCCTTTTTCATCGCGACGGCCGAAGCCGTCGAGCAGGCCATCGTCCACGCGCTCTGGTCCGCGCGGAGCGTGACAGGCCGCGACGGACACCGCCGTCAGGCCCTTACCGAACTGGCGCCGGACTGGCGCGAACTCCTATGAACCTTCTTATTTCCGCCGATATCGAAGGCGTCGCCGGCGTTTTCCATCCCGAGCAGACACGCCAGGGCAACCCCGAATACGAGCGCGCGCGCCGCTGGATGACGGCCGAAGCGAACGCCGCCATCGAGGGCGCGTTCGACGGCGGCGCGACGCAGGTCGTGGTCAACGATTCGCACGGCGGCTTTCGCAACCTGCTGCCGGATCTGCTGGATGCGCGGGCGCAGATCATCCTCGGCAAGCCCCGTTACCTCGGCATGATGGCCGGTATCGATGCCCCGTGCGACGGCGTATTCATGCTCGGCTATCATGGCCGTGCGCAGAGTCGCGGCGTACTGGCGCACACGATCAACAGTTTCGCCTTCGCGCGCGTCTGGCTCGACCACGACGAAGTCGGCGAGGCCGGGCTGTATGGCGCGCTCGCCGAGGAATACGGCGCGCAGGTCGTGCTGCTCACCGGCGACGATGTGCTGGAAGCGGAAACCCGGGAACGCTTCGCGCTCGCGCGGCACGTACGCACGAAGGTCGCCGCCGGCTGCCACAGCGGCACGTCGCTGACGCCGGACGCCGCCTGCCGCGCGATCCGCGAGGCCGCGGGTCTCGCCACCGCGGCGCTGGCGGCCCGGCGCGGCGAGGCGCGGACGGCGGCGTCCACGCCGGGCGCAGGCCGCACGGCGCGACGTTGCCGCCTGCAGGTCCAGACGCCCGCGCTTGCCGACCTGTTCTGTCAGTGGCCGACGCTGGTGCGCGAGGACGGCGTGACGTTGCACTTCGACGCCGCGTGCGTCGAGGACGCGGTACGCATGCTCAACTGCCTGTCGGCAATGTCCGCCATGCTGCGCTAGCCGAATCGGCGAGGAAACGATGCAGACGCTTGAAAAACAGGACCGTGACGCACCGGGTACGCCCCGGCCCCATGCCATGGGTGTCGTGCTCGCGGCGCCTTCGACGCGGGATGCCTCGCTGGCGGACGCGATCGAGATCGCGCTCTTCCCTGCGCGAGTCGAGGTCCTGTACGAAACGGCGAACGTCGCGCCGCATGTGCAGCGAACCCACGAAGCGGATGCCGGCGGCACGGTGGAAGATGCCAACGCCACCCCGTCGACTGTCGCGGCCGCGCTTCGAGACAGCGCGGCCGCGCTGGCACTGTTCGATGCCGCGCGTCGTCTCGCCACGCGCGGCGCTGCCGTCATCCTGCTGCCGGCGGGAACGTCGGATACCCTCGTCGCGTCGCTGGCGGCCGAATTGCCGCTGCCGGTGCGCGCCCGGAAGCGCGACGATCACGACACGGCGCAGCGCCTGACCCTGCCGCTCACGGCCGCGCCGCGACCGTTCAAGATCGGCGTGGCGGGCGGCGTCGGCCCCGCCGCCACCGTCGATTTCCTCGACAAGCTGGTGACGGCGACGCCCGCCGCGCGCGACCAGGATCATCTCCGGGTGGTCCTCGAACAGAATCCGCATATTCCCGACCGCACCGCGCATCTGCTCGGCCGCAGTCCCGCGGATCCGGCCGTGGCCCTGTACGCGGCTTGTCTGTCGCTGGTGGAAAACGGCGCAGGGTTGATCGCGATTCCGTGCAACACGGCGCATGCCTATGCCGCGGTACTGCAGGCGCGACTGCCGGTCCCGATCGTCAGCCTGCTCGACGAGACCATCGACCATATCGTCGGGGAATTCGGTGGCCGGGCGCCCGGGCGCGCGGTGCAGGTCGGTTTGCTGGCCACCAGCGGCACGATCGCCAGCGGCGTGTATCGCGATGCCGCGGCGCGGCGCGGCCTGACGCTGCTGCTGCCCGACACCCCGCATCAGGACCGCGTCATGGCGGCGATCTACGGCGAGCGCGGCGTCAAGGCGGGGTTTCTCGAAGGCGAGTGCGTCGTGAACCTGCTGGCGGCGGCGTCGCATCTCGCCCGCGCGGGCGCCGAGGTGCTGATCCTGGGCTGCACGGAATTGCCGCTGCTGCTGGAGCACGACAGGCATTTTCCGATCGGCGACACGCATGTGGCGCTGGTCGACCCGACCCGCGTGCTGGCCGAGCGGTGCGTGGCGCTGGCGCGGGAGGCGAACGAGGCGGCACGCCTGCGGGAAGATTAGGCGCGGGCACGCCGGACGCGGCGCGTCTCAACCGTGCGTCGTCGACGTCGGAAGGCGATCGACAAACCCCTGCACCAGGCTATTGAACTCCGCCGCGTGCGACAGGTTCATGCCGTGCGACGCGCCTTTCATCGTCACGCGGCGCACATCGGGAATCCAGCGTTCGAGCGCGGTTCCCGCGCTGAGGAACACCGCCGGACTTTTCTCGCCGTTGAGCAGGAGCGTCGGCACCGCGATGCGCTGCGCCGCGTCCCGGGTATAGGTCGGCAACGCATCCCGCATCTGCGCGCTCAACGTGTGCGCGTTGTCGCGCGCCATTGCCTGGAACGCCGCGCCGCTGCGCCGCCAGAAGCCCGGCCGGCTGACGGTGTCGACGAACAGTTCCAGCCCTGCCTCCACCTGCCCCTGCTCGATCAGACGCGTGGCGACCATGCGCGGATCCGCCGAGTCGTACATCGCGCCGCGCCCGTCCGGTGACACTGCGCCGGCGGCGGAAGGCGCGCCGGCAGCCGCGTCGAGGCCACTGCCGTCCAGCCGGTGATCGACGATCTGGCCGCCCGGATCCGCCAGCACCAGCGCGCCGAGCGCCTCCGGATACCGGTTGGCGAACTGAAAACACACCGAGCCGCCGCGCGAATGCCCGACCAGCGTCGCACCCGTCCAGCCTCGCGCCACGATCAGTGCATGCAGGGCATCCGCATGGGCATCGACGCTGAACCGGGTGGCGGCCGGCTGACGCGCGACCGGAAAATAGAACGGCAGGCTGACGACGACCACGCGCCCACGTGCGGCGAGCGCCGCGATCTGCGGGTGCCAGTAGCGATAATCGCAGAGCGAACCGTGCACCAGCAACAGCGGAGGCTGCGGCCCCGCCCCGGCTTCGACGAAACCGATGTGGCCGGCCCCATCCAGATCGGCGATTTGCGGGTGGGTCGGAAAAGACGGGGTGTGCATGCTGGGGAGAGGCGCGCGGGCGACGCGGCGAAAATGGCGGTCCGCAATTATGCCCGTGCCCGCGCGAACGCGCTGCGGCCATCGAGCGCGCCTTCATGCCGGGCATGCCGGCAGGAACGCCTGTCGCCCGGACGAGGCGCGCACCCGTTGCGGGTGCCCGCCCGACGCGTCCGTTACACGCGTCCGTTACACGCGTCCGTTACACGCGTCCGCTACATGCGTCCATTACGCGCGTTCCCTACTTGGTCTTGCCGGTGGCGGCCTTCGGGCTCACCACGATGCCGGTACCCGTCGTCGGCGCAGTCAGCTTCTTGGTCTGCTTCGGTTTCTTCGTTTCGCGGTTGCTCCGCACTTGACCCTTGGCCATCGTCTCGCTCCGGACACGGCAGCCGAGAAGTCGGCTGTTCCGTCATTGCGCAGTGTGTTCCTTTTGCGCGTCCTTGTCCCCTACAGTTTGTCCGTCAACATCACTCATCCGCTTCATTCGGCCGCCGCGCCGTCGTCGCGCCAGCGCCGGCTGGCCGGGTGATCCAGTCCGAACTGATCGAGCAGACGCGCGGCGAGTTGTTCGTTGATCTCCTCGACCGACTGCGGCCGATGGTAATAGGCCGGCGTCAACGGAAAGATCACCGCACCCAGATTCGACAGGTACAGCATGTTTTCGAGGTGAATCGAATTCAGCGGCGCCTCGCGCACCGCCAGCACCAGCTTGCGGCGTTCCTTGAGCGTGACGTCGGCGCCGCGCGTGATCAGATTGTCCGCCAGGCCGATGCGGATCGCGGCGAGCGTCTTCATGCTGCACGGCACGATCACCATGCCGTCATGCCGGAAGGAGCCGCTCGAAATCGAGGCGGCCAGATTGCGATGGTCGTGAACGTGGTCGGCCAGCGCCTGCAGTTCGTCCATGCCGACGCCGCTCTCCACGCCGAGGGTCGTGCGCGCCCAGGGCGAAACCACCAGATGGATTTCCACGCCGACGTCGCGCAGGAATTCGACGAGCTTGACCGCCACGGGAGCGCCTGTGGCGCCGGTAATGCCGACAACGAGTTTCATGGGGTTTTCTGTCATCCGGGTGCCGGCGCGTGCGAGAAAGACGCGCCATCGCCCGACAGATTACCCACTACCGGATCGTCCCGCCAGCGCGCGGCGCGATTCCGGTCGCGGTCAGCGGGACATCGGCCGTGCCCGCGAGGGTGTGGCGCACTTGCTCGAGCGAGCGGACCACGTCCCCGAACGTCATCGCAGCCTCGGCGGCATGCGCCATGCCGGTCTCCACCTGCTCGACCGAAGCGGTAATGTGCCGCCGCGCCGCCTGAGCGGTGCCCGCACCGTCCCGGGCAAGGCAACCGGCATCGTCCGCCAGTCTGGCCAAGGCCGCGTCCTGCCCGCCGGCCCAGGCCGCTTCGGCCTTGGCATGCGACGCCAGCGACTGCATGCGCGACGTGATGCCGTCGATCAGCGTCAACAATTCGGCAAGGGATTTCACCTCGTCTTTGGCACGGCCGATCGTCGCCACGGTCGCGTCGATGGCGCGCGCCCCGCTCACGCTCAACTCCGCCGTCTGCCGCGCCAGGAGATCGGCCGCGCCGGCGCGCCGGGCGCCCGTCGCCAGCGCGCTCGACAATTCCGCGACCCGCCGCTCGAGCGCCTCCACCTCGCCCAGCCGCCCAGGGAGGCAGGCCGCAACATGGGAAACGTCGGGAGCGAGGTCCCGGCGTTGCGAAGGCGCCATGGACGGCGCCACGAGGGGCCGTCTCAGGAGGCGGGCGAACAGGCGAAGCGAATCGATGAGCATCATGCGGAATATCCGTAAGGGATCTGGGGGCGGCGTTCCGGCGGTCCGGCGGTCCGGCGGTCCGGCGCGCGTAGCGCGTGCGCCGGGCGCGGGCACCGACGGAACGCTGCCTCTCCTACTCCCGGACAACGGCACGCACGCGCAAAAGTGGAGCGCTGCAACCGCGCGATTTCCGTAATTTGCGGGGATTTTGCAATTTTTCGCGATAATCGGACAGCGCATCGCGCGCCATTCCTACATTCGCCGCGACGGTTGCGCCTGTCCGTCGGCGGCTCGTCTGCCCCCGGCGGCCCCCGGCAGGTCTGCTAACATGATGCTCCGCTGCCGCTCGCCCTCGCGTGCGGCGCGACCTTCTTTCCCTTTCGCGAATCTGTGACTCTGCGCCGTGCCGAACGATCCCACGCTGCCGCCCCTCGCCCGCGCCCTGATGATCCAGGGCACGACGTCCGATGCCGGCAAGACCACGCTGGTCGCCGCGCTGTGCCGCCTGCTGGCCCGGCGCGGCGTCCGCGTTGCCCCGTTCAAACCGCAGAACATGGCGCTGAACAGCGCGGTGACGATCGACGGCGGCGAAATCGGCCGGGCGCAGGCATTGCAGGCCTATGCATGCGGCATCCCCGCGCACACCGACCTCAATCCGGTACTGCTCAAACCCAGTTCGGACCGCGCCTCGCAGGTGATCATCCACGGCAAGGCGGTGCGCGATCTCGACGCGCGCGGCTATCACCGCTACAAACCGCAGGCGATGCTGGCGGTGCTCGAATCGTATGACCGGCTGCGTGCCGGCTATCAAGCCGTCCTCGTCGAGGGCGCGGGCAGCCCGGCGGAAATCAACCTGCGCGAGGGCGATATCGCCAACATGGGATTCGCCGAGCGGGTGGACTGTCCGGTGATTCTGGTGGCGGATATCGACCGCGGCGGCGTGTTCGCGCATCTGGTGGGTACCGTCGACGTGCTCGCGCCGTCGGAACAGGCCCGCATCGTCGGCTTCGTCATCAACCGTTTCCGCGGCGATCCGGCCTTGCTCGAACCGGGTTTGCGCTGGCTCGAAGCGCGTACCGGCAAACCGGTCCTCGGCGTGCTGCCCTATCTGCACGGCCTGTTCCTCGACGCCGAGGATGCCTTGCCGTCGACCGCCGGGAGCGCGACGCCGGACGCCCTGCGGATCATCGCCCCCGCGTTCGGCCGCATCTCGAACGCCACCGATATGGACGCGCTGCGCCTCAATGAGCATGTCGATTTCCGTTTCGTCGGCGCCGGACACGCGGTGCCGCCCGCCGACCTGATCGTGCTGCCCGGCAGCAAAAGCGTGCGCGCGGACCTGCAATGGCTTCGGCAGCACGGCTGGGACCGTGCCATCCTGCGCCATCTGCGCTATGGCGGCAAATTGATCGGCATCTGCGGCGGGTTGCAGATCCTCGGACGGCGCATCCACGATCCACTGGGCCTGGAAGGCCTCGCGGGCAGCAGCGACGGGCTTGGCCTGCTCGACTTCGAGACCACCCTGCATCCCGACAAGCAGCTCCGGGTCGTGCAGGGACAGCTGCTGCTCGGCGCGCGGGCGGCCGTCAGCGGCTACGAGATCCATATGGGCGTCACCACCGGGCCGGCACTCGCGCGCGCCACGGTGCAACTCGACGATGGTCGTCTGGACGGCGCGATGTCCGAAGATGGCCAGATCTTCGCCAGCTATCTGCATGGCTTGTTCGATCGTCCCGAGGCGAGCCGCGCGCTCCTGGCGTGGGCGTCGCCAGGACACGCCGCGGCCACCGGCGCGGTCGACCTCGCGCAACGCCGCGCAACGGATCTCGAACGCCTGACCGACGCGGTCGAGGCGCATCTCGATCTGGACCTGCTGGCGCGCTGGCTGCCGCTGGGAGCGACGCCGACCGCGTCGGCCAGGCCATGAGCGTTGGCCTGCCCTTCGGCATCGGCATCGGCATCGGCATCGGCATCGGCGCCGGCATCGCCGCGACCGCCGCCGCGCTGCTCGCGGGCGTACTGGTGGACCGATGGCTGGGCGAGCCGAAACGGGCGCATCCCCTGGTGGGTTTCGGCCGCATGGCAAACGCGCTCGAACGGCGGCTCAATCCCCGCGCTCCCACCCGCGGACCGTCCGCGCCGGGCGAGACCCCCGCGCGCCCGGCGTCGGCACGCGCCGCGCGACGGCTCGGCGGTCTTGCCTGGACGCTGGCGGTCCTGCCCCCGGTGGCGCTCGCCTGGGCGCTGCTGGCCTGTCTGCCCGGCTGGGCGCAATGGCTCGCGCAGGTCGCGATGCTCTGGTTCGCGCTGGGCGGCAAGAGCCTCGAGCTGCATATCGCGCCGGTCGGACAGGCGCTGGCGCGCGGCGATCTGCCGGGCGCGCGCGACCTGGCGGCGCGCGTCGTGTCGCGGGACCTGTCGGACGCCGATGCGGGCGCCGTGGCGCGCGCGGCGGTCGAATCGGCGCTGGAGAACGGCAGCGATGCGGTCTTCGCCGCGCTCTTCTGGTTCGCGCTCGGCGGCGGCCCCGGCGCGCTGGCGTTCCGGCTCGTCAACACGCTCGACGCGATGTGGGGCTACCGCAGCGAACGCTTCCTGCACTTCGGCTGGGCCGCCGCGAAAATCGACGATCTCGCCAACTGGGCCCCCGCGCGCCTCACCGCCGCCAGCTACGCGCTGCTGGGGCATCGCGCCGATGCCTGGCATTGCTGGCGGACCCAGGCGCGTAACTGGGACAGCCCCAACGCCGGACCGGTGATGGCCGCCGGTGCCGGCAGCCTGCGCGTGCGGCTCGGCGGCGCGGCGCGCTATCACGGCGTCATCGAGGAACGACCCGTGCTGGGGTGCGGCGCGGCGCCGGCGGCGGGCGACGTCGCGCGCGCGCTGCGGCTGGTGCGCGCGACCACCTGGAGCTGGCTGACGATCAGCACCATCGCCGGAGTGCTCGCGCTGTGCATCGCTCACTGACCGGCGCGCCGGCGGCGGCCGTGCATCATGGCGGCGACCTGCGCGGCGCGGCTCAGCGCTTCGGCATTCCCCGCGAACGCTGGCTCGATCTCTCGACCGGCATCAATCCCTGCCCCTATCCGGTGACGATGCCGCCCCCGGATGTCTGGCAGCGGCTGCCCGACGACGACGACGGACTCGCCGAAATCGCCGCCCGGCATTTCGCGGCGGAGTCGGCCCTGCCGCTGGCCGGTAGCCAGGCGGCGATCCGCACGCTCCCGTTCCTGCTGCCGCCCGGCCGCGTCGCCATCGCAGACCTGACGTATGGCGAGTACGCACCCGCCTTCGCGCGGGCCGGCCACGCGGTGCGCCGTTTTCACTACCGCAGCGCGCCATTGCCGCCTCCGGACGCCGCCGCGCCGTTGCCCTTCCCGCTCGATGGCGAGGATCCGGCCTCCCTGCCGCCGGACATCGATTACCTGGTGGTGGTCAATCCCAACAACCCGACGACGCACCGGATCCCGGTCGCCACGCTGCTGCACTGGCGCACGGCGCTGGCGGCGCGGGGCGGCCTGCTGATCGTCGACGAAGCCTTCATCGACGCCACGCCCGAAGCAAGCGTGGCATCCGCCTGCGGCGCGCCCGGCCTCCTCGTGCTGCGCTCGATCGGCAAATTCTTCGGGCTGGCGGGCATCCGTGCCGGCTTCGCGCTGGGCCCGCGCGCCTTGCTCGAACATCTGCGCCTCGAACTGGGCGCATGGAGCGTCGGGGGGCCGGCACGGCACGCGGTGCGCCAGGCGCTGGAGGACGCCGCGTGGCATGCGGCGACGCGCGCCCGTCTCAGCGTGGACAGCAGGGCACTCCGACAACAACTGGCGCGGCACGGGCTGGCGGCGCGCGTCGCACCGCTGTTCGCCTGGGCGCCGCACCCCGACGCCGCCGGGTGGCATGCCCGGCTGGCCGGACAGGGCATCTGGACGCGTCTGTTCGACGCGCCCGCGACGAGTGCGGGCGGCCTGCCGAGCCTGCGCTTCGGCCTGCCCGCGGACGGCGCCGCGGCGGCGCGCCTCGACGCGGCGCTGCGCGCGGCGGCGCGAACCTGAGCCAGCCCGCGCCAGCGAAGCCCGGTGTCAATGACGCTACAATGACCGGATCGTCATCGAGGAGCCGCATCGCGGTCCATATGAAGTTACCCGGACTGGGCGCCCTGTGCGCCGCCATCGTCAAGATCGTCCGCCTGCATGGGCGCTTCGTCGCCCGTCTCCTGATCGGCGCGTTCGGTTCGTACGCGATCGCCGAGTATCTGGGCCTCGCGCAAAGTTTCTGGTCGGTCGTCACCGCGCTGGTGGTGATACAGGCCAGTGTCGGCGGTACCGTGAATGCCGGCATCGACCGCCTGATCGGCACCGTGATGGGGGCGCTGGTCGGCGCGCTGGTCGGCATCCTGCACCCGTTCAACATCCCGGAGGGCGTGCTGTTGCTGCTGGCGGTGACGCCGCTGGCGTTCGTCACCGCCGCGCGTCCCGCCTATCGGATCGCGCCGATCACCGCGGTGATCGTAACCCTCGCGGGCACCGGCTTTCATCCTTTCTGGCTGGGTGCGGTATATCGCGTGCTGGAGATCTCGCTCGGCACGGTGGTGGGGGTCGCCGTCTCGCTGATCGTCCTGCCGTCGCACGCCCATCGCTCGATCCGCCGGCAATGCGCGCGGGCACTCGGACCGCTCGCCGACCTGCTCGAAGTGTTCCTGACCGAGCGCGGTCGTTTCCGTCAGGACCGCGTCAACCTCCTGCACGATCAGGTTCGGGCGGCGATCGCCGCGGCGGAACGCACGGCGCTCGAAGCGCGTCGCGAGCCGGGCGGGCGTCATCTCGAATCCGGGATCGAACTGCGCGCGTTGCGACGCATCCATAGCGACGTGATCTTCGTCGGGCGCGCAACGCGCGACTGGCCCGACGAGGCCCGCTGGCCGGAACTGGACAGCGCGGTCGACCATCTGGAGCACACCCTGCGCCGCGCGCTCGACGGCCTCGCGCAGGCCATGTCGCATGGCGGCTCGACCGGGGCGGTGCGGGAGATCGATGGCGCCATCGCGCGCCTCACCGCGGTACTCGACCAACCGCCCGCCCCGCTGTCCGCGAAACTCGGCGTTCTGCCGTTTACCGTGCAGACGCTGCAACGCGACATCAGCGACTTCGCCGACATCCTGCATATCGAACAAAGCGAGAAGGCGGCCTGACAAACGGTCCGAGGCCTAGCGCGACACACCCTCTGCATCGGAACGTCGGCCGTCGCGGAGCATGCGTTCTTCGGCAGCCGCTTCGACCTGCGTCAGATGGCCCAGTTCAACGGAAAATTCCGCCGTCGCGCCGCCGGCGAGCTGACGGACATTTCCCTTTTTCCGTTCGGCCGCATACCCCTCCACCTCACACGTCGCGGGCATCGCGAAACCCGCCACCTGCGCCCGGCTGTTGTTCAACAGCCAGCGGATGGCATGGGGAAACTCGCGCTGGCGGTAACGCACGCAGGATGCCGAACCGTCGGCGCGCCGCATCATGAAGCGGGTCAGCCCGTCGCTGCTCTCGCGCAATTGCCTGAGATAGAAGACCACTTCCGGATCGAAGAGCCGGAGCCGGTCCAATGTCTCGGTTGCCGACGGGTCCCGTCCCAACGCCGCGAGTCGTTGCAGATACTCCGGGCTCGCCTCGACGATCGCCGGCACCGACGCCCGTATCGCCGTATGCGATGCATCGAACGCGGCCGGCTGGATCAGGCGCGCGTCCGGATGAAATGCAAAATTCGCATGACACATGTACATCAGATCCATGGGCTCCCGTCCCAGGTTGCGCACCGCCATGCGCACCTCGAAACACGCTGATTCGGGGCGCAGACGCACGGCGGGCCTGGCCAGGTAGTGATCTCCGAACCCGCGCAGATATTCGCACTCGCTCGTCAATTCAAGGTAGGGGCCGCCATCGTCGGCACCCATGCTCACCTTCGCTTTTTCCATCGGTGCGCACGGCATTTCCCCGTGCAGTGCATGGTCGTCGTCCGGGCCGGGATTGCCATTGCGCAGAATGCCGGAATGGTAGAGAAAGCATCCATAGGTGGCGAGCAGATCCCTTGTCGGACGCGGCGCGCGAAAAGGGCTGCCCATTGCGAGATCCACGCCGTCGAACCGCGCGCTCCAGATCATCTGCCCGCAGTAGGGCAGCACCTCCAGAAAGCCGCGCGCGTTTTTCAGACGTACCGCCGGAACCCCCGTGGCATAGCGAAACAGCTCGACGCCGAAGACGTCGCTATCGATCAGGCATCGGCGGGTGGCCCCGAACTGATCCGGGCTGAGGGAAACGTCGAACGAATGCATGGCGCCGCCTTGACGAGTATCCCGAGGCCCATGCCCAAGGTCGGGATATTTTCACTAAAATCATCTCGATAGTAAAGTTTTACGATCATATCGACGATAGATTATTTCATTCTCACTTGTATTTCCGCATACACTGTTCCAAGGGTTTCTCCCACTTCACTAAAAAAATTTCAATAGTAAAGTCGCGAATAGATAATGTCGATCCCGTTTCGATCGGCCTGCCCCCTGAAAGACCTCATCGCGCCGTCACCGCGGCCGGCCATGTCGACACATGCCAGCGCTGCGATCTCTCCAAACATCTCGCCAGATTAGGAAAACTCATGAATCGTCGACAATGTCTCTCGGTGCTGGGCGGCACGCTGCTTGGTGGCAGTCTGTGGAACATCCCCATGCCCGGCCGGGCCGCCGGGACCCTTACCATGGTGACGGTGGTCAAGGAAGCAGGCGTGCCCTGGTTCAATATTCTCAACCAAGGGCTTACCGAAGCCGCCGCCAAGTACGCCATCAAGTCTTCCATGACCGGACCCGCGACCCCGGACCCGGCGCAGCAGGTCAAGCTGATGGAAGATCTGATTGCCCGCAAGGTCGACATCATCGGCCTCGTGCCGCTGGATACCCGCGTCACGGAACAGGTCGTCCAGCTCGCGCGCAAGGCGGGCATCGTGGTCATCACCCAGGAAGGCGCCACGCAACAAGGCAAGACGTGGGATGTCGAACTGATGAGCGCGCAGGCGTACGGCGAGGCGCAGATGAAGTCGCTGGCGCGCGAGATGGGTGGCGAAGGGGGTTACGCGATTCTGGTGGGCACCCTGACCACGACGGGCCACAACCAATGGGCGGATGCCGCCCTGGCCTATCAGAAGGCGCACTTCCCCAAGATGCACCAGGTGGCGGACCGGTTCCCTGGCGCCGATCTCATCGACCAGTCGACGCGCGTGGCACAGGAAATTCTCCAGACCTACCCCGACATCCGCGGCATCGTCTCGATGGGCTCGAACGGGCCCATCGGCGTGGGCAACGTGCTGCGCCAACGCAGACTCCAAAAGCAGGTCGCGCTGGTCGGCACGGTGATCCCTTCGCAGGCAAAGCCGCTGATCGAAGCAGGCGTGATCCGCGAAGGGTTTCTCTGGAGCCCGCACGATGCCGGATATGCGATGGTGGCGGTCGCGCACATGACGCTGGCGGGCACCCCATTCGAATCCGGCATGGAGGTGCCGGGGCTCGGCAAGGCCGCGGTCGACACGACCAATCGTGTCGTGATGCTCGATCGCATCCTGACCATCAACAAGTCGACCATCGACGGTCTCGTCAAGCAGGGGTTGTGATCGCCATGCGCCCGCACGCCTCTGCCGACGTCATGGCGCCCGCGGGCGAACCGCCGGGCTCGAAACGCGAAACGCCGCTCATTCAGCTGGACGGGATATCCAAGCGCTACGGCGGGGTGCAGGCGCTGTCGTCCGTCAGCCTGACCCTGCAACGCGGCGAAGTGCACTGTCTTTGCGGGCAAAACGGCTCGGGAAAGTCCACGCTGATCAAGATCATCGCGGGTGTGGAACAACCCGATGCGCAGAGCCGCATCACGATCGACGGCCAAACCGAGACCCACCTCACGCCCGCCATCAGCACCCGTCTGGGCGTGCAGGTCATCTACCAGGATCTGTCCCTTTTCCCGAATCTCACGGTGGCGGAAAACATCGCCATCGGGCAGCATGCCGGCCGCTGGCATCGCGTCAACCGCAACGGCATGCGCGAGACCGCGCGCCAGGCGATGACGCAGTTGGGCATCGCGCTCGATCCGCGGATGCGGGTAGCGGAACTCGGCATCGCCCAGCGTCAGCTCGTGGCCATTTGCCGGGCGATGGCTGCCCAGGCACGCATCGTCGTGATGGACGAACCCACCGCGTCGCTCACGCGGCACGAGGTCGATGCCCTGCTGGCATTGACCCGGCAACTTCAGGAGCGCGGCATCGCCGTGCTTTTCGTGAGCCACCGGCTCGACGAAGTCATGGAGGTGGCCGAGCAGGTGACCGTTTTGCGGGACGGCGTTTCCCAAGGCTGTTTCCCGGCAGCGGAAATGAACGACGAACGGCTCACGACCCTGATGACCGGACAGGCATACGGCTATCGCCCGCGCCGGGTGGACCACAGCCGCGCGCCGGTCGCCCTGTCGACGCAGGGATTGAGTCGCGCCGGCGAATACGAGGACATCACGCTGCAGGTGCGCGCCGGCGAGATCCTGGGCGTGACCGGCTTGCTGGGCGCCGGGCGTACCGAACTCGCGCTGTCGCTGTTCGGCATGACCCGGCCCGATCGCGGCGAAATCCGCGTCGACGGCCATGCCGTGCATCTCGCCCACAACCGGGACGCCATCCGGCACGGCATCGCCTATCTCGCCGAGGATCGGCTGAGCCTTGGCCTCGTCGTCGAGCAGTCGATTGGCGCGAACATCATCGTATCGGTTCTCGACAGCCTGACGAACGGGCTCGGGCTGATCAGCAGCCGGCGGCGCGATGCCGCCGTGAAACGCGGCATCGAACGGCTTCGCATCAAGACGCGCGACGCCGATAACGCGGTATCGACGCTTTCCGGCGGCAATCAGCAGCGCGTCGTCCTCGCCAAATGGCTGGCCACCGAGCCAGGCGTGCTGATACTCGACAGTCCGACGGTCGGCGTCGACATTGGGGCGAAGGACGGCATCTACGAAGTCATCAGGGAACTGGCCGCGCAGGGAATGGCCGTCATCATGATCTCGGACGAGATACCCGAAGTGCTTTTTCACAGCGATCGAATCGTCGTGATGCGGCAGGGCCGCATCGTGTCCGAACATATCGCTTTCGATACCCGTGTCGAAACCCTCGAGGAGGCAGTTCATGGCTGAACGCTGGCGTCATCTGCGCGGCATTCCGGAAATGCGCCTCCTGGGCGTGCTCATCCTGTTGAGCGTCATTCTGACCATCACGACGCCCCGCTTCGCGACGATGCAGAATGTGATGGACCTCGTCGCTTCCACCGCTTTCACCGGCATCCTGGCAACAGGGTTGCTGGTCGTGCTCGTGGCCGGCGGCGTCGACATCTCCTTTGCCGCCGTCGCATCGATCACGCAATACATCGGCCTGACGCTGGCCAACCATGGCATGGTGGGATGGACCGGCCTCATCTTCGTATGCATGGCGACCGGCGCGCTGCTGGGATGGGTGAACGCGGTGCTGGTCAGTACGCTGCGGCTGTCGAGCATCATCGTTACCATCGCGACCCAGAGTCTTTTTTACGGCCTGTTGATGAGCGTCACCAAGGGACAGGACATCTACGCGCTGCCCGACTGGTTCGGCAACGGCTTGCAGTGGGTGCTCTACACGGACGCGCATGGCGTGCCACAGGCGCTGAATTTCCAGATCATCGTACTGGTGGGCGTGTTGGCGTTCACCTGGTGGATGATGAGCCGCTCCAGCGTGGGCCGTCAGATCGTCGCGATGGGCGGCAATCCGGAGGCCGCGCGCCGCGTCGGATTCAAGGTCTTCCAGCTCAACCTGATCGTCTACGGCTTCATGGGAACGGTGGCGGGGCTCGCGTCGCTGGCGCACGCCCAATATGTCCAGTCGGTCTCGCCGTCGGCGCTGGTCGGCCGGGAGTTGGACGTGCTGGCCGCCGTGGTGCTCGGCGGTGCGAGTTTGAACGGGGGGATCGGCAGCGTGCCCGGCACCGCGCTCGGCGTCGTGCTCCTTGCGGTTCTGCAGAATGGCCTGGCTCTCCTGGGCGTTTCGTCCTACTGGTCGGGACTGTGCACCGGCATCGTCATTCTTCTCGCGGTGGTCACCATGGCCCGGCAACATGCGCGACGCAAAACCGCTCTCACGGAGGCCACCGCATGAACCCGTTCCATTCGAAGCACGACGCCGCGGCCGTGCCCGCGGCGACGCCGCTCGCGTCCGGCATCGCCGCCATCCGGTCCACGGTCGGACCCACCAACTTCGGGTTGCTTGGGCTGCTCATCGCGATCTCGATTCTTTTCGGCAGCATCGCGGGACCGCAACTCTTCAATGCGGGCAGCATGCGCGCGATGGCGTTTCAACTGCCCGAACTCGGTTTGCTCTCGCTGGCCATGCTCATACCGCTGCTGTCGGGTGGCCTGGATCTGTCGATCATCGCCACCGCGAATCTGAGCGCTCTGGCGATGGCATGGGTATGCACCCGAATAACGCCCGGCAGCGGCATGCTTGCCTCGGTCCCCTGGCTGCTCGCCGCGTTGATGGCAGGCCTCGCTGTCGCCGCGCTCGTCGGCACGCTCAACGGCTGGCTGATCGCCCGTCTGCGCGTCTCGCCCATCCTGGCGACCCTGGGAAGCATGACGCTCGTGAAGGGCGTCGCCGTCGGTATGACGCATGGCGGCGTCATCTCCGGTTTTCCCGAATCGGTCCGCTTTCTCGGTCACGGTCTGGTGCTGGGCGTGCCCGCCGCGCTCCTGTTGTTCGTGGTGGTCGCGATACCGGTCAGCGTCATGCTCACCCGCAGCCCGCTTGGCGTGCGCATCGCCATGATCGGTTCCAACGAAAACGCCACGCGTTATTCCGGCGTCGATACCAAAGGCGTACTGCGCAGGGTCTACCTGTTATCGTCGCTGCTTTCCGCGCTCGCGGGACTGGTGATGATGGCCCGTTTCGACTCCGCGAACGCGGCTTATGGCGAAAGTTATCTGCTCGTGACCATCCTCGCGGCGGTGCTCGGCGGCGTCAGTCCGACCGGTGGCTTTGGCCGGGTCAGCGGGCTCGTGCTCGCCCTGGTGATCCTGCAACTCATCTCCACGGCGGCGAGCATGATCGATCTGAGTCAGTTCGTCACGCTCTCGATCTGGGGCGCGACGCTCATCGGGGTGGCCGGGGTCGGGGCGCTGCGCGTCTGGTGGGGCAGGCAAAGGCAGCGCGGTTAGTCGGGCGCGTGGGCGCGTACCCCGAACCGGACGCACCCCGCCAGCAGCCGGGCCGGGGCCCGGCCGCGTCCTCGCCGGGCTGTCAGGCCAGTTCCCGATGTTCCTGCGGGCGCGGCGTCGAGACGAACAACGCCGCCTGCCGGTTCGCCACCTCCACCGCGTCTCCCAGACACCGCTCGCGCGAAAGCTCCGCCACCAGATGCCCGATGAAGGCATCCCCCGCGCCGTGGGAGGTAATGACGTCGACCTTGATGCCGGCGACGTTTCCACACTCGCCGCTGCCCAGCATCCACGCGGCGCCGTGCGGCCCCGCCGTCACGACGACCGCACAGCCGAGCATGGCCTGGAGCTGGGCGCACGCACGCGCGGCCGCGTCCAGATCATGCACCTCGCCCGTGCCCATCATGGATGCCTCGACGGCATTGACGACGAGCAGCGTCAACTGATCGGAGAGTTCCCTCGACAGCGTTCGAGCCGGAGCGGCATTGAGCACGACCTGACCGCCCGCGCGTCTGACCAGCAATGCGGCGGCGACGTTGACCTCCTCCGGTATCTCGTTCTGCAGAACCAGCATGTCCGTATGCGCGAGCCGCTGCGCCCAGTGCGCGACGCTCCCGCGGCTCAGGGCGGCATTGACCTGGGAAGAGACGACCGCACCGTAATCGTCGGGCGTGCGCACGACGATGCTGATACCCGAACGCGCATCGCGCACGCGGGTCACATGATGCGTGGAAACATGCTGGCTTTTCATATAGTCGAGGAGCGTGTCGCCGAAACCGTCGTGACCCACCGCGCCGTACATCGCCACGTGCACGCCGGCGCGGGCGCAGGAGACCGCCTGGTTGAGACCCTTGCCACCGGGCGTCTGGTACCAGTTCTCGCCCATCAGTGTTTCGCCGAGCGTTGGCAGGCGCGGCGCGCCCACCAGAAGATCCATATGAATGCTGCCCAGTACTGCAACCGATTCGCGCATACGATACCTCGACGATGTTGTCCGTCCTTGAACGTCCGATGGCTGTGGCACCGCGGGTGCCCTCTCGTGCCCTCTCGTGCCCTCTCGTGCCCTCTCGTGCCCTCTCGTGCCTTTTCCTATCCTTTCGCGCCGGCCTAGCGCCGGCCCCTCGTCAAACGGTCCACCATCATCGCCAGCAGAATGACCACGCCGGTGGCCAGCAACTGGTAAAACGCCTGCACGTTCATTAGCGTGAGTCCATTGCGCATGCCGCCCAGGATGATCGCGCCGAGCAGCGTCCCGACGATGCCGCCTTTGCCGCCCAGCAGCGACGCGCCGCCGATCGCCGCGGCCGCGATGGCCTCGAGTTCCCAGAGGTTGCCGAGAATCGGTTCGGCCGCGCCGAGCCGGGCGACGACGATCATCGCGCCAAGCGAAGCCAGTGCGCCGCTGATCGCATAGGCGACGATCTTCGCGCGCTCCACCGGCACGCCCGCCACGCGCGACGCCTCCTCGTTGCCCCCCACCGCGAAAAGGTATTCGCCGATGGGCGTCTTGCGCAGCATCAGCCATGCGCACAGCGCCACGACGACCACCAGAACGACCGACATCGGCAGGCCGAAAACGGTCGCGGACAACCCGCTGCGAAAGTCATCCGGGATGCCGAGAACGGCGTTGCCGCCCGTGAAGATCAACGCGACCGCGCGATAGATGCTCAGCGTACCCAGCGTCACGATGAAGGGCTGCAGTCCGCAGTACGCAACGATCACGCCGTTGAGCGTTCCGCATACGATGCCCACGCCGATGCCGGCGATGAAGCCGACGGCAGGCGGCACGCCCTTGAGCATCAGGGTCCCGGCGACGACGGCGGAAAGCGCGGCGACCGGACCCACCGACAGATCGATGCCGCCGCTGATGATGACGATCGTCATGCCGATGGCAACGCAGGCGTTGATGCTGCTCTGCTGAAAGATATTGATGATGTTCTGCGGCGTCAGAAACGACGGCGCCACGAATGAAAAAGCGGCGAATATCAGCACCAGCCCGATCAGGGTTCCAAGATCGCGCACGGAGAAAGGCAGCGACACATTCGTCAGGGTTCGCGTGTTCATGGTGATTCCATTAAGAAGTTTGCGTAGCGGGATCGCGCGGGATCGCCAGGGTCATGATGGCCGCTTCGGAGAAGTCCGCGCTGTGCAGCTCGCCGGACAGGCGTCCGGATTGCATGACCAGGATCCGGTCCGACAGCCGCATCACTTCGTCGAGCTCGGACGACACGATGACGATGCTGCGCCCCTCGTGGGCGATCCGCTCGATCAGCTGATAGATTTCCTGTTTCGCGCCTACGTCGACACCCCGAGTCGGCTCGTCGAATATCAGCACGTCGGCGCCCGAGTTGAGCCAGCGGCAGATGATCGCCTTCTGCTGGTTGCCGCCACTCAGGAGGCGAATGGGGCGGGAAAGCTGCAATGGCCGGAGATTGACCTGTTTCGCGAGCGCCATCGACCGCTTGTGCAACGCCGCACGGCGAATGAAGCCCCCGCGCGTCCACTTGCCCAGCACCGGAAGGCAGATATTCGAGAACAGGGACTGCATCGGTACGATGCCCTCGATCTTGCGCTCCTCGGGCACCAGCACGATGCCGGCCTTGATGGCGTCACGCGCCGAACGGAGTTTGAGAAGCTGGCCGTTCTTGCGGATTTCGCCTTTGTCCGCGCGCTCGACGCCGGCAAAAAGCTTCACCAGTTCGGTTCGACCCGCGCCGACGAGGCCCGCGATACCCAGGATTTCGCCGCGCTTGAGGACGAGCGACACGTCTCGTACCCGCCTGCCCCATGAAAGACCCTGCGCCGAGAGCACGGTCTCGGCGCCGCTGTATTCGCGCTTGGGCCAGGCCGCCAGCTCGCGCCCCACCATCTTGTGCACCAACTGCTGCTCCGTCACGCCGTTCAGATCCATCTCGTCGATGAATTTGCCATCCCGCAAGACGGTTGCGCGGCTGCATACGGCGAACAGTTCGTCGAGCTTGTGCGAGACATAGATGATCGCGACGCCTTGCCGGGAAAGCCGGCGAATGATCTCCGACAGTTTGTCGAACTCCGCCGGCGTGAGGCTCGACGTCGGCTCGTCCATCGCGATGACACGCGCATCGGCCAGCAGCGCCCGGGCGATCTCCACCATCTGCTTTTGCGCCACGCTCAATTCGCGGATCCTGGCCGTCAGGGGAATCGTGGGATCGAGCGGATGCAGCACGGCGCGGGCGCGTTTCGTCATGGCGGCCCGATCGAGCAAGGCACCGAAGCGGGTACGCGGCGCGCCGAGGAACATGTTCTGCACGACGTCCAGCTCGGGAATAAGTTGCAACTCCTGATGAATCATGGCGATTCCGGCCCGCTTTGCGTCCTTGGGCGAGTTGAGCGATACCAGGCGCCCCGCGAGGCGTATCTCGCCGCCGTCGGGACGGATCACGCCCGAGATCACCTTGAGCAGCGTGCTTTTGCCCGCGCCGTTCTCGCCCACGAGCGCGTGCACCTCGCCTGCTTCGACACGCAAATGGACATCGGTAAGCGCCTTGACCGCGGGATAATGCTTATCGATGTGGCTCAGTTCCAGCGCATAAGAAGTCGTCATCCGATTTACCTTTGCCTGACGGGACCTTTGTCGGGCCGGCGGCCCGACACGTATCGTGCGGGCGTCTACTTGTGCGCGCTGTCCTCGATCAGGGCCTTGCGCTGCGACGCCTCGTCGGCCTTGTATCGTGCGTAGTTCTGTTTGCTGACGAGTGCCTGCGGCGTCGCGACGACGCGCGGCACTTTCTGCCCGCCGATGATGCGCAGCGCCGTCTCGACGGCGACCTGGCCGGTCAGAACCGGGAAGGAATCCACCGTCCCCGTCAGATCGCCCGCCTGGATCGACTTGTACGCGTCGCTCGTGCCGTCCGTGCCGATCACCGCGACCTGCTTCAGCTTGCCCGCGGCCTTGACCGCTTCCACGACGCCCAGCGCCATCGTGTCGTTGTTGCAATAGAAGCCGACCAGATCGGGATGCTGCTGCAGGATCGTGGACGCCGCGTCGTAGGAAATCTGCCGATCCCAGTTTCCGGGAACGCTCGCGACCACGGTGAATTTGCCCGATTCCTTCGCGATCGTCGATTTGAAGCCGTCGGTCCGCTGAACCGCGGCATAGACCCCCGCCATGCCCTCGATCACCGCGACCTTCCCGCCCGCCGGCCGGTTCTGGATGAACCATCGCGCGGCGCGCACGCCGTTGTCGCGCTGCACGGTGCCGATGTAGTGTTCGGCCCGCGGAATCACCGCATCGTTGACGTTGATGACGGGCACGTTCGCCTTGGCGGCCTCGGCGAGCACCGGCTGCAGGTTGGCGTCCGTTTGCGGCGACAGCAACAGCACCGTATAGCCCCGCGTCAACATGTTCTCGGCCATCGCGAGTTGCCCGAGCTGATCGCCTTCGCTCTGGGCCGCCTGCAAGTCCGCCGTCACGCCGAACTTCGCCGCCCCGGTCTTGTATCCTTCCCCGAGCAATCGCCAGTACTCGTTCGTCAGCGTCTTGGCGACGCCGCCGATTTTCGTTCCGGGTTTGGGTTTCGGAACCGGCCCGAGCTTGTCCGTCAGTTGCGACCACTCGATGCGGTCGGGTTCGCGATCGGGATCCAGCGGCTTCGGCGCCGCGGCGCCTGCCGACTGGACGGCCTGGCATATCAAAAGCGACGCGACGATTCTCCAATGCTTTTTCATCTTCTGTCTCCTGCACGGCCTGTTGATTTTGATGGGTGCCGATCTATAGCATCGAGGGTCGCGGGACGCTGCGCGCCCCGCTCGACTCACGCCGTCCAGAGGTTGCCGAACAGGGCCGTCTGGACGATCCGTTGCGAGGCGAGCGCGTCCTGCCGGTCATTCGCCGCGGTCAGTTCCGCATCCGCCGCGAGCTTTTCGGCGACCTTCATCATCGCGCGCACGGTGCGGATATTCGTTTCGGTTTCAAGGACAGGATCGAGTCCGATGGCATCCGGAAAGGTATCGAAGTAGTAGACGCCGTCGTAGCCATCCCGCACCAGTTGCGTGAGCAACTCGATCGTGCGGATCGTATTGACGGAGCCGACCATCAGGCCGTCGTCGCGGTGCCCGTACGCATCGTTGAGGTGAAGCCCGGCGAGACGGCAGTGCTTGTTGACCAGGGCCGCCGTGCAGGCGGGCTGCTCGTGAGCGTAAAGAACATGACCGAAATCCAGCGTCATCGCCAGGTTTTTCAGGCCCAGTTCCTTGATGGCGAGCAGCGTCGTGCCGGCGTTGTTCAGCACGGAGAACGCACGCGGCTCGTCCGGCTTGTACTCCAGACTGAACGTGATGTCCGGGGCATATTCCGCGAGCTGGCGGATGCCATCGACCTGCAGGTCCCATAATTTCGCGTAGTTCGCGTGGAACGGATACTCGAAACCGTCCTGCCCCGGCCAGAAGGTCATGAGCGACGCACCGCACTCACGCAGCGCGTCCAGCCCGCGCTTGGCGAGGTCGATCGCGGCCTGGCGCACCGCGGCGTCCGGGTGCGTCAGCGCGCCGGCCTTGAACTCCGGCTCGCTGTAATAGCGCATCGCGAACCCATTGAGTTTGAGGCCGACGTCCGCCAGCTGCGCCGCCCGCGTGCGGGCATCCGCATCGCGGAAATGGTTCGGAAAATTCAGGTCGACGTGCGTAAGTCCCTTGACGGTGGCAGCACGCTGTAAGAGTTGCAGAACGCTCGGTTTGCCGGTCAGGCCGGACCATTGCATCTCGGGGCGGGTACCGAAAGAGTTCAAGCGTGCGGCGAATTTCATGGTGGCTCCTGTCGTGAGGGAAGGCGTAACCGCATTGTCTTTACTTCACCATTGAAGTGTCAATAGTAAAGTACGAGGGGTTTACGCGGATCCCGCGACAGGGGGTCTAGCGCCGCTTGTGTGCCACGATGCCCATGGTGCGGGCAAGATTGTCTTCCGCGGTGGCGTAATCGTGCTGCGCCACCGCGACGAAAAGGGCGTCGATGATGTTCAGTTGCGCGATACGGGCCGCGGCGTTCTCGCCCATCAGCGGTGAACCCTGCGCGGTTGAATACAGGACCGCGTCGGCGAGCCCGGCGAGCGGCGAATCCGGGTAGTTGGTGAGGGCGATGATCGCCGCGCCGCTTGCCTGAGCGGCCTTTGCCGCCTCGATCAGGCCCGCCGTCTGGCCCGAATGCGAAACGACGAGAACGACGTCCTGTCCGGAGAGCAGGGACGCCGACATCAGCATCAGGTGCGTATCGTCGTACGCGGTTGCCCGGATGCCGATGCGCAGGAACTTGTGCACGGCGTCGCGGGCGATCTGCGCCGATCCGCCGAGTCCGTAGAAATCGCGCTGGCGCGCGCCCGCCAGCAGCGTGACGGCGCGTTCGAACGCTTTCAGATCGAGAATCGCCAGCGTTTCTTCGAGTGCCTTGATCGCCGTGTGGAATACCTTGGTCACGATCTCGCCGGCGCTGTCGGTAGGAAGCAGCTCCTTGTGCATCTCGTTCACGGGCAGACGGTTGTACGCGGCCACCGACCGACGCAACTCGCGGAATCCGGTGAAGCCCAGCTTTTTCGCCGTTTTGACGACCATCGCCTCCGACATGCCGACACGCTCGGCCACGTCCTTCAACGGTGTGGTATCGAGAAAGCCGGGATCGAGAATGGTACGCACGAGATTGTTTTCGAGCGGCGTGAGCGCAGTGGTCATCATGCGCAGCCGGGGGCCGATCAAATGCACGGGGGACGTGTTGGTCTGCATTGAATTCATCACCGGTAGACAATCAGTAAAGTAAAGGCAAAATGCGACCGGCTATCCAGTTGCGAAGGCTGTACTTTACTATGGAATTTTGTAGGGTGAATTCTGGGAGGATGGCGATGCGCTATTGCATGTCATGTACGGGCGCGCGGGGTGCAGACCCGCTACAATGGCCGCAGGGCAGCCCGTCGCGCCCCGCCTGTCTCCGCTACAAGCCCGTCCCGCCATGTTTATTTTTTCGAAATACCGCCTTCATCCCGCCCTCTGCCTTTTCGCGGGTGCGTTCGCCGTGCTGCAGGGGTGCGGGAGCACCGCGAAGGATGCCCCGTTCCAGCCCGAACTCTCCACCGCGGACATCAGCCCGTACGCGCGACATTTCAACGTCGGTGAAGTCGACGCCTGCGAGGCCGCGCGCCGCGCGATGCTCAGTCAGGGATACACGACCAAGCTGACCACGCCCGATTCGGTCGATGCGAACAAGGAGTTCCAGCCGAGCAGCGACATGCACGTCTCGGTCGCCTTTCACATCGTCTGTACGCCTGGCGAAGCGTCGGGCGGCACCAGCGTGGTGTACGTGAACGCCATCCAGGACAATTACGCGCTGAAAAAGAGCGATACGTCGGCGAGCGTCGGTTTGAGCGTGTTGGGGTCCGTCTCGTTGCCGATCCGTTCGAGCAACGATTCGATGGTGAAGGTGTCGAGCCAGACGATTCCCGCGGGTCCTTTCTACGACCGCTTCTTCCTCCTGGTCGATCACTATCTGAAAACCGTGATCCGCAGCCGGCCCGTGAGCAACGGCGGGATCGTCAGCGGGCCGCTGCCGGCGCTCCCGGTGCTTCCCGAGCCCAGCCTGCCTGCCGTCACCGCGCCCTGACCGGGCAGGGGCGCCCGGCCTCGGGAAGCCGCGGTCAGGCGGCGATGAGACCGCGCACGTCGAGCAGATCCTGGATCACCCGCACCGGCTGGCTCAGCCGCGCCAGCACGTCCGGCTCCAGCCGGTAGCCGACGATCTGCACGCCGGCCGCCAGCCCCGCCTCGATGCCCGCGACGCTGTCCTCCACCAGCAGGCAATCCCGCGGTGCGACGCCGATCGCCCGTGCCGCGTGCAGGATCAACCCCGGCGCGGGCTTCCAGCTGCCGACCTCGTAGGCGCTGAACACCAAACCGTCGAAATACGGCGCGAGCCCGGCGGCGCTCAGGCAGGTGTCGAGCTTGTCGCGCGGCCCGTTCGACGCAACGCATTTCGGCAGCGTCAGCGTGCTGACGAGTTCCAGCGCGCCGGGCATCGGCAGCAGTTCCTGCGCATAGCGGGTCCGGCTGCGCTCGCGAAATTCGACGGTGAATTGCGGGATTCCCGTCAGCCCCCTGTCGGCGGCAAGCAGGCCGGCGAATTTCGCGAACTCCGAGCCGCGGAAACGTTGCAGCGCTTCCTCGTAGCCCATCTCGATGCCGCGCTCCCCCAGCAGTTCGACGACGACCTGCGCGGAAAGCGTTTCGCTGTCGACCAGCGTGCCATCGCTGTCGAAGATGATGCCCTGGATCATGCCGGGTCCGTGCGCGCTGCGCCGTCGGTCGGTCCGTCGGCCGAGCCGTCCGTCCGGACAGCGCCGGTCAACCGGGCGGCGAGTTGCGCTTCGGTCGCGGGTGCGCCCATGCGCTTTGCCGCGTCGAGCGCGGTGACGCCATTGGCATCGGTCGCATCGGGGTTGGCGCCGTGCGCGATCAGCAGGTCGACGATCTCGGTGCGATTGAACATGGCGGCCATCATCAGCGCGGTGCGGCCGTCGGCCGACGCGCCGTCGACGTCGGCACCGTTCGCCAGCAAGACCTCGATCACATCGCGATAACCCTTGAATGCAGCCCCGGCGATCGGCAACTGGCCGTTGTCGTTGCTCAGGTTCGGGTCGGCCTGCTTGCTCAGCAGCACGCGTACCGCCTCGGCATGCCCGTGATAGCTGGCGAGCATGACCAGACTGTCGCCCTTGTCGTTGCAGAGGTTCGGCGGCAGACCCTTGTCGATCAGGCGCCCCAGCATCACGGCATCGCCGCGGCGGGCGCATTCGAAGACTTCGTGGGCGAAATCGATCGCCTGTTGATCCGGACCGGAGGACGGCGCGACCGCGCCCGCGGGCGGCGTCGAGGGAGGTTTTTCCTGCATGGATTGCTCTCGAAAAAAGTAGGACCGCGTCGACGGCGGGTTATTCGGGCGTGGCGTACTGCGCGACGACGGCGGCGATCTTGCGGCCCGCGGCGTAATGCAGCATATGCCCGACGCGCGGCAGGATCCGCAGGTCGCTGTGCGCCATCTCGCGGTGCAGACGCATCGACTGGCGACCGGGATCGACGACCCGGTCGGCGTCGCCGGTGAAGATCGTGGTCGGCTGCATCACCTCCCAATAGCGGCGCCGCATCTTGAACGCCGCCGGCACCATCATGCCGCCGTCGGCCGCGGTCGCGCCCACCTGCGAGGGGCGCGCGCGCATGCCGCGCGGCACCAGGGCTTCGAATTTCGGCGCCACCGCGTGCGGCGAGAACATGCGCCGGTTCATCAGGCGCGACAGCAGACGCGTCGCCAGCGGCACGACGGTATTGTTCAGCACCGGTCCGACGAGCGGTAGCGCCTGCAGCCCGAACAGCGTCTCGACGCGCGGCGTCGGATAAAAGTAACCGCCCAACAGCACCAGGGCGCGCACCGCTTCCGGCGATTCGATGGCCAGCGCCATCGCCACGGAGGCGCCGAGCGAATGGCCCACGACCACGGCGTCGTCGATATCCAGCACATCGAATGCGGCGCGCAGTATCGTCGCCTGCGCGGACGGGGTCCACACGCGGCCGGCCGGCCGGCTGCTGTAGCCGAAACCGGGGCGATCGAAGGCGATCACGCGATGCCGGCGCGCCAGCAGGTCGAACAGGCCGCTGGCGACGAAATCGGTCGCCTGCGTGCCGTTGCCGTGCAACAGGACCACGGCCGGGCCCTCGCCTTTTTCAAGGTAATGCAATCGCGCGCCCTCGACCTCGACGAAGCGGCCGGAGGCCGGCGCGCGGCGTTCGGCCCGCTCCGCCTGGCGCCGGTTCCAGGCCGCGGCGCCCGCCAGGGCCGTACCCGCGACCAGCGCGGCACCAATCCAGGGAAGGCGCGAGGGGCGCTGCAAGCGTTCAGTCATTCATCCGTCTCCATTGATCCTTTCATTTCGCGCGCCCTCTCATGCAAAGGTCGTTCCATGCCGCGCGAGCAGGCGTTTCGGCCCTCCACACGGCGGGGCGCGCTTGCCACTTCGCAGAATTTACCGAGATCCGGCGCAGTCGTGCGACGAATTTACACTTTGATGCGATTCAGTGCGCCTGCTCGCCGTCCTCGACATCCCCCTGCGTGCCGTCGTCGCAAATCACGCGCGTACGAATGAAATGCGGGTCCAGCCCCAGCTCCTCCAGCGCCGCCGACGACGGCGAGCGGTCCAGGTCCGTGATCACGTAACCCATTTCGCCACGCGTTTGCAGTTGCTGCGCCAGGATGTTCGCGCCATTGGTCGCGAATACGGTGTTCAGGCGCGCGAGCGCGCCGGGCGCGTTGCCGTGGATGTTGAGCACGCGGCATTTGCCCACCAGCGGACCCGGCGCGATTTCCGGGAAGTTCACCGCGCCGGTCGTCGCGCCGGTGCGCAGATAGCTGACGAGCTTGGCCGCCACCTCGATGCCGATGTTTTCCTGCGCCTCCTGCGTGCTGCCGCCGATGTGCGGCGTCAGGATGACGTTGCGCGCGCCGCGCAGCACGCTTTCGAACGGCAACTGGTTGTTGGCCGGCTCCGTGGGGAAGACGTCGATCGCCGCGCCGCCGAGATGTCCTTCGTCGAGCGCCGCCTTCAACGCATCGATATCGACGACCTTGCCGCGCGAGGCGTTGATCAGCACCGCCCCCTTCTTGAATTTGCGCAGCAGCGCGGCGCCGATCATGCCGGTGGTGGCGCCCGTGGCGGGCACGTGCAGCGTGACCGCGTCGGCACTGGACACCGCGTCGGCGAGCGTTGCCGCCGCACGCGCCACGCCCAGCCCCAGTTTCGCCTGCACGTCGTAATAGACGACCCGCATGCCGAACGACTCCGCCAAAACGCCCACCTGCGAGCCGATATTGCCATAGCCGATCACCGCGATCGTCTTGCCGCGTGCCTCGAACGCCCCCGCCGCGCCCTTCGCCCAGACGCCCGCGTGCGCGAGCGCGGTCTTCTCCGGCACGCGGCGCATCAACAGCACCGCCTCGGCGACCACCAGCTCGGCGACCGAGCGGGTGTTGGAGAACGGCGCGTTGAACACCGGCACGCCCGCGGCGGACGCGGCCTTCAGGTCGACCTGCGAGGTGCCGATGCAGAAGCAGCCGACGGACAGCAACTGCTTCTGCGAGGCGAAGTCCGCGGCGACCAGATGCGTGGCCGAGCGGATGCCGAGCAGTTCGGCGCCGTCGAGCGTGCGGTGCAGTTCCTCGCCGAGCAGCGCGGAGGCATGGCGGCGCACGTCGAGCCTGGCGTCGTCGAGCAGATCGGACGCGGTGGTATGGATACCTTCCAGCAGCAGAATGGATGTCGTGGACAAAAGCGTGTTCCCGGTGTGGGGCCGGTGGAATGGCCCGGATTCAATCAGGCGCATGGGTTAACATGCGGTGATACCCGACAGACTACCTCAGGAAGCCCCCCGCATGCATTCGGACCTCTTCAATCAGTCATCGGCGGATTGGGCGGTGGACCCCCGCAGGACGTTCGACGCCTGGCTTGCGTCGCGCCATTTTCGCGGTTCGTCGGCCGATGTCTACCGCGCGCAGTTCAACCACTTCCTGGACTGGCTGGGGGAACGCGGCAAGACCCTGATGAGTACCGAGCCGTCGCTGATCGACGAGTTCGTCGGCACGCTCGACGTCAAGCGGCAACAGCGCGCCCGCTATCTGCGCATCATGGAGCGGGTGTTCGACGATATGTTTCAGGAAGCCGCCACGGCAGGCAATCCGGCCCGCCCGGTCGCGCGTTCGGTGGACGCACCCTGGACCGACACGCGTTCGAACGCGCCGACCGGCTTCCTTTCCGACGGCGAGCGCGACCGGCTGTGGCGCGAACTCGCGCGCGCGGTCGAGGAGGACGTCACCGCGATGGCGGACGCGGCGGACGGGAAAGACGCCGCGCACGCGCCGGCCGGCAAGGGCCGCGCCGATCCGCGCCAGCCGATGCACTGGCGCGATGTGCGCGACCGGGCGCTCGCGGCGCTGATGCTGGGCTGCGGGCTCAAGCTGAGCGAGGCCGAAACCCTGACGTGGCGCTGCGTGCTGACCGGCGACGCGCGCGTGCTGGTGGAAGCGGCGGACCCCCGCTACTCGCGTTACGTGCCGGTCCCGCCGCTGGCGCTGCACATCGTCGAGCGCTGGTTCGCGGCGCGCGCGCTGGCCGAGGTCGGCGGTGACCTCGTGTTCCCGGCGGGCCGGGGCGGCAAGCCGATGCACAAGGCCACCGTCCTGCGCGCCATCGACGAACTCGTCGCGCGCGCCGGCCTGCTGGGGGTACGTACCGCGCGCATCAGCCCGCAGACGCTGCGCAACGCCTACGCGGCGACCCTGTTCGAGGCGGGAGAGCCGGATGAACTGCTGGCCGAACGGCTCGGCTTCGCGCAACTGGTGTCCTCCAGGCGGCTGCGCACCGCCTGGCTCGACTGGCAGCGCGCGACTGCCCGCAACGCCGCCATCCGGCTGGCCGTCGCGCAGGCGAACGAGGGGGGGTAAGGAAACGCCGTGCCGTGACACGCCGCGCCGTCAACGCGTCCAGCGCGCGACGTGGAATGCGGCGGCGGCCGCGGCCGTACGCGTTTCCACCCCCAGCTTGACGAACACCCGCTCCAGATGTTTGTTGACGGTGCGCGGCATCATTTTCAGGATCTGACCGATATCGCGGTTGGTCTTGCCCCGCGAGAGCCACAGCAACACTTCCGCTTCGCGATGCGTCAGGCCGAAGCGCGCCTCCAGGCCGGCGATATCGCGCCGGTCCGCATGCTCCTCGAAGATCAGGATCCAGCTGCCCCGGCTGGCCGCGCCCGCGATCCGCGCGACCAGCCGGTCGCCATCGGGCAGGATGCGCGTGAATTCCACCGGCTCCTCCGCGGGCCTTTCCCCCAGTTTCTCCCGTACTTCACCCCGTATTTCACCCCGCAATGCGCCCTCGTGGCGGGCGAGCCAGTCGCGCAGCGGATCGGGCAGGCGCGCGAGCGGCGCCGGCTCGCCGGGCGCAGGGGCCGCGCCCCCTGCCCGGCCCGCGGCCCCGATATCCGGAAAGAAGTGCGCCAGTTGCGCCGGCGCTTGCGCGCTATGCCACTGGATCTCGCCATGCCGGGTCGCGATGACCGCCGCCCGCGAACTGAGTTCGAGCACGAGGTCCGCGTGCCGCTGGCTCGCCGCGCGGCGCACGTGCGCGGTCACCCGTGCGACGACTTCGTCGGGTCGGATCGGTTTGGTCACGTAGTCGATGCCCCCCACGCGAAAACCGTTGACGACATGCTCGGTCTCCATCAACGCCGTCATGAAGATGACCGGGACGTGCCGGTACGCGGCGTTCGCCTTGATGCGCTCGCAGGTTTCGAAACCGTCCATGCCCGGCATGATCGCATCGAGCAGGATCACGTCCGGCAGGATGCGCGCCATGCGCTCCAGCGCCGAACCGCCATCGCGCGCGACCAGCACCGCATAGCCCGCGCTGTCCAGCGCACGCGACAGCAAGGCGAGGTTGTCCGGCGTATCGTCGACGATCAGCACGACCGGCTGGCCCGGCGGCAGCGAAACCTGCTGTTCCGGCGGAAGCACGACACGCACCGGTGGCGGGCATGGCGATCCGGGCGGCGTCGTGCCGCGCCCCGCTGGCGGGCGCGGCGGTTCAGGCGGCATCATGGCGGGCCTGCGCGGGAGGAAGCAGCAGCGCTTCGAGATCCGCCAGCCTGAAGCGGCCGGCGGCTTCCCGCAGCGGCGCGAGCGTCGGGCCGAGTTCGGGCGTGGCGCGCCGCGCCGCGTCGAGACAGGCGATGAAACCCTGCATATAGCCGAGATCGAGGTGCCGGCGCAGGTCCGCGAGAAGCGCCTCGGGCAGCGGCGCCGGGGGGGCGGGAGCGGATGTCCGGCTCGTTTCCGGCATGGCGGCGTCGCCCGCCACGCGAGCGCGGGCCGGACCGTCCGGCACGTTGCCGCCCGTCGCGCTCGACAGGGCCGAGGCGGGGACCGGATCACGCGCGTCGGTGCGCCATTCGAGCCGCAACAGCGACGCGATTTTCTCGAGCAGCAGCGGCACGCGCACCGGCTTCGCGAGGTAGTCGTCGCACCCCGCCGCCGCGCCGCGGCTGCGGTCGCCGTCGAAGGCATTGGCCGACAGCACCAGGATGGGCGCGGCGCTCAGCCGGTTCTGTCGGATCAGACGGCTGGCCTCGAACCCGTCCATCACCGGCATCGACACATCCACGATGATCAGGTCCACCGCCTGCAGCGCCAGCAGTTGCAGCGCCTGCGGGCCGCCCGCGGCCTCCATGACGGAAAAACCGAGCGGCGTCAGCATCCGCGCGATCAGTTGCCGCTGCTCGGTCAGGTCGTCGACGACCAGCACCGTCTTGCGCGGCCCGTGATAGCCCAGCACGTCGTGCGGGTGCGCGGCGCGCCGGTGCGGATCGTGCACCTCGGGCAGGAAGAGTTGCAGCACGAAACAGGTGCCCCGGCCCACCTCGCTTTTCACGTCGAGCGTGCCGCCCATCATCTCGGTGAGCAGGGTGCAGATCGTGAGACCCAGGCCCGTGCCGTTGTCGTTGCGCCCCGCCGACGCGCCGCGCTCGAAAGGCAGGAAGATGTTTTGCAGTTGTTCGTCCGGGATGCCCGCGCCGGTATCCTCGATCTCGAAGCGCGCCAGCCCCCATGCATAACGGATGCGCAGGGTGACGGTGCCGTGCGCGGTGAAGCGCACCGCGTTGCTGAGCAGGTTGATCAGGATCTGCCGCACGCGCTTGTCGTCGGCCCGCACTATCCGGGGCAGACAGCCCTGCGTGAGCACGCTGAACGCGAGGCCCTTTTCCGTGGCATGCGGACGCATCATCGCGCTCAGTTGCGTCACCATCTCGGGCAGCGCCACCTCCGCGACGTCGAGCTGCAGCTTGCCCGCCTCGATGCGCGCGATGTCGAGCAGACCGTCGACCAGCGCCAGCAGGTGTTCGCCGCTGCGGTAGATGGTGGCGATCGCGTCGCGCTGCCCGATATCGCCGCCCTGCCCGCCATCGGCGCCACCGGTGCGCAGCAATAGCTGCGCGTAGCCGAGAATGCTGTTCAGCGGCGTGCGCAGTTCGTGGCTCAGCCCGGTGACGTAGCGGCTTTTCGCGCGGTTCGCGGCATCCGCCGCCGCGCTGGCCTGCTGCAGGCGCGCATCGGTGACGCCATGCGCGGCGATTTCCTGCAGCAGCAGCGTGGTCTGCCGGCGCGTCTCTTCGAGGCTCACCGTACGGGTTTCGCGGGCCAGCACCAGCCACCAGACGCCGATGCACGACACCAGCGCCAGCGCGAAGAACACTTTCACATACCCGCGCGCGAGCACCGCGAAGGCGAACGGATCGGTCAGCGACAAGGTCGTCGCGCTCTGGTAGTACACCAGGTAGAGCGCGCCGCCGAGCACCGTCAGCGCCACCGACAGCGATGCGACGTACAGTCCGATGCGCCGGATCCGCGGCGTGAGCGTCAGCCACGGGAAGGTGCGCGCCAGCACCGCGGCCACCTGCGCGCCGAGCCGCGCGTGCGGCTTGCAGACGTCGCCGCAACGCGAGTCGAGCGAACAGCACAGCGAGCAGATCGCGCCGGCATACGCCGGGCAGTGCGCCATGTCCTCCCGCTCGAAGCGGTTCTCGCAGATCACGCAGCGCAGCGTCGCGCCGCCCGGCAGGGACGCACTGTCGCGCGCGACGTAGAAACGGCCGTGCGTGGCGATGGCGATCGCCGGCGCGCAGACGAACGCCACGAACAGCGCGACGAACGGCGTCAGGGCCTCGCAGACGGCGCCCAGACAACCCGCGCGCGACAAGGCGGCGCAGGCCGTGGCGATGGCCATCGCGCCCACGCCCACCGGATTGACATCGAACAGGTGCGCGCGCTTGAATTCGATTTCGCGCGGGCTGTATCCCAGCGGCTTGCTGATCACCAGATCGCCCACCAGCGCGCCGATCCAGGCGATCGCGACGTTCGAATACAGCGTCAGCACCTTGGTCAGCGCGCCGAACACGCCCAGTTCCACCAGCAGCAGCGCGATGAGCACATTGAAGACCAGCCAGACGACGCGCCCGGGATGACTGTGCGTGAGCCGCGCGAAAAAATTCGACCAGGCGAGCGACCCGGCATACGCATTCGTCACGTTGATCTTCAATTGCGACACCAGCACGAACAGCGTCGTCGCGCCCAGCGCCATCTGCGGCGAGGCGAACACGTAACGGAAGGCCACCAGGTACATCTGCGTGGGCTCGACGGCATGCGTCGTGTCGATCTCGTGCTGCAGCGCGAGGAACGTCAGAAAGGCGCCGCCCAGCATTTTCAGCGCGCCGGGCACGATCCATCCGGGGCCGGCCAGCAACATCGCGCACCACCAGCGTACGCGGTTGCGGGGCGTACGCGGCGGCAGAAAGCGCAGGAAGTCCACCTGTTCGCCGATCTGCACGACCAGGGCGAAAACCACCGTGCACGCGGCGCCGAATGCCACCAGGCTGAACTCCCGGCCGCTCGCGCCGGTGCCGGCGAACGTGGTCCATTCGGCGAACAGGCGCGGTTCGCGGATCGCGATGGCCAGGTAGGGGGCGACCAGCAGCACGACCCACAACGGCTGGGTCCAGCTTTGCAGACGGTTGATCAGGGTGATGCCGAAGGTCACGAGCGGCACGATCGCCAGCGAGCACAGCAGATAGCCGAGCGCCAGCGGCATGTGACAGTACATCTGCAATGCCAGCGCCATGATGGCCGCTTCGAGCGCGAAGAAGATGAAGGTAAAGCCGGCATAGATCAGCGACGTCACCGTCGAGCCGAGGTAGCCGAAGCCGGCGCCGCGCGTGAGCAGATCCATGTCGACGCCGGAATTCGCCGCGTGATAGCTGATCGGCAAGCCGGTGAGGAAGATCAGCAGCGACACCGCGCCGATCGCCAGCACGCTGTTCAGAAAACCGAAATTCAACGCCAGCGAGCCGCCGATGGCCTCCAGCGCCAGAAAGGAAATCGCGCCCAGCGCGGTGTTCGCGACGCGGAACTCGCTCCATTTGCGAAACAGCCGTGGCGTGAAACGCAGGGCGTAGTCCTCGAGCGTCTCGTCGGCGACCCACGCGTTGTAGTCGCGCCGGACCTTGACGATGCGCTGGGTACCGATGGCGGGCATCGTCGCGCCGGCCGCGTCGGGGGCGGCATGCAGGGCGCGGGCGGCACGGCTGGAAGGGGGGGCGGAGTCCATGCGGCGATTCTAGCCCGGCAAATAAACACCGCATGTACGTCAAAGCGCGTATTGCCGCGGATGTTTCGGCTGCTTAAATTTTGCCGGCGACGAACCTCACCCGACCCCAGGAGACACCCCATGCCCCACGACGACCAGAACGACCTGCCGGACGCCGGCGCCGCAGACAGCGAAAGCGGCAACGCGGCCGGCGTCGGCGCCGCAGGCGAGGCCACGCCGTTCTCGCGCCAGCGGCGCAGATTGCTGATGGGCCTGGCCGCCAGCCCGGCGCTGTCGGTGCTGGGCGCGCCGCGTTTCGCCTTCGGCCAGACGCCGCCGACGTCGCAGGTCAACACGACGAAACTGGCGGTCACCGACAAGACCGTCACCGTGGGTCAGCTGCATTCGTCCACCGGCACCATGGCGATTTCCGAGACCGGCTCGATCCAGGCCGAGCGGCTGGCGATCGCCGAGATCAACGCCGCCGGCGGCGTGCTCGGGCGCCAGATCCAGATCATCCAGGAAGACGGGGCCTCGGACTGGCCGACCTTCGCCGAGAAAGCCAAGAAACTCCTGGAAAGCGACCACGTCGCGGCGGTGTTCGGCTGCTGGACGTCCGCCTCGCGCAAGGCCGTGCTGCCGGTTTTCGAGCGCGACAACGGCCTGCTCTATTACCCGACCTTCTACGAAGGGCTGGAACAGTCGAAGAATGTCTTCTACACCGGTCAGGAGGCCACCCAGCAGATCCTGTGGGGCCTGAACTGGGCGTCGGAAACGAAGAAGTCCAAGACCTATTTCCTGGTCGGCTCCGACTATATCTGGCCGCGCACGTCGAACAAGATCGCCCGCAAGCATATCGAGGCGCATCTGCACGAGAAGGTGGTCGGCGAGGAATACTACCCGCTCGGTCAGACCAACTTCAATTCGCTGATCAACAAGATCAAGATCGCCAGGCCGGACTGCATCTTCGCGAGCGTCGTCGGCGGCTCGAACGTCGCGTTCTACAAGCAGTTGAAAGCGTCCGGCATCACGCCGGAGAAGCAGTTCCTGCTGACCATCTCGGTGACCGAGGACGAGGTGCTGGGCATCGGCGGCGAGAATTTCGCCGGGTTCTACTCGTCGATGAAATATTTCGAGTCGCTCGACAACGAGAACAACAGGAAATTCGTCGCCGCCTTCAAGGCCAAGTACGGGCCGAAATCGGTGATCGGCGACGTGACCCAGGCGGCCTACCTCGGCCCCTGGCTGTGGAAGGCCGCCTGCGAGAAGGCCGGCAGCTTCGATGTCGACAAGGTCGTCGCCGCCTCCCCGGGCATCGAACTGAAGACCGCGCCGGAAGGCTACGTGAAGATCCACCCGAACCACCACTTGTGGAGCCGCACCCGGATCGGCCAGGCCCAGGCGGACGGCCAGTTCAAGGTGGTCGCCGAATCGCCGCAACTGATCGAGCCGAACCCCTTCCCCAAGGGCTATCAGTGATCCGTGCGCGCGGGCAAACCCGCGCGCCAGCGCTTTTCCCACCCACGTCGACCGAGGCATGCCGCCATGAGCGCGAGCGATATCCTGAATATCACGATGATGCAGGGCTTCGCCGGCCTGAGCCTGTTCAGCGTCCTGCTGCTGATGGGGCTGGGACTGGCGATCATCTTCGGGCAGATGGGCGTCATCAACATGGCGCACGGCGAATTCATGACGATCGGCAGCTACACCGTCTACGTGCTGTCGAAGTTCGCCGAAAGCCTCGGGCCGCACGCGGTCGCGGCCTACCTGCCGCTGGCGATCGTCGCCGCGTTCGCCGTCGCGTTCGCGTTCGGCTGGGTGGTCGAGTGGGTGCTGATCCGGCATCTCTACAAGCGCCAGCTCGATACCCTGCTCGCCACCTGGGGCCTGAGCCTGGCGATGCAGCAGATGTTCCGCTCGTCCTTCGGCCCGAAGGAAGTCAGTCCGACGCTGCCGGACTGGCTGATGGGCGCCTGGAGCGTGAAGTCGGGTCTCGATATTCCGATCAACGGGCTGTTCGTGATGTGCCTGGCGATCCTGCTCACCGTCGGGGTGTTGCTGGCGCTGCTGCGCTCGCGCTGGGGACTGCGCGTACGCGCCACCGTCAACAACCGCACGATGGCGAACGCCGCCGGCATCGACACGAATCGCACCGACCGGCTCACCTTCGCCATTGGCTGCGGCATGGCGGGCGTCGCGGGCGCGGCTTTCACGACGATCGGCTCGACCGGTCCGACCAGCGGTTCGCTCTACATCGTCGACGCCTTCCTCGTGGTGACGTTCGGCGGCGCGGCCAATCTGCTGGGCACCGTCGTCTCGGCCTTCGGCATCGCGCAGACCCAGTCGGTCGCCGAATTCTTTCTCACCGGTTCCTCGGCGCGCGTGCTGACGCTGCTCGCCGTGGTGGTGATCCTCATGCTGCGGCCGCAGGGCCTGTTCCCGTCGAAGGTGCGGCGTAGCTGAAAACCGAACCCGCTCCACCCGTTGCGTTTCATCCGCAGCCGCCACCCGAACCCGCGTCTCTCCCGGAGCCGATCCATGGATCGCGTCATCGATTCGCCCCAGCAAGCGCCCACCGCGCGGCCATTCCGGTTTCGCGGCTGGCGCGGCTACACCAGCCTGTTCCTGCTGGCCATCGTCCTGCTGGTCCTGCTGCCGCTGCTGCTCGACATTTTCCGGCTGAATCAATTGGGCATGTATTTATGCTATGCCTTCGTCGCCGTCGGGCTGGTCATGGCCTGGGGCTACGCCGGGGTGCTCAGCCTCGGACAGGGCGTGTTCTTCGGCCTCGGCGGCTATTGCATGGCGATGTTCCTCAAGCTCGAGGCATCGGACCCCGTCAGTACCCGCATCCAGTCCACGCCCGGCATCCCGGATTTCATGGACTGGAACCAGATCACCGCGCTGCCCTGGTTCTGGCAACCGTTCCGGCATCTGCCCTTTGCCCTCGCCGCGGTGCTGATCGTGCCTACCGCGCTCGCTTTCGTGATCGGCTTCGCGATGTTCAAACGGCGCGTCGGCGGCGTGTATTTCGCGATCATCACGCAGGCCATCACGTTGATCCTGTCGGTGCTGATCGTCGGTCAGCAGGGTTTCACCGGCGGCATCAACGGCATCACCAACCTGAAAACGATGCTCGGCTGGGACATCCAGAGCAATTCCGCGAAGGTGATTCTGTATTTCGTCTCCGCGATCCTGCTGCTCGGCGCGATCTTCGCCTGCCGTCTGATCCAGACCAGCAAGCTCGGCACGCTGTTGCTGGCGATGCGCGACAAGGAAGACCGGGTGCGCTTCTCCGGCTACGACGTCGCCATGTTCAAGGTCTTCACCTACTGCCTGGCCGCCCTGCTCGCGGCCATCGGCGGTGCGCTCTTCACGCTGCAGGTGGGTTTCATGTCGCCCTCCCTGATCGGCATCGTGCCGTCGGTGGAGATGGTGATCTACGCGGCGGTGGGCGGCCGGATGTCGCTGGTGGGCGCCGTGTACGGCACCCTGCTCGTCAGCTTTGGCCGCTCCTTTCTTTCGGAGAGTTTCCCGAACCTGTGGCCGCTGTTGATGGCGGCCCTCTTCATCGGCGTCGTGATGGGTTTTCCGAACGGCCTCGCGGGTCTGTATGAAAGCCATGCCACGCCGCGCCTGTCGCGCTGGTTGCGCGCGCGGGGCGAGCGCGAAGCGACCCTACCCGTGGACAGGAGCCCGCAATGAGCAATACCGACTTTCTGCTGGCCATCGAGGATCTGAGCGTATCGTTCGACGGCTTCAAGGCGATCGACACGCTGAACCTCTACCTGGACCGCGGCGAACTGCGGGTCGTGATCGGCCCGAACGGCGCCGGCAAGACGACCCTGCTCGACCTGATATGCGGGCGCACCGCGCCGACGCACGGTTCGATCAAGTTCAAGAACCAGGAGATGACCGTGCTGCCCGAATTCAAGATCGTGCGCGCCGGCATCGGCCGCAAGTTCCAGACGCCGTCGATCTACGAAAACCTGAGCGTCTTCAAGAACCTCGAGGTCTCGTTTCCGCGCGGACGCGGCGTGTTCGGCGCGCTGGCGTTTCGCTGTACGCCCGACGTGCGCGAACGCATCGAGCAGGTCGCGGAGGAAATCGGCCTGGCCGCGCTGTTGATGAGCGAGGCCGGCCTGCTCTCGCACGGACAGAAGCAGTGGCTCGAAATCGGCATGCTGCTGATGCAGGACCCGGAGCTGCTGATGCTCGACGAACCCATCGCCGGCATGAGCGTGCGCGAGCGGGAAATCACCGCCGAGCTGCTCACGAAGATCTGCCGGGACCGCTCGATGATCGTCATCGAGCACGACATGGAGTTCGTGCAGCGCATCGCCCACAAGGTCACCGTGCTGCACCAGGGCAAGATCCTCGCCGAAGGCCAGATGGACGCGGTGCAGAACGATCCGCGCGTCATCGACGTCTACCTCGGCCACTAAGGCGTTCTGCACATCCACCGGAGACGCGCACATGTTCGACGTCAAGGACCTTTTCGTCAGCTACGGCCAAAGCGAGGTGCTGCACGGCCTGAGTTTCAGCGCCCGGCCCAACGAAACCATCGCCATCATGGGCCGCAACGGCATGGGCAAGAGCACGTTGTTCAAGTCACTGATCGGCGTGCTGCCCGTCAGGAGCGGCAGTCTCACGCTCGGGGGGGACAGCCTCGTCGGCATTGAGAGTTTTCGACGCGTCGCGCGCGGCCTTGCCTACGTGCCGCAAGGCCGGCAAATCTTCTCGTCGCTGAGCGTCGAGGAGAACATCCGCACCGGCCTGGAGAAATCCCGTTCCCGCGCCATCCCCGACGAAATCTACACGCTGTTTCCGGTGCTTTTCGAAATGCGGCACCGCAAGGGCGGCAATCTGTCGGGCGGCCAGCAACAGCAACTCGCGATCGCGCGCGCGCTGGTCACGGAACCCAAGGTGCTGCTGCTGGACGAACCCACCGAAGGCATCCAGCCGTCGATCATCAAGGACATCGCGCGGGCGCTGAACGAAATCCGGCGCCTGCGCGGCATCACGATCATCGTCTCCGAGCAGGTGCTGAGCTTCGCGATGGACGTCGCCGACCGGCTGATCGTCATCGAGGGCGGACGCTTCGTGCACGAAAGCACGCGCGACGCGATCGACGCCGCCCGCATCAAGCAGTTTTTGTCCGTCTGAGCGCAGTCCGTCGCGGTTCAGCCGTCCGCGCCGCGTTTTTTATCCTTTTTTCGCCAAGGAGCACGTCCATGCCCGATACCCTGATCAAGGTCGACCTCGACCAGTCCGCGTTCGACAACGAAAACGTCCACAACCGCTGGCATCCCGACATTCCGATGGCCTGCTGGGTCAAGCCGGGCGACGACTTCGTCCTGGAGACCTACGACTGGACCGGCGGCTTCATCAAGAACAACGATTCGGCGGACGACGTGCGCGACATCGATCTGTCGATCGTCCACTTCCTGTCCGGCCCGGTCGGCGTGCACGGCGCGCAGCCGGGCGACCTGCTGGTGGTCGATCTGCTCGACATCGGCACCAAGGCCGAGAGCCAGTGGGGCTTCAACGGCTTTTTCTCGAAAAAGAACGGCGGCGGCTTTCTCACCGAACACTTTCCGTATGCGCAGAAAAGCATCTGGGACTTCGAGGGCATGTTCACGAAGTCGCGGCATATTCCCGGCGTGCGCTTCGCCGGCCTGATCCATCCCGGCCTGATCGGCTGCATGCCCGATCCCGCCCTGCTCGAAACCTGGAACACCCGGGAAATCGACTTCATCGCCACGCAGCCCGAGCGGGTGCCGCCACTCGCCAACGCGCCGTTCGCCCCCACCGCGCACATGGGCAAGCTGACCGGCGCCGCGCGCGACGCGGCGGCGGCCACCGGCGCGCGCACCGTGCCGCCGCGCGAGCATGGCGGCAACTGCGACATCAAGGATCTGTCACGCGGCGCGAAGATCTTCTTTCCGGTCTACGTGGACGGCGCGGGTCTGTCCGTGGGCGATCTGCACTTCAGTCAGGGCGATGGCGAGATCACCTTTTGCGGGGCGATCGAAATGGCCGGCTGGGTGCATATGCGCGTGAGCCTGATCAAGGGCGGCATGGCGGCGTACGGCATCAGGAACCCGGTGTTCAAGCCCAGCCCGATGACGCCGAACTACAACGACTACCTGATCTTCGAGGGCATTTCGGTCGACGAGGCCGGGCAGCAGCATTATCTCGACGTCAATGTCGCCTACCGGCAGGCCTGTTTGAACGCGATCGAATACATGAAGAAATTCGGCTATTCGGGCGCGCAGGCGCATTCGATCCTGGGCACGGCACCGGTGCAGGGGCACGTCAGCGGCGTGGTCGACATCCCGAACGCCTGCGCGACGCTGTGGCTGCCGACCCAGATCTTCGACTTCGACATCAGTCCGAACGCCGCCGGGCCGATCAAGCGGAACATGGGCGGCGTGGACATGCCGCTGTCGCCGGATCTGACCTGATATGCCGACCTACGACTACGACTGCCCCCGCTGCGGCGTCTTCGCCGCGCTGCGGCCCATCGCCGCGCGCGACGCGGCCTTCGCCTGCCCGTCCTGCACGCAGGATGCGGCGCGCATCATCATCGCCGCGCCGGGGCTCGCGTCGCTGAGCGCCGCGGCGCGCGGCGCGCACGCGACGAACGAGCGCGCCGCGCACGAACCGCGCCGCTCATCGGCGCACGGCAGCGGGTGCGGCTGCTGCGGGCCGGTGAAATTTCCGCGGGCGGCGGAAGCGCCGGCCGCGCCGCGGGCGGCAGGCGGGCGGCCCTGGATGATCAGTCACTGAAGGGAGCGGGGTCGCGCCGGCGGCGTCGCGACCCCGCCGGCCGCGGGGCGACACCCGGAACATCACTCAAACTTATAACCAATATTAGATATCGCACTTTTACTTATTCTTTTTGGCTTCCGATAAAGGCGTCATGGGGTACGGCAACGCGTCACCCGCCCCCACCCTCCACCGCCCTCTTTTCCGGAGCACCGTCTCATGTCGGCCACGCCCGCATCGCCCAGCATGAAAAAGATCGCCGCCGCGAGCGTCATCGGCACGACGGTCGAGTGGTATGACCTGTTCGTCTTCGCCACCGCGTCCGCGCTGGTCTTCAACAAGGTCTTCTTTCCCGGCTTCGTGCCGCTGATCGGCACCTTGCTGGCGTTCGGCACCTTCGCCTCGGCCTATCTCGCACGCATCGCCGGCGCCGCGCTGTTCGGTCACTTCGGCGACCGGCTGGGGCGCAAATCGATGCTGCTCGTTTCGCTGCTCACCATGGGCGTGGCGACGTTCGCGATCGGCCTGCTGCCCGATTTTTCAGCGATCGGCGTCTGGGCGCCCATCCTCCTGCTCGGCCTGCGGATCGTGCAGGGCCTGGCGCTGGGCGGCGAATGGGGCGGCGCGGTGCTGATGGCGGTCGAACACGCACCCGTCAACCGGCGCGGTCTCTACGGCTCGTGGGTGCAGATCGGCGTGCCCGCCGGCACCCTGATCGCCAACCTCGCCTTCCTGGGCTGCAACGCGGTGCTGCCGAACGACGCCTTGCTGTCCTGGGGATGGCGCATTCCCTTTCTCGCCAGCGCGCTGCTCGTCGGCGTCGGCCTGTATATCCGCATGAACACGTCGGAGACCCCGTCGTTCGCCGCGGTCAAGGAAGCCGCCGCGCAGGTCAGGCTGCCGCTCGCCGAGGTACTGACCCGCAACTGGAAACAGGTGCTCCTCGGGGGCGTGGCGACGATGTCGACCGGCACCTCGTTCAACCTGATCGTCGCGTTCGGGCTGACATACGGCACGCAGACGCTGGGATTCACCCGCAACGCCATGCTCGCCCTGGCGCTGATCTCCTGCGCGGTCTGCGTCGTGCTGCTCCCGCTGTTCGGCCGTCTTTCCGATGTGGTCGGACGCAAACCCGTCATCATCGGCGGCATCGTCGCGGAGGCGCTGTTCGCGTTTCCGCTGTTCTGGCTGCTGGACACGCGTGCGTTGCCCTTCGCGCTGCTCGGCTATCTCCTGATGATGACCGCGTTCGCCGCGAACTATGGCCCGATCGCAACCTTCCTCGCGGAACTGTTCGGCACGAAGGTGCGCTATTCGGGGCTGTCGATCAGCTACATGCTCTCCGGTTTGCTCGGCAGCGCGGCAACGCCGGTCATCACCACGGCCCTGCTTTCCGCCACGGGCAAGGGCTCTTCGGTCGCGTGGTACATGATCGGCTCGGCGGCGCTGTCGGCGGGCGCGCTGCTGCTGCTCGCGGAAACGCTCGGCAGGGAGGCCCATTCGAATGCGGAATCCGGCACTCCCGCGGCGACCCCGGCAGCCCCCTCCGCAGCCCCCTCCGCCGCGACGCTTTCCTGATACGCCATGACATCGACCCCCATGGAATCTCCGCTCTTCGAACGCCTCGATGCCGTCAGTTTTCCGACGCTCGGGCACTTTCTGGAACGCGGTTTCGCGCAACCGGCAATCCGCGCGATGGTACCGAACGTGAAGATCGTCGGCCGCGCCGTGACGCTGAAGCTGGTCACGCCGGACGCGTTCGCGGTGAACCGGGCGCTCGCCGCGCTGAACGCCGGCGATGTGCTCGTGATCGATCCATGCGGCGACCACGCGCATGCGCCCGTGGGCGCCGTGACCGCGTGCGCGGCGCTGAACGCGGGCGCGAAAGCGATCATCGTCGATGGCGTGGTGACCGATCTGCTGGAACTGCGGGCGTTGGGCCTGCCGGTGTTCGCGCGCGGCACGAGCCTGCTCACGACCAAGCGGCTGGGCGCGCCCGGCAATCTGCCGGGGGTGCCGGTGACGTGCGGCGGGGTGGTGGTGAATCCCGGCGATATCGTCGTCGCCGACGACAACGGCGTGCTTTTCATGGATGCCTCGACCGCCGCCGCGGTGGTCGACCTGGCCCTGGCCTCCGACCGCGCGGAACCCGCGCTTCTTGCCCGACTGAACGCGGGCGAAGCGGCGCGCGACGTGCTGACCCTGAACCCTTCGAGCGATTGATCATGACCCAGAACCTGAGCGAAAGCGCTGCATCCTCCCCGCACGGCGGCGAACAGCAGACCCGCGCCGAACTCGCCGCCCTGTACCGGCTGGCCGCCCATTTCCGCATGACGGACATGATCGACACGCACATCACCGCGCGTCTGCCGGGCGACGTTCCCACTTTCCTGATCAACCGTTACGGCGTGCTGTTTCATGAAATGCGCGCCTCCGACCTCGTCAAGATCGATCATCTCGGCCAGGTCGTCGACGAACGTGCCGGGGACGATCCCGCGCGCTTCCGGGTCAACGCCGCGGGTTTCACGATTCACTCCGCGATTCACATGGCGCGCCACGATCTCCGCTTCGTGATTCACACGCATACCGCCGCGGGCACCGGGGTGGCCGCGCAGGAGCACGGCTTGCTGCCGATCAGCCAGCATGCGCTCAAGTTCTACGGCAAGCTCGGCTATCACGACTACGAAGGCATCGCGCTCGATCTGGGCGAACGCGATCGGCTCGTCAAGGATCTCGGCTCGCACAAGGCCATGATCCTGCGCAACCACGGCCTGCTCGCGGCGGGCCGCACGGTGGCCGAGGCATTCCACGAAATCTACTTTCTGGAGCGGGCGTGCCAGGCCCAGATCCAGGCGCTCGCGGGCGGTACGCCCTTGCGCATTCCGCCCCCGCATGTGTGCGAGCTGACCGCAAGCCAGTTCAGTCGCGAGGAATCCGCGGAAATCATGGATATGGCCTGGCGCGCGGCGTTGCGCCTGATCGAGGACCCGCATTCGGATTACCGCGAATGACCAAACTCGTGCTCATCAGCCGCGACTACGACATGGCGCATCTCGCGCCGATGATCCGTCGCGCGGCGCCGGAACTCGACGTGACGATGCATGGCAGCCACGACGCGCTCGACGCGGAAGTCGCCGTGTGCTGGAATCCGCCGGTGGGGGCGGTGGCCGCCCTGCCCCGCGTGCGTCTGATCCACAGCATCGCCGCGGGCGTGGACAATATTCTCGCCGACCCGCGCCTGCCCGATGTGCCGCTGTGCCGCGTGGTGGATCCGCAGCACGCGCGCGGCATGAGCGAATTCGTCATGTGGGGCGCGCTGCATTTTCACCGGCAGCTCGACCAGGTCATGGCGAACCAGCGCGACCGGGTATGGTTGCGTTACGACCAGCGAGCGCCCGCCACGCGCACGATCGGCGTCATGGGTCTGGGCGAAATCGGCACGCGCGTGGGCCTCGATCTGCATCGCGCCGGCTTCGCGGTGCGCGGCTGGTCGAAACGGCCGAAGGATCTGCCGGGCATCGATACCTTCAGCGGCGCGGACGCCCTGCCCGCCTTTCTCCAGGGCACCGATATCCTTGTCTGCCTGTTGCCGCTGACCGACGAAACCCGCGGTCTGCTCGACGCGCGACTTTTCGCGATGATGCAACCCGGCGCCAAGCTGATCCATGTCGGACGCGGCGAGCATCTGGTGCCGGGCGATCTGCTCGACGCATTGCGGCGCAAGCAGATCGGCGGCGCCATCGTCGACGTGTTTCCGAACGAGCCGCTCGCCGCCGACGATCCGCTCTGGGATGCGCCCGACCTGATCGTCACGCCGCACATGGCATCGGTGGCGAGCCCGGAAACCATCGGTCTGCAAGTCGCGTTGAACGTGCGGCGCCTGGTCGGCGGCGAGCCGCTGCATCACCGCGTCGATATCGCGCGCGGGTATTGAAGCCGGCCGCCGGCGCCGTCGATCAGGGCGCGGCGGACGCATCCTGCGTGTCGATGAAGCGGTGCAACGCATCCAGAAACGCCCGCTCCGCGGCGCTGAACTTGCGGTCGGCCGACCACAGCAGGTGAATATCGAGATCCGCCACGCCGTCTTCCGGCGGCAGGCGCTGAAAGCGGCCGAGCGCGACATCCTCGCGCAACGCGTGCTCCGGCAGACAGCCGATCCCCAGACCGGCGAAGATGAATCGTTTGACCTCGCCCATGCTCGATGACGACCCGATCACCCGCTCGGTAAACCCCATTTCGTCGCGGAAAAACGTCAGCGGCGACAGGTGATCGCCGACCTTGTCGCCGGTGAAGGACACGAATTTCTCGCTGATCAGATCGGCCATGCGCAGGTCTTCGCGGCCGAAAAGCGGGTGATGCCGCCCGCAGAACAGCGCATAGCGCTGCCGCAGAAACAGACGGCTTTCGACCTTCCGCGGCAAGGCGCGGCGCGGCGTGAGGCCGAGCGTGGCGGCTTTCTGCTGCAGACTGTTCACGACATCGGCGCTGCGCTTCTCCTGGCTTTCGAGTTCGATGCGCGGATGGCTGCGGTGAAATTCCGCGAGAAACGCGTCGTACGCGGGAAAGTCGATGCCGCTCACGGTCGACACGCGCACCAGTCCGGAAATATCCTGCTCGCCGCCGTCGGTGCGCGCGAGCGACAGCCGCGACATCATGCCGTACACGTCCTCGGCGATCCGCCGCACCTCCACGCCCGCCTGCGTGACTTCGATGCGCGGGCCGTGGCGGTCCATCAGCCGCATGCCCAGCGCCTCCTCGAGCCGTTTGAGCGCCTGACTCACCGCGGGCTGCGTCAAATGCAGATGGGTGGCGGCGCGGCTGACGCTTCCCTCGCGCACGATCGCGAGGAAGGTGCGCAGCAGGTTCCAGTCGAGCCGGTCGCTCAGGTAGGTGTCGGGGCGTTCCTTGTTCATCGCGCGTCTCGGCAAATCCTTCGGCACTTTCTCAATATTCATGGAAATTATACTCAGAATAAGTATTAGAAATTGGACGCATAATTTTGAATTGCCGATAAAGGAGGCCAGACACACATCCACATGCGCATCACCACGCCGGGAGCGGGCAATGTTGAAGATCGATAGCGAACGACTTTGGTCGAGCCTGATGGACATGGCGAAAATCGGCGGTACGGCCGCCGGCGGCGTGCGACGTCTCGCGCTCACCGAGGAAGATGCGGCCGGGCGCGCGCTGTTCTCGCGCTGGTGCACGGAGGCCGGGCTGACGCTGAGCAGCGACGCCGTCGGCAATCTTTTCGCGCGCCGCGCGGGCACGGACCCAGCGGCGCGTCCCGTGGCCACGGGCAGCCACCTCGACACCCAGCCCGAAGGCGGGCGTTTCGATGGCGTCTACGGCGTGCTCGCCGCGCTCGAGGCCGTGCGAACGATGAACGATGCCGGCATCCAGACGCAGAAACCGATCGAGATCGTCGTCTGGACCAACGAGGAAGGCGCACGCTTCACGCCGGCCATGCTCGGCTCCGCCGCATTCACCGGCGCGATGCCGCTCGAACGGGCGCTCGCCGCCGAGGACGCCTCGGGCTGTTCCGTGGCCGCCGCCTTGCAGGCGATCGCCTGCGTGGGAGAACGCGCGGTGCCCGGCATCGTTTTCGATGCGTATTTCGAAGCGCATATCGAACAGGGTCCGATACTGGAAAAAAACGGCGTGCCGATCGGCATCGTGACGGGCGGCCAGGCGATCTGCTGGCTCGATGTCCGCGTGCGCGGCCAGGCCGCGCACGCCGGCACCACGCCGATGCCGTTTCGCCGCGACGCCCTGTTCGGCAGCGCGGAAATGGCCCTCGCGCTGGAGACGATCTCCAAGGAGTTCGCGCCGCAGGGGCTGGTGACGATCGGCGAGGTATCGATTCGCAACGCGTCGCGCAACACCATCGCCGCCGATCTGTCCTTCACGGTCGACCTGCGCCATCCCGACGATGCCCGCATCGAGGCGATGGAAACCCTGCTGCGCGAGCGCTTCGAGGCGATCGCGCAGCAGCGCGGCCTGACGGTGGACATTTCCCGGCACTGGGTCAGCCCCGCCACGCCCTTCGATACCGAATGCGTCGCCGCCGTCGCCCGGGCCGTCGAGCTGCTCGGCTATCCCCATCAGCGCATCATCAGCGGCGCGGGCCACGACGCCATCCATCTCGCCCGCCATTGCCCGAGCGCGATGATCTTCATCCCCTGCGTGGACGGCCTCAGCCACAATGAAGCCGAGGACGCCTTGCCGCACGACGTCACGCGCGGCGCCGACGTGCTGCTGCACGCCTTGCTCGCCCGTGCCGGCGCGTCGCTGCCCGTTTGATATTTCCTCAAGGATCGCACCATGAAAACCGTTCGCTCGATGCTGTCCTGCCTGGCCCTGATCGCGCTGGCGCCCGCGATGTCGTCCCTGGCGCACGCCGATTCCCTGGACCGGATCGCACAGACGAAAGTCGTCAGGATCGGCGTATTCCAGGATTACCCGCCGTTCGGCTCGATCGGCACCGACATGCAGCCGCGCGGTCTGGATATCGATCTGGCCGCGGTACTGGCCGCGAAGCTCGGCGCGCGCGTCGAACTGGTGCCCGTGACCGGCACCAACCGCATCGCCTATCTCACCGATCACAAAGTGGACCTGCTGATGTCGGTGGGTCAAACGCCCGCGCGCGACAAGGTGCTCGATTTCACCCATGCCTATGCCCCCTACTACATCGCCGTGTTCGGGCCGAAGACGCTCGAGGTGAAACAGGCGGCCGATCTCGCCGGCAAGTCCGTGGCGACGGCGGGCGGCACGAACGAGGACGTCAGCCTGACGAAGGTCGCGCCGGCCACGGTCACCATCAAGCGCTTCGACGACCAGAGCGGCGCGATCTCCGCCTTCCTCAGCGGCCAGACGCAGTTGATTTCGTTGGGCGGCGATGTCGCCACGCGCGTGCGCGCCCAGCACCCGCAGACATCGATGGACGAAAAGCTGCGCCTGCTCGACTCGCCCATGCACATCGCGGTCAACAAGGGCGAGGCGCCGTTGCGGGACCGGTTGAATGCCGCGCTGGACGATGCACGCAAGGACGGCAGCATCGACAAGATCGAGAAAAAATGGCTGGGTCCGGCCACCCTCTGATGTATTTTCAGGAGCATTGTCGATGAAACGACCCGATGCCATGCGCCCGCCGTCGCTCCGACGCGCCTGGCTGTTCGTACCCGGCAACGATGCCGACCGGCACGCGCTTGCATTGCAAAGCGGCGCCGACGCCGTCATCGCCGACCTGGAGGAGATGACCGCGCCGGGCGACCGCGTGCCCGCGCGCGCGCGCATCGTCGCGCTGCTGCGCGACACCCGGCGTCTCGGCTTGATCGGGGCGGTGCGGATCAACAAGCTGGAACACGACGGCCACGCCGATCTGCACGGCATCATGGCGGGCGCGCCGCATGCGGTCTTTTTGCCGCACAGCGAAACCGCGGCGCAAATGGTCGCGCTCGATGCCGCGCTGAGCGAACATGAAAGCGCGCACGGTCTGGAGCACGGATCGACCGAGATCGTGCCGACGATCGAATCGGCGAAGGGTCTGGTCTGCCTGGGCGCCATGCTGGCCGCGAGCGCGCGTATTCGTTGCTGCATGCTGGCGGTCGAGGACCTGGCCGCCAACCTGGGCGCGCGACGCACGCCGGGTGCCGCGGAACTCCTGCACGCGCGCGGGCGGTTCCTGATCGAGTGCGTGGCCGCCGGCTGCATTCCGATCGATCTGCCCTGTACCTATCGCGCACGCGACATATTGGCGGCCGACCTCGATCTGTCCACGCAATTGGGATTCCCCTCCAAATGCGTGGTCTTCGTCGAACACGTGGCCGCGGTCAATGCGTCGCTGACGCCCTCCGCGCAGGCGCTGGCCGATGCGCGGGATTGCGTCGATCGATACGCGCGGCAGGACGCCGCGACACCGGAAGACCGCTGGATCGATGCGCCCACGCGCAACAACGCGATGCGGCTGATCGAACGCCATGGGGCGCTGACGGCCTATGCCGTCGATGCCGTCGATGCCGTCGATGCCGTCGATGCCGTCGATGCCGTCGATGCTGTCGATGCCGTCGATGGCGCCGGTGACGCATCGCCCGCCGGGCCCGGCGTCTAGCCGCTGCCCGGCAGCCCTTCGGTGGTCGACCCGCGCGGGCACCGGCTCGTCAGTCGCCGTTCGGTGCCCGCGCCGGCGCCGCGTTCAGCGAGAAGGACGCGAGCCGCCCCACCTGCCACAGGCCCAACAAGGCGAGCAACGCGGTCAGGACGAACCCCAGCCAGAGCGCATGCGACAAGGCGTCCCGGGCGAGCGCCAGCATGGCGCCGGACGGGGGCGACGCCAGCACGGCATGATCGGCAGCCGCGCCGAGTCCGGCAGGGGCCTGGGGGGCGGCAGACGTCGCACCCGCGCCGGGAAACAATACCTTCGGGTCGGCAAAAAACCGCGTGGCGGCGCCCCAGCCCCGCGCGCGAAACGCATGGTCCACGCCCCGTGCATAGAAAGCGCCGACGATGGCCGCCACGGCCGCGGTGCCGAGCATCCCGCCCACCAGACGCAGCGACTGGGACATGGCGGTGGCGATGCCGACATGACTGCGCGGCGCGAGCGCCTGGGTGAATACGGTGAGATTGAGATAGATGAAGCCGAAGCCGACGCCCGCGATGAACATCAGCGCCAGGAGCACCGCGAACGGCGCGCGGCCGCCCGCCGTCAACAACCCGAGCGAGGCGAGCAGCAACATCGCGAAGCCGAATCGCACCAGCCGGCTCGGCCGCTTGACGCGCGTGACGATGCGCCCGTTGACGATCGCCCCGAGCGTGATGCAAAGCACCAGCGGCGTGATCAGCAGGCCCGCGTCCTTGGGGGAATAGCCATACACGCCCTGAAACAGCACGGGCATGTAGAAAAGCAGAATGAACATGATCGCCCCGGCGAGGACCGCCAGAACGAACAAGGTCCGCAGTTTCGCATCCTGGAACAGCATCGCGGGCAGCAACGGGGCGACCGCGATACGCTCCCATGCCACCAACGCGACGCAAGCGGCGAGGCATAGCGCGAGCAGCGCGCCCGCCGCCAGGTCCAGGCCGGCGCGGGACATCGATTGCACCGCGACCTGCAGCGTGCTCAACACGATGGCGATCAGCGCGGCGCCCAACCAGTCGACTTTCGACCGGCCGTCGCGCGGCGGGCGAAAGCGCGGCAGAAAACGCCACACCAGCCACAGCGCCAGCACGCCGAGGGGCAGGTTCAGGTAGAACACCGAACGCCACCCGTAATACTGCGTCAATATCCCACCGAGCGTGGGACCGAACGCGTTGACGATGCTGAACATCGCGCTCAACAGCATTTGCCACCGCAGGCGGCGCACGGTATCCGGAAACAATTCCGGGATGCACGCGAACGCGGTACCGATCATCATGCCGCCGCCGATACCCTGCGCCGCCCGGGCCAGCACGAGGACCAGCATGGTCGGCGCCGCCGCGCAGGCGGCCGAGGCCACCGTGAATACGGCTGCGGCGAGCATCACGAAGGGCTTGCGCCCGTACGCATCGCCCAAGCGGCCGAAAATCGGAATCGTCACCACCGAGGCCAGCAGATAGCCGGTGGCAACCCATGCGTACAGATCGAAGCCCTGCAGATCCGCGGTGATGCTCGGCAAGGCGTTGCCGATGACCGTTTGATCCAGCGCCGAGAGCATCAGCACGGTGGCGATGCCGAGCATCGCGCACAAGGCATCGCGAAACGGGAGGTTAGAATTTGTGTCGCAGGCCAATCGTCGTCTCGAACAGCGAGTTGTGACCGTAGAACGGCTGGTTCGCACCGGATGCGGCCGCGAGCGTGACCCAGGCGCCGGTCAAATGGTTGTAGTCGATCCCGAGGTACACGTCCGTGCGTTTCGACAGCAGGTAATCGAAGGTCGGCCCCGTGGTGATGCGGGTCCCCTCCGCATTCGCATGCTTCACGACATCGATATAGACCGGCAGCAACACGCGAAAGGATGGCGAGAAGGAATAGGCCAGCGCCGTGGAAAAGGAGTCGTTGCGATAGTCCGCGGGATAGACGTGATCGTAGATATAGGAGGCGTACAGCGTGGCCTTGCCGGTGAGCTTGTAGACGGCGCCAACGGTGAAGACTTTCTGGGAACTGTCGGGAATCGTCACGCCGAAATACGTACTGCCGTAGGCGGACGTCGACGGCGTCAAGCCACCGATATCGTTGATCACCTGGTAGGCGGCGCCCACCGACAGCGGGCCCTGGTCGAACGACAGGCTCACCGCCGGCGAGGCATTGCGGTGCGTATCGCCCGCGACGCCACCGAACGTGTAGGCGCCGCGCGCCGTAAAGCCGTACAGCGTCGGCGAGGTGTAGCGCACGGTGTTGTCCAGCCGACCGCCGCCCGTCTCCCCGGCCCCTTGGAAACCGGTCGTGCCGGTGTAATTGGACAGCGCATAGATATCGTGCGTGTAGGCCATTTCGTGGACCAGCGTGTACTGCCGTCCCAGCGCGATCGTGCCGGCATTCGTGCTCAGGCCGACCATCGCCGTACGGCCGAACAGGCGGGTGGCGCCGGAGGGCGTCGACTGCTGGAACGCGCCCGTGTTCGGCGTGAAGCCGCCCTCGAGCTGGAAGACCGCCTGCATGCCGCTGCCCAGATCCTCCGTGCCCTGCAGACCCCAGCGACTACCGGACAACTCGCCGCCGCTGCCCATCGTGAAAAGCTTGGCGCCGCTCGCGCTCTGGTGCGTATCGAATCGAATGGCCTCGTCGATCACGCCATACAGGGTGACGCTCGACTGCGCATAGCTGGACATCGGGACGGCGGCGGCGGCGGTGGCGACGGCACCGGAAAGCACGGCGGAGACGAACGGCTTCATCGATTTTCTCTTTTTTCGAAGGTTGAAAGACGGGTGTGGCCTAAATTAAGGTGACCATAAAATAACGGCCAAGATTCTTTTCCTCTGTGGAAATAGGGTTTTCTTATGGATGCCTTATCGAGTCGACGACGCACGGAAACACGGCGCCAGGTGCCCGCCGTATGCACCCGATGCACCCGATGCACCCGCCACCTCGCGCGGGCCACGCACGCCATGCCGCTAGCGCAGATCGGAAAAAGCCTCTCCCATCAGGCGGATGCCTTCCTCGATGACGTCGATCGACGTCGCGATCGACATGCGAAAATAGCCGGGCGTTCCATACGCCGCGCCCGCGATCACCGCGACGCCCTTCTCTTCCAGGAGATACATGACCACGTCCGTGTCGTTCGCCAGAAAGCGCCCGCCGGCCGTGGTGCGATCGATGGCGCCCTGGCAATTGACGAAGAGGTAAAAAGCCCCGCCGGGGGCCCTGCAACTCAAGCCAGGCGTCGCATTGATGCGTTCGACGGCACGGTCGCGCCGGCTCCGGTAGGTCAGCACGGCTTCCCGCACGAAGGTCTGATCTCCCTCCAGCGCCGCGAGGGCCGCCGCCTGGCTGACCGAGCAGGCATTGCTGGTGGATTGCGACTGCAGCGTTTCCATCGCGCCGATGATGTCCTCCGGACCCGCGGCATAACCGATACGCCAGCCCGTCATCGCATAGGTTTTCGAGACGCCGTTGACGATCACGAGGCGCGGCAGCAGCGCCGGTTCGACGGCGCCCAGGTGGACGAGCGGACCGTCCGTATAGGAAATGTGTTCGTAGATGTCGTCCGTGAGAACGAGCACGTCCGGGAAATCGAGCAGGACATCCGCGAGCGCGCGCAGATCCTCGCGCGTGTAGGTGGCGCCGGTGGGATTGGTGGGGGAATTCAGCAACAGCCAGCGCGAACGGGGCGTCAGCGCGGCGCGCAGCGTCGCCGCGTCGAGCTTGAAATCGTTCGACTCGGCGCAGGGCAGGACGACGGGCGTTCCCTCGCAGGCGATCACCATATCGGGATACGATACCCAATACGGCGCGGGGATCAGCACTTCGTCGCCCGGCTCGACCGTGACCGACAGCGCGTTGAAAATCGCGTGCTTGGCACCGCAGGTCACCACGATCTGCTTCGGATCGTAGCGCAAGGCGTTTTCACGGGACAGCTTGTCGGCGATGGCCTGGCGCAATGCCGGCGTACCCGCATTTTGCGTATAGCGGGTTTCGCCGCGCTCGATCGCGGCGCACGCCGCTTCCCGGATATGCCGCGGCGTGTCGAAGTCCGGTTCGCCCACCACCAGATTCACGATTTTCTTGCCGGCGCGCCGCAACGCGGCGGCCCGATCGGCGGCGGCGCTGCTGGGCGAGGGCTTGACGCGGAGAATGCGCGAGGCGATGCGTGACGGGCTCACTTGCTGATCCTTGATCGAGATAGACGTGCTGGCACGGTACAAAAACCGAAAACCGCCGGCAAAGACCGATTTCGTCTGGCAAGAGAAGCTTTCCTTATGTCGCGGGCCGGGCGCGGCGCATGCCGCGCGCAACCACGCGGTCCTCGCCGCGGGCATTCCCGCGCCCGGAAGGGCTCGGCCGCGCGCGGAAACTTGCCTCATCCAATTGTTTTGACCTAGTATGGCTTCTCATACACCCGTTAAAAGATCGCCATGAATCTCCGGCGCCTGAAGTATTTCGTCAAGATCGTGGACGCCGGCAGCCTCACGCAGGCCGCCGAGATGCTGCACATCGCCCAACCCGCGTTGAGTCAGCAGTTGATCACGCTCGAGGAGGAATTCCAGCAGCAACTGCTCGTTCGCACGAAGCGCGGCGTGATGCCGACGGAAGCCGGCGTGGCGCTCTACCGTCACGCGCAGGCGATCCTGCGGCAGTTCGAGATGGCGCAGGCGGACGTCAAGAGCGCGGGGCACAGCCTGACGGGACAGGTCTCCGTCGGCCTCGCGCCCGGAACCGGCGCATCGGCGCTGTCGCTGCCCCTGCTGCGCACCGTCCGCTCCGTCCACCCGGACATCCTGCTCTACATCAACGAGAATTTCGGCACGACGCTCAGCGAGTTGATCATGAACGGCCGCATGGACATGGCCGTGCTGTACGGCGACCGGCCCGCGAACGGGCTGACGTTCCAGTTGCTGGCGAACGAGGAACTGTGTCTGGTCGCGCCGCGGATCATGCGGATCGACGGCCCCACGGTCAGCGTGGCCGCGCTGCGCGAGATTCCCCTCTTGCTGCCGCGCCCCTACAATTACCTGCGCAAGTACGTCGACGACGGCTTCGCGCGCATGCAGCAGGCGCCACGGGTGGTCGCGGAAATCGAATCGGCCACGACCCTTTCGGCCGCGGTGGGTGCGGGCGTGGGCGCCACCATTCTCCCGGAATCCACCGCCAACGTCGTGGCGGCAAGCTGCGAGGCGACGGTGCATCGCATCGTTTCGCCCGGCATCACGATCCCGTTGTCGCTTTGCCTTTCCGACAGGCTGCCGTTATCGGAACCCGCGAACGCGGTAAAGGAACTCCTGCTGGAAATCGTCGCGGCCACGCAGCAAGGCGCGCCCCTCGCGCCCATCGATTGACGCATTCCCGTCAGTCGAAAGCGGTCCCCCGCGACCGCGCCATAAGCGCGCCTTATCAAGCCCCACATATTCCGTCTTGGTCCAACTATTTTCAAGCGATACAGTCTGGACAGTTTCCGCCACATCAAACGGTCCGAGATGCATCTAGAGAAGATAGAAGCGCTGGTGGGAATCATGCGCAATTCGAATGTCGGCGAGCTCGAATTGACCGAGGGCATGAGCAGGATTCGTCTCACGCGGTTTGCCCACGCCGCGGCGGGCCATGACGGCCCGCCGGCGAATGTCCCGGCCGGCGACGCCGCGGCGCACCCGCGCGCCCGTTTCCCGGACGGCGTGCCATCGAAGGGCGACGACACCGGCGTGCACCCCGCGAACGATGCGTCCGGTCCCACCATGTCGGCCGGGGCCGACGAGGCCACCGGGGCCGCCGAGCATGCGGCGCCAGCCGGCGACCGGGTCGACGTCATCGCCGCGCCGCTTTTCGGCGTGGTGCATCTCGCCCCGTCGCCCCTGGATCCGCCTTTCGTGAAAGTGGGCGACCGGATCGCCGAAGGCGACACCCTGTGCACCATCGAGGCGATGAAAACCTTCAACGTGATCGAAGCCGAACAGGCCGGCATCGTCACCGAGATCCTGACGCACAGCGGCCGCGAAGTCGCGCCGGGCGCGCCGCTGTTCCGGGTGACGTCATGACCTTCGACAGGGTTCTCGTCGCCAATCGCGGGGAAATCGCGCTGCGCGTCATGCGCGCCTGCCGCGAACTCGACGTAAAGACGGTCGCGGTCTATTCCGAAGCCGACGCGGATGCGATGCATGTCGCGTTCGCGGACGAAGCGGTCTGCATCGGCCCGGCCGCGCCGTCGCTGAGTTATCTGAATCAATCCGCCCTCCTGTTCGCCGCCCGGGCCACGCACGCGCAGGCGATCCATCCCGGTTACGGATTTCTTTCCGAGAACGCGCAGTTCGCGCAACGGGTGCAGGACATGGGCATGCGCTTCATCGGTCCGGCACCGGACGCCATCCGGACAATGGGCGACAAAGTGGCCGCCAAGCGGGCGATGCTGGCGGCGGGCGTGCCGTGCGTGCCGGGGCCCGATACGTCGCTGTCCGACGATACCGGGGAGACGCTCGCGGCCGCGCGCGCCATCGGTTTCCCGGTGATCGTGAAGGCGGCGGGCGGCGGCGGCGGACGCGGCATGCGCGTGGTCGAGCGCGAGGCCGACCTGCTGGATGCCGTCGCGGTGACGCGCGAAGAGGCGCGGCGGGCGTTCGGAAAGCCCGAACTCTATATCGAGAAATTCCTGCAGCAACCCCGTCACATCGAGATCCAGGTGCTGTGCGACGCGCACGGCACGGCGCTATGGCTCGGCTCGCGCGACTGCTCGATGCAGCGCCGGCATCAAAAAATCCTGGAGGAAGCACCGGCCCCGGGAATCGATGCCCGGCAATTGAAGGCGGTCGGCGAGCGCTGCGTGGAAGCGTGCCGTCGGATCGACTATCGCGGCGCGGGAACCTTCGAATTCCTCTACGAAAACGGCGAGTTCTTTTTCATTGAAATGAATACCCGACTCCAGGTCGAGCACCCGGTGACCGAGGAAACGGCGGGCATCGACATCGTCAAGGCACAGATCCGCATCGCCCAGGGCTTGCCGCTGGGGATGACCCAGGAGGACGTGTCGTGCACGGGGCATGCGTTCGAATGCCGCATCAATGCCGAGGATCCCTTCACCTTTCTGCCCTCGCCGGGGCGCGTCGAAACGTGGATCGCGCCGGGAGGACAAGGCATTCGCGTGGACTCGCACATGCATGCCGGCGCGCGCGTCGCGCCCTATTACGACTCGATGATCGGCAAGATCATCGCGCGCGGGAAGGATCGGGACGAAGCGCTCGCGAAAATGCGCGTCGCCCTCGACGGCCTGCAGGTCGGCGGCGTGAAAACCAATCTGCCATTGCACCAGGCCTTGCTGCGCGATGCGGGTTTCATCGCGGGCGGCGTGGATATTCACTATCTGGAAAAATGGTTGAGGCAAAGGAGCGCAACATGACCGCGATGGACCGATTCACGCGGCCAGCGTCGAATCCGCAGGACGACCACCCGCTGGAGGTAAGCCTGCTCGGCACGCTCGCGGTGCTGTTCGAGGCGCCGGGCGCGATGGATCTCGCGACCCAGCGGCGGATATGGTCGCTCGCGCGAACCGTGCAAGCCTGGGCCAACGTCGAGGAAGCCGTGCCCGGCATGGCCAACCTGATGGTCACGTTTTCCCGGCCGCCGCGCGATATCTCCGGCATTTTTCAACGTCTGCGCGACGCCTGGGACGCGTCGCAGGAATGGACGATTTCCGGAAAGACGCTGGTTTTGCCGGTCGTCTATGGCGGCGAAGGCGGCCCGCATCTCGACGATGTCGTGACGCATACGGGCCTGGCGGTCGATGACATCGTCCGGCGCCACGCCGCACCGCTGTACACCGTGTACGCCCTGGGCAGCCATCCCGGCTATTGCTATCTCGGCGGCATGGATCCCACCATCGCGACGCCGCGCCGCAAGGTCCCGGTGGTCCAGTTGCCCGCAGGCGCCGTGTCGATCGGCGGCGCGCAAACCGGCGTGTCCGCGTCCGCCGGACCGAGCGGCTGGAACACGATCGGCTCGACCCTGCCCGATTTTTTCGACGCCGCGCACACCCCGCCCGCGCGGCTCGCGCCGGGCGACATGGTCCGCTTTGACATCGCGGATGTGATCTACCCCCGCGATGGAGGCGCGCAGCCATGATCGAAATCCTTTCGAATGCCGGCCTCGCCACCGTGCAGGATCAAGGGCGTCGGGGATCGCTTCGCTTCGGGGTGGGTCATTCCGGCGCGATGGACCGCGTCGCGCTGAGCATCGCGAACATCATGCTCGGCAACGACGAGAACGCGGCCGGCATCGAGATCCCGGTATTTCCGTTTCGCGTCCGCTTCGACGCCGACAGCGACTTCGTACTGAGCGGTGCCCCGGGCACGGCGACGCTCGGCGACACGCCCGTGCTGCCGATGTGGCTGACGCATGCGCGCGCGGGACAGATCCTGACGATCCGACAACCCGCGCGGGGCGCGCGACGCTACCTGCAGCTCGCGGGCGGCATCGACGTGCCGCTCGTCCTGGGTTCGCGCAGCACGCAGCTGCGCGGGGCATTCGGCGGTCTGGCGGGACGCGCGCTGCGCAGGGGCGACCGTCTGGCGAGCGCGCCATTGCACCCCGAACAGGCCGGCGCCGACGCCGGGAAACCGCGATTCGGCGTGATGTCTCCCGACATGGCGCTGCCCTGCGGTGCGTCCGGGCAGGACGCGGCACCGGGGCAGCCGTGCGTCGCGGGGCCGGGGGGACAGATCGTCACGCTGCGGGTCCTGCCCGCGGCCGAATACGCGCTCTACACGGACGCGTCGCTCGCGGGTTTCTGGAATGCCGACTGGCTGGTCACGCCCCAGAGCAACCGCTACGGCTACCGTCTCGAAGGACCGGGACTGGTCCCCACGCGCGCCATCGAGAAACGCTCGCACGGCATCGTGCCCGGCGTGATACAGGTGCCGCACAGCGGACAGCCCATCATTCAGTTGAGCGACGCGCAGCCGTCCGGCGGCTACCCCAAGGTCGGCACCGTCATCGAGGCGGATTTATGGCGCGTCGCCCAGGCACCGATCGGCGCGACCCTGCGCTTCGTGCAGACCACGTTCGCGGAAGCCGTCGCGGCCGGCGAGGCGCTCGCGCAGTACATCGCACAGGTGCGCCTGGCGGTCGCGCTGCATCGCGAATACCCGCAATCCTGAACCGGACACGAGACCCAATGAGATTCCCAACATCGAGCGCCACGAGCGGGACGGCATGGACGTAATGCACCTGGAACGGCTGATCGCGTGCCTCGGGCACGGCGACGTGGCGGAAGTCGAATGGCAGGAAGCGGATTTCCATTTGCGATTGTCGATGCCGGCACGCCACCGCACGGCCGCGCCTCCGGCGCACGCCCCTGACCGCGCGCAAGCGCTGCCGGCGTACGGCGCCCCCGCCGCCGTGCATTCGACGACGCCCACGGCGGACACGATGCGGGTCACCGTGCGGGCCACGTCGCCCGGCATTTTTCTGAGCGATCATCCCGATCGGGAAGCGTTCGCGGCGACGCGTATTGCGCCGGACGGCGGCGTACGCCTGCGCGCGGGAGAGATGATCGGCTTGTTGCAGGCCGGCCCGCTCTATCTGCCCGTGACCATGCCCGCCGACGGCGCGCTGAGCCGGTGCATCGCCACGCCCGGCACGGTCGTGGGCTACGGACAGGCACTTTTCGAAATCAGCGCCAACGCGCCGCGGGAAGCGCAGGAAGCGCAGGAAGCGCAAGCGCACAGGGGAGAAACATCATGAAAATCGACCTGAACGCCGATCTCGGGGAAGGGTATGGTCCATGGAAAATGGGCGACGACGAAGCGCTGCTGGATGTCATCACCTCCGCCAACGTGGCCTGCGGCTATCATGCGGGCGACCCCGTCATCATGGACCGCGTCGTGCGCGCCGCGGCGCACCGCGGCATCGATGTCGGCGCGCATGTGGGTTTTCCGGACCTCCTGGGATTCGGCAGGCGGCAGATGCAGGCCGACCCGGCGGAGCTGTCGCGCTATGTGCTGTATCAACTGGGCGCGCTGGCCGCCATCGCCAAGGTTGCCGGTACGCGCGTCGGACATCTGAGCTTCCATGGCGCGCTCGGCAATATGTCCGCCGTGGACTATCAACTCGCCGCCCCGATGGTGCAGGCGGTCGCCGCCTTCGATCCGTCGATCACGATCTGCGCCACCACCGACACGCAGATCGAAGTCGCCGCCCGGGAATGCGGGCTGCGCGTCGCCAATGCCTTTCTCGCCGATCGCGCCTACGAGAACGACGGCACGCTCGTATCGCGTAAAAAGGCGGGCGCCGTCATCGAGTCGCCCGCGGCCGTCCTCGCTCGCGTCGAACAGTTGATCGCGGACGGCACGGTGACCACGATCGATGGCCAGCGTCTCGCCATCGACGTGCAACAGATCCTGGTGCACGGCGATACCCCGGGGGCGGTCGATCTCGCCAGGGCGGTCCGCCGGAGCATCGAATCCCACGGCGGCGAGGTGGCGCCGCTGTCGGCGCTTTTCTGACACGGCCTCGCGGCCGCCTTGCGGCTTGGGTCCGCATGCCACGCGGCACCCAGGCCGCGTCTCAATCGATTTTTTCAGGAGTTCGCATGCCCTTTTCCGATTATCACACCGCCCTCGTGACCGGCGCCTCCACCGGCATCGGCGCGGCGATCGTCGAGCGTTTTTGCCGGGAAGGCCTCGAGGTCCACGCCGTCGCCCGCAGCGCGGACCTGCTGAAGGATCTCGCGGCGCGTACCGGCTGCATTCCCCACGCGCTGGATGTGTGCGACCTGACCGCCATGACCGCGCTGACGCAGGAGGTTCCCTTCGACGTCGTCGTGAACAACGCCGGCGTCTCGCGCAAGGGGTCGATCCTCGATGCCCAGGTGGACGACATCGACGTGCAGGTCGAGGTCAATCTGCAGGCGGTGCTGCATATCGTACGCCTGACGATGCCGGGAATGGTCGCACGGGACCGCGGGCATATCGTCAATATTTCGTCGATCGCGGCGATCTACAACTTCGGCGGGAACTCGATCTATCACGCGACCAAGGCCGCGATCCACGCCCTGTCGCGCCAGTTGCGCGTCGACGCGACCGGCCGGCGCGTGCGCATCACCGAAATCTGTCCGGGCCGGGTCGCGACCGACATCTTCGGCCATGTGTCGGGCGACGTCGAAGCCGCGCGCAGGCAGTTCATCGATGGCTTCGAACTGCCCTTGCCCGGCGATATCGCCGACGCGATCGCGTTCGCGATCGCCGCACCACTCGCGGTCAATATCAGCAACATGGAAATACTGCCGACCTTGCAGGTACCGGGCGGGCTGACCACGGTCAAGCGGGACGACTGATACGCAGCGACCGCGCGACGGGTCCCTCGCCTCCCTCCCGAGGCGAAGCGGGCGGCGTCTTCGCGGCACGCCGCTCGCCTCCCGGCATCCCAGGACCGCTCGACAGGGTCCTGCGCCCCGCTCTCGTGCGCCGCTGCCGCCACGCCGCACCATGACGTTCCCGCAACGTCACCGAAGACCACCCGTTCGCCTATTTTAAGATTATTTAGGGTTGTTTTCCGCGAAGAAGCATTCATCGACGAAACTTATCGCGCCAGACGAAAGCCATCTACAACACGTATTTTTCGCGCGCTAGCATCGGTCTGTCCATCAATCGTGCGGCAAGAACACGCAACGGCCCATCGCCTACAGGATTTTTTTCAGATGAAACTTCATTTCGACGTGGGCGCCGTATTGCAGGGCAGCGACGGGACGCGCTTTGCGCAGGGCCTGCTCCTGACGCTGGAGATCGCCCTGGCGGCATGGCTGCTGGCGATGTTGCTCGGCGTCGCGCTCGCCTGCCTGAGACTGACGCGAAACCGCATCGCCGCCGCGGCGGTCGCCGGATTCGTTGCCTACCATCGCAACGTTCCCATGCTCGTGCAGGTGCTTTTCTGGTATTTCGGCATTTCCACCATCCTGCCGACCGGCATGCAGAATCTGCTGAACGACTATAACGGGCAGGCCATCTTTTCCGTGATCGCGATCGGCTGCTGCAGCGGGGCCTATCTCTGCGAAGACATTCGCAGCGGCCTGCGCTCCATTCCCGCCGGCCAGTTCGAGGCAAGCCGCGCGCTCGGCCTCAACTTCGCGCGCTCGATGCGCTTCGTCATCCTGCCGCAGGCGCTGCGCAACGCGATTCCATCGATGATCAACCACACGGTGCTGTTGTTCAAGAACACGAGCCTGGCAATGGCGATCGGGGCGGCGGAACTGACCTATACGTCCCGCGCGATCGAGAACGAGACCTTCCTGTCGTTCGAGACCTACTTCGTGGCCACCGTCCTGTATCTCGCCATCTCCTTGCTCGTCATGGGCGCCGGCGCCATGCTCGAACAGCGGGTCCGCCTCGCGGGAGCGCGCTGATCATGTGGCAAATTCTCCACGACAACTGGGAATTGCTGCTCATCGGCCAGTATCCTCACGGGCCGGTCGGCGGCATCGTGTTGACGATCCTGCTCTCGATCAGCGCGCTCGTGATCGCTTTTCCGCTGGGTGTGCTGGTGGCCATGGCCCGCGTCAGCTCCTTTCCGCTCGTGCGGGCCGCGGCCACGGGCTACGTCTACACGATCCGCGGCATTCCGTTGCTGATGATCGTCTTCTGGCTGTATTTCCTGGTGCCCGTGTTCACCGGATTCCCGGTCACCGGTTTCGTCACCATGCTCTGCGCCCTGGTGGTCTACGATGCCGCCTACCTCGGCGAGATCATTCGCTCCGGCATTCAGGCGCTGCCCCGGGGACAGGTCGAGGGAGCCCGCGCGCTGGGCCTGAGCTATCTGAAGACGATGCGGCTCATCATCCTGCCGCAGGCGCTGTACAACGTCGTGCCCAGCATGGTGACGCAATGGGTATCGACGATCAAGGAAACGTCGCTGGGCTACATCATCAACGTGCAGGAAATTTCCTTTGCCGCCGATCAGATCAACAACCGGCTGATGACCAGGCCCTTCGCGGTATATCTGATCCTGGCGATGAGTTATTTCGCACTCTGCTACGCGCTCACCCAGCTCGCGCAATATCTCGAAAAACGCATCACGAAAAGGCGCGATGGTCGCCGCCGCGCCAGGGCCACGGGTCTCGAACCGGCTGCCGGATCGTCCAGGCTTCGCAACACCGCGGCGATCGCCGACAACTGAAACCACAGGCAGCTGCCGCGCCGCACGGAGGTCACCGATATGATTGGATTCGTCAATGTGAACAAATGGTATGGGGAATACCATGCGCTGGTCGATATCAATGGCAAGGTCGACAAAGGCGAAGTCGTGGTGGTCTGCGGCCCCTCGGGCTCGGGAAAATCCACGCTCATCCGCACCGTGAACCGGCTCGAGGAGATCGACCGGGGCAAGATCCATTTCGACGGCAAGAATATCCACGACGCGAAAATCGAAATCAACGCCTATCGCAGCGCGGTGGGTTTCGTCTTTCAGCAGTTCAACCTCTTTCCGCATCTCTCCGTACTCGAGAACATCGTCCTGTCGCCGGTTCGGGTGAAGCGCGAGAAACGCGCCGCGGCGCGCGACAATGCCATGCGGCTGCTCGAACGCGTGGGTTTGGGCGGCAAGGCGGATGCATTCCCGGCCCAGCTTTCCGGCGGACAGCAACAGCGCGTCGCCATCGCGCGCGCGCTGGCGATGGATCCGCCCGCCATGTTGTTCGACGAACCCACCAGCGCCCTCGATCCCGAAATGGTGGGCGAGGTGCTGGCCGTGATGAAGGGTCTGGCCAGCGAGGGCATGACCATGATGTGCGTCACGCACGAAATGAATTTCGCGCGCGAGGTCGCGGATCAGATCTGGTTCATGGACGAAGGCAAGCTGCTGGAAACCGCGGCGCCCGAAGCGTTCTTTTCCAACCCGCAGCACCCACGCGCCCGGCGTTTTCTGTCGGATCTCCGAAACCACTAATCCCACCATCGCCAATAGGGAGTCTCATCGATGAAGTCAGCCGAAATGAAGCCGGTATGGATGATCGCAGCAGTCTTGCTGCTCACCAGCGCTGCGGCATCCGCGGATCAACTCAGCGACATCAGGCAGAAAGGCGCCGTCAGTTGCGGGGTCTATTCGAATGTCGAGCCCTTCTCCTACCCGGATCCGCAATCCCGGGAACTCGTCGGCATGGACGTCGACCTGTGTCGCGCGTTGGCCAAGCGTCTGAACGTCAAAGCGGCGCTGCAGCCGCTGTCGGTCGAAGCGCGCGTGCCGCAGTTGAAGCTGGGCCGCGTCGACATGGTGATCGCCAACCTGGCCTACACCAAGACGCGCGCCTCGCAGATCGATTTCAGCGACGCCTATTATTCGACCAAGGAAGTGCTGGTCGTCAAGAAAGACAATGCGAACAAGACGCTGGCCGATCTGGCCGGTCAGCGTTTCAGCGCGACCGACGGCTCCACGTCCGCACAGTCGATTCCGCTGTCGATCAAGGACGGCAAAGCCGTGACGTTCCACGACACCAGTTCGGCGTTCACCGCGCTCGAGCAGAACAAGGTGCAAGGTTTCGTCACGAATCAGATGACCGCACGGCAGATACAGTCGCAAGTCAAGGATACGGACGGCGCCGTCGCCATCCTCAAGGAACCCATGCTGATCGAACCGATCGCCGTGGGTTTGCCGCAAGGCCAGCCCGCCTTGAAAGACGCGGTGAACGCGGCGCTCGTCGATATGGACAAGAACGGCGAGATGCAACAGATTTTCGACAAATGGCTGGGGCCGAAAACGAAATACGGTCTGGTTCGCGCGGACAAGGTGACGCCCATCGCGCAACTCAAGTTCACCCCCGTTTAGTATCACTTTCGCGCCATTCCGTCGTGCGGGCAAGCGGCGCCGGCCGGCCCGTGGACGCTGCGGCATATCCGGCGGAGCCGTTTCCCGGAACTACGTGATTCGATACATTTCTTCGTGATCCGCGCTTCGCCGTTTGCACTCGCACTCAAACTGGGCGATTTGGAGATGACGTCATGGACCGACTGAATGCATCGTCGCCGCGCCCCGTTCCTGCCGATCCGGACCCAATGCAGGACAGGCACCCGGCGCAGCCGTCCGCTACCGCATCGTCCAGAGGGCGAACGATGAGCAGCACACTCGACCTCTCGACGAAGCGGTCGCCGTCACCCGCATCGAAAGCCGACTCGAAGCGACGTTCGCCCACCACCCTGCCGCATGAGCTGCTAGGCTCCATCACATCGTACGTGAAAGGTCGGTCGACGGTGGCCCTGGCGCGTACGTCAAAGGAGATGAACGCGTTCGTATCGCCTGAGCTGGATAGCGCGCGGCTGGTGGATCGCGCAGAGCGCGCGGGTAGAGCCCGCGACCTGGCACCCCTGTACGCGGACACGCCCGACGACGCGCCGACACCGGGACATCCCCAGGGCCAGCCCAATGCGATTGCGAGATTGCCGGCTTATCAGCAAGCCGAGCCGAGAGCGGCGGTGGCCGCGAAGCTGGTCGACCTGGCGCGGCCCCTGGGCGGCCCCAACGCGGATTCTTTCCAGGATTTCACCGTATTCCTCGAGATCGCGTCTCTGCTCAGAACCCTTCCCGACGAGGAAAAACTACCCGTCCTCGCGGTGTTGGCGGCCAAATCGGCGTTCATTGGTCATGATTCCGGCGAGGCGGGAGCGGCGCATCATAGTATTGCGGAGATGATCGAGAACGCGCCCCCGGCGTCGCAACCCGCACTTTGGAAAGCGCTGGCCGGCAACGTTCCCGAGCTGTCGCAGGATGATATGCCGCAGGCCTTCACCGATATGCTCGAGATGATGGAAAGGACGGGTCCGTCACCGGCGTTGCGGGGCGACTTGCTGAAGCTGATCACGCCCGCCCTCTCCTTGTTCCATCCGGATGAACTACTGGACAGAAGCGATTCACTCATCCATGCCGCGAACGATTTGCCGGAGGATCTGCGCGACGGTGTACAAGACCAGATATTGAAGAACCTCGCGCGGTGTGTCGTCGACATGGGGAGGGATCGCGTGCCGGCCACATTGTCGTATATGCTCCGATTGGTCGAGCAGCGCGACCCTTCCCCAACGCGCCAGGAGGAGTTGCTGAAGAACATGTTCGCTTCCTCCATCCTCGCGTTTGAATCGAACGACGACCGTGCGGAGGCAGCCGACGCGCTTATTCACGCCGCGGAAGGGTTGCCCGGGAACCATCGCGACGGTATTCAGGCGCATATCCAGGCAACGATGGCCCAGGGCGCGACCTTGCCCGGCGGTTGAGTGCACCGCCAGGTACGCCGTCAGCGCCGTTCGCCCAGCGCCGCCGCGATCAGATCGTCCTGATCCCGCTGCTGCATCTTCGCGGACGACCGCGCGCCGGAAGGCGTCGCGGCCGGGCATGCCTTGCGCAGCGCGACCGCCTCACCGCACGCTTCGTCCAGATGATCGCGGACGAATTGCCAGGCACCCTGGTTCGCATCCTCCTCCTGCACCCAGACGATTTCCGCCAGATTGACGAACGGCGCCAGCGCGGCCGCCAGCGCCGCCTTCGGAAACGGGTAGAGCAATTCGAGGCGCAACAGCGCCACCGTGTTCATGTCGGCGCGCGTGCCAGTGCCCGTGTCCGCGGCGTCGCGTGCCGCCTGCAGCGCGTAGAACACCTTGCCGCTGCACAGCACCACGCGCGTCACCCTATTCGGATCGCGCTTCGCGTCGTCGGCCAGGACGGGCTGGAACGCGCCGTCGATGAGTTCGCTCATGACCGAATGCGACCCCGGGTTCGCGTAGAGCTGGGCCTTCGGCGTCATGACGACCAACGGCTTGCGTTGCGGACTCAGCGCCTGCCGGCGCAGCAGATGGAACCATTGCGCCGCGTTGCTGGGAAACGCGACACGGATATTGTCCTGCGCGCACAACTGCAGGAACCGGCTCAGATAGCCGCTCGAATGTTCCGGCCCCACGCCTTCGTGACCGTGCGGCAGCAGGATGACCAACGCCGATTGATACCCCCACTTCGCCTCGCCGGACACGATGTACTGGTCGATCATGATCTGCGCGCCATTCACGAAATCGCCGTATTGCGCTTCCCAGATCACGAGGTCGCGGCGGCTCTGCGTGCTGTAGCCGTACTCGAAGCCCAGCACCGCTTCCTCGCTCAGCGGCGAATTGACGACATCGAACGGCGTGCCGGGTTGCGCGACCCGCCTCAGCGGCACGAACCGGTCGGCGTAATCCGGCGAAGGCTCGCTCGCGTGCCAGACCGCGTGCCGGTGCATGAACGTGCCACGGCCCACGTCCATGCCGGAGATCCGGACGCCATGCCCATCGGAGAGCAACGACGCATAGGCGAGATTTTCGGCGAGGCACCAGTTCGCGATGCCCTCTTCCCGCGCCACGGCATCGCGCCATTGACCGATCAGGCGGTGAATGACGTCGTGAAAACGCTGGCCGGCGGGCACGGCGGTCATCGCCCGGACCAGCTCGCGCAAACGCACCAGCGACAGTGGCGCGCCTGCCCGGGCGTCATCCGCAAAGGATGGCACGGCCGGGGGCGGGAACTGCCAGTCGGCGCGGGCATCCTCGTGAAACGACGTCGCCGCGCGGGCGCGCAATTCGCCCAGGGTCGCGGTCGAGACCACATCGGTGGCGACCATCTGGTCCCCATACAGCGCCGTCACGGTGGGATGCCGGTCGATCACCGCATGCAAGGCCGCCTGCGTCACCGACGGAATATCCTGCTCCGCATGGCCCAGGCGCCGATAGCCGACGAGGTCGATGACGACATCCACGCCGAACGCCATCCGGTAGTCGAAGGCCACCCGCGCCACCGCCATGACGTCTTCGGGATGGTCCGCGTTGACGTGGAAGACCGGCGCATCGATCATGCGCGCGATGTCCGTGCAATAGCGGTGCGTCTGCGGTTGCAGCGGGTTGGGCGTGGTGAAACCGATCTGGTTGTTGACCACGATGTGGATCGTGCCGCCGAGCGAATAACCGTTCGCCTGGGTCAGATTCAGCGTTTCCATCACCACGCCCTGCCCGGCGAAGGCCGCATCGCCGTGAATGACGATCGGCACGCAGGACGAACCGCTCGCGCCATCGTCGTCCGACACGGCGCGGCTCATGCCGCTCACCACCGGGTGCACGCTTTGCAGATGCGACGGATTGTGCGCCAGGAACAGCATGACCTTTCCGTACGACGTCTCCTTGGCCGACAGACCGCCGAAATGATAGGGCAGATCCTGCTGCGCGACGGCACTGGCGGATGTCGTGTCCAGGTAGGCCATCATCCGCTCGGGCGGATAGCCCATCAGATTGACCAGCGTATTCAGGCGGCCCCGATGCGGCATGCCGACGAACGCCTTGCCGATGCCGTGCAGGGCGGCCATTTCGATGAGCGTATCCATGAGCGGCAGCATGCTTTCGCAGCCTTCGAGCGAAAAACGCTTCGCCTGCGGGAAGGTGCGCTGTACGACCCGCTCCCATTCCTCCGCGGCCAGCAGGCGCCGCAGCAGGCCTACCTGATCCGCCGGCGAGGGGCGCGCCAGGGCCTGACCCGATTCCATGCTGTTGAACAGCCAGTCCCGGCGCGCGGCGTCGCGCACGCCGCTCGCGTCCAGCCCGACCGGGCCGCAATAGACATCCTGCAGGCGTCGATGCAGGCCCGCGATGCCGGCCACGGGATCCAGCTCGGCGGCATCGCCCGGAAAGAGCGCGGCGGACGACAGACCATGCCATTGCGGTGTCAATTCGTCCACCGCCACGGCGGCGACGAGATTCAGCGGATCGATCCGGGCGACCCGGTAGCCGTGCTCGCGATACGCCGCGATGAAGTTCGCGACACGTGCGAGGCGTCCGCTCGCCTTGTCCGACAGGCGGGACGGGTGGGAGAAACCGTCTTGCGCACGGGGGCGCAGTGCATCATCGGACGAATGAAGTGTCATGACCTTGTAGGATCCAGGGGAAAAGAGTGAATCGTTGCCGTCGGCAGCGGCCGAACCTTCAGCGCTCCAGACGGAAAGCGCGCACCATTTCGGTCAGTTGTCCGGCCTGCTCCTGCAGCGCATGCGCCGCAGCCGAGCTTTCCTCGACGAGGGCCGAATTCTCCTGCGTTACCCGGTCCACCTGCATCACCGCGCCATTGATCTGTCCGATGCCGTCGCTTTGCTCCCGCGTCGACACGCTGATGCCCGAGACGATATCGGTCACTTGCCGGATGCTCGACATCACGTCGCGGATGATCGCGCCGGCTTCCTCCACGCTTTGCTTGCCGAGGCTCACCTGACCGACGGAATCGTTGATCAGTTCCTTGATTTCCTTCGCCGCGCCGGCGCTGCGTTGCGCGAGGTTGCGCACTTCGGTCGCGACGACCGCGAAGCCGCGGCCGTGCTCGCCGGCGCGGGCGGCCTCGACCGCCGCGTTGAGGGCGAGAATATTCGTTTGAAAAGCGATGCCGTCGATCAGCGAAATGATTTCCACGATCTTGGCCGACGACTGGTTGATCGCGTTCATCATATCGACGGCATGGTCGACCGCACCGCCGCCGCGCGTCGCCACGGTGCTGGCCGACAGCGCCAGTTCGTTCGCCTGACGCGCGTTGTCGGCGTTCAGTTTCACGGTCGACGTCAACTGCTCCATCGCGGAAACGGTCTGTCCCAGCGAACTGGCCTGCTGTTCCGTGCGACCCGCCAGATCGCGGCTGCCGCCCGCGATCTCCCGGGCGGCGGTGGCGATGGTGTCCGTGCCGGAGCGCACCTGTCCGACGATGGCGTGCAGATTGCCGATCATGTTTTTCAAGGCTCGCAGCAAGCGGCTGACTTCGTCCTTGCCCTCGATCGTCACGTCCTGCGCCAGATTGCCCCGCGCGACCGCCTCCGCCAGATCGACCGCCTGATTGATGGGCGCGACGATCGTCCGGGTGATGAAAATGCCCGTCACGATGGACATCAGCACCGCCAGGACCGAAAGCGCCGCCATTTCGATCTCCGCATGCGCGGCGTTTTCCGAGGCGTTGGCGACATCGTTGGTCATCACGCTCGCCTGGTGTTCGACCATCTTGTCGACCAGCACGTAGTAGACACTCTGCAGACGCGCCACATCGCCCTGGTACTCGGCGACCGCGTCCTGCTGCCGTCCCGCTTCCAGATCGGCGAAGAAGCGCTTGACCGCGACACCGTATTGGGTTCGCGCCTGGATCTGCTGGTCCAGGAGATCCCTGCCTTCCGGGGTGCTGATCAGGCCCTGCAGCTTCGTGTACGCCGCGGCGTTCATGCTGCGAATCGCCGCGTATTCCGTCATGTAACGCTGTTTCTGTTCCGGGGAGGTGACGTTCAGCAGGTTGCTCAGGACCGCGTTGGCCTTGTAGCCGTTGCTCTTGATGTCGTTGCTCAGGGAAATCAGGGGATAGCGACCGTTGACGATGAGGTTCATCTTGTCGGTGCTGAAATTCAGATTGATGATGCCGAGAATGGCGGTCAACACCATCAATGCGACGACGAAGCCGAACGCGAGCGCCAGGCGCGCGCTGATTTTCAGATCTCTAGCTTTCACGTTTACCTCTGCGCGACGGGGTGATTTGATGGAGCACGATCTGCTTGAGCCGCGTCCATCAGTGATTTACGGCATACGCGGGGCGATCTTTAGCGCCCGCGGGCAGGTCAACCCGGCGCACCGGCGGGCCGGCCGCCCGCACATCCGCCGCCCTCCCCCGTGCGGCGTTACTCTATAATCTGGCCTCCCGAGCCCTTCGCTGCCCTGTCCGCCGCGCATGCCGCACCGCCCGCCCCGACTCCGGCCCCGACCCTGCCCCCATGACCCTGATACCCCGCTTCACCCGCCTGTTCCCCCTGTGGGCGGTCCTGATCTCGCTGCTCGCCTATGTACGGCCCGCCAGCCTGCTCGGCATGCTGCCCCATGTGCCCGCGCTGTTGATGCTGGTCATGTTCGGCATGGGCGTGACCCTCTCGCTCGGGGACTTCCGCCGCGTGCTGGTCCGTCCGGCGCCGGTGCTGGTCGGCGTCATCCTGCATTACCTGGTGATGCCCGCCGCGGCGTGGCTCGTGGCGAAGGCGCTGCGCATGCCGCCCGAACTCGCCACCGGGATGATCCTGGTCGGCAGCGTCGCGAGCGGCACCGCGTCCACCGTCATGGTCTATCTGGCGCGCGGCGACGTCGCGCTGTCGATCACGATCAGCGCGCTGTCGACCGTGGTGGGCGTGGTGGCCACGCCGTTCCTCACCCGGCTCTATACCGACGCGGCCATCCACGTCGCGGTGGGCGCGATGATGCTCAGCATCGTGCAGATCGTCGCGGTGCCGGTGGCGCTGGGCCTGTTGATCAATACGCTGTTCACGCGCGCCGTGCGCCGTGTCGAGCCGATGCTGCCGCTGGTGTCGATGGTCGCGATCCTGCTGATCATCGGCGCGATCGTCGCCGGCACCCAGGCGACGATCGCCACCGTGGGAATGCTCACAGTGATCGGCGTGATCCTGCACAACGGCATCGGCCTGCTCAGCGGCTATTGGGGCGGCCGCCTGCTGGGCTTCGACAAGACCATCTGCCGCACGCTCGCGTTCGAGATCGGCATGCAGAACTCCGGTCTCGCCGCCACGCTGGGCAAGCTGTATTTCGGCCCGATGGCCGCCCTGCCGGGCGCGCTGTTCTCCGTATGGCACAATCTTTCGGGTTCGATGCTGTCGTCGTGGTGGTCGTCGCGCCCGACCGGTGTCGAAAGCACCGCAACGCTGTCCTCAGAGGAAACGATTCGATGACGCACGACGATGGCACGGCGGGCGCCGCTCGCGCCGACGAGGCCCGCACAGCGGCCCGAGATGGCATTCGCGTGGGCCTGATCGGCTATGGCAGCGCCAGCAAGACCTTCCACGCCCCATTGATCGGTACGACGCCCGGCCTGCGCCTGGTCGCCGTCTCGAGCCGCGACGCCGCGAAAGTCCACGCGGACTTGCCCGACGTGGCGGTCGAGGCGACGCCCGAGGCGCTGCTCGCCCGCGCGGACATCGATCTGGTGATCATTCCGACGCCGAACGCGACGCACTTTCCGCTGGCGCTCGCCGCGCTGCGGCAGGGCCGGCACGTGGTGGTCGACAAACCGTTCACCCTCACGCTCGCCGAGGCCGAACAACTGGCCGCCGTCGCCGCCGAACGCCGTTTGCTGCTGACGGTGTTCCACAACCGGCGCTGGGATGCCGATTTCCTCGCGGTCCGGCAACTGGTACGCAGCGGCGAATTGGGCAGGATCAGCGTCTTCGAATCTGCGTTCCCGTATTTCCGGCCGGAACCGCGCGACCGCTGGCGCGAACGCGCCGGCGAAGGCGGCGGGCTGTGGAACGATCTCGGCCCGCATCTCGTCGATCAGGCACTGCAGCTTTTCGGCATGCCGCAGGCGATCTATCTCGATGCGCAACCGCTGCGCGAGGGCGCGCAGACCGACGACTATTTCACCGCGATTTTGCGCTACGCCGACAAACGCGCGATCCTGCGCGTCAATGCCAGCGCCGGCCTGCCCACGCCGCGCTTCATCGTGCAGGGCACGCTCGCGAGCTATTCGAAATTCGGTACCGACGGGCAGGAAGACGCGTTGCGCGCGGGGCAGCGGCCCGGACAGCCCGGTAGCGGCTGGGGCCATGACCCGATCGTCGGCGCGCTGCGCCGGCATGCCGACGGCAAGACCCTGCCCTACCCTTCGCCATCGGGCGATTACCCGGCCTTCTACGCATCGGTGCGCGATGCGTTGCAGCCGCGGTATGCAGATCGTGAAGCAAACCGGGAAGCGGGTCGGGACGCCGATGCGATGCCGGTCGCCGCGGTCGACCTGCCCAGCGCGCTTGCCGTCGTCGCGCTGCTCGACGCCGGCCGTGCCAGCCTGGCCGCCCGCGTCGAACAACCCTGCCACGCGCCGGGCTAGCGGGCGTCATGCGCCGCGCCGGGTATTCCCACGGGCCTCACTTTTTTGGAATTTTCCCATGAGCGATATCGCCGCCGACCTCGGCATTCTCAGCGCCCAGGAACGGGATCTCGTTTTCGCCCGCTTCGACACGGACGTCGCCTGGCGCCTGGGCGGCACGCTGCGTCAGGCCGCGCTGGACGCCGGCGCGGCGCTGACGATCGAAATCCGTGCCGGACGTCAGATCCTGTTCCACGCACCCACGCCGGGCACCGCCGCGATCAATGCCGACTGGGTACGCCGCAAGGGCAACACCGCCGCGCATTTCGGCAGGAGTTCCTATGCGATCGGCCTGGCGCTGCAGCGCGATCGGGCGAGCATCGAGGATAAATACGGACTCAGCGGCGCCGAGTTCGCCACGCAGGGGGGCGGTTTTCCGGTGCGTCTGGCCGCCGCCGCGGGTGCCGCGCCGCTGCTCGTCGGCAGCATCGCGGTATCCGGTCTGCCGCAACGCCAGGACCATGTGTTCGTCGCAACCACGCTGGCGCGCTTTCTCGATCTGCCGCTCGTGGCGCTGACGGACTGAGACCGGCGGGCGACACCGCGCGCCCCTCACCCGTGATCTTCTTTCTGGCGTTGCAACGCTTCGAAATCGGCGAGACGCGTGCGCGCGGTCCGCCCGAGCTTTTGCGCCAGCAGCGAGATCATCAACTCGACCAGCGCAAAACCGGACGTCATCGAATCGAACGGCGCCAGACCGGTCGCGCTGTTCGTCAACAGCGAACCGGCATGCGTGGCCAGCGGCGACAGATACTGATCCGTGATCAATACGATATGCGCGCCGCGGCGCGCCGCTTCCAAACCCCAATCGATGGTCGTTTTCTGGTACCGCCGGTAGTCGAACACGACCGCCACGGTCCGTTTGTTGACATCGATCATCGCCGGAATCCGTGCGCCCGAATGGGGGCCGACCACCTGCACACCCGGCCGCAGCATCGTCAGATAGGCACCAAGGTGAGTCGCCAGCACCGCGCTGAAACGGCCACCCAGCAGGACGATCTGACGCTGCGGATCGGCGAGCAGACCGATCACGCGCTCCAGTTCGGCGGCGTCCAGATGCGCGAACGTCGCCTGGATCCCCTCCAGGAAAACCGACTGCGCGCGGGTCAACGCGTTGGTACCGGCCCCACCCTCGGCACGGGCCTCGGGATACACGTCGACCGGGGAAAACAGCCGGGTACTCACTTCGTCACGCAGCGCCTTCTGGAACGCGGCATAGCCGGGAAAACCGAGCTTGCCGACCAGACGCAGCACGGTAGGTGCGCTGACGCTCGCGTTGCCCGCCAGTTGCGCGACGGGCATCAGCCCGGCCATCGGATAGTTTTCCAGCAGACAGTTGATGACCGCCAGCTCCGCCGGTGCGACGCGGTTTCTGACACCGCGAATGCGCTGCGCAACGGTTTCGTCGCCGTGCTGGCCTTGAGAAGCCGCCATAGATCGCCAGGTTCCAGGAAAACGGAACCTGCATTTTACCGCGCCGCACCGGGCGACCACGATTTAATTGCCGCGTGCGGCGCCCGTCCCCGGCCCGCGCGGCGTCCGGTTCACTATGGCAAGCTTTCGATGGCCGTTGCGTCAGAACTTGTGGCGCATGCCGATCAGCACCGCGACCTGATTGGCGGTCGACGAGGGCGTCATCGCATAGATGTTCGCGCGCGCCGCCTGCCCGGTGGAGTCCGTGCCCGATGCATGTTGATATAACCCGACCGCGTAAAGATCCGTGCGCAGCGACAATACGTAATCGACACCCCATCCGGCCTGCTCATAGGTCGCGTCGTTGATGCCCGAGCCCTTCGTCCAGTCGTAGGTGATCCCCATGCGAAACGCCGGCGTGAACTGGTATTTTGCATTGACCTCGACGTTGTTGAAACGGGCCGTACCCTGGCCTCCCGGCGCGGCGATTCCGGCCTCGCTGCCGACATCCTGATATTGGGTATTGCTGTAGGTGCCCCCGAGGGTCAGCCTGCCGAGTTGATACGACGCGCCCGCAACGACGATTTGCAGCGTCTTCGCGGACGCGTAGCCCGCGTTGATCAGGCTGGTCATATTCGAGCTGGTGGTGCTCGACGACGGCAGATTGCCGTAGAACGAGTAGTTCGGGTCGCGCGCGTTGACGTACGCCGCGCCCACCGCGAACGGACCATGGCTGTAGCCGGCACCCGCCGACCATTCGGCATTGCGGCCGAACTGACCCGCCTGGTTGCCGAATGCGTAGGTGCCACCGAACGAAAACCCGCGATAGTCCGCGCTCAGGAATTTGATCGCGTTGTTTTCGCTCGAATTGTTGTTCAGATTGTCCAGATCGCCGGGATGGGAGCCATAGCCGGTCGCCCAATCGTCGGAGACGCTGAATCGCGAAACGAAGTCCAGCACCGAGTCGTACTGCCGCCCGAGCGTCACGGTGCCGGCCTCATGCGACGACAAGCCGACATAGGCGCGCTTGCCGAACAGCGCGCCGCCGTTGGCGATCTTGCCGTTGGAGATGGAGAACCCGTCCTCCAGCGCGAAGAGCGCGCTCAAGCCGCCGCCCAGATCCTCCGTTCCCCGCAATCCCCACCGGTCCGACTGCAGCGAGCCGCTCGCCTGTGAATAGAGCTTGGACCCCGCGGCATTGTTGTTGTATGCAAGGCCCGCATCGACGACGCCATACAACGTGACGCTGCTTTGGGCGTGGCCGCGCGGCGCGAACGACATCACGCCCAACGCCACGCAGGAGAGAACGGTGAAGCGCGTTTGCATCGGTGTCTTCATATCGGTGGGTATCAGGTAGAGATCGGGAAGGGCACGTCGCGCGACAGCGACCAGGCCTCGTCATGCCAAACGTAACAAAATTTCCGAATTGATAATATTTACGTAAAAAATAAAACACAAACGAAAAAATATCGGCATGCCCTCTCCGGACACATCGCCATCGGCAGCGAAGAATCGACTCGAAAAGTATTTTTTTTTTCGAATTGATTTTTTATCGTAACAAAAATAACATCCATTTCGATGCGCTTGCAGCGCGCCGCCCGTTGCCCCGCGCCCTTGCCGCGGCGGGCGACGGGACCGCCCACGGAACACACGCCTTTAAGGACCAGACATGCCCGACGTCCCCGGTTTCATTGCGAAGCATCATCTTTGGAGCGCCGCCCAGACGGAGGCCGCCGCGCAGGTCGCGGCCGCCGTCGGCGAACGAAAGTTGCGCACCATTCGCGTCAGCGTGGCGGATCCCCAGGGCAAGCTGCGCAGCAAAACCGTATTGCCCGGCATGTTCCGTTCGGTGATGAAGAACGGCCTGGACTTCACGTCCGCGCAGTTCAATTTCGATTCCGCCGAAGGCATCGCCTACAACCCGTTCACCGAGGACGGCGGCGTGGGCCTGAGCGAAATGGCGGGCTTTCCCGATGTGATCCTCGTCCCCGACCCGCTGACGTTCCAGGTGCTCCCGTGGGCCGAGGACTGCGGCTGGATTCAAGGGGACATGTATTTCAACGACGGCCGGCCGGTGCCTTTCGACGCGCGCCACATCCTGAAAAAGACCACCGCCGAATTGAAGGCGGCCGGCTTCGATTACGTCGCCGGCCTCGAGGTCGAGTTCTACGTCACGCGCGTCACGCAACATCACCTCGCGCCGCACGATCTCGGCAATCTGGGCATTCCCCCCACCCCGCCGAGCGTCGAAGCCATCGGCCGCGGCTATGCGTATCAGTCGGAAGAGCATCAGGACCAGATCGACGGCCTGCTCAACGTACTGGCGCGGCATTGCGAAGCGCTCGGTCTGCCGTTGCGCACCATGGAAGACGAGATGGGGCCGGGGCAACTGGAGTTCACCTTCGAGCCCCAATCCGCCTTGGCGGCGGCGGACACGATGACGCTGTTCCGCTCGATGGTCAAACAGGTGACCGCACGCATGGGATTGCATGCCACGTTCATGGCGCGCCCCGGTCTCGACAACTTTTGCGCCAGCGGCTGGCATCTGCACCAGAGCGTCACCGATGCCGACGGCAACAATGCCTTCGCCGCCCCCGCGCACGCCGCGACGCTGCTGTCCCCGCTCGGCGAACACTTCGTGGGCGGCCTGCTGGCGCATGCGGTGGAAGCGAGCGTCTTTTGCACCCCTACCGTCAACGGCTACAAGCGCCGCAAACCGAACTCCCTCGCGCCCGATCGCGTCACCTGGGGGTATGACAACCGCGCCGCGATGTGCCGGGTACAAGGCGGCCCGGGCGACCCGTCCTCGCATGTCGAGAACCGTATCGGCGAGCCTGCGGCGAACCCGTATCTGTACCTGGCGTGTCAGATCGCGGCAGGTCTCGATGGCATTCGGAACGCCATCGGCCCCGGCCCGCTGGAAGCCAGCCCCTACACCGCCGTGGACCGCCCCCTCCTGCCGAAAACGCTGATGGACGCGATGCGGCATCTGCGCGACGGCACGTTCTACCGGCGGGCGTTCGGCGATCAGTTCATCGACTGGTACCTGGGCCTGAAGCAGAACGAAGTGAACCGGTTCCTCGCGGCGGAACCCGATTGGGCGGATGACCCCGATCGCGTCACCGACTGGGAACACCGCGAGTACTTCACCCGCTATTGAACACCGTCCCGACCCCCAATCACGCACGGACCCGCATTGCCCTGGAGATATGCTGTGGACACGCCTCACGACTCACGTCACCACGCGCTGCACGACGCGCGCACCGGCACCTGCGGCGACGCCTATGCCGCACTTGTGCAGGAGCACCGGGTACACCGCTCCCTGTACACCGACCGTGCCATTTTCGAGGCGGAGATGAACACGGTCTTCGGTCAGACCTGGACCTTCCTCGCGCACGAAAGCGAAATTCCGAATCCGAACGACTATGTCCGCAAGCGGCTCGGCCTGCGACCGATCGTCGTCACGCGCGCCGCGGACGGCACGCTGCACGCCGTTCTGAACCGCTGCACGCATCGCGGCGCGACCGTATGCCGGCACGACAGCGGCAACGCCCGGCGCTTTACCTGCCCCTACCACAACTGGACTTTCGCCAATACCGGCGAACTGGTCGGCGTGCCGATCGTCGCCGGTTACGGCCCCGGCTTCGACAAAGGCGAACTTGGTCTGGGCAAGCTGCGCGTCGAAACCTATCGCGGCTTCGTGTTCGGCACCTTCAACCAGGCATTGCCCGACCTGAAGACGCATCTCGGTCAGGCAGCCGCGCACCTGGATCAGTGGCTGGATCGCTGGCCGGGCGCGAAGCTCGTCGTACGGCACGGTGCGACGAAGCTGCGCTGCAACGGTAACTGGAAGCTGGTGTACGACAATTCGGCCGACGGCTATCACCCCGGCTTCTCCCATTTGTCGCTGCTGCGCATGCGCAAGGACCGCTACGGCGGCGGCGTGGACATGCAGTGGGTGTCGGGTGACGTCGACGCCGGGCTGCAGACCGTCACCGATCTGGGCAACGGCAACACCTTCCTCGACCAACGCGCCGAAATCACCGCGTATTGGCCCCAGGCCGCGCCCATGCCCGGTGAAAACGCCTACGAGTCGACATTGCGCGCGCGGTTGGGCGACGCCGGGGCGGACGCCGCCCTCGACATGGTGATGGGTTCGGGGATGAACCTGAACATCTTCCCGAATCTGCTGATCATCGGCAATCAATTGCAGGTCATCGAGCCGTTCGACGTCGACCACAGCGAACTGTCGTGGTATGCGACCTCGCTGGAAGCGGACGACCTGCCGCCGGAAATCACCGCGCTGCGGATGCGCCTGCAGGAGGATTTTCCCGCGTTCGGCGAACCGGACGATCTGGCGAACTTCGAAGCCTGTCAGGAAGGCTTGCGCATCGCCGAAATGGAATGGGTGCACACCGGCCGGCATCTGGATACCGGCAGGGAGGGCATGACGCCGGAGGGCCTGCCGACCAGCGTCGTCAGCAGCGAACTGCCGATTCGCGCTTTCTGGAAGCAGTGGAAAACCTTGATGAACGGCCAGCCGGCACGAATCGGCGCGGCGCCCGCCGGCCTGTGCGCGGGCGACGACGCATGACAGCGCGAGGAGAGAACATGAGCGGCACACCGTCCCCGCAACCGAACACCGCGGAAACCCTGTCGTTGAACGACATCCTTGCCGACAGTCTGCATTCGCATTACATCGACGATGCCTACTACGCCAAACTGCGCCACGATTTCCGCGAATGGGACCAGCGGGGCAAACCGCTCGACGCCAGCGAGCGCGACGCCTACGAGGCGGTGATACTGCACGAAAACTGGCTGCTCGATCGTCAGGCATTCGAAGCGTGGTACCGGTTGTATACGAAGGAATGCGTGTATTGGGTACCGGCCGGCAAGCCCTCGCGCGACCCGGGCACGATCGATCCCCGGAAAAACGTGACGATCGCCTTCGACGACCGCCGCCGGATGGGCGACCGGATCGTCTGGCTGCGTACCGGCGTCGCCTCCGCGCAATTGCCCGTGTCGCAGACCACCCACATCAGCGCGGGATTCGTGCGCGTCCCCTCGGCGAATCCGGCCGAGATCAAGATCCGCTCGCAGTTCGTGCTGCACGAAATTCGCGGCGGGCATCCGATGCAGACGCTCGCGGGATGGATGGGACATGTCCTGGTCGAGCAGGACGGTGCGATCAGGATCGACCGCAAACTCGTGTGTCTGCTCGATGCGGACCGCGCGCGCCACAATCCCACTTTCCTGATTTGATGACCGCGACGCTTTCCCTTTTGGTACGCGAGGTCCGCTATCTCGCCGAGCGCATCGTCGGTTTGACGCTGGTGGACCCGCGCAATGCCGTCCTTCATGACGTAGCCGAGGCGAACGATCCGGCGCGCACGCCTGCCGGTGCGACGGCGGCCACGCGGGAAGATGCGCCGGGCATCCTGCCCGCCTGGACGCCGGGCGCGCACATCGATCTGCTGCTCCCCTCGGGAGCGGTACGCTCCTACTCCCTGTGCGGCGATCCCGCCGACCGTACCCGCTACGACATCGCGGTCCTGCGCGATGTCGACGGTCGTGGCGGCTCCAACGAGATCCACGACACGCAGTGGGTCGGCAGGCAGGTGGCGGTCATCGGCCCGCGCAACACCTTCGTCTGCGAGCCGGCACCGCACGTGGTTTTCATCGCGGGCGGGATCGGCATCACCCCTTTGTGGCCGATGCTGCGCGCAGTGGCGGCTGCGGGCGCGTCCTGGGAAATGCATTACCTCGGACGATCCCGGGCCGCGATGGCCTTTCTCGGCGGCATCGAACGCACCGCCGCGAACGCCCGCCGCACGGATAACGGTGCCGGCGCCCCGTCACGCGCCACGGTACACATCGTCGCCCGCGACGAAGGCGGGCATTTCGATGCCGACGCGACATTGGCCGCCGCGCCATCGGGCAGCGCGGTCTACTGCTGCGGCCCGGAACGGCTGATGCAGGCCGTCGAGCGCGCCTGCGCCGGGCGCCATGCGCTCCATCTCGAACGCTTCGGCCGGCCTGCCCTGCCCGCCGCGCTCGCGCCGGTGCTCGCGCAAAACGAGGCGCGGGCCGATGGCGCCGGCGGCACGTCGCCAGGCAGCGCCGACGACGCGCCGTGCGACCCGGACAGCGCGTTCCAGGTCGTGCTGCAACGTAGCGGGGTGACCCTGCAGGTGGGACCCGACGCGTCGATCCTGGAAGTCGTGCGACAGGTCCGGCGCGACCTGACCTTTTCCTGTTCCAGCGGCTATTGCGGCACCTGCGAGACCCGGGTGCTCGGCGGCCGGCCCGACCACCGCGACGATGTCCTCAGCGACGCCGAGAAGGCCGCGAACCGATCGATGATGATTTGCGTCGGCCGATCGTGCAGCGCGACCCTCGTCCTGGACCTGTGATCGTCATGGCCCCTGTTCACGATAACCGCTCGGACCCGACGAACATGCAGTCCCCCTCCCTCCAGAAAAGGAAGCAGCATCGTGCTTACCCCTGACTTTTTCGGCTATCCCTCCCGCGACGCATTGAACGCGCAATACGACATCGAAGCCACCATTCCCGACTTCGGCGCATTCGTCGACCGGATCGTCAAGGCGAGCGCCGATGCGCGCGCCACCGTCAGCAATGCGCTCGATATCCGCTACGGCCCGACCCTGTCCGAAACCTATGACGTCTTTCTGCCCGCCACGTCGCCGGCCGATGCGCAGGGCGGCGCGTTGGCACCGGCGCTGTTCTTCGTGCATGGGGGATACTGGAAAGCGACGACGAGCAAGGAATGGAGTTACGTCGCGAAGGGTCTGACCGACAAAGGCTTCGTCGTGGTGGTGGAGAACTACGCACTGCGGCCGGCGGTCACCGTCGCGGAAATCGTGCGACAGCATCGCGCGGCATTCGCGCATTTCTGGGCGCATGCGGGCGAACATGGCGTGGATGCCAGCCGGATCGTCGTCGCCGGCCACTCGGCGGGGGGACATGCGGTCGCGATGTTGATGCAAACGCCATGGGAAAGCGAATACGGCTTGCCCGCGCATCCGATCAAGGCCGCGATTCCGATCAGCGGACTGTTCGATCTGCGTCCGCTCGCGCCCACCGTCTTCGGTCCGATGCTCGCCCTCAGCGAAAGCGAAGAAACCGCGCTGAGTCCGCAGTTGCACGTCCAGGCGTCCGACGTCCCGCATGTGGTGGTATACGGCACGCAGGAAACCGACGAGTTCGAACGGCAATCGTCTCACTATGCGCAAGCCCTGGACGCGGCCGGCATCCCCTGCGACGTGCTGCCGCTACCGCACGACCATTTTACGATTCTGGACGCCCTGGCCGACGGCGACGGCGTCATCGCCCGGCTGCTCATCGCCATGGCGATGGCATGACGGCGTGCGGCGCGGAGGCGCCGCGCGACACGTCATGTCAGTTACGCGACGCTCTCAAGGAAAGCACCATGTGGAAGAAGATATTGTCGGGCAGCGCCATCCTCCTGGGCACGATGCATGGCGCCATGGCCGCCGACGCGTTTCTGACGAAGTCGAACGCGCAATGTGAAAATCCCGCGCCCGCCGCCATGCGCGACGAGGAAGTCGCGTCGTTCTACCGATTGCAGGTGCTGGGCGCGGCGTCGATGGATGGCGTCACGCGAATCTATTATGGCAAAGGCCTCGATCAATATGGGGACTTGCGGCTGCCCCGCGGCGCCGGGCCCTTTCCGCTGGCGATCGTCGTGCACGGCGGCGCGTGGCTGGCATCGGTGAATGCCGACTACACGGCACCGCTCGCGAAACGGCTCGCCGACGCCGGCATCGCCACCTGGAACATCGAATACAGCCGCATCGGCAGCGGCGGCGAATGGCCGGGCTCTTTCAAGTCCGTCGCCGCGGCGGCCGATTTCGTTCGCGTACTGGCCCGGCAGTACCCGATCGATCTCCAGCGCGTCATCACGGTGGGACATTCCTCCGGTGGGCATTACGCGCTCTGGCTGGCGGCACGGCACAACCTAAAGGCCGACTCGCCGCTCTACGATGCGGATCCGCTGCCGTTGCGGGGAGTGGTCTCGCTCGATGGCACGCCCGATCTCGCAGCGTTCGCCGCATTGCCGCGAGGACGCAGGATCATCCCGACATTGCTCGGCGCGGACACCGATGCGCAATGGCAGCAACGCTATGCCGAAACCTCCCCGGTCGACCTCGTGCCCCTCGGCGTGCCGCAATACTTCCTGACCGAAAACAGCGACCGGCTGGCGTCCATCCTGTCCTATATTCATAAAAGCCAGGCGGCGGGCGACGCGGTGACGTACGATATCGCGTGCCCGCCGAACCACTTCACGACGGTGGACGTCGCTCAGCCGACGATGGCGAATGCGATCGTCGCGGCGTCGCGGCGGTTGTTGAACGGCGGAAAGTAAGATTTTTGGGCAGGTACTGACCGGGCGACGGCCGCCAGGGAGGGGGAACCGCCGCGGCCGCCCCGTCAGTCGGGATCGCCGGGCAGGACGGCATCGCCGGCACCATCCGCATGACCCGCCTCACCCGCGTCACCGGCGCCGTCCGCGCCGTCCGCGTCGCCCGCGCCCGGTGCGAACGACAGTTCGCCCTGCACCGGCCGATGACCGGCATGCGCCTCGTCCGCCCGCGTCAGACTGCTGGCCCGCACACCGAGCAAGCGCAGGCGGCGCGTCAGGGGAATCCGCTTCAAACATTCGGTGGCCGCGTGCCGGATACCGGCCGCGTCTCCGATCGGAGCAAGCAAGGTCACGTCGCGGGTCACCGTCCGGAAGTCGTCGAAACGTAATTTGAGACCGATCGTCTGCCCGACATAGCCTTTGCGCCGCAGATCGTCGGCAAGCCTGACGCACAATGCCGTGAAGGCCGCGGACAACGCGGGACGGTCCCCTTTCGGATGCAGATCGCGCTCGAACGTCGTCTCCCGGCTCATCGATTTCGGTTCCGAGCTGACCACCACCGGCCGGTCGTCCCGTCCCTGCGCGGCCTCCACCAGCCAACCGGAATAGGACCGCCCGAAATGCGTCTGCAGCAGGCCGGCGTCCGCGGCCGCCAGGTCGCCCACCGTCAGGATGCCGAGCCCGGCCAGCTTCTCGCTCGCCTTCGGCCCGATGCCGTTGACCTTGCGCACCGACAGCGGCCAGATGCGCAACGGGATGTCCGCGGGCGTCAACAACGTGAGGCCGTCCGGCTTGTCGAGTTCCGAGCCGATTTTCGCCAGCAGCTTGTTCGGCGCGACGCAGATCGAGCAGGTCAGGCCGGTCGCCGCGTGGACCGCCCGTTTGATGCGGGCGGCGATGTCCGGGGACGCGCCGGCGATCTCGGTGAGATCGATATAGATTTCATCGATGCCGCGATCCTCGATCTGCGCGGTGAAAGCCGCGACCGCCGTCTTGAAAAGACGCGAATAATGGCGATAGGAATCGAAGTCCGTCGGCAGCAGCACCGCGTCGGGCGCGAGCTGTGCGGCTTTCATCATGCCCATCGCGGAAAACACGCCGAGCGCGCGCGCCTCGTAGGTCGAGGTGGTGACGACGCCGCGTCCCGCATAATCGCGCAACCGCGCGAAACGGCGGCTGCCGTCGGGGAGCGTCTCGGGCGCCGCGGCCCGCCCGCCGCCGATCACCACCGCCTGCCCGCGCAACTCCGGGTAACGCAACAGTTCGACGGACGCGTAGAACGCGTCCATATCGAGATGGGCGATGCGGCGGGATCCGGCGGTCATGGTCCCCGTATGTTAACTGAAGTCGGGGCGGTGGGCCCGATCGCGTCACCCGACGGCATCACGGCGCTCGGCGCGCCCCAGGGTGCCTCCGGCGCCCGTCAGATCACGGAACCGTCGCTCGGACGGCCGCCGCCAAAGGCGGGCATCAGGACATCCTGGCGGCTATCTCAGAGACACGCACGCCATAGAGGCGTGCGGTTTCCAGGTCTCCCGACGACATTTCTTCGGGAGCGGCATCCGCCGGCGTCTGCGCCATCGGGCCCAGAAAAGAACCCATACGATTGATGTCATCTCGCCGGGAAGCCTTCGTATTGGACGACTTCATCCCCATGCCCACCCAAACCCCGCGATGCTGTGCGGCAAGCAGGGAGAAATACTGCAATGTCGCCAGCTTGTCCCCGTTGATACTGGCGCTGTTGGTGAAGCCTCCGAAAACCTTGTCTTTCCATGCGTCGGCGAACCAGGGCCTGGACGAAGCATCGGCGAACTTCTTGAATTGCCAGCTTGGGCCGCCCATATAGGTGGGCGAGCCGAGAATGATGTATGGCGCCGCATCGATGTCCGCCCACGCCTGGTCCGACAAATCACCGTCGGCATCGATTTGCAGCAGGCGCGCTTTCGCGCCGTCCGCCACGGCATCGGCCATGCGCTGGGTGTGGCCGTAGCCCGAATGGAATATGACGACACCTTTCGTCTCCAAAATACGGTGGTTCATGACAAATCCTCGATGAAAAGTACTACTGATCGGTTGTAACGCATCGCATTTTCCAGGTTTCGCGAGACCGGCCCTTCCGGCTTCCGGGATGCCGACTATGCGCTACACAGCTTTTGCTATAAAGTATTCCAATAAAAACTCATTGTTACCCTGGTAAATAACAATGCAAAATCTCGATGCGCTGGCGATCTTTGTTCGCGTCGCGGAAATGGGCAGTTTCACCCGCGCCGCGGAGAGCCTGGGCATCCAGAAAGGCAGAGCGTCGAAGGTCATTCGTCAAATCGAGACACAGATGGGCGCACGACTGTTGCACCGCTCGACGCGAACGGTCCGGTTGACGGAGGATGGACGAAGCTTCCATGCCCGTGCATGCGCGTTGCTCGCCGACGCCGAGGATCTCGGTTCGATGTTCGCAGGAAACGAGGTGCCTCTACGCGGCCGTCTCCGGGTCGACCTGCCGACCGAATTCGCTCGCTCCACCATCGTGCCCGCCTTGCCGGCGTTCATGCAAAACTATCCGGGAGTCGAACTGGAAATCTCCAGCACCGACCGGCGCGTCGATCTGATTCAGGCGGGGATGGATTGCGTGCTCCGAATCGGCGGAATCGCCGATGAAACGCTGGTTGCGCGAAAGCTCGGATCCTTGCGGATGGTCAATGCGGCGAGTCCTGCCTACCTTGCGCGGTATGGCGTACCGCACACGCTCGCCGACCTGCTGGCGCAGGGCCATCGCATGGTTCACTACACCCCGACATTGGGCAACCGGCCGCCAGGCTGGGAATATCCGGACGGCGCCGGCTATGCGATGCTCGCGCTTCCCGGCTCGCTCTGCGTCAACAACGTGCAGACGTACCATGGCGCGGGACTGGCCGGGTTGGGGCTGATACAGGCCGGGCTTCCGAGCCTGAGGGCCTTCCTCCTGACCGGCGAGCTCATCGAAGTCCTTCCGGATTTGCTGCCGGAGCCGTTGTCGGTATTCGTTGTCGTCGCGCACCGGCAAAACCTTTCGCGCCGCGTGCGCGTTTTCGTCGCGTGGCTCGAGCAGATCCTGGAGCCTTATCTCGACCGTTAGCACGCGCCGATATCCCCATGAAAACGCACCGCGTTTTTCGTCAGTCGGCCCCGGGGGAAGAACCCGCGCTGCCATGACTGAGCCAGTCGAGCAGTTGCCCGTTTTCCAGCCGTTCGCCGGGCGCGCGCCGCATCGCGACGCCCACCGCGAGCACGTCGATGATCAGCAGGTGCAGCACGCGCGACATCATCGGCAGCTGGTTGTCGCCGAGCTCGATCGGATCCGTTTCGAGCACGACGCTGGCCTTGCGCGCCAGCGGCGAATGGCGCGACGTGATGCCGATCACCAGCACGCCCGCGTCGCTCGCGCGTTCGAGCAAGGGCAGCAGGCCCGGCAGCCGCCCGGAACGCGAGATCACGATGATCACGTCGCCCGCGCCCAGCAGCGGCACCGACGCGGTCTGCAGGTGCAGGTCGCTATAGGCGATGGTCGACACGCCCAGGCGCAGGAACTTGTAATGCGCGTCGTGCGCGACCACTGCCGAGCTGCCCTGTCCGTAGATCTCGATCCGGCGCGCCGCCAGCAGGCCGCGAATCGCCTTCTCGACCTGGGCGAAGTTCAGGCGCTCGCGCAATTGCAGGATCGCCGACACGGTGTTGTCGAGCACTTTTGCGCCGAACTCGCTGGCCGGGTCGCCCAGACGCACCTGACTGTGCGCCACCGGCACGGTGCCCTTGATCTGGGTGGCGAGCTTGAGCTTGAAGTCCGACAGCCCCTCGCACCCCATCGAACGGCAGAAGCGGATCACCGTCGGCTGGCTGACGCCGGCGCGCTCGGCGATGCGCGCGACCGGGTCGCTCATCACCGAGCGTGGATGCAGCAGACTCAGGTCCGCGACCCGGCGCTCCGCGGGGCTGAGCCGGTCGAGCGATTCGCGGATCCGCGCGAAGAACGCCACCTGGCCGCCGCGCCCTTCGGCGAGATGCTCGGAGAGAATCGCGGAAACGCCCAGAAAGGACGGATGCTCGGCATCGATGAGAAAGGTGGGGATCTGCGCCAGATAATCGTTGAAACGGCCTTTCGCCTCGAAGCGCGTGCGAAACGACGAGCGCTCGAACAGCGCGCCCAGCCGCGGCACCACGCCCCCGCCCACGTACAGACCGCCCAGGGCGCCGAAGGACAAGGCGACGTTGCCGGCGAAGGTCCCGAGCACGGCGCAGAAACAGTCGATGGTTTCCAGCGCCGCGCGCTCGCCGGCATGCGCGCGCTGCACGATTTCGGCGACGTCCGGCGGCGCGGTGCCCCGCGCACGCGGGCCGCGCGTCAGCGCCTGGTGGATCAACGCGATGCCGGGGCCGCCGGCGATGCGCTCGAACGACACATGCGCCCATTGCCGTTTCGCGAATTCCAGCACGCGCAATTCGCGATCGTCCGCCGGCGCGAAGCTGGCGTGCCCGGCCTCGCTGCCGAGCGCGATCCAGCGATCCCGCGTGCGGATCAGCGCCGAGGCGCCCAGGCCCGTGCCCGCGCCGATCACCCCGATCACGTGATCGGCGCGCCCCTTCGTACCCACGGCCCGCCCCACCGGGCGGCGCTCCCGTTCGCGCAGGCGCGGCAGCGCCATCGCCAGCGCGGTGAAGTCGTTGACGACCAGCAGCGTCTCGAAACCGAACCGCCGGCGCGTCGCCTCGATCGAAAACTGCCAGGAAAAATTGGTCATCCTGACGGTATCGCCATCCACCGGATTGGCGATGGCGATCGCCGCATGCGCGATCGGCACGCCGACGCCGCGCGCGCTTTCCGCAATCTCCGCGAGGTAGCGGGCAATGGCCGCTTCCACGGTTTCGAAGCCGTTGCAGGGATACACCCTGATTTCGGATAAACGATGCGAGGCGTGCTCCATCGCGAAACGCGCATGCGTGCCGCCGATATCGGCAAGCAACCGTGGGCCGTCGGCGAACGTCTCCGATTCATTGCCGACGTCCGCCGTCAATCCGGCCGAAACGTTCGCCGGGAGTCTCACTTGTGTATCCATGATCGGGCGTGCCGGTATGCGAAAGTATGCGGGACGAAGCGTCGGCGCGAATGGGAGGGAAAGCCGACGGATCCGGCCAGACCGATTATTTTTTTTTGCCGCGACAACGCGGATGTAGTCGGATGTCAGGTCGATCGCGCCGTTCGCCAAAATTCGAAAAACAGAATCTTCGGTATTCGACTATCCGTATTCACCCTTATTAAAAGCGCTGAATCGCGCCCTGCACCCGACGATTTTAGCCTTTCACAAAGGTTTGTTTAGGTCTCTTTGACACAAGGATGTAGTTTAACTACAATCGGCCAGAGCGTTAAGCCTGGCGTCCATTTCGGTTACCGAACAAGGGTTTACCCTGACACCGGGCCGGGCGCGCAAAAGAGAAATCCGCACGTGTCACGGTTGATTCGCCGTGGCCGCGACGGCAAAAAGAGATTTCTAAAGAGGGCCCGGCCACGGGTCTTCGTCCAACGTTGGAGGAGAGTGGTAATGAAAATCCGCGCATCTATCGTCGCCCTGACCACGGTCGGCCTGCTGTCCGGCGCCAGCGCCGCGCAGGCCGCCCAATCGCTCGAAGTCCTGCACTGGTGGACCTCGGGCGGCGAGTCGAAGGCCGTCGGCGTGCTCAAGCAGGACATGGAGAAGGAAGGCTATCAGTGGAAGGATGTCGCGGTGGCCGGCGGCGCCGGCGCCAACGCGATGACCGCCCTCAAGACCCGCGTGATCTCGGGCAACGCGCCCAGCGCCGCGCAGATCAAGGGGCCGGCGATCCAGGAATGGGCCGAGCAGGACCTGCTGCAGGAGATCGATCCGGCAGCCAAGGGCTGGGCCCAGGTGCTGCCGCCGGAAATCGACAAGATCATCAAGCATGACGGCCATTACGTGGCCGCGCCGTTCTCGGTGCACCGCGTCAACTGGCTGTGGGTCAACGCCGACCTGCTGAAGAAAGTCGGCGCGCAGCCGCCCACCACCTGGCCCGAATTCTTCGCGGTGGCCGACAAGATCAAGGCGGCCGGACAAGTCGCCATCGCCGCCGGCGGCCAGCCGTGGCAGGATCTGACGATCTGGGAAACGGTCGTGCTCTCGCAAGGTCCGGCGTTCTACAAGAAGGCGATCGTCGACCTCGATCCGAAGACGCTGAATTCGCCGCAGATGGTCCAGGTCTTCGATACGGTGCGCAAGATCACCACCTATTTCGACAAGGGCTACTCGGGCCGCGACTGGAACCTGGCGACCGCGATGGTGATCAACGGCCAGGCCGGCTTCCAGTTCATGGGCGACTGGGCGAAGGGCGAGTTCGCGAACGCGAACAAGGTGGCGGGCAAGGATTATCTGTGCATTCCGGCCCCCGGAACCGCGACGTCGTTCACGTTCAACGTCGACTCCTTCGTGTTCTTCAAGCAGAAGGATCCGGCCGCGCTGAAGGGTCAACTGGCCCTGGCGAGCACGATCATGACGCCGGACTTCCAGCGCCAGTTCAGCCTCTACAAGGGCTCGATCCCGGTTCGTCTGGGCACCGACGAATCGAAGTTCGACGAGTGCGCGCGCAAGTCGATCGCCGACGAAAAGGTCGCGATCAAGGGCGGCGCCTTCGTGCCGTCGCTGGCACACGGCATGGCGCAACTGGATGCCACCGCCGGCGCGATGACCGATGTCGTCACCCACTTCATGAATTCGACCCAGGATTCGAAGTCCGCCGCAGCCGATCTGGCACGCGCCGCGAAGACGAAGTAACCGCCTGACGCTTTACCCTGCCGAGCCGGCCGGATGTGCGGTGTCCTCCTGGACGCGCACCTCCCCCCGGCTCTTTCTTTGAAAGAGACCCCGTCACGTGCCGTTCGGCGCGGCGCGGGGTCCAAGGAGTCGAGAGTGACAACATCCGTCAACCCGGTCCGGCGCCAGAAGACCGCGTCATCGTTCTCGGGCGCGGCAGACCGCTGGTTGCCAAAGCTGGTCCTGGCGCCCAGCGTCGTGCTCAGCCTCGTCTTCGTCTACGGTTTCATACTGATCACCGGCTATCTGTCGCTGACGAAATCGCGGCTGCTGCCCAACTACACCTTCGCCGGGCTGGACCGCTATCGGCAACTGTTCGCCAACGACGTGTGGTGGACGTCGGCCGCGAACCTTGCCTGGTTCGGCATCCCGTTCATCGCCATCTGCGTCGTGCTCGGCCTGTTCGTGGCGATCCTGCTCGATCAGCGCATCCGCGCGGAGGGCGCGCTGCGCGCGATCTTCCTGTACCCGATGGCGCTGTCCTTCATCGTCACCGGCACGGCCTGGCAGTGGATCCTGAACCCCGGCCTGGGCATCGAGAAGACGCTGCACGACTGGGGCTGGACCAGCGTCACCTTTGACTGGCTGGTCAACCCGGACAAGGCGATCTTCTGCGTCGTGATCGCCGCGGTGTGGCAGTCCACCGGCTTCTGCATGGCGCTGTTCCTGGCCGGACTGCGCGGCGTCGACGCGGAAATCTTCAAGGCGGCGCAGGTCGACGGCGCGAGCCTGCCGACCATCTACTGGAAGATCGTGATTCCCGGCATGCGGCCGGTGTTTTTCTCGGTCCTGCTGATTCTCAGTCACCTGACGATCAAGACCTTCGATCTCGTGGTCGCGCTCACCGCGGGCGGCCCGGGCACGTCGTCGTCCCTGCCGGCGATGTTTATGTACACCTATTCCTTCAACCGGGGCCAGCTCGGCGTCGGTGCCGCGTCGTCGATGATGATGCTGGTCACGGTGATCGCGGTACTCGTGCCGCTGATGTATATGGAGTCGAGGAGCACCCGCAATGGCATCTAAGCTGAGCGTCGGCCGCGTGCTGATCTATATCCTGCTGCTGGCGATGGCGGTGTATTTCCTGTTCCCGCTTTACGTGATGGTGTCGACCTCGTTCAAGGACATCGACACGCTGCGCAACGGCAACCTCCTGACGCCGCCCACGTCGCTGAGCTTCGCGCCCTGGGTCAAGGCCTGGAGCGGCGCCTGCACCGGCGTGCGCTGCGACGGCATGCAGCCGTACTTCATGAACTCGGTGCGCATGGCGATTCCCGCCGTGCTGCTCTCGTCGATCATCGGCGCGTTCAACGGCTATGTGCTCACGCACTGGCGTTTTCGCGGCGTCGACGCGCTGTTCACGATGCTGCTGGTCGGCTGCTTCATCCCGTTCCAGGCGATTTTGCTGCCCATGGCGACGATGCTGGGCCGGCTGGACCTCGCGAACACGACCACCGGCCTGGTGCTGGTGCACGTGATCTACGGCATCGCCTTCACGACGATGTTCTTCCGCAATTTCTACGTGGGCGTGCCGGGTGAACTGATCAAGGCCGCGCGGATCGACGGCGCGGGATTCTTCACGATCTTCGTGCGCATCCTGCTGCCGATCTCCCTGCCGATCTTCATGGTCTGCCTGATCTGGCAGTTCACGCAGATCTGGAACGACTTCCTGTTCGGCGTGGTATTCGCCGGCACGGATTCCATGCCGATCACCGTCGCGCTGAACAATCTGGTGAACACGTCGACCGGCGTCAAGGAATACAACGTCGACATGGCCGGGGCGATCATCGCCGCGCTGCCGACGCTGCTGGTGTATATCGTGGCCGGACGCTATTTCGTACGCGGCCTGACGGCAGGCGCGGTCAAGGGCTAATCCCTCATTCAATGTGTCACGCAGCGGCTGATGTGTCACAAAAACGCATTCAAGGATTTCACAGCATGGCCAGTCTGACGATACGCAATGTACGCAAGACCTACACGAACGGCGTCGAGGTGCTCAAGGGCGTCGACATCGACGTCGAGGACGGTCAGTTCCTGATCCTGGTCGGCGGCTCCGGCTGCGGCAAGTCGACGCTGCTGAACATGATCGCCGGGCTCGAGACGGTCTCCTCCGGGGAGATCCTGATCGGCGGCAAGAAGGTCAACGACCTCTCGCCGAAAGACCGCGACATCGCGATGGTGTTTCAATCGTACGCGCTCTACCCGTCGATGACGGTGCGGCAGAACATTTCCTTCGGGCTCAACATCCGCAAGGTGCCGAAGGCGGAACAAACGCAGATCGTCGAGCGCGTGTCCGAGATGCTGCAGATGTCGCATCTGCTCGACCGCAAGCCCGGTCAGCTCTCCGGCGGTCAGCGGCAGCGGGTGGCGATGGGCCGCGCGCTGGCGCGCGACCCGGCGATGTTCCTGTTCGACGAACCGTTGTCGAATCTCGATGCGAAACTGCGCATCGAGATGCGCTCGGAAATCAAGTTGCTGCATCAGCGCCTGGGCACGACGATCGTCTACGTCACGCACGACCAGATCGAGGCGATGACGCTCGGCGACCGGATCGCGGTGATGAAGGACGGCGTGGTCCAGCAATACGGCTCGCCGCAACAGATCTACGACAGCCCGAGCAACCTCTTCGTCGCCGGCTTCATCGGTTCGCCGCCGATGAACTTCATCCGCGGCAAGCTGGTATCGGCGGTAGGCAGCGCCTCCACGACGTCGCAGGCGGCGGCGCCGGGGGCGGTGATCGGCGCGGCGTTCAACTCGGGGGTGGGCGTCGAGGTCGAGCATCGTGGGCAACGCAGCGTGTTGAACCTGCCGTTCGAGGCCGGCACGCTGCATGGGCAGATCGGGCGCGAGGTGATTCTCGGCCTGCGCCCGGAGCAGATCACCGATCGCGAAACCGGCCATACCGGCCTGATGCAGTCGATCGCGATCCGCCCCGACGTGCTCGAACCCACCGGCCCGGACACGCTGCTGTTCTTCCAGCTGAACGGCGCGCGTGTCATCAGCCGCGTGCATCCGGGCGCGGTGACCTCGCTCGGCCACGACGTGCCGCTCTGGTTCGACGTGTCCAAGGCGGTGCTGTTCGACGCCGCGACCGAGGCGCGGATCGCCTGAGCCGAAGCGCGCCTACCGGGCGCGTTGGGCACAGGGCACCGCGGCGACGGTGCCCGTCACTTCTGCCAGATACGACCAGCACGCCCCCGCAGGCAGATGCATGACGCCGGTCGTCCACGCCGTGAGCGTTATTCACTACACGGCGGCATCCACCGTGTCATCGTCGATATCGTGAAGCGTCGGTTCGTACCCGATCAGCAGCAAGGCGATGACCGGCACCACCGGCGCGATCGCCACGATCCAGAACATATTGGTGCCGAAGCGGGCGTTGAGCACCGGCAGGACGAACAGCGCGATCGCCTGCCCGAAACCCGCCAGCGCGCGGCCGAAACCGACGCCGGTGCCACGGATCGCCGTCGGGTAAGCCAGCGCGGGATAGATCATCATCTGCGCGCCCGGGCCGAACCCTTCGGCGAACAGCCAGGTACCCAGCATCAGGATCGCCGCGCCGATGCCCAGCGCCGCGTGCGGATGGCCGAGCAGCGCCAATACCACCAACGCGACGAACTGCAGCGCGAAACCCGCGATCGCGACATGGCGCGAGGCATATCGGTAGGCGAGCCGCATGCCGAGCAGCCCGCCCGTCAGCGCGAACAGCACGTTCAACGCAAGCGATGCGGCGATCGTCTGGAACACCCCCGCACCCAGAAACTGCGACAGGATCGTCGGCAGGAAAAACGCGATCGCGGTGTATTCGAACGGAATGAACAGGTTCATCGCGCTGGCCGCCAGCGTGCGTTGCAGGTAAGGCTTGCGGAACAGCACGGTGAAACTCGGCGTCGCTGGCTGACTGCGCCGCCAGGCGTCGGCGACGTGATCCGGATCGGTATGCGCCTGGATGCCGTAGGATTCCTTCAATATCCGCACGGCGTCCGTCAGATTGCCCTGGTTCGCGGCCCACATCGGCGATTCATTCATGAATTTGCTGCGCACTGCGATGATGACCAGGGCCGGCACCGCGCCGAAGATCAGCGATGCGCGCCACAGCCATTGCTGATGCGCGGCAGGCAACAGGAAGTACAGGCCGAACACGATCAAAAAGCAGACGGACGAGGCCGCGTACCAGATCGGGCACCACGCGGCGAGCCGCGACGCCTTGTTGCCTTTGCCGCTGAATTTCGAGAATTCCGATAGGAAAGCCATCGCTACGGGAAGGTCGATCCCCACGCCCAGCCCCATCACGAAGCGGGCCGCGATCAACACCCACACGTTCGGCGCGAGCCCGGCCGCGATCGCGGCGACCACGAAGAACAGCATATCCGCCATGAAGACCTGGTAGCGGCCGATCTTGTCGGTGAGCCAGCCGCCGACGAGGCTGCCGAGGATGGTTCCGACCATGATCGACGACGTGACCAGGCCGCTCAGCGAGGGGCTGAGATGGAACTCGCGATTGACGTCCTGAATGCCATAGGACAGGGTCGTCAGGTCGTAGGCGTCGAGAAACACGCCTCCCAAGGCCAGGAGCACGACGATGCGCGCATGGCTGTTGCGGTTGTCGCTGATATTGATCAGTCGCGAGACATCGCTGGCGGAACGAATCGGCGCAGAGGTCGCGAGAGAGGGGTCCAAACCGGTAATGCTCAAGAGACACCTCCGCCATGAAGTTGGGATATTGACGACAAACTACCCTGTGTCTCCGTCGCGCTCCAATCGATAAATTGTGCGATGCATATTCCGCCAGCGCGAGCGCGCGGGCGGGCGCCCGCGTGTGTGCTCCCATCGCGGCCCCGCACGCCGGCCGCATTCCCCTTGACGCGCTATCCATCGGATGAATCGGTATAAGCGCGCCTTGCAGGTCTCCCTATACTGTCGCTCTCGAACATCCTCCACCGGCCTGCATCGCAACGGGATTTCATTCATGAGCCGACACGATTTCGTTTTTTCAGACAGCGTCGACGACGCCCGCCTCGCCGCGCGTTTCAAGCCGATATTCGACGATATCGCCGCGGGCGCCGTCGAGCGCGACCGTACCCGCGCCCTGCCCTACGACGCGGTGCGCCGTTTATCCGAAGCGGGATTCGGATCGATTCGCATTCCTGTCGAACAGGGTGGCGCGGGCGTCACGCTGACGCAGCTGTTCCGTCTTCTGATCGAACTGGGGGCGGCGGATTCGAATCTGCCGCAGATCCTGCGGGCGCACTTCGGCTTCGTCGAGGACTGGTTGAACGCACCGCCGGGGCCGGACCGCGACGCGTGGATCGCACGTTTCGTGCTCGGCGACATCGTCGGCGGCGCATGGACCGAAACCGGCGACGTCGCGCTCGGCCAGGTGGCGACGCAGCTGACGCGCACCCCGGAGGGCTGGACGTTGAGCGGCCGCAAGTACTACAGCACCGGGACCATCTTCGCCGACTGGATCGACGTCTACGCCCGGCATGCCGACCCTGCCGAGGGCGGCGACGTGATCGTGGCGGTCGACACGCGCGCCGCGGGCGTCACGATCGAAGACGACTGGGACGGTTTCGGTCAGAAAACCACCGGCAGCGGAACCACCGTGTTCGACGATGTGCGAATCGCCGATTCGCAGATCATTCCATTCGAACGCCGGTTCAAATACCAGACCGCGTTCTACCAGGTGTTTCATCTCGCCACCCTGGCCGGTATCGGCCGCGCGGTGGAACGCGATGCGGCGCGGGCGGTACGCGAGCGGACCCGGGTCTACAGCCATGGCAATGCGCGCAAGGTCGGCGACGACGCGCAGATTCAACAGGTGGTAGGCGAGATCGCCGCGTGGGCGTTCGCGGCGCAGGCCATCGCGCTGGCCGCGGCCGAGCCGCTGCAGCGGGCGTTCGACGCGCATTTCGCGCCGGGCCATGGTGCGCGGGACCCGGCCCAGGACTCGACGCACAGTCCGACGCAAGATCGGCATGCCGCCGAAAACCTCGCGAATGCCGATGCCGAAATTGCATCCGCGAAAGGCCAGATCGCGGTGACCGAGCTGGTGCTGCGCGCGGCCACCCATCTGTTCGACGCATTGGGCGCGTCGGCCGTCGGCGCGGGCAAGGCGTTCGACCGGCACTGGCGCAACGCGCGGACCGTGTCGTCGCACAATCCCATCGTCTACAAATCCCGCATCGTCGGCGACCGGGCGATCAACGGCACGGCGCCGAATACCGTCTGGCAGATCGGCGCGACACCCGCGAAAGCGTGACGAACAAGGAATCCGGCATGCATAAAACCATTCGTTTCAATGCCTTCGAGATGAACTGCGTCGGGCATCAGTCGCCGGGCCTGTGGTCGCACCCGCGCGACCGGTCGGCCGAATACAAGGACCTCGCCTACTGGACGGACCTCGCGAAGATCCTTGAGAAGGGCCTGTTCGACAGTATCTTCATCGCCGACGTGATCGGTTACTACGATGTCTACAAAGGCAGCAACCATCATGCGTTGCAGCAGGCCGCGCAGATCCCCGTCAACGACCCCTTGCAGCTCGCCGCGCCCATCGCGATGGTGACCGAGCATCTGGGCATCGGCATCACCGCGTCGACGACGTTCGAACACCCCTACACCTTCGCGCGCCGCCTCTCCACCGCCGACCATCACACCCGGGGCCGGCTTGCCTGGAACGTCGTGACCTCGTATCTGGAAAGCGGTGCGAAGAACATCGGCGAAGGCGGCCTGCGCCAGCACGCGAACCGCTATAAAGTCGCGGCCGAATATGTCGAGGTGCTGTACAAATTGTTCGAAGGCAGCTGGGAGGCCGACGCGATCGTCCGGGACAAGGATCGGGGCGTCTTCACCCGCCCGGAAAAGGTTCATGAAATCGGTCATCGCGGCACCTACTTCGACGTGCCCGGTCATCACCTCTGCGAGCCGTCGCCACAACGCACGCCCGTGCTGTTCCAGGCAGGCGCCTCGGGCCCCGGCAAGGCGTTCGCCGCACGGCACGCCGAGTGCGTATTCGTCGCCGCGCCGTCGAAACCGGTGCTGAAGGAGTATGTCGGCGATGTGCGGCGCCAGGCCGCCGCCGCAGGACGCGATCCGGCGAAAGTCCTGATCTACAATCTGGTCACCGTGATCGTCGCCGAAACCGATGCGAAAGCCCAGGCGAAGTTCGAGGAATATCAGCGCTATACCTCGTACGATGGTTCCCTGGTCTTCATGTCCGGGTGGACCGGCGTCGACTTCGGACAATACGCGCCGACCGATTTGGTGAAAAAAGTGGATACCAACGCAATCGTCTCGGCGATCGAACATCTGGCAGGCGGCGGCAGGTCGTGGACGATCGAGGAACTGGCCCGCTGGGGCGGCATCGGCGGGCTGGGTCCCGTCTTCGTCGGATCCGCGGCCACCGTCGCCGATATTCTCCAGAGCTGGATCGACGAAACCGACGTGGATGGTTTCAATCTGGCGTATGCCGTCGCGCATGAAACGTTCGAGGACGTCGTCCGGCATCTGGTGCCGGAATTGCAACGGCGCGGCGTCTACCGCCACGCGTATGCGCCCGGCACGCTGCGCGAGAAACTGTTCGGCGCGGGGCCGCTGCTCCCCGCGAGCCATCCGGCCGCGGCATTTCGGGATATCGAAAAAGTGAAACGGCGGGATGCGCGGAGCCGCACGGCAGCGTAAACGTCGAAGGCCTCCCTGCCCGGAGGTAGGGAGGCCTTCCAGGCCCAGGGCCTAGCCCAGTTGCGACGCTTGCGGTACCGTCACGGCACCTTGCGGGCCGCCGCCGGGGCGCCCACCGCCACCGCCATCACCGTGGCCGCCACCGCCGCCACCACCACCACCGCCACCGCCCGGCGGGCCCCACCAGCAACCGCCCAGGCTTGCCGTCAAGACGCCCACTACCGCCAACGCTGCGAGTTTTTTCATCGAATCGATCTCCATTTCGTGAGCTACACGGGGATAAGGGCTATTGCCTCAGCCGACGCATCGATCGTATCAGTTGCCGAACGGTACGTTGATACAAGACGTTACCGCGCCGGTGCGCCGTTTGTATGCATCGCATCGGCACGTACCGGCGACCAGCGGCCCCCAATACCGCCCGGATGGCAGGAATGTCAGGTAACGTTCCGTGTCATCGTGTAAGCCAATTGCAGGATTTCGTAAGGTTCGGTCGTCGTTGCATGCGATCCGGGCCGCATTCGATCCATGTCATAACCCCACGCGGCAAAAGGTCGGTATGCGGTTGCGGCCCGCCGCCGATGCCGTTCGCGTAAGATCATGTGCGCGGGTGCCGGCGGGACCCCTGCCCGCCAGCAGGGGTGCGCGTTCCGCCAGGAAGCCGGCTTCTTGAAAAACACGGTACAAGGGTTGAAGCAATGTCTGAACGGATGTCTGATGAAACGCTGCGGCGCATGGCGTCGATCGTGGCGCTCGCGGCCGCGCTCGGGCTGGTGGTACTCAAGGTCTGGGCCTGGCTCGCCACCGATTCGATTTCGATGCTGACTTCCGCGGCGGATGGCCTGGTGGACGTGGTCGCATCCTCCGTGACCTTCGCGGGCGTGCGCTACGCCGCGCGGCCGGTCGACAGCGGGCATCGCTATGGCCATGGCAAGGCCGAGGCGGTCGCGGCGTTCGTCCAGGCATTGCTGCTGGCCGGCGCCGCGCTCGGGCTTGGCATCGAGGCAACACACCGTCTGGTGATTCCGCAGCCGTTGAACCAGACCGGTTTCGGCATCTGGGTGATCGTGGGCAGTTCGGTCGCCGCCGCCGGTCTGGTCGCCATGCAGACGCTCGTCGTGAAGCGGACCGGTTCGACGGCCATCGCCGCCGACCGGGCGCACTACGTGACGGATGTCGCCGTCAACGTCGCGGTGCTCGTGGCGCTTCTGTTCGAACGCTTCTTCGGCTGGGCGCGGGCGGATTCCATCGGAGCATTGGCGATCTCCCTGTACATGGTGTGGAACGCGCGCGGAATGGCCGCGCATGCGCTGGTGCAACTGCTCGACCGCGAACTGGACGTCACGGAACGCTCCCGGATCGAAGACGCGGTCTGCGGCTGCGACGGCGTAAAGGACGTGCACGATATCCGCACGCGGGACGGCGGCGACCGGGTATTCGTCGAGTTTCACCTGGAGGTGGACGGGGCGCTGACCGTGCAGGAGGGCCATGAAATCGGCGACAACGCGGAGCGTGCGGTACGCCGGCTGTTTCAGGCGGCGGATGTGACCGCGCATCTGGAACCCGCCGGCATCGACGATGAGCGTCTGGACGATCTGATCAAATAGCGGTTCCGCCACTGGCGAAACAGGTATCGCACGCAGGGGCATCCGGCTGCACGACCAGCAGCGCGTCCAGCGCGACCGCGCCCTCGGGATACACCCGCAGCGGGTTGACATCGATCTCCCGAATCCGGGGATTGCCGGCAAGCACCTGCCCCAGGCACACGAGAACGTCGGCGACCGCCGCGACGTCCGGCACCGGTCCGCCCCGGAAGCCGCGCAGCAGCGCGGCGCCTTTCAGGCGCAGGATGTCACGCATGATGATGTCGCGCGGCAGGTCTGGCGGCAGCAGGCGGACATCCTGGAAGATTTCCGCCTGAACGCCGCCGAATCCCACAAGCAGGACCGCGCCCCATTCCGGATCGTTGCGGGCGCCGACGATCAGTTCCAGCCCCGGCGCGACCGCCCGTTCGACGAGCACGCCGTCCAGAATCAGCCCGGGCCGATGGCTCGCGATATGGGTGTGCAGTTGCTGCCAGCCCTGTGCGAGGGCATCGGCATCGGCCAGATTCAGCACCACGCCGCCGGCATCGCTTTTATGGGAAAGGTCGGCCGACTGCGCCTTCAGCACCACCGGAAAGCCGATATCCCGTGCCGCTGTCTGCGCATCCGCGCAACACGTCACGAAACGTCCATCGGGCACGGCGATACCCAGCGCGGCAAGCATGCGCTTGCCGCGATGTTCCGTCAGGACCCCGCCCGCCGCGGGGAGCGGAACGACCGTCGGCTCGACCGGCACGGTTGCCACCCCGCCATGCGCAGCACGCGCGCTCAACCGTGCCAGCGCGCGAAAGGCGCGCTCGGGAGAGGGATAATACGGCACGCCCAGCCTGCGCAATGCCCGGATATGGCGAGATGGCACGACCGCGCCGTCGTCGAGCCCCGCAAAGAGAAGCAACTGGCCTGGCGGGTGCGCCCGCACCGCCTCGATGATGAAAGGGAACTTCGCCGCGGCCGTGGTTTCGTCGGTCTGGATGATGACGAAGACGACGGCCGCCACGCGCACGTCGTCGCGCAGCGCCGCGAGCGTGCGGCCATACAGGCCCGGGTCGACCAACACCTGCGCGGTCAGATCGAGCGGATTGCCGACCGGCACGAAGGCCGGCAGCGCATCGCGGACAGCCGGGTTGCTGTCCGCGCTCATCGGCGGGAGATCCAGTCCGATGCGTTCGCATACATCCAGCGCCAGGGCCTTGAACGCGCCCGATTCGGTGATGACGGCGGTTCCGCCGGCGGCGACCGGCGCGCAACGGGCCGCGATTTCAACGATATCGCCCCATTCCTCCAGCGTCTCGGCGACCACCACCCCGGCGTGCTCGACCATCGTGCGCATGAGTCGATAATCGCTCGCGATGGCGCCCGTGTGGGTTGCCGCCGCCGCGCGCGCGCGATCGCTTTGCCCCGGATGCAGCAGCACGATGGTCTTGCCGGCCCGCCGGGCGCGCCGCGCCACGTCGAGAAAACGGGCCGGCTGACGAAACTGCTCGACCACCAGGGCGATCACGCGGGTAGGCGGATCGGTCAGCATGAATTCGAGATAATCCTCGACGCCGGTCGCCGCCTCGTTACCCGTCGAGACCGAATACGAGAGCGCGAGTTCCCGACTGGTCAGGGTCACGCCCAGCACCGCGGCCAGCGCGCCGCTTTGCGAAACGATGCCGATCCGCTCGCCGTGCGTCTTACGTGCCGGCGGGCTCGCGACAAAGCTCAACGCGATGCCATCGACGAAATTGATCAGTCCCAGACAGTTCGGTCCGACAATGAGCATCCCGCTCTCGAACGCCACGCGCGCCAACTCGCGCTGCAGCGCCAGGCCGGCGGTGCCGCTTTCGGCGAAACCGGAAGAGAAGATGATGGCCGCGCCCGCCTTGCGTTGCGCGAGTTGCCGGAGCGCGTCCAGCACGCCTGCCGCCGGGATCGCCAGCACCGCGACGTCGACGCCCTCGGGCAGCGCGCCGATCGCGCGCAGGCAGGGCCTCCCGTCGATCTCGTCGCGGTTCGGATTGACAAGATGAAGTTGCCCCGAAAATCCCATGCCGCACAGATTTTCGAGCACCGACGCGCCCAGGGCGCCGGGCGTCGCCGACGCGCCGACGATCGCCACGGTCCGCGGGCGCAGCAGCCGGCCGATGGCGTCCGGCGTCGCATGGCGCGCGTGTGCGGTCACCGTGCGTCCGCCCTGCCCCGGGTCGGGCCAATGCCGCGCGCCGGCGGCATGCACAGCAAGACCAGCACGGCGAGAACGGCACACCCGGTCATCACGCCGCTCATCGCCATGATTCCCAGCCGCGGAAACAGCAGCGCCACGAGCGAACTCGACGCCGCGCCGATCAGCATCTGAACCGAGGTCAGCAGGCCGCCGGTGACGCCGGCAAGAGCCGGCAAAGGGTCGAGCGCGCCGCGTGTGGCGCTTGGCGCGGCCAAGCCAAAGCTGAACGTGCTGGCGATCAACAACGGCATCACGCTCCCGAGAGAAACCCGGCCGAACGCCCCGAGCCCGAGCAATGCGGCGGTCGACAACATGGCCAGCACGACGGCCACCGCCAATACGCGCGGGCTGGCGACACCGCGGCCGACGATGAAGGCGTTGCAGGACGCGCCCGCCACGATACCGGCGCCGGTGAGGGCGAACATCCCCGCATAGACCGCCGGGCTCACATGCAGCAGCTTCTCCATTACGAGCGGCGAACCCGCGACATACGCGAACATCCAGCCAAAACCCAGGCCGTTGAGCAGGACCGACCGCACGACATCGCGGTGCCGGGATACCGTGGCATAGTCGTCTGCAAGGCGCGCCACCGAAAACCGCGTTTTTGGGCCCCGTACGGTTTCGCGCAGACCGATCCCGGCCACGAGCGCGGTCAGCAAACCGCAACCGGCCATCAACCCGTAGAGGCCGCGCCAGTGAACGCTCGCCAGCAGCGCCACGCCGACCGACGGCGCGACGATCGGCGCCACGTTGGCGACGACGGTGATCGCGGCGATTCTTTGCTGCATCGCCGCGCCATCGAACCGGTCGCGCACGATCGCCAGCGCGATGGTCATTCCGGCACCGGCGCCGAGCCCCTGGATGAGCCGCGCGACCAGCAGTACGCCGATGCCGGGGGCCAGCATCGCAAGCAGGCCGCCGCCCGTGAACAGCGCCAGGCCCAGCAACAGGGTCGGCTTGCGGCCCCGGGCATCGGACAAGGGACCATAGAAGAGCGGTCCGATCGCGAAACCCGCCATGAACAGGCTCAGCGTCAGTCCGGTCTGGCTGCTGGTGGCATGCAGGCTGGCGCCGATCTCGACCAGCGCGGGCAAGGCCATGTCGATGGAGATCGGTGCGAGGGCGGCCAACGCGCCCAGGAAAATCGCGAACAGGACGGCGCGGAAAGCGGCAAAAGCGCGCGCGCCCTGCTTCATGGCGTCAACACGACGCGACCGGCGGTGCCCGTCAGCACCGCGCGGTACGCACGTGCGGCCTCGGCCAGCGCGTAGCGCGCGGCGATGACCGGCGGCCGATAGCTGCCATCCTCGAAACCGGGCCGCAACGCTTCGAGAATCGTGGCGGCCGCACTCGGATCGCGTTTCAAGGTATCCACGCCGATCAGGCGGCTTTCGTTGTGATAGAAATCGGCGAGGTCGAATGTGACCTGGCGACGGTCGGTGGCGGAAATTTCGATGAGACGCCCGCGCAGGCCGAGCATGCCCAGCGCGGTGTCGAACATCGATCCGCCGACCGTATCGAACACCACCGTGGCACCGCCCTCCGTCAGCGCGTGCAGCCGTTCGACGACGTCGCCGGCGCGGCTGTCCAGCATCGTGTCGACGGCCGGATGGGATGGCGTGCCGCGCGTCACGCCGATGACTTTCGCGCCGAGGCGCCGCGCGATCTGCGCCGCCGCCCCGCCGACACCGCCCAGTCCGATGATCGCCACGGTGTCGCGCGCGGTGACCTGGGCGGCCTCGACGATGCCGCACCAGGCCGTGACGAAATTGACGCCGATCGATGCGGCCTCTTCGTGCGATAGCGTGCGCGGTTTGCGCCGCAGACTCGCGACGGGCACGGCCAGTTGTTCCGCATGCGTCCCATCGCGCGTGAAGCCGGTATCGCCGGAGCCCCACACGTCGGCACCGAGCCATTGCGTCGGACCGGCGACCACCACGCCGGAATAGTCCCGTCCGGGCGTGCGCGGCAGCGTGGTCTGGGTCATCCGGCCCGCGACGTTCTTCACATCACTCGGATTGATCGACGCGGCGAGCACCTTGACGATGGCGGTATCGGCCGAGGCGGCGGGCGACGGCAGATCCGCGGTGAACAGGACGTCCGGCTCGCCATGCCGCTCGAATCGCAATGCTTTCATGATGAATTCCGTTGAAGTGTCCGGGATCGGGTGACTGCATTATTCACAAGGTTGCCTGCGCCGGGAAGCGGTTCGAGCGGATAGAATCGTTACATCGGATGGAAGATACCGCACCGCAATGGTTGCGGCAGGAAACCGACAGATTACCGCGATGGGCAAGGAGGCATTTTGCGCGATATGAGCTACCTCGGCTGGTTACGAACGCTGGTAGGCAAGGACCTGATACTCAGCCCGTCGGTCGGTGCCGTGATTCACGACGCCGACGGCAGACTGCTGCTGCAGGAAAAATCGTCCGGCGAGCCGTGGAGTCTGCCAGCCGGGGGCATCGAACTCGGCGAGAGCCCCCAGGAAGCCATCGCCCGGGAAGTCATGGAGGAAACCGGTTACGCGATCCGCATTCATGCCATCCTCGGTGTCTTAGGCGGGCGGGATTTCCGGTACACCTATCCCAGCGGCGATCGGGTGGAATACGTCGCCACGTTGTTTCAATGCCGGATCATCGGCGGTTCCGGCATTCCGCCCGACGCGGAAACGAAGTCGATCCGGTATTTCACGCGGCAGGACATGCCAGAACTGGCGCTGCCCTACCCGATCGACGACCTGTTTCGCGCGTTCTAACCCACCAGCGCTACATCTCGAAATGATGTCGTCCCATGAGCCTTACGCCACCGCCGCGCGCCATTGAAGATTGCCTGACATCCCATTTTCGTAGCGGCGACCGGATCCGCAGCCGGAGCGTGAGCGACACCGTCCTTTCCGCCGTGCTCGACGTCCCGGTGCCGCCGCCTCGCATCGTCGCCGATTGGGACAGGGAGATCGCATCGCGGTTGTTCCTGGATCCTGGCGACGTCGAGCCCATGCCGCTGGCACGCACGCGCGCCCGCTGGCAGGACTACCCGCGCTGCGTGCAGGCGATGCGCGAGTGGACCCATGCACTGGGACTGCCGGGCATCCTCGACGGCAGCGAGATGGCATTGATGGCGTGTCGCGGCGCGCGCTACCACCACGATGGCGCGCACTACGGCGACAAGGCCTTCTGCAATCTCTTCTTGAGCGAGGACAAGGGCCTGGACGTGCATTTTCCCGCCATGGGTCGACGTATTCCACTGACCCGGGGAACGGCGCTGATTTTCGATACGGGTCAGCCGCATGGCGTCGTTCGTCGGGGCGGCGACGCGTTCGACATGGCCGACTTCGCGTCCGGCCGGGACGCCACGCAACTGTTCCTGAGCTGGGAGCTTCCCGTCGAGGATGCCGATCTGGGCAGCGCCCTCGGGATCGTGTTCGACCTTATCTCACGCCTCTCGCCCCTGCCCGCCTCCGCGGATGAAGAAGGAATCCTGCTGAACGGCGAACCGGCGCTGGTGTGCCCGGATTCCGGCCTCTGGCGCCGGTGAAGCGCCAGTGAACGGTCTCCGGACGGCGCCCGCTGCCGGCGCGCGGCCGCCTTGCAGTCGCAATCGGTAATCTTTCGGGCCTCCCGGCCGACCCTGTCGCGGCGTCGAATCGCGGTACCATGACGGCTGCCGCCACGCGGTTCGACGCGAAAACTGCTTGATGACAACCCGATGCGATCTCGAAGAAACTTTCTGTTCTCGGCACTGAGTGTCGGTGCCGCCGCCCTGACATCGCCGGCCATCTCCAAAGGCGCGATCGGAAAAACCGCCCCGCGCCTGCAGGCCGGCGCCGGCCGTGCCGACGTCGTGTTTCCCGCCAGCCTGTATCCGGTCGACGGTTTCACCGGTTCCCACGACCCGCTGGCGGTGCGCGTACTCCTGCTCGACGATGGCGCCACGCGGATCGGCATCGTCGTGGTCGATTTGACGTCGATCGCGGAGGACATGATCACGTCGATGAAAGCCGTGCTGACGGAGCTGGCGGGCGTGCCGGCCGATCAGGCGATCGTCTGCGCGTCGCACTCGTTCGCGACGCCGCACGTATTCACGGGTGCCCACGTTCCGCCCGGCACGGACACCGCGCGCACCGCCATCATGCAGCGCGCCTTCGATACGGCAATCCGCTCGGCCGCCGCGCAGGCGGTGTCCGGGCTGGTGCCGGCGCGATCGGGCTTTGGCTCGGGAAAAAGTCCGATCGGCGTCAATCGCGACGTGGCCACGCCGCACGGCTGGTGGCTGGGCGCAAACGATGCGGGATTCGCCGATCCCACGCTCGGCGTCGTGCGCATCGACGGCCGCGACGGCAAGCCGTTGGCCATTCTGATGAACGTGGCGGTACAACCCTCGGTCATGGACGGTTCGCAACTCGCGGCGGGCGGCAAGCTGATTTCCGCCGATCTTGCCGGGGCCGCCGCGCGTTACGTGGAAGCGCGCCATCCGGGCGCGGTTGCCTTGTTCCTCGTGGGCGCGGCCGGCGATCAATCGCCCTATTTGCAGGCCAACCGGCACGTGGTCCACCATGACGGCAGCGTCGGCCGCGTGGATATTCACGAGGCCGGCTTCGCGGTGCTCGACCTGCTGGGCGAGCGGCTGGGCACCGACATCGCAAACATCGCCGATGGCATCCGCACGCAAGCCGGGGCGCAAGTGACCATCGCGCGGGACAGCATTCCGGTGAATGGGCTCGATTTTTCGCCGCGCAACGCGCCGACGGGGCCGGTCCCGGCTTTTACCTACCGGCATGGCGCCGCGGCAAAGGTGCCGATCGTGGTGATTCGATTGGGCGATATCGCACTGGTGGGCATGGCGCCGGAACTCGCGGCGAGCGTGGGGACGAGAATCCGCGCGGGTTCGCCGTATGCCGATACCCTGGTCGCGACGATGGTCGACGGCGCGGCCAAGTATCTGCCGGACGCGCAGAGTTACGATCGCTTCACCTACGAGGCGCGGAGTTCGCCTTACGCGCAAGGCGCCGCCGAGACCGTCGCCGACGGCATCGTCGACACATTGAAGCGCATGCAGGAAGGCGACACCGCCGGATAACCAGTACCACCCATCGAAAAAACCAGGACGACGCAGTGCATTCACAGCCGACGTGCGTCGTCCCGATCATTTGAATTTCAGAGGCAACGTATGGCCGATGTATCGAGAAGAGACTTCATGATCGCCGGGACGGTTTTTGCGAGCGCCGTTTCCGCCATCGGCGTCGGATCCCGGGACGCGCAGGCCCAGGGCCGGAACGGATTCGCCGCGGCCTCCCCTCCCTCCCCGGATGGACAGGATGGTCCCGGCGGCCACGCGCGCAAAACGCCCGGCCTGCAACGCATTCATGCGCTCTGCGAGGTGACCGGCGGCGGTCAGAAAGTCTACGGTATCGCGGTGGAATACGACGCGAATATCGATCCCGTCAGCGTGAGCCTCGATACCTATGGTGCGGGCGTCGTCCCGGCGGCCAGGGGATTCTTTCCCGGCATGCCCCAGGAACCGGACAAAAACGCCACGACCGCCGTTGCCAGACCGCGGGCCATCGCAGCGGTCTATACCAGCGCCCTGCCCGCATTGCGGCCCGCTCGCGACAGCGCCACGGGCCGGTACGTGATCGCCGAATTCGCGCACGATCCGGACCTCAGCCTGCCGACCGCGGACAGCGACAAGGTTTCGCTCACCCAGAAAAAAAGCGTCCGAACCACCGCGGGCAAGGTGTATCCGGCAAGTAAAACCGCGTGGAGCAATGTGGGGCCGCGCGGCAACGACGTGGTGACGCGCGGCGTCGATGCCTGGGAGCAGAATCACTGGTGGTGGGACGACACGCGCTCGGCCTGGCTCGAATACAGCATTTATCTGCCGAAGTCGTTCCTCGCGCCGGGGGGCGAGAACAAGGCCTATCCGCTCGTGCTCGCGATCACCCACTCCGGAACCAGTTACGACGGTACGTGCGCCCAGACCCTGACCGAGCAGTGCATCGCCAGCATCTGGGCCTTCCCGGAAGAGCAGGACCGGCACGAATGCGTCGTCATCACGCCGCGCTATGAACGCACGACCATGAACGATTATTGGGAACATACGAGCGATGTGGAAAATACCCATCGTCTCGTGGAATCCCTGCTCACGAACACGTGGAACTACGGCAATCCGAATCTCGCGGACCGGATGGACAAAGTGCTGAAGATCGATCCGAAGCGGGTCTACTGCACGGGTTGGTCCATGGGCGCGATGAGTTCGCTGTGGCTGATGGCGAAGCATCCGAAGACCTTCGCGGCGGGACTGATCATCGCGGGCCAGCAGCGCCCTGCCGATGTCGTCACGCTCGCGGATCAAAAGCTGCTGATCATCACCGGATCGGACGACAACAAGGCCACGCCGTGGAATGAAAAGTGTGTCCCGGTCTGGGAACAGGCGGGTGCCAGGGTGACGCGCCCCGCGGAGCGTCTCGATCCCGCGCTGATATTCCCCGTGGACGACCAACGCCAGCTCACCGAAGCGGTCGACGGTTACCTCGGACGAAACGGCAACATCACGTTCCTGACGTTCGACGGGGTCGACCACATGGGTTCCGCCCGGAAATTCTTCTACATCCGCGCCGCCAGGGATTGGCTGTTCGCCCAATCGAAGGCCTAGCGGGTCGCGCAGGCGCCTAAGCGGGACGGTCCAGAAACCCCTTGATCGCCGCCTCCAGCCACGCGCGGTCGCGCGGAATCTTCTCGGGATTGCCGGCGCGATGGCCCCATAGCGACGGAATCGGCCGCAGTTCCGCGCTGCGCGCATTGACGAGCAGCGGCAGTTCGTGGCGGTTGTCGTCCACCTGAAAATAACTGTCGGTCTCGCCCGGCATCAGCAGCACATGCGCGCGAACGGCCGCCAGCGCGCGCGCGAGGTCGCCGCCGAACTGCGGGGCCGCGCCGACGTCGCCGCGCTGCCAGGTCGCCAGTTGCGCGAGCAGATCGTTCGCATTGCGGCGTGTGAAGTTCGCGTCCCAGGCGCCCACGAGGAAGGCTTCGAGCGACGCGTATCCGGCCTCGCGCCACAATTCGTCGCGGTAGAAGCCGTGGGACATCGCCCAGCCGGCGTACACGCGCCCCATCGCCCGGTAGCCGCGTTCGGGCGGCGCGACGAAATGGCCGTCCCTGAACGCCGGGTCGGCCGTCAGCGCGGCGCGCGCGCCCTCGAGGAAAACGTGGTTGTAGGGAGAGCAGCGGGCACTTCCGCAGACCACCGCGACGCGATCCATCAGATCCGGATACAGGACGGCCCAGTGATAGGCCTGCATGCCGCCCATGGACCACCCATACACCAGCGCGATGCGCCGCACGCCCAGATGCTCGACCATGAGCCGATGCTGCGCATGGATCGCATCGTGATAGCTGACGAACGGATAGTCGGCCGGGCTCAGGCGCGGCGTCGAATTCGATGGCGACGAGGACAAGCCGTTGCCGAAAAGATTCGGAATGACGATGAACCAGCGCGCCGGGTCGAAGGGCGCGCCCGCGCCGATCAACCATTCGAGGTCGGGATGCTGCGCGCCGAACGACGTCGGAAAGACGATGACGTTGTCGCGCGCCGCGTTCAGGGTGCCATAGGTCGTGTAGGCGATCTGCAGGGACGGAAACACGCGGCCGCATGCGAGCAGCGTGTCGCCTGCGTCGAAGAGTTGATAAGCTGTCGTCATCCGCGCTCCACCGGCAACGCCGCGCCCTCGCGGAATCGCCGGCGCGCGCACCACATCGTAACCGGCCAAAAATCGCTAGATGGCGGGCGACTCGGCATAGAAGCGCTCGCGCATTTCGTCCAGCCCGATCGTGTCGAGCAGCGCCGCCAGCCGTTGCGTCGGTTTGCCGCGCGGCAGATCCCTGTAGTGCGCGATGATGAGTTCGTTCTTCATCGAATGCTCCCAGCCGACCAGTTCGGTGACGCTGACCTGATAGCCGTGCGCCTCGAGTTGGAGACAGCGCAGCACATTGGTGATCTGACTGGCGAATTCCCGGGTGTGGATCGGATGACGCCAGATCTCGCTCAGGACATTGGCGGCAAGCGCCTGCCCTTTGTTCCTGCGCAGCACGGACGCCACTTCCGCCTGGCAGCAGGGCACCACGACGATGTACTGCGCGTGCTTGCGCAGTGCGAAATCGATCGCATCGTCCGTGGCCGTGTTGCACGCGTGCAGCGCGGTGACCACGTCGACGGTTTCCGGCAGCCGTGTGGACAGGGTGGATTCGGCCACCGACAGGTTCAGGAACGACATGCGTGCGAAATCCAGTCGGGCCGCCAGCGCGACGGACTTCTCGACCAGTTCCTCGCGCGTCTCGATACCGTAGATATGCGACGCGTCCGCCAGATCCTTGAAGAACAGGTCGTACAGGATGAAGCCGAGATAGGACTTGCCGGCGCCATGATCGACCAGCGAGACGCTGCCCTGGCGCGCGCGCACGTCCGACAGGAGCGGCTCGATGAATTGATAGAGGTGATAGACCTGCTTGAGCTTGCGTCGGCTGTCCTGGTTCAGCTTGCCGTCGCGCGTGAGGATGTGCAGTTCCTTGAGCAGTTCGATCGACTGACCGGGACGGATCTCGTGCTTTTCCGCAAGCGGCGCGGACGGTGCGCCACCGCCGGCGGGCGGGAGGGGCGCCGCGGACGCCCGGGACTTCTTCACCATCGTGTCGTCTACCGTAAAAGGTTTGCCATTCCCCCGGATTTTACCCCATGCACGGGTAATTCCTAGCTTCGGCGCCTGCCGCTTCGGTCTACCCTTCCTGCATACAGGGAGAGAAAGCCATGCGCAGAGGAATGTCCGGGCGGTTGCTGTTCGTCGTCATCTTTTTGCTGCTGGCGTTTCTCGTCGCCAACCGCGCGTTGGTCTCCCACGGCTCCGGGAACTGCCTGCAGGACGCCAGCTCGGTGAAGCAGAAGTCGCTCAGCGAGGGGTTCTCCGAGGCCGGTTCGCGCAGCCAGGCGGAAAATTTCATCGCGCGCTGCCTGATCAACGGACGCTAGATGCGCCGCCGGACGCCGGCACGCGGACGCTGGGCGAACGCGGCAGGGATGCCGGATGCGCGCCGGCAATAGGCCTTCGCGCGGCAGGGCGACTCGACGCCGCCGACCAGAAATCCGGGTTGAGACTATCATGGTGTTTTGACCGATAGGAGTGTGGAGCGCGCCCCGCGCGTATCCCCTTCCCCGCCATGACCCAGTATTCGCTCCTCGACCTCTCGCCGATCCTCCAGGGCAGCGACGCCGCGCAATCGTTTCGCAATACGGTCGATCTCGCCCGTCACGCCGAGGGCTGGGGTTTCCAGCGCTACTGGCTGGCCGAGCATCACAACATGCCCGGCATCGCCAGTTCCGCGACCTCGATCCTGATCGGCCAGGTGGCCGCGGCGACGAAAACCATCAAGGTCGGCTCCGGCGGCATCATGCTGCCGAACCATGCCCCCCTCGTCATCGCCGAACAATTCGGCACGCTCGCCACGCTGTTTCCCGGTCGAATCGAACTGGGCCTGGGGCGCGCGCCCGGCTCCGACCAGCTCACCGCGCGGGCCCTGCGCCGCACGCTGCAGGACAGCGCAGAATCGTTTCCGCAGGACGTGATCGAACTGCGCGATTATTTCGACGACGCTACGCCCGGACAGCAGGTGCAGGCGATTCCGGGCGTGGGCACCAAGGTGCCGATCTGGTTGCTGGGTTCGAGCCTGTTCAGCGCACGCCTGGCCGCCGCGCTGGGGATGCCCTTCGCCTTCGCCTCGCATTTCGCGCCGGATCTGCTCGACGCCGCGCTGGCGACGTACCGGCACCATTTCGAAGCGTCGCCCACGCTGTCGAAGCCGCATGCGATGGTCGGCGTCAACCTGTTCGCCGCGGATACCGACGAGGCCGGGCAGCGTCTGATGACCTCGGCGCAGCAGCAGTTCCTCGCGCTGCGCCGCAATACGCCGGGACCGCTGCGCCCGCCGGTGGACAGCATGGCGGGTATCTGGCACGACAGCGAACGGGCGAACGTGGAGCGTGCGCTGTCGTGCAGCGCGGTGGGCTCGCCCGCACGGGTGCGCGACGCGCTCGGCGCCTTGCTGGCGCGTACCCAGGCCGACGAATTCATGTTCGCGGGGCAGATCTACGATCACGCCGCGCGGCTGCATTCATTCGAAATCGGCGCGGAAATAGCGCGCGCGCTGTAGCGGACCGAAGGACGGCCTGGCGCGGCCGTCAGCCTTGGATCGCGTGTCGGGTCCTTCCGGCCGCGGCGCCGATTCGCTACCGCGTCCAGCGCACCGTCAGCGCATAGGAGAGCGCGGCCGCGACCCCGCTCAGCACCGTTCCCCATGTCATATCGACCACCACCAGGCGCGGCGTCCAGCGCGCCAGCGTCGCGTGGTTCGTCAACTCGTACGTTGCGTAGGCGACGAACCCCAATGCCGCGCCCCGCAGGAGCGCCGTCTTCCAGTCCCCGGTCGCGAAGGCCGGCGCGACCGCGAAAAACACCAGCCCCGCGATGAAGATGAGATAGAAGAGGATGCCGGGGCCGATCCGCATCGGGTCGGCAAGCTGATCGCCGAGCGCCTGCCGGTACATCGGCGCGCCCGCGAAACGCAGGTAGATGAAGTCGCAGCCCAGGAAAACGACCGCGGCCACCAGATACGCAACGACATAACGGGCCATGCAGCGAACCTCGCGTCAGAAGGGGAGCGCGCCCGGGAAAGACACGCAGTCAGGAAGCGGCGAACACCAGCACGTGCAGCACGGCCGCCACCGCCGTGGTGACGAGAATGCCGCCGCCATACAATGTCACGAACCACAGCATCGGATGGCGCGCGCGCGGTGCCCGACCGTCGGCGGCGCGGGGGCCGTTTTCGGGAACGCTATCCTTGAAAGCCTTGAACATGACGTCTCCTCAATGATAGCCGGGATCGTCGTGGCGTACCTTGCCGCGGAAGATCCAGTAGCCCATGGTCGTGTAGATCAGGATGATCGGCAGCACGATGGCCACGCCGACCAGCGAGAACATCTGGCTGGAATGCGGCGACGAAGCGTCCCAGATGCTGACCGACGGCGGAATGATGTTCGGCCAGAGACTGCAGATGAAACCGACGTAACACAGCGCCACCAGCGCCAGCGCCATGATAAACGGCATCCGGTCGAAGCGCTTGCGCACCCCGTAACGCACGCCGGCGGCGCACAGCAGCGTAAGGACGGGTACCGGAATCAGGTACAGCAGCGTCGGCATCGAGAACCAGCGGTGCGCGATCGCGGCGTCGCCCAGCGGCGTCCACAGGCTGACGATGGCGATGGCGGCCAGCATGCCCACCGTCAACGGCCACATCAGCCGGTACATCCGGCGCTGCAGCTCGCCTTCGGTCTTGGCAATCAACCAGCCCGCGCCCAGCACCGAGTACGCGGCGAGCAGCCCCAGTCCGCAGAACAGACTGAACGGCGTGAACCAGTCCAGCGCGCCGCCGACGAAGCCGGTCGGCCCCACCTTGATCCCGGAAATGTACCCGCCCAGCGCCACGCCCTGGCAGAACGTCGCGCCGGCCGAACCGAGCATGAAGGCGAGGTCCCACAGCGCGCGCGTGCGACGCGATTTCGCGCGCAGTTCGAACGCGACGCCGCGAAAGATCAGGCAGATCAGCATCATGATCAGCGGCAGGTACAGCGCCGACAGGATCGACGCGTATGCCAGCGGAAATGCGGCGAACAGCCCCGCCCCACCGAGCACCAGCCAGGTCTCGTTGCCGTCCCAGACCGGCGCGACGGTGTTCATCATCACGTCGCGGTCGTGATGTTCGGGAAAGAACGGAAACAGGATGCCGATGCCCAGGTCGAACCCGTCCAGCACCACATACATGAAGACACCGACCGCGATGATCGCCGCCCAGATGAAGGAGATATCCATTTTTTTTCCTCGGCTTGCGCGGTCAGTGTGATTCGATGGATTCGCTCGACCCCGACAGCGGCCGGCGCGCGGTCTGCGCCGGGTCGCCATGGCCGTCGTCGCCCCATTGGTGAGACTTGCGCTCGTCGGGCGTTTCCGGGAAGGCCGGCCCGGTGCGGATCAGCTTCAGGATGTAGTAGATGCCCGTGCCGAAGACCAGGAAGTATACGATCATGAAGATCATCAGCGAAATGCCGACCGCCTGCGCGCTGTTCGGCGAGGCCGCGTCGACCGTGCGCATCACGCCGTACACCACCCAGGGCTGCCGTCCGGCCTCGGTCGTGATCCAGCCCGCGAGCAAGGCGACGAAACCCGCCGGGCCCATGAAGAGCACCCAGCGCTGGAACCAGCGCGATTCATAGAGTTTGCCGCCCTTGCGCAGCGCCAGGCCGACCAGCGACATCAGGATCATCAGCATGCCGAGTCCGGCCATCACACGGAAGGTCCAGAAGATCAGCGTCGAGTTCGGCCGGTCGGCCTTCGGAAAACTCTTCAGGCCGCGAATCTCGCCGTTCCATTCGTGCGTAAGGATCAGGCTGCCCAGATGCGGCACGGAAATGCGGTACTTGGTGATCTCGGCGTCCATGTCGGGAATGCCGAACAGGTTCAGCGCGGCGCCCTGCTCCGTGTCCCAGATCCCTTCGATCGCCGCGATCTTCGCGGGCTGATACTTGCGGGTGTTCAGGCCGTGCGCGTCGCCGACGAACGCCTGGATCGGCGTGAGGATCAGCAGGATCCACAGGGCCATCGACAGCGATTTGCGGATCGCCGGGTCACGGCGTCCCTTGAGCAGGTGCCAGGCACCCGTCGCGGCAACCACGAAAGCGCCGGCGATGAAGGCCGCCATCGCCATATGACCCAGGCGATACGGGAAGGACGGGTTGAAGACGATCTTGAACCAGTCCTGCGGCACGATCTTGCCGCCGACGATCGCGTAGCCCTGCGGCGTCTGCATCCAGCTGTTCGAGGCGAGGATCCAGAACGTGGAGATCAGCGTGCCGATCGCCACCATCAGGGTCGCGCCGAAGTGCGCCTTCGGGCCGACGCGATGCCAGCCGAACAGCATCACGCCGAGAAAACCCGCTTCCAGGAAGAACGCGGTCAGTACTTCATAGGCAAGCAACGGCCCCGTCACCGGGCCGGCGTAATTCGAAAACCCGCCCCAGTTGGTGCCGAACTGATAACTCATCACCACGCCGGACACGACGCCCATGCCGAAGCCGACGGCGAACACCTTCGACCAGAACATGAACATGTCCTTGTAGATGGGATTCTTGGTTTTGAGCCAGGCGCCTTCGAGCACCGCGAGAAAACTCGCGAGACCGATGCTGAGGGCGGGAAAGATGATGTGGAAGGAAACCGTAAAGGCGAACTGGAAACGCGCCAGATCGATTGCACTGAAATTCACAGGCATGATGGGTCCTTAGGGTCCGTTCCGGGTCCGTTCGACATGCTGCATCGACCACCGGCGCAAACCCTAGTTAGAAAGCTCGTGCGCGAGCAAAAACCTTGATTTGACTGCTTGACGCCGTGACGGGCGACAGACGACATCATCGTCCAACCCCTGCCGCAGGACGACGCGACCGGGTGCCGCAGCAAGCCCCGACCGCGTCTGTCGGTCAAGCCCTACACGGCTGTAAGCAGCTGATAAATATAAAGTAAGATTCCGTTATCCGCCACGCTTTACGTTCTTCTTTGCGTACGCCAATGCGTCGATCTGACGCACGGGCGAAAAAACCACCTGACCTCGCCTCGCGCGCGCCGTGCATGACCTCGCTTCGCGCACGCCGGCCGGCGGTGTGCGGGGTCCCGCGTTAGAATCGATGGGAACAGGACGACGCACAGGAACACGCCCGATGAAAATGTCCCCTCCCTTCCCCGCCCTGCGTCCCGCCGACGAAAAACCGGACGCGCGCGATGCATCCGACGTATCCGGTGCATCCGGGACGCCGACATGGCATCTCGACGACGTCGTGTCGGGCCTGCGCCGCTCGCGTGAAGTCACGCACAACGTGCGTCATCGCGGACGCATCCGGGAACTGCCGTCGCGCAAGGCGATCGGCGCGATCCTCGATGAATTGTGCGCGGCGTTGTTTCCAACCCACTACGGGCGCCCGGACCTGACCGACGAGGACATCGACCATTTCGTCGGCAGCACCCTCAGCCATGCCTTGCGCGCGCTGGGCGAACAGGTGCGGCGCGGCCTGCTGTTCGGCGCCGAGGACGAACTGGATGGCCCGACGCCGCGCCAGCGCGCGGACCAGATCGTCCGCGCGTTCGCCGCCCAGCTGGTGCCCATCCGCGCGCTGCTCGTCAGCGACCTGCGCGCGGCCTTCGAGGGCGATCCGGCGGCCACCAGCATTTCCGAGGTGCTGCTCTGCTACCCGGGCACCATCGCGATTATCTATCACCGCCTGGCCCATGCGCTCTGGCATCTGGGCGCGCGCTTCGTCTCGCGGCTGATTTCGGACATATCTCACTCGATGACGGGCATCGACATCCATCCGGGGGCCAGCATCGGCGGCAGCTTCTTCATCGATCACGGTACCGGCGTGGTGATCGGCGAGACGGCCGTGATCGGCGAACACGTCCGGCTGTACCAGCATGTGACGCTCGGCGCGAAGCGCTTTCCCGCGGACGAAGCAGGCGTGCTCATCAAGGGCAACCTGCGGCATCCGGTGGTCGAGGACGGCGTCGTCATCTATGCCGGCGCGACCGTGCTCGGCCGGATCACCATCGGCCGGGGCTCGACCATCGGCGGCAATGTCTGGCTGACCTACAGCGTACCGCCGAACAGCAGCATCGCCCAGGCGCAGATGCGCAATGGCTGAACCCGTGCACGAAGCGTCACACGAAGCGTCACACGAAGCGGCACACGAAGCAGCGCCCCACGAAGCGGCGCGGGAAGCGGCACAGGAAGCGGCCGCGCTGGATCGCCTGGCCGACTTCGTCGACCGGCATCCGCGGCTGTTCGTGCTCACCGGCGCCGGGTGCAGCACGGAGTCGGGCATCGAGGATTACCGCGATGCCAACGGCGACTGGAAGCGCCCGATGCCGACGACCTATCAGGCGTTCACCACCGATACGCTGATGCGCAACCGCTATTGGGCGCGCGGCATGATCGGCTGGCGGGGGTTTGGCCGCGCCCGTCCGAACGCGGCGCACGCGGCGCTCGCGCACTGGGAGCACGGTTCGGCCGGGCACGACGGCGACCGCTCGCGCCCGTCCCTGCTGGTGACGCAGAACGTCGACGGCCTGCACGAGGCCGCCGGCAGCCGCAATGTGATCGATCTGCACGGGCGGCTCGACCGGGTGCGCTGCCTGGCGTGCGATGCGCGGTTCGGGCGCGACGCGATGCAGGCCGACCTGGAACGGTGCAACCCGGCATGGATCGGGCTCGACGCGCGCCTCGGGCCGGACGGCGACGCGGACCTGGAAGACGCGGCGTTCGCCGACTTCGTCGTGCCGACCCATGCCGGTTGCGGCGGCATGCTGAAACCGGACGTGGTGTTCTTCGGCGAGCCGGTGCCGCGCGAGCGGGTCGACCGGGCGTTCGCGGCGCTGGACGCATCCGACGGCATGCTCGTCGTCGGCTCGTCGCTGATGGTGTACTCCGGCTACCGTTTCGCGCTGGGCGCCGCGGAACGGGGCCTGCCGATCGCGGCGATCAATATCGGCCGCACGCGCGCGGACGCCTTGCTGGACGTCAAAGTGGAGGCGAGCGCGGCGCGGGTGCTGGCGCGGTTGTTCGGGGACGCGTTCTAGAAGCGCCGGTTGATTCCCGGGAACGGCCGCAGGCTGTAGTGGCTCACGCCCCAGTCGGCGCCCTGCCGATGGCCGAAGAGGCCGATCGTCGACAACAGGAACAAGCGCCAGCGCCGCTTCCACAGCCGCGCATCCCGGCCGTACACCGTCGCCAGGATGGCGTCGATCTCGGACCCGTGCCGGTCGAAGTTGCGCAGCCAGTCGCCCGCCGTGCGCGCGTAATGGGTGCCGTTCCAGCGCCACTCCTGTTCGAGCGTGAACAGATCGCCGAACTGTTCGATCATGCGCTCGCTGGGCATCAGGCCACCGGTGAAGAAGTGCTGGGCGATCCAGTCGCTCGGGTCATTGTGATCGAACCGGTAGGGCGCGCCGCGGTGCGTGAAGACGTGCAGGAACAGCTTGCCGTCGGGCAGCAACCAGTCGCGCACCCGTGCGAGCAGCAGTTGCCAGTTCGCCATGTGCTCGAACATCTCGACCGAGACCACGCGGTCGAAACGCGGCGCGTCGGACGCCACGGCGAAATCGTTCATGTCCGCCGTCACCACCTGGACGTTGTCCAGGCCGTCGGCGCGGCAACGGTCTTCGATATACGCGCGCTGCGCCTGGGAATTCGACACCGCGGTAATCCGCGCGCCCGGGTACTGCTGCGCCATCCATAGGGTCAACGAACCCCAGCCGCAGCCCAGTTCGAGAATCCGCTGTCCGTCCGCGAGCGCCGCATGCGCGCAGGTGGCCCGCAGCGCCGCCCGCTCGGCGTCGTCGAGGCTGATCGACGCGACCTCGGGAGCACACGCCAGCGCCTCCTCTTCGCCATACAGGCAGCACGAATATTTACGCCGTTCACCCAGCATCAGCGCGAAGAACGCCGGCGGCAGTTCGTAATGCTGCCGGTTCGCGTCCTCGGTATGCACCGCGATCGGAAACCGCTGCATCGCCTGGATGAAGGCGAAATCCGCGGCCGCCCCGCCCTGCGCGAGCCGTCGCGCGGTCTTGCCGACCAGGAACTGGATACCCGACAAGGTCATCGGGTCGGTCAGCGGCAGACGTTCCGCCATCCGGATCATCGGTGCTATCGGATTCATGGCCACAAGCCTCGTAAAGTGAAATCGCTACAGATCCGGCGCAACCTTCGGGCGGCTCGCGAGGCCCGCTCCCGCTCGCCCGTTCAGGCGGGCGGCCGACGCGCGGAACGCGGCGGCCAGGGAAAAAACGCCGGCGTGCGCGCCGCGTAGTCCCGCCAGGCCGCGCCGCGCGAACGCGCCATATGCGCCTCGAGCGGCGGGATGCCCGATACATGCACCAGCAGGACGTACATCAGCAATGGCGCGAGCAGCGTGATGCATCCCCATGGATGACCCGCATGCAGCGCGAGCACGGGCCAGGCGCACCAGCCCAGCCATTCGAAGAAATAGTTCGGATGCCGCGACCAGCGCCAGGGTCCCGTCTCGCAAACGGCCTCGCGACGGTGCGGCGCGCGCGCGAAGCGGCGCAACGCGCGGTCGGATAACGCCTCGCCGGCGACCGCCACCAGGCAGACGGCCAGCGCCAGGCCATCCTGCACGTCGCCGAACGGGCCGGGGCGCCCTGCCGCGACGACCACGGCGAGCAGCAGCGGCACGCCGGCCAGCGCCTGCACCTGGAGGAACAGGAACAGGCGCGACGCATAGCGCGCGCCCCATTCCTCGCGCAGTTGCGCGTAACGCGGATCGTCGTCGTTGCGGCGCGTGCGTCCGAGGATGTGCGCACCGAGCCGCAGGGACCAGGCGGCAAGCAATGCGGCCGCCAGCAACGCACGCGGCGCGACCGGCGCGAAGGACGACGCCGCCGGCAGCCACGGCGACAACAGCACGCCTACCGCGGCCACGCCGATCACGCCGAGTCCGAAGGTCCAGAACACATCGATCCATCCCGCGTTGCCGGTGCGCAGCGCCACGCGCCACGCCAGCGCCATGACCGTGGCCATCGCGACCCACGACGTCAACGCCATGCCCGCCACCAGCGGCCCGTTCACGGTTTCACCCGAGCGTCGACGAAACGCGTCGTATCGGCGAAGCTGGGCGAGAGGAAACGCAGCATCGGCGCGAAGGCGCCGATGATTAGCGGATGCGCCGCATGCGCGTACAGAATGTCCTCGACCGGCGCGCCGTGCGCCCGCAACGCGGCCGCGAGCCGTAGCGTGTTGCCGGGGTCGACGGTTTTGTCGTTGCGTCCGGCCAGCAGCAGCATCGGCGGCGACGCGCCGTCGACATGCGTGATCGGCTGGGTATCCGCCAAGCCGGCGGGCGTCGTGAAAATCGCCTTCAATGCGTCGTCGTGCAGCGGCAGAAAGTCGTACGGCCCGGCGAGTCCCACGACCCCGCGCAGGTCCCGTTGCGGGTCCATGCCGACGGCGGCCAGCCAGCGTTTGTCCAGCGCGAGCATCGCGACCAGGTAGGCACCGGCGGAATGGCCGATGAGCACGATGCGCGAGGGGTCTCCGCCATACCGGGCCGCATGCGCCCGGGCATAGGCGACCGCGCGCGCGGCATCCTGGACGAAGGCGGGATACGTCACCTGCGGATAGATCCGGTAATCGGGCACAAAGGTCACATAGCCCCGGCGCGCCAGTGCGGCACCGACGAATGGATAGGCTTCCTTGCTACCGGACTGCCAGCTGCCGCCATACAGGAAGACCACGACCGGCAAGCCGCGCTTCGCGGAAGCGCCATCCGGCGCAACGGTGCCGCCGTCGGCATCGGCATCGGCATCGGCATCGGCGCCGGGCGCGACCGGGCGGTAGACATCCAGCCGCTGCCGGGCGTCGTCGCCATAGGCCAGATCGTGTGCGACCGTCACGTCGCTGCCCGTGGCGGCCCGGTTCAGCGTCGCCACGCAGCCACCGAACCACGGACACAGCAGCAGCGTCAGGACCGCCAGCAGCCGGCGCGGCGGACGGGACAGGAATTCGATCGCGCTGCTCATAAGCCGATGATCCTTTGCGCGATCCGCGCCAGCAGCGTGCTCATCACCAGCCGCCCCTCGACCGCCAGCATGCAGATGCACTCGCCGTTCGATACGACCTCGGGCTGGTGACGCAGCGATGGCTCGGATTCGACTAGATCGCCAGGATGCAGAACCGCCCCTTCGCCGCTGAGGGACCCATGCAGCACATAGGTATATTCGGGACCGGTATGGGTGTGCAGCGGCAGCGCCGCGCCGGGCTGGGCGCGCAGCAGCAGCACTTTCGAATCGGGGTCGCCGGGGAACGAGATCCTGGCCCATCGGATACCTGGCGAGACCGGGCGCCAGGCGGTAACCGGGAAGGCCGCGAGGGGCGCAGGCACCGCCATGCCGGCCGGCAGCGGCGGCAGCGCCCCCGTGGTGACGCCCGCCATCGGTTCCCACGCGCTCGGCAAACGGTTCCCGGCGCCGCTCGCGGCGCGCGCTTCCATGCGCCGCGCCGCGCTTTCGGGATCGGCGAGCAGCGCCGCCACGGCGGATGTCCGATCGACACCGCAGGCCACCGGTTCCGCGTCGGCAAGCAGCGCTCCGCCAACGTTTTCCAGCAACCGCAGCGTATGCCGGCACGCCGGGCACTGCGAAACATGCGACGCGACGACGAGCGCCGGGCCCGGCGGGAGATCGCCCGTGCAGAAGCGCAACAGCGTATCGTCCTGAGGATGGTGAACGATCATCGCGGCCAGCCCGTCGGGCCGCGCGGGCCGGGGGCCCGCGCGCGCCGCGGAACCGGCAACGGCACGGGCAACGGGGTCCAACGCCGCGTCGCCTGTGGGATCTCAATGCTCATTCCGACCACTCTCCCAATAAAGTCCGTAACTTCTGCGCCGCCAGCCGCAAGCGCGATTTCACCGTGCCCAGAGGCAGATCCAGTTCCCGCGCCACGTCGGCATGTGCCTTGCCATGGTAAAACGCCATCAAGATCACCCGCGATTGCTCGTCCGGCAGCTCGCCCAGCGCACGCTGCACGTGGTCCGCCCGCTGCTGCGCCGCCGCGCGCGTCTCGGCGCTCATCTCGGCGCCGTTCGCGCCGTCGTCGGCATCGTCCCGTCCGCCTGCCATCACGTCGGACGAATCGTCGGCGACCGTCTGGATCACGCGCCGTCGCGCGGCATCGATCCGCAGATTGCGCGCGATCGTATAGATCCAGGTGGCCGCTCCCGCCTTCGATGCGTCGAACTGCGCCGCCTTGCGCCATACCAGCAGCATCGCTTCCTGGCTCAGATCGTCCGCCTGCTCCGGCGACGCCCCCGCATGAATCAGAAAGCCCTTCAGCCGGGGTGCGAAATGGGCGAACAATTCGCCAAATGCCGCGCGGTCCGCCTGCTGTCCGATACGCTGCAGCAACTGCGCGTGATGCAGCCGCTCGGCCGGGCCGCGCTCGGCCGGGCCGCGCTCGGCCGAGTCGCGGTAGGCCGGGTCGCGGTAGGCCGGGTCGCGGTAGGCGTCGCTCATCGCGGGGCACCGATGGATACGACGAGGGGCACCTCGTGCCGTCTCTCCCCGGCCCACCACGGTGCACCCGGTCGCCGACCGTCCGATCCGAAAGCTGCGGTGTGACATCCAAGCTGTAATCGCACGACTTTCATCTTCTTGATCTTTGTACGTGGTGCAGGATGCGCTGGATCACCGCACGCGTGGATTCGTCGACGCCGCGACGGGTGATCCGATCGAACCCGCCCTTCGTATATTCTTATATACAGCGACGGTGGAGAGGCGGTTCGGTACATACGCGCGGAGCGTGTAATGCGGGCAGCGCGAACGATTATATTCGAGACCTCCTCGAAGAAGCGTTTCCCCGCCCGCACGTACATCGTACATACGTTTGATTAGTCCGGTTCAGCGCTGCGGTTCCGCAGTGCAACCGTAGCAAAGCGACCGATTCAGGAGATGGGGATGCAGGCGCCGTACCCGACGTTCGCCACGCCATCGGTGAGTGGCCCCGATGCCCCGGCACCGCAGCGCATCGCGGTGCTGGGCAGCGGCATTTCCGGCATGGCGGCCGCGTGGCTGCTGTCGCACCGGCACACCGTCACCGTTTTCGAGAAGGCCACGCGGTTCGGAGGTCACAGCAATACGGTGCAGGTCTCGGCGCACGGGGTGGAAGCGCGTGTCGATACCGGCTTCATCGTCTACAACGAGGCGTGCTATCCGAATCTCACGGCGCTGTTCGAACATCTCGGGGTGGCGACGCGCGCCACCGACATGTCGTTGGGAATCTCCCTGGACGATGGCGCGCTGGAGTACGCCGGCGACGGCCTCGACACGCTATTCGCGCAACGGCGCAACCTGGTGCAGCCGCGCTTCTGGTCGATGCTGCGCGATCTGGTGCGCTTCTATCGCGAGGCACCGCGCCATCTCGGCCGCTTCGATGGCGCCAGCATCGGCGACTGGCTCGCCGCGCGTGGCTACGGCGCCGCCTTTCGCGACGACCATCTCATGCCGATGGCCGCCGCGATCTGGTCGGCGCCGGCCCATCGCCTGCTGGACCATCCCGCCGAGGCCTTCGTGCGGTTTTGTCAGAATCACGGTCTGCTGACGCTGGGTACGCGGCCGCAGTGGCGCACGGTCAGCGGCGGCAGTACCGAATACGTCAAAAAGCTGACGGCGGAATTCGGCGCGCGCATCGCCGTCAAGCCGGCGGCGGTGTCGGTCTCGCGGCGCGGCCCGCGCATGCATGGGACGGAGGGTTCGGATGCGGCGCATGCGGGTGCCGATGCAGGCGCGGGCGTGCGCATACGCTGCGCAGATGGCAGCAGCGAAACATTCGATGCGGTCGTGATCGCCACGCATGCGGACGAGGCGCTGGCGCTGCTCGACGAACCCACCGCGGCGGAGCGCGCGTTGCTGGGCGCTTTCCGCTATTCGCGGAATCGCGCGGTCCTGCATGGCGATACGGCGCTGATGCCGCAACGGCGCAAGGTCTGGTCGAGCTGGAATTACCTCGGCCGCCGGTCGGCGTTCGAGCAAGGCGCCATGCGCCCGAACGGTGCCGGCGAGGACGCGCGCACCGAAACCTTGTGTCTGACCTACTGGATGAACCGCCTCCAGCACCTGGACGCGCGCCTGCCGCTATTCGTGACGCTCAACCCGGGGCGCGAGCCCGACGCCGCGCGCCGCTATTACGAGACGGACTATACCCATCCGATCTTCAACGGCGACACGCTGCACGCGCAACACCGGCTGTGGGAACTGCAGGGCCAGCATCGCACCTGGTTCTGCGGCGCGTACTTCGGCGCGGGATTTCACGAAGACGGCCTGCAGGCAGGGCTCGCGGTGGCCGAGCAACTGGGGAACGTGCGTCGTCCCTGGACGCTCGCCACGCCCTCGTCCCGCATTCACGTCCATCCCGTTGCAGGGGCCGCCGGACGCCGGCCGCTCGCAGCCGCCGAGTCCGCATGACGACCGGCCCCGCCGCGATGCGCAGGCCGCCCGGCCCGGCGGCGTCAGCTCCCGGCCCGGACGCGCCGCCGAAACCGGCGGCCGTGCTCTACGTGGGCAGTGTTTCCCACCAGCGTCGCGCGCCGCGTGCGCACCGCCTGCGCTATCGGATCTTCTCGATGCTGCTCGATCTCGATCGTCTCGACGATGCCGTGCGGCAGACCCGGCTGTTTTCGCGCAACCGCTTCAATCTGTACAGTTTTCATGACCGGGACCACGGCGAGCGCAGCGCGGTCCCGCTGCGCGTGCAGATCGACCGCCTGCTCGAGCGCGCCGACGTCGACCTCGCGGGAGGACGCGTCGAACTGCTGTGCATGCCGCGCGTGCTCGGCTATGTGTTCAATCCGCTGTCGGTCTACTACTGCTACGCCCGCGACGGCACGCTCGCGGCGCTGGTCTACGAGGTCAGCAATACGTTCGGGCAACGGCATACCTACGTGATCCCGGTGGCGCCGGATGCGCCGGGTGCGGCGCCGGGCACATCCGTACCCGACCGCGCGCCGCGCGCGATCGAGCAATCGTGTCGCAAACGCTTCCACGTCTCGCCCTTCCTTGGTCGCGATATGACCTATCGCTTCCGTGTGGTGCGCCCGGACGCCCGGTTGTCGGTGCTGATCGATGCGTTCGACGATCCCGGACCCGCCGTCGCCGCCGCGCCGCCGCAAGCCATCCTCAGCGCCGCCTATGGCGCGCAGCGCCGCGGATTGACCGACGGCGCCCTCCTGCGCCTGTTCGTCACGCATCCGTTGTTGACGCTCAAGGTCGTGGTGGGCATTCACTGGGAGGCGCTGCAATTGTGGTACAAGGGCAGCGGCTTTCGTCCTTGTCCGCCGCCGGGAGACGCGCTGACCGTCGTCCGCCTCGCGGACATCGCGCGGCCGCACGACCGCTTTGCTTCATCCCGCTTTGCTTCATCCCGCTTTTCTTCATCCCGCTTTTCCTCATCCGATTCGAAGGAGGTGCAATAGTGTATTGGTTCAGGTCCAAACCCACGGCGCCCGGCGCCATCGAGATCCGCGGCGACATGGCCAGATCCGGGATCGAAAGGGTCTGCCTGTTGCTGTTGCGCAAGCTGCTCGCGCGCTGGACGGTGGGACGCCTGACGATCGTCACGCCGTCCGGCGCGACGCTGGTGCGGACGTCGGACGACGCCCGGCCCCATCCCGCCGCCGCCAGCCACGCGACGCTGACGATCCATCGCTGGCGCATGCTCCCGCGTCTGCTGCGGCACGGCGACATCGGCTTCGCGGAAAGCTACCTGGCGGGCGACTGGAGCAGCCCCGACGTCGCCGCGCTGATCGCCCTGGCGGCGCACAACCGCGATGCGCTCGACGCCACCATGGCCGGCAGCCTCGCGCGGCGCATCGGCGATCGGATCGGCCACTGGCGCCGCGCGAACACGCGCGCGGGCAGCCGCCGCAATATCGTCGCGCACTACGACCTGGGCAACGCGTTCTACGAACGCTGGCTGGACGCGGGAATGGTCTATTCGTCGGCGCTCTATCGGCACGCGACGGATACGCTCGAAGAAGCCCAGGCGTGCAAGCTCGATGCGATCGTCGCGCAGCTCGATCTGCGTGGCGGCGAACGTGTGCTGGAAATCGGTTGCGGCTGGGGCGCCCTCGCGCTGCGTCTGGCCGAAGCGGGGTGCGACGTCGTCGCGATCACGCTGTCGCCGGCGCAACAGGCGCTGGCCGCGCAGCGCGTCGCCGATGCCGGGCGCCAGGCGCAGGTCGACATCCGTCTCCAGGATTACCGGGACATCGAGGGGTCCTTCGACCGGATCGTGTCGATCGAAATGTTCGAAGCGGTCGGCGAAGCGTACTGGACCACCTACTTCACGCAGTTGGCGGCGCGCCTCGCGCCCGGCGGCCGGGCGTTGCTACAGGTCATCACGATTGCCGAAAGCCGCTTCGCGGCCTATCGCCGCGACGTCGATTTCATCCAGCGCTATGTTTTTCCCGGCGGCATGCTGCCGCCACCCAGCCGCCTGCGCTCGCTGGCATGCGAGGCGGGCCTGGGCGTCGAAAGCGAGCAGCACTTCGGTGCGAGCTACGCGCGCACGCTCGCCGAGTGGCACCGGCGCTTCCTCAAGGAATGGCCTGTGCTGACCGCCCAGGGCTTCGACGACCGCTTCAAGCGGCTGTGGGAGTATTACCTGAAATATTGCGAAGGGGGTTTCGCCGCGGGTGCGATCGACGTTGGTTTCTACCGGTTTCGGGCCCCGGGCGCGAGTGGTGGCAATGGGCAGGCGGCGCCGACGGCCTGAGGTGGCGAACGAGCGGTCGTCCGGTCCGGGTGGCATGCGGTTTGCGTGGTCGCAAGTGTCCCTGGTGATGGAACCCCGTCACCGATCCGACCGGAGCCCACGCATGAATGCATCCTCGAAAGATTCCCAGGCGCTGGAACGCGCGACCCTCAGCCCCGGACTGAGCGGCGACGAGAACGACGCCCGTTCGCCCAACCCCGCGCCCACCGGGCAGGCATCCGGCGCGCCGCAGACGCCCGTGGCGACCGGTACGGCCGAAAAGCCCGATGCGACGACGTTTCCCGACGCGTCGAAGCCGGGCGACGAGCCCGCTGCCGAGTCCGGCAAATCGGACAAGCCCAAGGTCCCCGTGCCGGCGCGCGACGCGCAGGGCGAACTGCCATCGCCCGACGCGGTGGGCGAAGCGGGCTGAGCGGAACGACGGCGTGCATTCCATTCCGCATGCCTTCGCACAGTCTGGCGCGAGAGCAACCGTCGGGCCGGGCGTAGATCCCGTGCCTACTCCCGGCCCCATGGCACCAGCGCGGCGATGCACGTGGCGGGACCGAATCGCCGCGCGCCGGTATAGTATCTGTCCGACCGTGCGACGGTGACTCCCGTCGCGACAGAATGGAGGGATGCATGAAGACGGCTCGCCATGCAGGAGAGTGGCTGGAGGCGGACGGTCTGGGCGGCTTCGCCTCGGGCCCTGCGAACGGCATACGCTCGCGCCGGTATCACGCGCTGTTGCTGCACGCGAGCGCCCCTCCCAGCGGGCGCATGGTGCTCGTCAACGGTGTCGAGGCCTGGTGGGAGGGGCCCGACGGGGCCGTCGCCCTGTCCACTCACCATTACGCTCCCGACACCCTCCATCCGGACGGCACGCAGCGCATCGTCGGTTTCCATACCGATCCCTGGCCGACGTGGCGCTTCGCGCTGCCGGGCGGAATGCACCTGCTGCACGACATCTTCGCCGCCGGCGACAGCGGCGATGTCATCCTGCGCTGGTGGCTCGTACCGGCGGCAGGCGCAGCGGCAGGGACGGCCGCCGACGCGGTGCGCGCCCTCCCGGACACACCCGGTGCCGACGATGCCGGGCCTGCGGGTGACGGGTACCGCAATTCCGCGCGGTCCGGACGTCTGTTCGTGCGGCCCCTGCTGTCGGTGCGGGATTACCATGCGCTACACCGGCGCAACGACGCATTCGACTTCACGCCGGCCGGCGCGAACGGCCGGATCAGCTGGCGTCCCTATGCGCATCGGCCGGCGGTATCGGCACTGAGCAACGGCGTCTATCGGCACGCGCCGGAATGGTTCGAACGGTTTCTCTACGACGACGAACGCGAGCGCGGTCTCGATGCCGTGGAGGATCTGGCGTCGCCCGGCATATTCTCGTTCGACCTCGACTGCGATCCCGCCGCCGATCCGTCGCGCGATGCCGCCGGGGAGCAGACCGCCTCGTGCGCGGCTTTGCTGATCCTGCGCGCCGGCGACAGCCGCGACGTCCACGTCGCCCGGCGCGTGGCTGGCGCGGAACGGGACCGACGGGGGGAGCGGCAGCGCCGCGCGGCGGCTGCCGTGACGGCGCGCGGTGCCGCGATCGGCGCACTGTCCAACGCGGCCGGCCAGTATTTCGCCGAACGCGGGCAGGGCGCCACCCTCCTCGCCGGCTTTCCCTGGTTCACCGACTGGGGACGCGACACCTTCATTTCGCTGCGCGGTCTCGCGCTGGCGACCGGCCGCGAAAACCAGGCCGCGGCGATCCTGCGCGAATGGGCGACGACGGTCAGCGAGGGCATGCTGCCGAACCGCTTTCCCGACGAAGGCAGCACCCCCGAATACAATTCGGTGGATGCCTCGCTCTGGTTCATCGTCGCGCTGCATGCCTATCTCCTCACGGGTCACGCGACGCCCGCGACCCGCGACATCCTGCAAGGCGCCGCGGAGCGCATCCTCGACGGCTACCACGGCGGCACGCGCTTTGGCATCGGCGCCGGCGCGGACGGTCTGCTGCATGCCGGGGAACCCGGTTCGCAACTGACCTGGATGGACGCGCGCGTCGGCCTCACACCGGTCACGCCGCGCATCGGCAAGCCCGTGGAGATCCAGGCGCTCTGGATCAATGCGCTGCGCATCGGCGCGACGTGGAACCCGCGCTGGCAGCCGCTCGCCGAGCGCGCCCAGGCCGCATTCGCCGGCCGTTTCGTCGATCCGGCGAGCGGCGCGCTGCACGATGTGGTGGATGTCGACGGCGTGGCCGGCACGGTCGACCGCAGCGTGCGGCCGAACCAGATCCTGGCGGTGGGCGGCCTGCCTTTCCAGGTCGTCGACGACGCCACCGCGCGCGCGGTGGTGGCCGTGGTCGAACGCGAACTCTGGACGCCGCTGGGATTGCGCACGCTGGCCTGCGCGGACCCTCGCTACATCGGCCGCTACACGGGTCCTCCCGAGTCCCGCGACAGTGCCTATCATCAGGGCACCGCGTGGCTCTGGCTGGCGGGGCCGTTCATCGAGGCGTGGCTGCGCGTGCATGCCCGTGGCGCGAACGCCGAGGCGGCGCGCGCCGAGGCACGCGCGCGGTTCGTCGCGCCGCTGGACGCGCATCTGCGCGAGGCGGGACTCGGACACCTGTCGGAGATCGCCGACGGCGATGCGCCCCACACCCCGCGTGGCGCGCCGTTTCAGGCATGGTCGCTCGCCGAGCGGCTACGTATTGAAACCTTGCTTTGAAACCCCGCTTTGAAACCGTGCCGTGACGTCGGGCTGCGACGTCGCAGATGAAACTTGCCGGAACCGGCGACCTTCAGGAGAAAAGATGTCCGTGCCTTCGCAAAACGTCCTCGATACGGCCGAAGGCCGCCGTCTGCATGCGGCGTCTCCCGGTCCCTGGCGCCGTTGGGGGCCGTATCTCAGCGAGCGGCAATGGGGCACCGTACGCGAGGACTACAGCCCGGGCGGCACCGCCTGGGACAGCTTCCCGCACGAGCATGCGCGCAGCCGCGCGTACCGCTGGGGCGAGGATGGCATTGCCGGTTTCGGGGACGAGCACCTGAACTGGTGCCTGAGCCTGGGTCTGTGGAACGGCAAGGATCACATCCTGAAGGAACGGCTGTTCGGCCTGACCAACGAGCAGGGCAACCACGGCGAGGACGTCAAGGAACTGTATTTCTTCCTCGACGGCACGCCGACCCACTCGTACATGCGCATGCTCTACAAGTATCCGCAGGCCGCCTTTCCCTACGCGGATCTGGTCGACGAGAACCGTCGCCGCTCGAACGAACTCCCCGAATACGAAATTCTCGACACCGGCGTGTTCGACGACGAGGCCTACTTCGACGTGACGATCGAATACGCGAAAGCGGGCTCGGACGATCTGCTGATGCGGGTAACGGTGGAAAATCGCAGTCCGCACCCGGCGCTGTTGCATCTGCTGCCGCAATTCTGGGCCCGCAACACCTGGTCCTGGGACACCAGCCGCAGCAAGCCGGAATTGCGGCTCACCGACGGCGCCGTGGTCGCGCGCAACCCGGAACTGCCGCATCAATATCGCTGGAGCGCCCAGGGCGACGCGCCGCAGGAATGGCTGTTCTGCGAGAACGAAACCAACATCGAACGGCTCTTCGGCTCCAAGGGCGATGGCCCCTACAAGGACGGCTTCAACGACTACCTGGTGGACGGCAGGCCGGAGGCGATCCGGCGCGACAAGGGCAGCAAGGCGGGCGCGCACTGGCGCCTGGAAATGGCGGGCGGCGGGCGGCGCACGATCGGCATGCGCCTGCGCCGTGTCAGCCAGGACGCCCAGGCCGCAGAGGATTTCGATGCGGTCTTCGTGAAACGGCGCGCCGAAGCCGACGAATACTACACCGCGCTGCAGCAGGATCTCGACGACGACGACGCGCGCCTGATACAGCGCCAGGCGATGGCCGGCATGCTCTGGTCGAAGCAGTTCTATCATTTCGACGTCAAGCGCTGGCTGAACGGCGATGCCGCGCAACCCACGCCGCCGGCCTCCCGGCTGCACGGGCGCAACGCGGACTGGCGGCATCTGTCGAACGCCGACATCATCTCGATGCCCGATACCTGGGAGTACCCGTGGTACGCGTCCTGGGACCTCGCCTTCCAGGCGGTCGCTTTCGCGCTGATCGACCCGGACTTCGCGAAGAAGCAGTTGATCCTGCTGACGCAGGACCGCTTCATGCACCCGAACGGGCAATTGCCGGCCTACGAGTGGGCGTTCGGCGACGCGAACCCCCCGGTGCATGCGTGGGCGGTATGGCAGGTCTATCAGATGGACGCCAAACTCACCGGCAAGTTCGACCGGGTGTTTCTCGAACGGGCCTTTCACAAGCTGCTGCTGAACTTCGGCTGGTGGGTCAACCGCAAGGACGCCGAGGGCCGCAATCTGTTCCAGGGCGGCTTCCTGGGGCTGGACAACATCCAGATCTTCGACCGCTCCGCGCCGCTGCCCACTGGCGGGCGCATCGACCAGTCGGACGGCACCGCGTGGATGGCGGCCTACGCGCTCGACCTGATGAGCATCGGCCTGGAACTGGCGGCGGACAATGAAGCGTACGTCGATATTTCCGTGAAGTTCTTCGAGCATTTCCTCTACATCTCGGGCGCGATCAATGGCGCCGACGAGGCTGGCGCAAGCCTGTGGGACGAGCAGGACGAGTTCTTCTACGATGCGCTGAAGCTGCCCGACGGCACGTCCGTGCCGTTGAAAGTGCGCTCGATCGTCGGCCTCAGCCCCTTGTTCGCCGTGCATGTGCTCGACAGCGCCGCGGTGGGCAAGCTGCCGCGGCTCGAGGAACGCCTGCGCTGGTTCCTGCGCCACCGGCCCGACCTCGCGCAACTGGTTTCGCGCTGGTACGAGCCCGGCAAGGGCAATACGATGCTGTTGTCCCTGCTGCGCGGCCACCGGATGAAACGCCTGCTCACGCGCATGCTGGACGAGGCCGAGTTCCTCTCCGACTATGGCGTGCGATCCCTGTCGCGCTACCACGAGCACTCTCCCTTCAAGCTCGATCACAACGGCGAGAGCTTCGGCATCGAGTACACGCCCGCGGAGTCCGTGTCACGCACCTTCGGCGGCAACTCGAACTGGCGCGGCCCGATCTGGATGCCGGTGAACTATCTGCTGATCGAATCGCTGCAGGAATTCCACCGCTATTACGGCGACGAGTTCCGCGTCGAATACCCCACCGGGTCCGGCACCATGCTGTCGTTGAGCGAAATCGCCGATGCGCTGTCGGAGCGGCTGTGCGCGCTGTTTCGCAAGGACAGGAATGGTTTGCGGCCCGTCATGGCGGCATACCCGCTGCTCGCCGTCGATCCCCGCTCGGCGGATCTGGTGCTGTTCCACGAGTACTTCCATGGCGACAACGGCCGCGGATTGGGCGCCGCACATCAAACCGGGTGGACCAGCCTCGTTGCGCTGTTGCTGAAAAACAAGCCCCGTCGGTCCGAAGATCAAAAAGCGTCCGGCGACGCGAAGTAAAGGACTTTTCCGACAGTCGCGGTTACTCAGACTTGCTAGGATGTCGCCTCCGCCGAAGGGTTCAGCCGAGCCGACATGCAATCTCGACGGGGAAGAGGACCTCATGCGACTCTGGGTAGCGGTAACGGCTTGGTTGGCGCTCAACGCCGTCTATGTGCTGGTGGCGGTCAGGCGGGCGCGGCGGAGCGATCCGCCCGCGGACGGCGAGACGCGCGCGCCGACGGGCCTGCTGACCGACGGACGGGCCGCCGATCCCAACGCAGCGGACTGAGGGGCGGCGGGCATCGGGCGCTGTCACGGGCCCGTGCCAGGGTTCGGCGGAGTCAGGCAGCGCATGCGCCGCTGCGTGCCTCCACAAGGGCGACCAGGGCGACCAGCGCGTCGCGCGTTGCGTCGACCACGCCGCGCCAGTCGCGCGGGACGGCCTGCCGGAACAACGTCGCGGTCGGATACCAGGGGCTGTCGCGGCGCTCGCTCATCCAGCGCCAGTCGGACAGGTAGGGCAGCAGGATCCAGACCGGTCGCCCGAGCGCGCCGGCCAGGTGCGCCACCGCCGTATCCACCGAGATCACCAGATCGAGCGCGGCGACGCATGCGGCGGTGTCGAGAAAATCCCCGTCGAGCGGCGGCATGCGCAGTTCCGGCGCATGCTTCGCCGCCCACTGCCGATCGGCATCGCGCACCACGGGCTGCAACAGCACCGTCTCGACGCCCGGGACGCTCAGGACCGGCGCGAGCACCGCGAGCGGCATCGAGCGCAGCGCGTCGTCGGCGAAATGGGGATTGCCCGACGGCACGATCCCCACGCGCAACGGGGGCCGGGCCGGAACGGCGGCCGTGGGCACGTCCCGGCCCTTGGCCGGCGCCCGAGCCGGGGCAGCGGAAGACGCCGCCAGATACGGAATCTCGGCGGGAATGGTGTCCAGTCGCGTACGCAATGCATGCGGCAATGACATCAAGAGCGTGAAACGGTCGGTCTGCGGGCGCGGATCGCCTTGCTGGATCACTCGCACGCCCCAGCGCGCGGCCTGCGCCGCGACCAGTCGCAGCAGCGGCGGCTGAACCTCCACCACCACGTCGCGGGCGAGCGCGGCCAGGCGCGGCAGATAGCGCACGAACTGCAATGTGTCGCCCAACCCCTGTTCGGCCAGCACCAGGATCGAACGCGTGTCGATCGCCTCGTCGCCGTTCCAGTAGTGTTCGCCCTGCCGCGCGGCGAAACGCGCGCTGTCGCGCCACTCGTAGGCGTCGAAGCCCCGTGCCAGTTCACCGCGGCGCAGCCGTATTCCCGCCTCGTCGAGCCAGGCCAGCGGCCAGTCCGGCCGCAGCGCCCGCGCGGCACGCAAACAGACCAGCGCCGCGTCGTCCATGCGCTGCATGCACAGCGCACTCGCCATGTAGCGATACGCCGGGGCATAACGCGGGGCGACCTGCAGCGCGCGTTCGAAGCGATCGACGGCGAAGGCGAACTCGCCCAGCGCCGCCAGCGCCTGTCCAAACAGCACGAGCGCCGCGGCATCGTCCGGATCCTGCGCGAACACCTGTTCCAGTTCTCCCACCGCCTGCAGGGGCCGCTGCAGACGCAGCAGGATGGTGGCCTTCGCCAGCAGCGCGGCGGTGTCCCACGGCGCCCGTTGCAGCACCTCTGTGACGGCGTCCATCGCGTCCAGCGGACGGTGCAGCCCCAGAAAGACACGGGTACGCGCGAGGCCCCACAGCGCGAGCGCGCCGGCATGCCGTTCCGCTCGCGGCAGGTCGGCATGCCGGTCCAGCAAGGCCAGGGCGTCCTCGGAACGCGTCACCGCCACCAGGCACATGGCCTTGCCCGCCAGCGCCGCCATGCGCCAGTTCCGCGCCGCGGTCACCGCGATGGCCGCATCGAACACCGCGAGCGCCTGCTCGTGCAGCGCGAAGTGCGCGAGAGTGAACGCATGCTCGACGCGGATGAGCGCCAGCGCATCGCCCGGCGCAAGACACGCCGTCACGGTCTTGAAAAGGCCGAATGCCTCGTCGGCGTGCCCCTGCGCTGCCCGCTCGTGGGCGAGACGGCGCAAGGTCGCCAGGGTTCGCAGTGAGAAGCCATCGGGCAGGCTTCGCGTGGCGCCGTCGCTTCCCGCATCGTCCGATGCCGCCGCCATCGCCTCGCAGAATGCGACGAAAGGCGCGGCCCCGGCCCGGGCGTCGGGAAGCGGAAACGGCAAACCGCACAGGTCCGGTGACATAGGCGTGCAAATGAATGAAATTCGCCCATTGTCGGCGCGGAGTCCGCGCGACATTGCGTCAAATTGCGAGATAAAACGCCGCTTATTCATTTTTTCTGAATCGCCCGCAAAATCCGGACGCACTACGCGCGTCGGCATTAAATGCGTTTTGGCGCTAAAAATGTAGGATATTCTCGCTGAAACGCTTCGTAAAAAGCGACAAATCGCATACGCGCGTCGCCGGTCCGGGCATTCGCGGAACGGCAGCCGCACGACGGCTGGACTCCCGTTTCACACGATCGTTTGTATTAAGGGTTGTAGGAGAGACACAACAATTATGAATGCGCCTCGCCCTTACCGAGTTTGTCTTAAAATTCGGCTATGATCATTTCGGGTTTGGACAGGTCCCGTGGAAAAACCCGGGAATTGTCCTACACGGAGTCACTGACGGACGGAGAAACCGATGCGTGTCGCTACACCTGGCATCGATGCCAATTACCCGTTTTTCATGCTTCGCACCTTGACTGGCGTCAGCGATTTTGTCTTCTGAAAAAACCACCGGCTTCAGGGTCCGCCCCGCCGGGGACGGACATGCGCCGACATACTTCCGGGACGCCGGTCATCGGGACGCCGGCCACCGGGTTGCCGGCCACCGTGACGCCGGCCGTCGCAACCGCGCCGCCGTCACGCTGAGCGCTGCGTGCGTGGCGGCGCGCGATGCCGAACGGCGCCTGCTGGCCCGCGAGATCCATGACGAACTCGGCGCCGAACTGACCGCCCTGCGCTATGCGCTGGCCCGGGTCGCGACATCGGTACCCGACAACGCGGCGGCCACGTGCGCCGCCGCGCTCGCGGCGGCCGACAGCGCGCTCGATGCGGCTTTCGCGGCGAGTCACCGTTTGATACAGCAGCGCGGCGTCCTGCCCGGCCGGGGTGAGCTGGGCGACACGATGCGCGCATGGATCTCCTCGTTCGCGGAACGCGTCGGCCTGAGCGCATCCTTCGACTATCATGCGGACCCGGCGCTGGGGCCGCTCGACGATGCCAGCGCGCTGGCGTTGTTACGCATCACGCAGGAGGCGCTGAACAATGTCGCCCGGCATGCACGGGCCAGCATCGTCACCGTCCGTCTGAGCGTCACGCCCTCCGGCGCGACGCTCGTGGTCCGCGACAACGGCCGCGGCATGGATCCGGACAGGGTCAAGACTTCGCAGGCGGCCCGCAGCGCCAGTGCATCCGCCCTGCGCGGCGCCAGGCGGGATGCATACGCGTCGCACGGGCTGGGGCTGGCGGGCATGCGCGAACGCTGCGACGCCCTGGGCGGCCGGTTCGCGATCACGAGCCGGCCCGGCGACGGGGTCGAACTGCGGGCCTCGCTGCCCTGCGCCGCACGCACGCCCCGTACGTCCGGCCGCGTCGGGCGACCGGGTCGCGCCGGACCGCATGACACGCCGTAACGACATTTGCCACCGTTGTATGGGCAAAAAAACAAGCTGGTAAAAAAAACGTTTGGAAATACTCCACGGGGAGTCAGGGATGTCAAGAATACTATTGGTCGACGACCACGCCGCGATCAGGCAAGGAATTGCCCAGTTGCTCGTTTCCCGGGGTTTGTTCACCGAGGCGGTGGAAGCCGCGACCGGTGCGGAAGCGCTCGCGCACATCGAACGCGGCGAATGGACGATGGTCCTGCTCGACATCTCGCTGCCCGACATGAGCGGTGTCGAGGTGCTGCGCCGCATCAAGCGGCGCGTGCCCACGGTGCCGGTGCTGATGTTCTCGATGTATCGCGAGGATCAGTACGCGGTGCGGGCGCTGAAGGCCGGCGCGTCGGGCTACTTGTCGAAAACCGCGAGCGCCGCGGAACTCGCCACCGCGATGAGTCAGATCGCGGCGGGGCGAAAATACGTCAGCGCTTCGCTCGCCGAAGCCCTGGCGGACTACGTTTCGACCGACGTCGACCAGCTTCCCCACGAGAAGCTGTCGAACCGCGAATACCAGACCCTGTGCATGCTCGGCTCCGGCAAGCGGCTCACCGACGTCGCCAACGTGCTGTCGCTGTCCGTCAAGACCGTCAGCGTGTACCGGTCGCGCCTGCTGGAAAAGCTGGGCCTGGCGAACAACGCCGAGTTGACCTATTACGTGATGCGCAATCAACTGGTGGACCTGGGCGCCAACCACAGCAACGCGGCCTGAGCGGCGCATTTCGCACGGCGCGCGCCGCGCGCCGCTGTCCGCCCCCGCGCCATTCGTCGCCATGCCGCGTTAAATAGACTGTTCCTCCCCCCCTGTTCGACCAATTGCCCCCCGCCGGCAGCCGCTATGATCCATTGCATCGGCTGACGGTGGCACCCATCGCAAGGAGTGCTTCCAGAGGCCGCTCCCCCTGCGACGCAGGCATCCTCCATAGCAGTTTTCGGGCCTTCCCGGAAAGTTTTTGAAGCAAACCCTCAAGCTTTCCGGATCCGTTCCGATAACCATTACAACGGCGGCGATCGGCTCAGTGATACCGGTACTGCCTCCCGTTGCGGCGATCCCGCCGGAAAGCACCAATTTTGGATATAGGAGCGCCTCATGGCCCAGATCATTAGCAACAACACCGCATCGCTGGTAGCGCAGAACAACCTGAACAAGGCCTCGTCGACGTACTCGACCGCGATCAACCAACTGTCTTCCGGCAAGAAGGTTTCCAGCGCCGCGGACAACTCCGCCGCACTGGCGATCTCGGGCCGCATGCAGTCGCAGATCAACGGCAACACGCAGGCCATCTCGAACGCGAACGACGGTATCGCCCTGGCGCAGACGGCGGACTCCGCGTTCTCGCAGATCACGTCGAACCTGCAGCAGATCCGGACCCTCGCCGTACAGTCGGCGAACTCCACGTATTCCGCGTCGGACCGCGCGTCGCTGAACCAGCAGGCGCAGCAGCTCCTGTCGCAGGTCAACACGATCGCCACGCAAACGCAGTACAACGGTCAAACCCTGCTCGACGGCAGCTTCGGTTCGGCAACGTTCCAGACCGGCGCGAACGCAGGCCAGTCGACGACGGTCAACCTGAGCCAGGGCGTGCGCACGTCGCAGATCGGTCAGACCGCGGCGCAGACGTTCAGCCTCGCCAGCATCAACAAGGGTGTCGTGGCAGCCGCCGGCGACGGCCTGTCGAACGCCAGCGCCTCGAAGGCCCTGTCGATCCAGCTGGGCGATGGCCCGGCCAAGACGATCGGCCAGGCGGTCGCGGGTGCGGAAGCCGGCCAGGACGCGAACAGCGCCTTCGCCGCAGTGGCCGCGATCAACGGCGCGAACATCTCGGGCCTGACCGCCACGGCGACCAACGTCCAGACCTTCACGACCGCGAACGAAAAGCCGTCCGCATCCGCCGACAACGTCGTCAACCTGAAGATCAACGGCACGTCGATTTTCGGTGATAGCGGCATGACCGTCGCCAAGGGTACGTCGGTGTCGACCGGCGACCTGGTGAACCAGATCAACTCGGTGGCGGGCACGACGGGCGTCTCCGCATCGCTCGACGATGGCGGCAGCCTGAAGCTGTCGTCCACCGACGGCCGCAACATCACGATCTCGCAAACGTCGAAGACCACCGAAGGCGGCAGCGGCGATTACAAGTTGCTGCAAGGCGGTTCGAGCAACGTCGCCGACCCGGCAAGCACCACGCAGTTCACGGCCGACTCGGCCGTCGAAACGAACGGCGCGACCGGCGCGGGCGGCAAGGCCACGGTGCTGCAGGGCACGATGTCGCTGTCGTCGTCGAAGGAAATCAAGCTGAGCGGCGCGGGCGACGCGAATCTGTACACCGAAGCGCCGAACGGCAACACCGTGGCCGGCAACGGCAAGTCGGCGACGATCAGCCTGAACACGCAAACCACGCTGGCCAGCCTGTCGCTGAAGACCGCGGCGTCGTCGACGGCGGCGCTCCAGTCGCTCGACTCGGCGCTGGCGACGGTAAGCACGCTGCAGGGTGCCGTCGGCGCGATCCAGAACCGCTTCGACTCGACGATCTCGAACCTGAACGCGATCACGCAGAACGCGAAGTCGGCGCAGTCGTCGATCACCGATGCCGACTACGCGTCGGTGGCCTCGACGCTGTCGACCGCGGACGTGTTGCAGCAATCGGGTGTCGCGATGGTCAGCAAGGCGAACCAGATCCCGAACCAGATCCTGAAGCTCGTCACGGGCTAAGGCGCATCACGGCGGATGATGGCCATCCGGCGCGCGTCGCGCGCCGGATGAAACAGGATGCGGCTCACGCCGCATCCGCCACAAACCGCATCCGGCACACCCTACGAATCCGACAGCAATGGTCACGATTTCCTCGGTCAGCAGCGCGAACAAGCCCGCATCCGCCGTTTCGGCGAATGCAGGCGGCAGCGCAGCGGCGGCCAACGGAAGCAAGACCCCCGCCGCGGGTGGCAATGGCAGCAACAACGGCAACGTTGGCAACAATAGCAACAACGGCAGCGGCGGCAGCAACAACGGCACTGACGGCGCGAACGCCGGCAATGCGGCAAATTCCAAATCGGCGCAGGACAGCGCGGCGTCGATCATCTCGTCGATGAACGTGGGCGGCAGCTCGCTCTCGCTCGGCAGCATGCTCACGGGATTGATGAAGGTCGCCAGCATTCCGCTGACGAACTACCAGCATCAGCAAGGCAGCGTGCAGACCGAGATTTCGGCCTACGCGCAGCTCAAGTCCGACCTCTCCACGTTTCAGTCGTCGCTCAACACGCTGACGCTCGCGGCGAACTTCAAGGCCCTGGCCGCCACGTCGAGCGATAGCGGCGTCGCGACCGCCAAGGTCTTCACCGGCGCGCAACCCGGCAACTACACGGTCAACGTCAGTCAGCTGGCGCAGGCCCAGACCCTCGTCTCCGAGGGTCAGAAAAGCGTGAGCACCGCGATCGGTTCGGGCGCGGACACCACGCTGACGATCAATCTGGGCACCGTAGGCGCGACCACGTCCAAGGACGATAGCGGCGCGAGCACCACCACGGGCGGCACGGCCGATGCAGAAGGTCACTACGCCGACGGCACGACCTTCACGCCGGGCGGCACCAGCAAGACGATCAAGATCAACAGCAGCAACAACACGCTGGGCGGCATCCGCGATGCGATCAACGGCGCCGCGATCGGCGTCACCGCATCGATCGTCAACGACGGCGGCGCCTCGCCCTACCGGCTGGTGCTGACGAATTCGGCCACCGGCGCCGCGCAGGCGATGCAGGTCACCGCGAAAGGCGACGATGCCGTCGGCGCCCTGCTCGGTTTCGATCCGGCGGGCACGCAGGCGATGAAGCAGACCACGGCCGCGCAGGATGCGCAGCTTTCGGTCAACGGCATTTCGCTGAACAGCCCGTCGAACACGGTCTCATCCGCGCTCAGCGGCTTCACGCTGGCGCTGAGCAAGGTGGGCGCGACGACGCTGTCGGTGGTCAACGATACGTCGACCGTCGAATCGAACGTCGGCGGCTTCGTCGACGCGTACAACACGCTGGCCAACTCGTTGTCGAGTCTGACCAATTACGACGCGAACGATTCGTCGAAGAACGGCATCCTGCTGGGCGATTCCACGACGCGCGACATCAAGAGCGCGCTGCAGCGCATCGTCACGGGTTCGATCGACGGCGGCAGCGGACTGAACACGCTTGCCGACGTCGGCATCGGCTTCAGCAACGACGGCACGCTGGCGGTGGACGAGCCGACGCTGCAGTCGGCGCTGCAAAACAACCTGACGGGCGTGGCCTCGCTGTTCGGCACGAACGGCACCACGACCGACAACGGCGTCACCTATCTGAATGCGGGCAGCGGCACGCAGGCCGGCAAATACGACATCCGCGTCACCCAGGCCGCGACGCAGGGCGCCCTCACCGGCACCGCCGCCGCGGATCTCGAAAAAGCTTCGATCGGTCCGCTGAGCCTCACGGTCACGGTGGACGGCACGACGCAGAACATCGCGCTGCCGCAAAAAGCCTATGCGAGCGCCGGCGACGCCGCTGCGGCGCTGCAGAACGCGATCAACGGCAATGCCGCGTTTACCGCCAGTGGCGCGAGCGTGAATGTCGCCGCGGACGATCAGGGCACCCTGAGCCTGACGTCGACTTCCTACGGAGCCGGTTCGCGCGTGAGCGTGGCGGGCAACGGCGCGCAAACGCTGTTCGGCGACACGTCCGTCAAGGGCAGTGCGGGCCTCGACGTCAAAGGCTCGATCGGCGGTTTCGCCGGCACGGGTTCCGGCCAGACGCTGCTCGGCCAGCCCGGCACGGCGGTGGCAGGGTTGTCCGTGCAGGTGGGCGGCGACGGGACCGGTCCGCGCGGCAGCGTGTCCTATTCGGTGGGTTTCGCGGCGCAATTGTCCGGTTATATCGACAATGCGACCGGCACCACCGGCGCGATCGCCAATGCGACGAAGACGCTGGATACGCGCGTGGCGTCGATCGGCAAGCAGATTACCAGTTTCCAGTCGCACCTCTCGCAGGTGCAGGCGAATTACCAGACGCAGTTTTCCGCGTTGAACACGCTGTCGACGAAGATGAAAACCGCGTCGACGGTGTTGAATGCGCAGTTCAACAACACGTCGAAGAGTTGACAGATCCAAGACAGATCCAAGACAGATTCACGATGGAATCGCGTCAGAACCACGTTACGACACCCGCGGCACCGCCGCGGCAACGCAAGTGCAGTCCGGGAATTTGAAGGAGAAAAGGATGTTTTCACCCAGCCAGTTCGGTGCCAATGCCTACGCGCGCGTGGGTGCGCAGACCGCCACCTTCGGCGCCAGTCCCCAGCGGCTGGCGATCATGATGTTCGAGGCCAGCCGCACCGCCATCGTGCAGTGCCGCATGCATATGCGGGCCGGCCGCATGGCGGAAAAAGGCGCGGCCGTTTCCAAGGCCGTCATGATCATCGGCGGCGGCCTCAAGGAAAGTCTGGACATGGACAACGGCGGCCAGGTGGCCGAGCGGCTGGCCGGTCATTACGACGCGATGCTCGAGATGCTGACCCGCGCGAATCTGCGCAACGACGAGCCGCTGTTCGACGAAGTCGACCGAATGCTCAAGGCGCTCGAGGACGTGTGGCGCAGTGCGCCGGCGGCGAACCCGGCAGCATCGGCGATGACCGCACAAGCGGTGGGAGCGTAAGATGAGCGGTTTCGAACAGCTGATCGAGCGTTACGAGGCCATCGCTTCGATCACGCAGCAGATGCGTGAAGCCGCCGTTCAGGAAAACTGGGAGGGATTGCTGTCGATGCAGGAGGCCTATGTCGCACTGGTCGAACTGCTGCGGCCCAGCGATGTCGACCTGCCGCTTACCGAACCCCAGCGGGCGCGCAAGCTCGACGTCATCCGCCGGATTCTCGACGACGACGCGAAGATCCGCGCCCGTGTCGATCCCCGCCTCGCCCGCCTGTCGGCCTTGCTGGCGAGCGGCCGGCAGACCCGCGCGCTGCAAGGCGCCTACGGCGTGGCAATGGAATAGCTGCGCGCGGGATGCGCCGGCTGCGCGGCGCATTCCCCTGCCCGCGAGGCCGCCCCGCGCCACTCACTGGAGAGGCCGCCACATGAACGCGCTCGACAAGATTGGAATGAACCTGATGCCGCTGCGGCTCGACACGATGTTGTCGGGTATCGGAGCGGGATCGGGTGCGCGCACGGCCGGCGCCGATGGCGGCAGCATCTCGCAACAACCCAACACCCTGAACGGCTCGCCCGATTCGAACGCCTTTGCGGCGGCGCCGCGCGCGCTGCCCGCGGCATCGACGCAGGCGACGGTCAGCGTCGATGCGCGAGTGCTGGACGCCCTCTCGCGCCTGCCCGGCGAATTGCCGTTGATCCAGGCCAGCAAGCCGTTGTGTCCGGTGCCGCCGCGCGATGCCGCCGCCGCGGTCCAGAATACGGCGGGCGGCACGTCCGGCAGCGGCGCGGGCGCCCGTCCGGCGTTGATCGTCGTCGGTGCGCCGCAGAGTGCGAACGCCACGCCGGCGGCGGGCGCCGCGCCCGTTGCCAGCAGTGCATTCACCGCCCTGCTCGCCCGCGCGCTGCAACAGACCCTGGAGAACAGCGGCCTTTTCTACGAATCGCACCTCGCGCAATGGGCCGGCGGCCAGCGGCCGATCACCGACCTCGACCGCGAGCCGCAATCGCATCTCGCACCGCTGGACGGCCCCGCGGCGCCAGGGCAGGCCGACGACGCGCAGGATGATGGGCCGTCCGCGACTCTGGAATTCCTGCCGCAGGCGCTGAATCACGCGCTGCACAACGCGTTGCCGCCCGTCCTGCAAAACGCCCTGCAGAACGCGCTGCACTATGCGCGCGCCAATGGTCTGGAATTTGTCGGCGGCGAGTCCCCGCCGGCCGCGTCTCCGGGCCCGTTCGGCCGCGCCGGCACGGGCGATGGCGCCGTTGGCATGGCGGACCACGCCGCCGACAGCGCGGCGCGGCTCGTCGACGCGATTCATCCGGACATCGTATCGACCGTGCGCCAGCAGATGGAATTGTTGCAGAACCCGGTGCTGCGCTGGAGCGGCGAGGCCTGGCCCGGAACGCGGATGGATTGGGAGATCGAACGTCGCGACGAACGCCGCGAGGATGGCGCCGCCTGGAATTCGGGAGAACCGGCGGAGCCCTCCTGGCGCATGCAGGTCAGCCTGAACCTGCCGCATCTCGGCACCGTGGACGCGGATCTGCAGCTCGCGGGCTCGCGCCTCGTCGCACGTCTGAAAGCGCAACCGGACAGCGCCGCGTCGCTGCTGCACGACAGCGACGACCTGCGCCGGCGTCTCGCCGGCACGGGCCTGGAACTGAAAAGCCTGGCGGTCAGGGAAACGCCGGACGCCAGCCGGCAGCGTGCATCATGAGCGTCCGCCCGAGCGACATCGAAGAAGCGCTGCGGTCGGAGTCGGGCCCGGATCCGCGCCGTACCGCCATCGCCCTGTCCTACGACAAATCGGGCAGCGGCGCGCCGAAGGTGGTGGCCAAGGGATACGGGTTGATCGCCGACTCGATCATCGAGCGGGCCCGCGCCGAGGGGCTCTATGTGCACGACGCCCCGGAAATGGTCGCGATGCTCGCGCACGTCGCGCTCGACCGGGAGATACCGCCGGCACTGTACCAGGCCGTCGCGGAACTGCTCGGCTGGCTGTACAGCCTCGAATCCCGCACCGGCGGGCCGCCGCCACCGCCAGGCGCCTATCCGGGGCCGCGCAGCTAGCCGGGCGCGAGCGCGACGGCGCATGCCGCGTTTTTCTGAAGGCGCACGTCGACGGGTCTAGACCTGCATCTGCATGATGTCGTTGTAGGCGCTGACCAGCTTGTTGCGCACCTGGACCGCGGTCTGGAACTGGATGTTCGCCTTCTGCATATCGATCATGACATCGCTGAGGCTGGCATCGGAGGAGCCGGACTCGAAGGCGTGCGCCTGGCTCAGCGCATGGGTCTGGCTCGTGCTGACCTTGTCGAGCGACGCCTTCAGCATGCTGGCGAAACTGTCGCCGTCCGCCGCCGACGCGGCATCGGCCGTTGCCGCTGCCGGCTTGCCGGCGGCCTGGGCGGCCAGCGAGCGCAGTTGGTCGAGCGTCCCCGACATGGCGGAAACCGGTGTGTTCATGCGTCGTTCTCTCCCGGCGAAAACGCCTTTAGAGGGGTGTGGGCCCGCAGGGGGCCCGCGAATCCCGGGGGCGGGAACCGCCGGGCGAGCATCTGGCCCATGAACGACATCGTACGGCACGCCCGCGCGCGGCGATCGTTCCAATTGACGCGTAAAAGCCCCGCTTATCGACCGATACGGAAAGCACGCGGCACGCAATAATCCGCACCATGCCGCTGTTTCCGAACGGTCCCCGCCATACCGGCACGGGACGTCCGGCACAGACGCCCCACTGCCCGACCACTCGACCCCGGTTCCCATGGCTTCGCACCCGCCCCGCCACATGCTGCTGCAGCCGACGCTCGACGTCGGCGCCAGGACACGATGAGCACCCCGCCGGCCACCGCGCAGCAGGGATCGTTGCAGGCGACCACGCTTGCGGCCTCGACGCGCCCTGGCCAGACGGTCGACGTCAAGGTCCCGCTCGCCGAGCGCCTGCGGGCGAACCCGCGCCTGCCCCTCATGCTCGCGGCGGCAGCGGCGGTGGCGGCGCTGATCGTCCTGTTCATGTGGAGCCGCGCACCCGACTACAAGGTGCTGTTCAGCAATCTGTCCGACCGCGACGGCGGCGCCATCATTACGGCGCTGCAGCAGATGAACGTGCCGTACAAGTTCGCCGAAGGCGGCGGCGCGATCCTGGTGCCGGCCGAGTCGGTCCACGAAGCGCGGCTGCGGCTCGCCCAGCAGGGCCTGCCCAAGGGCGGCTCGGTGGGTTTCGAGCTGATGGACAACCAGAAGTTCGGCATCAGCCAGTTCGCCGAGCAGATCAATTACCAGCGTTCGCTCGAAGGCGAACTCGCCCAGACCATCGGCGCGGTGTCGTCGGTGCAGTCGGCGCGGGTGCATCTGGCGATTCCCAAATCCTCGGTGTTCGTGCGCGATCAGCAGAAACCGTCGGCATCGGTGCTGCTCGATCTCTACCCGGGCCGCTCGCTCAGCGACGGCCAGGTCAGCGCGATCGTGCACCTGGTCGCCACCGCCGTTCCCGACATGCCGGTGGGCAACATTTCGGTGGTCGACCAGAACGGCGACCTGCTGACCTCGCAATCCACGGCCGCCGGTCTGGATGCGAGCCAGCTGAAGTACATGCAGCAGATCGAGCAGAACACGCGGCGCCGCATCGAGGCCATCCTCGACCCGATCTACGGCCCCGGCAACGCGCACGCCCAGGTCAGCGCCGACATCGATTTCGCGCAGGTCGAGCAGACCGCCGAGACCTATCAGCCGAACCCCGGGCCCAAGGACGCCGCGGTGCGCAGCCAGCAGACCAGCGAATCGCGCGACAGCAGCAGTGGCGGCGGCGGCGCGGGCGGCGTGCCGGGCGCGTTGTCGAACGAACCGCCGGCCAACCCGAACGCCCCGATCACGAACGTCGGGCCGAACGACAAGGCCAAACCGGGCGACGCGGCGAGCGGTGCGGCCGCTTCCGTCACCTCGCTGTCGGGCAGCACGCACAAGGACGCGACGATCAACTACGAGCTGGACCGGACGATCCGCCATACCGCCCAGCCGATGGGCGGCGTGCGCCGGCTGACGGCGGCCGTGGTGGTCAACTTCCACCAGTCCGTGGACGCGAAGGGCAAGATCACGATGCAACCGGTGAGCGCCGAGCAACTCGCGCAGACCGAGGCGCTGGTGAAGGACGCGATGGGTTTCGACGCCAAGCGCGGCGACACCGTCAACGTGGTGAACAGTGCGTTCCAGGGCCCGGACGCGGTCAACGCGCCGGTCCTGCCGCTGTGGAAGCAGCCGGAGATGATCGAACTCGCGAAACAGGGCGGCAAGTACGCGCTGATCGGCATCGTCGGTCTCTACCTGTTCTTCGGCGTGCTGCGCCCGTCGATCCGCAAGCTGCTGCGTCCGGAGCCGCCGCCCGCGCCGGAAGTGGTCGCCGACGTCAGCGCCGACGCCGGCAAGCCCGCGGCGCTCGCGGACGGCGAGACCGCCGCCGCCCCGTCGCTCGAGCAAAAAGTCAACGCGCATGACCGCGATTTGCAGTTCGCGCGCCAGATTGCCCAACAGGACCCGAAGGTGGTTGCCACCGTCGTCAAGAGCTGGATAAGCGATGAACGCTGAAGGACTCCAACGCAGCGCGGTACTGCTCATGTCGCTCGGCGAGGATGAAGCCGCCGAGGTCTTCCGCTATCTCGCACCGCGCGAGGTACAACGCCTGGGCGCGGCCATGGCCCAGTTGAAGGCAGTGTCGCGCACCGAGATCGAGAAAGTGCTGGGCGACTTCGTCGAGGAAGCGCAGCAGCACACGGCGCTGAGCCTGGATTCGGGTGCCTATATCCGCGCGGTGCTGACCAAGGCGCTCGGCAACGACAAGGCGTCGGGCCTGATCGAACGGATCCTCGAGGGCGGCGACACCAGCGGCATCGAGGGCCTGAAGTGGATGGACTCGGCCGCGGTGGCCGAACTGATCCGCAACGAACATCCGCAGATCGTCGCGACCATCCTCGTGCACCTGGACCGCGACCAGGCTTCGGAAGTACTGGAATGCTTCACGGAGCGGCTGCGCAACGACGTGGTGCTGCGCATCGCCACGCTCGACGGCATCCAGCCGGCGGCCCTGCGCGAACTCAACGACGTGCTGACCAAACTCCTCTCCGGCAGCGAGAACATCAAGCGCAGCCCGTTGGGCGGCGTCAAGACCGCGGCCGAGATCCTCAACTTCATGGCCGGCGTGAACGAGGAATCGGTGATCGAGAACGTCAAGCGCTACGACACCGACCTCGCGCAGAAGATCGTCGACCAGATGTTCCTGTTCGAGAACCTGCTGGAGATCGACGACCGCGGCCTGCAGACCATCCTCAAGGAAGTCGAGTCCGAGACGCTGATCATCTCGCTCAAGGGCGCGCCGACCGAATTGCGCGAGAAGTTCCTGAAGAACATGTCGCAGCGCGCCGCGGATCTGTTCCGCGAGGATTTCGAGACGCGCGGACCGGTGCGCGTCGCCGATGTCGAAACGCAGCAGAAGAAGATCCTGCAGGTGGTCAAGAAACTGGCGGATGCCGGCACGATCGCCCTCGGTGGCAAGGCGGAAGACGCGTATGTCTGAGCGCCTGATTCCGAAGGAACGGCTGAGCGCCTACCAGCGCTGGGAGATGGCGTCGTTCGATCCGCCGCTGCCGGACGTGGTCGATCCGGTCGAGACGGCACGCGTCGCCGCGCAGGAAGAAGGCTATGCGGCGGGCTATGCCGAGGGCACCGGCGCGGGCCACGCCGACGGCTACGAGGCGGGCCGCGCGGAGGGCTTCGACAGCGGCCTCGCCGATGCGCGCGCGCACGCCGAGCAACTGGCCGCGCTGGTCACGGCTTTCACCGCGGCGGCCGACGCGCTCGACGCGGAGATGTCGGAATCGCTGATGACGCTTGCGCTCGATATCGCGCGCAGCGTGATCCGGCAGACCGTGCAGACGGACCCGACGGTGCTGCTCGGGGCGGTGCGCGAGGTGCTGAGCGCCGAGCCGCCGCTGGTCGGCGCGCCGATCCTGCTGGTCAATCCGGCGGACCTGCCGCTGCTCGATGCGTATCTCGCGGGCGAGCTGGCGTCCGCGGGCTGGTCGGTGCGCGGCGACGCGGCGCTCGCCCGCGGCGGCTGCCGCGCCCGGGCCGGCAGCGGCGAGATCGATGCCACGCTCGCCACCCGCTGGACCCGCGTCACCGCCGCGCTGGGCCGGGAAAACGGCTGGTGATGCAGCCACCATCAAGGACACTCATGGACGACACCGTTGCCGCCACGCCACGCGATGCGCACCTGGGACGCTGGCGCGCCACGCTCGACGCGGCGAGCCGGCGCAGTGCGCAGGCGATGCCGCTGCGCGCCTGCGGGCGCATCACCCGCGCCGCCGGCCTGGTGCTGGAAGCCACCGGCCTCACGCTGCCGATCGGCGCGAGTTGCCTGATCGAACTGCCGGGGATGAGCGCCACGGCGCACGCGGAGGCCGAAGTGGTCGGCTTCAACGGCGACCGTCTGTACCTGATGCCGACCAGCGATCTTTCCGGGCTCGCGCCCAACGCGCGCGTCTATCCCGTCGAAAGCGCGCCGATCATCGGCGCCACGCTCAACGCGAAACGCCTGCCCGTCGGCATGGCGATGCTCGGGCGCGTGGTCGACGCCCAGGGCGTGCCGCTCGACGGGCTGGGTCCGCTGAACAACGAGGCCACCGCGTCGCTGTCCTCGCCGGTGATCAACCCCCTGGATCGCGAACCGATCCACACCGTGCTGGACGTGGGCGTGCGCGCGATCAATGCGCTGCTGACCGTGGGGCGCGGCCAGCGCATGGGACTGTTCGCCGGCTCCGGCGTGGGTAAATCGATGCTGCTCGGGATGATGGCCCGGTTCACCAGCGCGCAGGTCATCGTCGTCGGGCTGATCGGCGAGCGGGGGCGCGAAGTCAAGGAATTCATCGAGGAGATTCTCGGCGAGGAAGGACGTGCGCGCGCGGTCGTGGTGGCCGCGCCGGCCGACGTCTCGCCCCTGCTGCGTCTCCAGGGCGCGGCATACGCGACATCGCTGGCCGAGCATTTCCGCGAGCTCGGGCTCGACGTGCTGCTGATCATGGACTCGCTGACCCGTTACGCGATGGCGCAGCGCGAGATCGGCCTGGCGATCGGCGAGGCGCCGGCGACCAAGGGCTATCCGCCGTCGGTGTTCGCGAAGCTGCCGGCGCTGGTGGAGCGCACCGGCAACGGCCCGGTCGGCGGCGGCTCGATCACCGCCTTCTACACGGTGCTGACCGAGGGCGACGACCAGCAGGATCCGATCGCCGATTCCGCGCGGGCGATCCTCGACGGGCACATCGTCCTGTCGCGCACGCTCGCCGAGGCCGGCCATTATCCGGCGATCGATATCGAGGCCTCCATCAGCCGCGTGATGTCCGCGCTGGTCAGCGACGACGAATTCGACCGCATCCGCATGTTCAAGCAGATGCTCTCCCGCTACCAGCGCAACCGCGACCTGATCAACGTCGGTGCCTACCAGTCGGGGCGCGATCCGATGCTGGACCGCACCATCGCGCTGTACCCGCGCATGGAAGGCTTTCTGCAACAGCGCGTGCGCGAACGTTGCGGACACGACACGGCGGTCGCGCAGCTCGACGCGCTGCTCGGCACCTGAACCCGCCAACGGAACCCGCGATGAGCAAACGACTTCCCTATACGACCCTGATCGAACTCGCCCAGAAGGACGTCGACGAGGCGAGCCGGGCATTGGGCGCGCTGCAGCGGCGGCGCGACGACATGCTGGGCAAGCGGCAGGATCTCGACGGCTACCGGGGCGAGTACGAGAACCGGCTCGCGGCGGCGTCTCGGGAAGGCATGACGATGCTCGAACGGCGCAATTTCGACGCTTTCCTGGGCACGCTGGGCACGGCGATTCACCAGCAGCAGGCGCAGGTCGTCGCGCTGGACCAGGCGCTGGAAGGGGCGCGGCGGCAATGGCAGGTCAAGAAACAGAAACTGAGTTCGTACGAGGCGCTGGAAAAGCGCGCCGTCGACGCGCAGCGCCAGCGCGAAGCGAAAAGCGAACAACGCGCGTCCGACGAATTCGCCGCGCGGCGCGCGCGCGATCGCGCCGCCGCCTGAGGCGCCGTGCGCCCGTGATGGCGCTCGCCTGACGGACCGGCGCCGCGACAGACCCGTTTTCCGAAACATCCGTTGTCCGCAGCACCACTGACACCCGCATCCACTTGAAGGACCGTTCCATGCGACCCGACGCTGTTTCCGCGAATGCCGCTGCCACCGTGCAGGCCACCCGGCCCGTACCGTCGGCACTCGACCAGAACACGGCGATCACCGATGCCGGCACGCGTTTCCAGGATGCGCTCGCCGCGCAACGGCGCGCCGCCGATGCCGACCGTACGAGCGCCGCCACGGCGCAAACCCATGCGGACACGGCCGCACGCGCGAAAGCCAGCCTCGACCAGGCGGCCCGTACCCAGAACCGTATCGCCCACGATAGCGCGTGGACGGCGAATCAGACCAGGATGCAGGCGCAGGCCCGTGCCCAGGCATCGGCCGACGCGCGGCGCTCGACGCCGGACGCCACCGCGCAATCCGCGACGGCCGCGGCGGCGGCGCAGCAAGACGCCGCGAGCGCGATGCATTCGGCGGATGCCGCGGACGCGGCCCGGACCACCGCGGCAGCCACCGCCGACGCGCAGCAAACGGCGCGCGAAGACGACGCCGCGCGCGCATCCGGCACCGAGCGCACCGCGAAAGCCACCGACACCGCCGAGCGCGCGGGGACGGCCACGGCGGCCGCCGACGCGGCGGCCACGACGCGCGCCGCGGCCGATGCCGCCGTCGCGCAGCAGGATCGCGTCGCGCAACGCAATGCCGACGCGCAGGATGCCGCCGGGAACGGCGCCACCGCCACGCTCGCCAGCGCCGCCCAGGGCGCGAAACGTCCGGGCGACGTCGCGGCGGACGGCGACGGTAGCGCGGACGGCACCACGGACACGCAGCACGCCGGCCTCGCCGACCCTTCGCAGGCACAGCAGCAGGCGGCCCAGCAGGCCGCCAGCGCCGCGGCGCTCCAGCAAGCCGCCGCGGCGCCGTCCACCGCCGATGCCGCGGCCGGCGCGGCGGCGGACGGCGCCACGCCGGGCAGCGGTCTTACGGGCATCGGGGGCGCGAACGGGACGCTCATGACCGCAAGCGGCGCAGGGCTGGGTGCCGCCGACGGCACCGGGAACGATGCCACGAGCGACGCGTCCGGCACGGCAGGTACGTCGGCCGCGGCGGCCGCGGCGGCCGCGCCGTTCGGGGCAACGACGGCGTTCGGGGCAACGGCGGCGTTCGGCAGCGGCCGTGCCGCCGGGGCGCAAACGCTCGCCGGGGCGGGCCCCGGCATGCCGGACGGCGGCGGCGCGGCCGCCCTGTCGAACGCACCTGCCACGGCCGGGACGGATACCGGTGCGATGGCGACCCGGCGCGGCGGTGCGGATGCGACGGGTTTCGGCGTCGCCCTGCACCGGGCCGGCGACGATACGGGCGCGGGATCGAATCTCGCGGCCACGCCGGGCGCCGACGCCGGCGTGAATGCCAGCCAGACCCAGAACGCCCCCGCGGCGCTGGCGAACAACGACCCGGCCAACGCGCTGAATCCGGCGGCGACGGCGCTTCCCGGTCCGCTCCCCGCCCCGGCCGATCCGTCATCGCTGGCGCAGGCCCAACCGCAGGCCAGTGCGCCCGCGCCGCAGACCGGCTGGATCGACACGCCGTTCGTGGATGCCCGCTGGTCCCAGGCCTTCAGTCAAAACGTCGTCATGATGGCGCGTGGCAACGCCGGTCTCGCGGAGCTGCATCTGAATCCGCCGAATCTCGGCCCCATCCGTGTCAGCCTGAATCTCCAGGGCAACGACGCGCAGGCGACGTTTTCATCGCACGACCCCCAGGTGCGCGACGCGATCGCCGCGGCGCTCCCGCAGTTGCGCGAACGTTTCGCCGAAGGGGGTCTATCGCTGGCGCAGGCCAACGTCACGCAAAGTCCGCCGCCCGACAGCACGCCGAGCGCGTGGAATGGCGGCGCGGCCACCGGCGGCGATCCCTCGCGCGGCAACCCCGGGCGTCAGGGGAATCCGGGCGCCTACCGCGATGCCGGCCCCGGCATCGACGGCACCCGGGCGGCCGCGGCCGTCCCGGCCGCCCGGGTGTACGGCTGGGCGAACACGCCGGTCGCCGGCACGGGCACGCTGTCGAAGATCGACACGTTCGCGTGATATGGCTGCGACGCGGCGCCGCCGCGTCTGCGCACGGGCGGCATGCACGTCGCCATCGATCCGGAACGGTGCGCGACAGCGCGGCAAACGCCAATGAAGTGCATCCCGCACCATCGGCGGGCCGCGTGCCCGACGTCGTGCAAACCACCCTCGGACCGATCACGGCCCCCCCCGCGCCGATCGGGTCTCCGTCTTCCGGCGGCCTGCACCCAAGAACGCAACCGCCGCCGGCATTCCATTTCCACTGGCATAACCTTTGCTCTACTTTAGGAGAAATTTAACGCATCTTTTCTCATCGGATCGAAAATGGCGTCTTCGGGTTTCTTGTCTATATCGGGCGACACGCGAACGCTCGCGCAGGAACGCCGGCGCGTTCTGATCGCCAGCGTCATCGGTTCCATCTTCGAATGGTACGACTTCGTCGCTTATGGAATCGCATCGGCGCTGGTCTTCAACAAGTTGTTCTTTCCATCGGCGAACCCGCTGACGGGCACCATCGCGGCATTCGGCACCTATGCGGTCGGCTATGTCGCGCGTCCGCTGGGGGGTGCGATTTTCGGGCATTTCGGGGACCGCACCGGCAGGAAGGCCATGCTGTCGCTGACGCTGCTCATCATGGGATTCGGCACGTTCCTGATTGGATGCCTGCCGACCTACGCGCAAATCGGCATGTGGGCACCCGCGCTGCTGATCCTGCTGCGCTTCCTCCAGGGGCTGGGAATCGGCGGCGAATGGGGCGGATCGATACTGATGGCGGTCGAGTTCGCCCCGGCGGGGCGACGCGGCCTGTTCGGCAGCCTGGTGCAACTGGGGTATCCCGTGGGCGTGATCGTCTCGACGGTGATATTCGGCATCGTATCCGGTCTGCCGCAGGATGCTTTCCTGAAATGGGGCTGGCGGATACCTTTTCTCATCAGCATCTTCTTCGTGGGAGCGGGACTTTTCATTCGCCTGAAGCTCTCCGAAAGCCCGGTTTTCGAAAACGCCACGAAGCGCGAGCCGGCGATCAGGATGCCTTTGCTGGAGATTTTCAGCCACCACCGCCGCACGTTCTTCCTCGCGGTGGGATTGAAGTGCTCGGAGATCGCGTTCGTCAGCGTGGCGACGATCGTGACCATCAGCTACGTCACGGGACACCTCGGCCTGCCGAAAACCGTGATACTGAACGGGCTGCTGCTCGCGGCCGGCGTCGAGCTTTTCACCATTCCCTTTTTCGGATGGCTATCCGATCTGTATGGCCGGCGCGCGATGTTCTTCGCCGGTTGCCTGTTCTCGATTCTCTTCGCCTTTCCCGAGTTCCGCCTGCTCGACACGCGCGATCCGACGATCATCGCGATCACGATCGCCCTCGCGGTCAGCCTGGGCCAGGGAATCATGTTCGGCCCCGAGGCTGCCTGGCTATCGGAACTTTTCGGCACGAAGCTACGCTACAGTGGCGCTTCGCTGGGGTTCCAGCTGGGCGGCGCGATTTCGGGAGGCTTCACGCCCCTTGCCGCCGCGGTGCTGATGAGCTGGGCGGGCGGCGCGACCTGGCCGGTGTCGGTCCTGCTGATCGCCGTGGCCTGCGTGACGCTGCTCTGCGCATGGCTCGCACCCGAAACAGCCAAAGGCGATTTGCAAAAGTAGAATGTCGACGCCGTTACCGGCTCCGGCGACTGGCGCTAGCCACGCAGGGGGCTGATCACGATGAAGTACTGGCAACTCGCCCGCGACACATTGGAGAACCGGTGCGGCACGTCGGCGCGGTAATACATCGAATCCGATGCGCCGAGCGTCGTGATCTCGTCGGCGACGGTCACGACCAGCGAGCCCTTGAGGACGTAGATGTATTCCTCTATCGGCAGCGAATGGGCGGTCAGTTCCCCCGTGTTCGAACCGGCGGGCAATTCGGCGAGCAACCAGTCCAGGCCCCGGCCGGGCAGGAGCGGCGACAGGCAGCGGCGTGAAAAACCCGTCACCGGGTCGGTCAGGACATGTTGCTGCGGATGACGAATCACCACGATATCCTGACGCTCGCTTTGCCGGGACATCAACGTAGAGACCGATATGTCGAGGGCGTCGACCAGTTTCGACAGGATCGTGGTCGACGGCGAAGACTGCCCCCGTTCGATCTTCGAGATCATCGCCCGGCTCACGCCCGACATCTCGGCCAGATTGTCCAGGGACATGCCCTTGCGCGAGCGGTGTTTCTTGAGCTCTCGCCCCATGCGGAGTCGGATTTCGTCGACCTCGTCCGTCGCATTCGCGACGGTGTCGACGCCCGCCTCGTCGTTGTTCAGATGCCGCTTTGTCGTCATGCTTCGTTTCCATTCGAGGATGAATCGGGGCGTGACGTCCCGCCCTTGTGAAAACCGACACGCCGCGCTCGACACCGCCATCGGCACGGCATCGCGATATCCATTAAAATGGAATATATCTACTATTCGAGGCGGTCGCGCCGTACTGACTTTCCTCTTTCCACTTTTCAAACCGAGTGCACACCATGGCCGAAACCCTGGAATTGTCCAAGTCCGAACTTGTCTCCATCGCACAGGAACGCCTGGAGAAAGCGATCGGGGATGCGTCCTGGACCGCCCGCGAGAAGCTCGCGTTGAGCTGCCGGATTCTCTTCGACGGCGGTCACGATTCGGGATTGGCGGGTCAGATTACGTGCCGCGCACCGACCAGCGGCACGTATTATACGCAGCAGCTGGGTCTGGGATTCGACGAGATCTCGGAAAGCAATCTGATCACGGTGGACGAGGATCTGAATGTCGTCGCGGGGAATGGCATTCCCAATCCCGCGAATCGTTTCCATTCCTGGATCTACCGCGCGAGGCCGGAGGTGAACTGCATCATTCACACGCATCCGACGTATGCCGCGGCGCTCTCGATGCTGGAGGTCCCCCTGGCGATCGCGCACATGGATACGAGTCCGCTGTACGACGATTGCGCATTCCTGCCGAAATGGCCCGGCATCCCGGTCGGCAACGAGGAAGGCGCGATCATTTCGGCGGCGTTGGGGCAGAAACGGGCGATTTTGCTGGCCCATCACGGCCAGCTGGTGGTGGGCAAGACCATTGAGGAGGCGTGCATGCTGGCCTATCTCATGGAGCGCGCCGCCAAGTTGCAATTGATCGCCATGGCGGCGGGCACCATCCAGCCCCTGCCCGAAGCATTGGCACGGGAGGCGCATGACTGGGTTTCGACCAAAAAACGCGACGCGGTGACGTTCGCCTACTTTGCCCGGCGCGCGCTGCGCAACCACGCCGATTGTCTGTCCTGACCTATCGCCAGGGCGCCATGCCCGGGCCGGGTTCGGGACTCGGGCCGGAGCTCGGGTCGGGACTCGGGCCCTGGCTCGAGTCGGGACTCCAGACAAGCCTCGGCACCCGCTCTTCGGGAAAGGCCGCGGCAGCCGCCGCATGCGGCCCGGCCTCGGGGATCCTGAGAGGCGAAGCGAGCCGCGACGCGAAGGAATACGGCAGGGGCGAGTTGGGCGTCGAGTTGGGCGTCGAGTCGGGAAGCGACGCCGCGGGCACGCTGGCTCCCGCCGGCATTCCCTGCCGTGCGAACAACCGTGCCGCGGGCCGTGCGACGGGCATCGCCAACGGATGGGCGCGCGGCAGTTCGAGCGGCGACAGTGCCCGCCCGGCGTGAAACGAGATCCGCTGACAATAAGGCAGCGAGGCGCCGTCCGGGGCACTCGCGTCGGTCACCATGGATCGCACGACGCTGCTTGCCTGCATCCTGCCGAGGATGACCACGGGCCCGTCCGCCAGGACGCCGATATCGCCGCCATGGCCCCGTTGCGTCGCGTTGGCGTTGATCAATGCGGGGCCGTCGATCAATATCGACGGCTCGCCAGCCGCTTCGGCCGCCGGCGAGCCGCCCGTCGGGCGCTCCCGCGCGCCGGTCGAGAGAACGACACGCCCGCCGCCCGCCGCGCCGCTCACATTGATACCCATGCGCTCGACGACGACTCGCGAACCGTGCACCGACACCGTTCCGCCCGGCAGCATCGCAACGTCGGATCCGTTGTTGGACGCTTCCAGCAGCCCCGACAGGCGCACCACGCCTCCGATGCCGTCAAGGCGGATCGTGCCGCTTCTGCGCCCATGCCGCGGCGCGCGGATCGTGCCGCTGATCGCCATCGCTGCGTCCGTCGCGTGCTGCGTCCGGGTGGCGATGGGCGCATTCAGTTGCACCTGTCCGCCGCGGGCCTCGATGTCCCCGGCCATGACGATCGCGGGCGGCGCGACGCTCCCGGCGGTCCCGTCTGCCTCGACATCCACCGGTCGCATGCCGGCGGCCTGCGCCATCGTGAGGAAGTCGTCACGCCCGGGTGCGAGCGCCGCGCTCGTTCCGGCACCCAGTCCCACCTGACTCAGCGGCGCGTGAATCTCTCCCCGCTGCTCGATCCGGAAACCCAGCAGTGCGACGAAGCCGCCCGGATCGATACCGATCCTGCCATCGTGTACGATCGTTCCCATCGCGCCCCGCTCCGCCGAACCGAAACGCAGCACGCCGTTCTCGAAATCGCGGTCGCCGATGTCCAGCGTGGACGCCACGAACGACGCCGCGTCGACCGACCCGCCCGGCGCGATGCGGATGCCGTTCGGATTGATGAGATAGACGTGGCCCCCCGCGTAAAGGCCCCCTGCAAGCTCGCTCGTCGTCCGACCGGTCACGCGATTGAGCAGGACCATCTCGGTCGTGGGCTGCAGGACATGCACCGAGGCCTGGGCGCCGATGTCGAAAGATCGCCAGTCGATGATCGCGCGCTCGCTGACCTGCACGATATGCACTTCCCGTTCATCCCGCGTTACGTCGACATGACCTTGCCGGACGACCTCGCCTTGCGGCATTGCATCGGGCGCCACTGCCGGGGCTGCCTTCGAGGCGAAAAGAATGCATAACAGGCAGGCGCGCGCGAGCGCCGTTGGTGACGAACACAGACTGAATGGCATGGCAACGTATGGAAATGAAAAGGAAACCGAAGGTCTTCCCGGGACTGGCGAAGGGCGTGCCATAGGCGGTACGGCGATACCATCGATCGTCAGGTCGCCGGCGCGGGCCGTGAAGACCCCGGCGCGGGAGATGGGGAAACCGAGGGCGATGAGGACGACGCGGGCAACATCGCCGCTGCCGGAAGCACCGGCGACAGCGGCGCTGCCCTCCCGGCCCCATTTCCGACGAAGCGCAGCCGCGTGTGCGGGAAACACCTGACGGTGTCCGCGCCCTCCATGGCATCGACGGCGAGCCGCACGCGGCCACCGCCCCGCGTGCCGCGCACGTCGATGGTCGGAGCGTCCATCACCACGCGCCGGGCCACGATGTCCACCGTTCCACCCGGCTCGCGCCCATCGCCGGCCACGCCGCTGCTCGCGTCCAGTACGCCGGCCACCCGGACGACGCCCCGGTCGCCGTCGATCACGATGCGCCCCGCCCGCGAGGCAACCCACCCGCTCAGAACGGAACCGCTGAGATTCACCGAGGTCTCCGCGCCGCGCGCGGGCGCGGACAACAGCGCCAGACCGCCACGCGCCTCGATGATGCCGGACGCATGAATGGCCGCGAGACCGGGTTCGGAAACAGCGGCCGGCCGCGTCACGCGCAGGAACTCGGCGCTGCCGGGCGTGAGCGCCGCGCCATCGCCCGCCGCCAGCCCCGTCTGCCCCAGCGGCGTGCGGATCACGCCGCTATGCTCGATCCGCCGGCCCAACAACACCGCGAATCCGCCGGGATCGATGGTGATCTCGCCCTCCTGCACGATCACGCCCGCGGCGGGTGCCGCCGCGGCGTCGAACCGGAACGCGCCCGCCATGAAATCCCGGTCCGCGATATCGAGTGTGGACGCCACGAACGCCGCCGCGTCGACGGTGCCGCTCGAAGCGAAACCGATGCCGTTCGGGTTGATCAGGAACACCCGCCCGCTTGCGGTGAGGTTGCCGGCGATCTCGCTCGCCGTCGCGCCGGTCACGCGGTTCAGCAGCGTCGCCTCGCTGGAGGTTTGCATGACGTGCACCGCGGCCCGCCGGCCGATGTCGAAGGACTGCCAGTCGATGATGACGTGATCGCCCATCTGGACAATATGCAGCCCGAACGCATCGCGGGCGACGGCGGCGTCCCCCTGCCGCAGGCGCGGCCCCAGCGGCACCGCGTCGGGCGCCAGCGCCTGGGCCGTGCCGGAAATCAGCAGCCCCCACAGCAGCCAGGCGTGCGGCAACATGCGCGCGCACCGCCCCCGCCAGGCGCGCCGCGCATGGGACGCCACGCGCGGCATCGCGACCATCGCGAGCGGCGGTGAGGGGCGCGACAGTGACCACGAGGACAAACGCGATGGCATGATGACATCCAGAAGCGGAGTGAGGGAACCAGGGCGGGAGCCAAGGCCGTTCAGGCGACGATACGAACCACACCATGGACCGGCGTGGATACGGGCAGTGCCACGCCATGTCCCAGCCGTACAGCCCATTCGTGGGACGGCGATGGCAAAAACGAGGGCAATGGCAGCGTTCGCAAGCGTCAGGAACCCCGGCCCGGCGGCGGCATCCCGCTGCCGCTCCACGTCCGCCCGCGCGACGGCATCCACGAAACCGCTTCGTCCGGTCGATGTCCGTGTGCCGTTCGGGCGCGCGAGATGGCTTGCCGCTGCACGGAGGCCGTGGGCGACGGCGTCCCGTGCGGTGACATCGATTGCAACGCGATGGGTGACGGCTGCCAGCTCGAAAGCTGCGATTCGGATAGCGCCGGCGACGACGCCTGCCCTCTTGTGGGCAGCGGCTCGGACACCGCCGGCGACACCCGGGCGCTGGCGCGTGACGGCGCGGACGCATCGGGCGAGGAGTGCCATCTCGCGCGCTGCGGCGCCAACGCGCCAGGCGATGCGTGCCAGCCCGCGGGCGACGGGGACGAAACGGCCGGTGACGATTGCATCGATGATTGCAGCGAAGATTGCCAACTGGCGGGTTCGGGCACCGAGACGCGCAGCGCCGATCGCGAATCGGCGCGCGGCAACATCGGCGCGCTCGCTTGCGCCAGCGCGTCAAGGTCGAGGTGCGGCAATTCGGCCGCGCCCCGCGCGACGGACGGCGCGGCGGGCGGTGAACTCGACCGCAACATCGGTGGCGAGAGCGCCGCCGGCACCAGCCTGCGCGGCGTGTCGGACGACATGGCGTTCGATGCGGCCGTCCGCGCGACGATTCTCAACCGGTTCGCCGTGGCGGCCGCGGGAGCGTCGTACGCGTGCCCGTGCGCCAGAACGACCATCCTGCCGGCGGACACGAGTCGCGCGTCGCCGTCCTCGCCCTGGTACGTCGCTTCGACATGGATGCGTGACCCGGCGTCGATGAACAGCAGGGGGTCGGCGTTGTCGTCCCGCCCCGGTACCGGGATGCGGCCAGCGGCGCGAATACCCCTCTCCCCGCCCTCCCCGTCCTCACCTTCCGCCCGGTGCGCGACCACCCACGCGCAGCCACCGCCCAGTTCCCCGCTGACATCGATGCTGCCTTCCTCCATCGACACCTGCAGGCCGTTGAGTTCAACGATTCCGCCCGTTCCGCGCGTGCCGCGCATGTCATTGCTGCTCGCGTCCAGCCTTCCCGCCAGACGCACGATGCCACCTTTCCCATGAACCAGAATGGCGCCGGTACGCGCCATCGCGTTCCGCGTCCGCACGACGCCGCCGAGATTGACCGCTTCCGCGGCAGCCCGGGCGCGCGGCATGGGCGCGTCGATCTGCACGAGCCCGCCGTCCGCCTCGACGGTGCCCGACATCACGATGGCCGCCCGATTTCGGTTCCCCGGCGCGCCGGCGTCGGCCAGAACGCGCGCGAGCGTGACTTCCAGAAACGTGTCGTCCCCCGGCGTGAGCCTGATGACCCGTCCCGCGCCCAACCCCGTCTGCCCCAATGGCGTGCGGATCATTCCCCGCTGTTCGACCCGGTGGCCGAGCAGCGCGGCGAAGCCGCCCGGCTCGGTCGTGATCGTGCCGTCCAGGCTGACCGTACCGGTGCCGCTCCGCGTCGGCGTTCCGAAACGGAGCTCGCGGCGCAAAAAGTCCGCGTCGGTCATGTCGAGCGTGGCGGCGACGAAGCCCGCCGCGCTCACCGAGCCGGTGGCCGCGATATGGATGCCGTTGGGATTCACCAGATGCACGATCGAGGTCGCGCTCAGTTCGCCCGCGATGGCGCTCGGCGTATCGCCCCGCACGCGGTTGAGGAGTGCCGCATTGGTGTGCTGAAAGATGCGCACCGAAGCGTCGCGGCCAATATCGAAAGACCGCCAGTCGACGATTGCGTGTTCGCTGACCTGCCGGATCCGCATGCCGCGCGCATCGGACGTGATGTCGACGTCCCCTGCGCGAACCTGCGCGCCGCTGGGCAGCGCGTCATGCGTGAGCGCCTGCGCCGCATCGCACAACAGCAAAGCGCACAGCAACTGAAACCGCGCCCACCACGCCGCGCGGCGCCCGAACCGGCGAGGCGGGCACGCGCGCCGCGCCGGGAACGGTGCCGCGCGAAATACCATGGCGGATGGCGCCGACATCTGTAGCGGTAAAGCCGGGGGAATCACGATCGCGGCACCTTACGAAAAACAACGGAAAGAAAGGGAACCGGCACGACATCGCACCGGCCACCGGGACCACGGCCTTACGTGTCGTCACTCCAAGCCGGGGCGGCGATGGGCGACGGCGTCCAACGCAACGACGGCAGCTCTTCTACCCTCGGCGACGGTTGCCAGTTGGCAAGGGCCGGAGCATGCGACGTTGTCGCGCCGGTGCCCCGGTGCGCGGTGTCGTGTACTGCGGTTTCCGCGACCACCGTCAGCCGGCTCGGCCCTGGCGCGGAGGCGGCGCCAAGTGCCTGCCCGCGCCCGAGAAAGACGACTCTGCCATCCGACACGAGCGCCACATCGCCGGCGTCGCCCCGGTAGGTCGCGCTGGCGTTGATGCGTGCCCAGGCGCCGACGAACACCATGGGGTCGACGCCGGCCTCTCCTCCCGGGCCGGGCGACCCGTCGCGGACGCTAGCGCCGTCCCCGCTCGCCGCCCGGCGGGCTGCGATCCGTATGCGTCCCCCACCCAGCGCGCCGCTGACATCGATGCCCTCGTCTTCCATCATCACTTGCTGGCCATCGATTTCGACCGTCCCGCCCGGGTGGAGCGTGCCGTGCATTTCATTGCTGCTTGCATCCAGCCGTCCCGACAGGCGCACGATCCCGCCGTCGCCATCGACCCGAATGGTCCCATTGCGCGCGAAGGCGTTCCGCGCCCGCACGACCCCGGCGAGATTGACTGCCTCCAGCGGGCGCCGGCCGTGCGCCGTCGCCATCGGCGCGACGATCTGCACGAGCCCGCCGTCGGCTTCGATGACGCCCGTCATGACGATACCCACCCGTCGGTCCATGAGATCACCGCTGTCGGCCGGCGAGTGCTCTCCCAGGAGCGTGACTTCCAAAAAGGTGTCCTGTCCGGGCAGCAGCCTGATCGCCTGGCCCACGCCCAGGCCGGTCTGGCCCAACAGCGCGCGTGTCGTCCCGGTCTGTACGATGCGGTGCCCGAGCAAGGCGGCGAAACCGCCCGGCGCGATGGCAATCCTGCCGTCATGGATCACGGTACCGGTGCTGGGCTGCCCCAGCGCACCAAAGTGCAGGTTGCCGCTCATGAAATCGTGATTGGCGATGTCGAGCGTGGCGGCGACGAACCCGGCCGCGTGCACCGTCCCCCCGGACGAGATGCGAATGCCGTTCGGATTCACCAGGTAGACCCGCCCGTTCGCGTGCAATTGGCCCGCGATGGTGCTGCCGGTTTCGCCCCGCACGCGGTTGAGAAGCATCGCCGCGGCCGAGGGCTGCGCAATGCGCAACGACGCGTCGCGGCCCACGTCGAAAGACCGCCAGTCGACGATCGCCCGTTCCCCGGTTTGCCGGATCTCCATGCCGCACGCATCGCGCGTGATCGCGATCCCGCCTTCACGGATCAGCCCGTCGACGGGCAACGCGTCGGGCGCTACCGCCCGCGCTACATCGCACAGCAGCAAAGCGCCGAGCAGGGGGAGACGCCGGCCTCGCGTCCGGCGAAGCATCCCCGACAAATACCGTAGTGAGGCCAATGGAATCAGGATCATGGTGCCTTCCGAAGAGAAAATGGAAAGAAACATCGCACGCACGCCAGGCTGCGCCCGCGATCGATGAACACGCCACTCATTGCCCGGACGCCGATGCCGCGGCGTGGGGCGTCTGCGTTGTTTCCGACGCGGCGCCCCGCGCCTGCGCGCGGCCCAGGAACACCACCTTGCCGGCGGACAGGAGTTTGAGTTCGCCGCCCGGCCCGTGCCGGGTCGCGCTGGCGTTGAGCGTTGTCGTGTCGTCGACGAAGAGCAACGGGTCATGCACGCGGTCGTCGTCCGAACGCGCATGTCCATTCCCTCCCAGGGGCCGCGCCGTGAGCGCCACGCAGCCGCCGCCCCGCTCGCCGCTGACATCGATGTCTCCCCCCTGCGCCATCACCCGCAACCCGTTCACCTCGACGGTGCCCCCCACCACGTGCCCGGCAATCTCGGCGTCGCTGCCGGCACCGCTGACGGCGCTGCCGCTTGCATTCAGCATTCCTGACAATCGGACAGTGCCGCCCTCCCCTTCGATGAGGATTTTTCCGGGTCGCGCGGCGTGCGTGCGCGCACGCGTCATGCCGCTCAGATTCACCGCTTCGTCGGTTGCCGGACGCAGCACGGTGCTCAGGGGCGCCGAGATCTGCACCAGACCACCGTCCGCGTCGATGGTCCCGGACAGGAGGATGGCGGCGCGTTCCGACTCGCGACGCTCGGCGGCCGGCGTCATGACCAGCAACGTATCGCCGTCGGTCGTGATCGTGGCTCGCGCGCCCGCGCCCAGGCCGACCCGACCCCGCGGCGCCATGATCGCCCCGCTTTGCTCGATCCGATGGCCGAGCAGCGCCACCAGCCCCCCCTCCTTCGCGGTGATCCGTCCCGCATGCATCAGCGTGCCGAACGCGGGGCGCGTGACGCCGAAACGGGTCGCGCCCGAAAGAAACGCGGCGTTCCCGATATCGAGCGTCGACGCCACGAAAGCGGCCGCATCGACCGTTCCCTGCGGGGTGATCGTGATGCCGTTCGGGTTCACGAGATAGATGCGGCCGTCGGCCGCGAGACCGCCCGCGAGTTCGCTCACGGTCATGCCGGTCACCCGGTTCAGCAGCATCGATTGCGGCGAGTTTTGCCGTACCTGCACCGTGGTGCGCCGCCCGATATCGAACGACCGCCAATCGATGATCGCGTGCTCGCTGGTCTGGTCCAGCCGCATGCCGCCCGGGTCGCGTGTGATGGCGACCGCGCCTTCCCTCACGTGTTCGCCCTCGGGAAGCGCGAACGGCGCAAGCGCGTGCGCGGGGCCGCAGACCAGCCACGCGCCGAACACCCAGGCCCGCACGGCGTGGGGGGCGCGGCGCAAGCGGCACGGCACGGGAGGCCGCGAGGCGGGCAGCGGGATGCCCGCCCATCGGAATGACGACCGCAAACTGAGTGACATGACAACTCCTGGAAACGAAGAAGGACGGCCGCGCGGTGAGCATGGACATCAGGCTAAGGCACGGTGCCCGGCGTCGGCGCACGCAGGTACGGCGCGCCACCGATGATTTCGCGTGACCACCGTCTCAGAAATGCAGACGCGCGGAGACGTCGAACCGGTTTTCTCCGGGCTGGCCGTCGTTGCGATGTCCGACGCCATATTCCAGCGCCAGCGACAGGCTGCGCGCCGCGTGCCGCGGCGCGGCGGCGAAACGCACGCCGGCGCCCATTGCGCGCGCCGTGACGCTGCCGCGCTGCACCGCGGTGGGCTGCGCGAGCGCCACGGAGCCGAGCGCGGCAAACGCATAGGGACTGGCCGAGGTCGTGCCGAAACGGGTCGGCAACTGCCAGCGCGAAAAGACCTCGCCGCGCACGAGCGCGCCCGTATCGCCGAAGAGCGCGCTGGGCTCGAACGGCGAGAGCGCGCCGGGGCCGCCGAGGCTCATCCCCTCGGACGCGGCCATCGGCTGGTTGAAGCCGGTCTGCGCGCGGGCCTGGACCTCGACGCCCAGATGCGGCCCCAGCCACTGGGAATAGCCCGCGGAGAGCACCAGCTTGCGAAAGCCCGCATCGGCACCCATGCGCGACAGGGGCACGTCATCCGCACCCGCTGGCGGCCGGGCGCGGGCGCCCAGTGTGTTCAGACCGAACGAGGTGGTGACGCCGCCGTGCAGCTGACCGTGCGCGGACACCCGCCAGGACGCCGTGCTTCCCAGGCGCAGTACCCGCAGCCGGTCCCGCGACCAAACGATGCGCCGGCCCGCGTAGCGCAGGTCGGTGTGGTCGCGTTGCAGGTCGAACGCCGCCTCCAGCCCGATATTGCTTTCCTGCGAACGACGCAGCGCGTAGCGCAACCGCATCGAGTAGCGGTCGTATTCGCTGAGGAAGCCATACGGCGCGTTCGTCTGCGGGGCGGCACGCACCGCGATCGCCTCGAAACCCGCGCTCAGGCCGTGATTGCCGAGGGGCATCACGATGCCGCCGGCGAGCAGTCGGTTGCGCGGTTCGGCGCCGAGAATGCCGTGTCGATGCGGCCCGGGGTACCCGCGCGCACGGAAATAGACGGTTTCGCCACGATGCGCGAGGGAATGCAGGTCGAGTTCGAGACCGGCGCTCCAGCCACCGATCGCCGTGCTCGCGTGCGTGTCCGCACTGATGGCCGCCGTCACCGGACGGTACTGCGCCGCCACCACCAGCATGCTCGACTCCGAGAGCGCGCCCGCGACCAGTTGCGACTGCAACGTCACGCCCGAGGCATCGCCCGCCAGCAGCAGTTGCCGCTCGATTTCGGCGTAGCGCACCCCCCGGCGGCCTACCAGGGGCGCGAGAACCGCCGCCACGTGCGCCCGCACCGCCTGCGGCACCGCGCTCGTATCCACGGCCATGAGATACGCGTCCACGACGATCACGCGCAGGCGCGCGCCCGCGTCGAGCGCCTGCTCGGGCACCACCACCCGCACCAGCACGAAACCCGCGCGTGCATAGGCCGCCTCCAGCGTTTCCGCCGCATCGAGGATCGCGCTCTGCGGCAGCGGCGCGGCAAGCAGCGTGGCGCGAAAGTGCGCCACCGCCGCGCGCAAGGTCGCGGCGGTGCGCGCGTCGCTTGCCTGCGGCCCCTCGTCCAGGTCCACCGCATCGATCCGGATGCGCGTGGCGTCAGACGCACCGTCCAGGCGCGGCGCCGTGGTTGCCGCGCGCGGCGGCTCGACCATCTCGATCGTCGTGTCGTCGTCGTAGGCCGGCGACGCCAGCGTGTCGGGTGCGAGCAACGCCGCGTCCTGGGCCCGGGCGGCGGCGCAGCCGAGCAGCAAACCCATGGTGGCGATGCGGCCGGCGATGTGACGGATAATCGCGGCCCTGCGAAATGGTGGCGTCATGTGCGTGTCGTCGAGGAGAAGGGGAGAGCGCGGCGACCCGGCATGCGACGACGGCTCATCCGCCACGCGTCGATGCAGCGCCGCGGCGGATGATAGCGACGTCCTCCCGCCCCCGCCCCGACGCGCTTCGGGCGGGCCGACACGGCATCGGCACGGGGCGCCGGGGTTCTGCGCCCAAAGCCTTGAACTGGCGACCATTGTCCTGTCTGTTCCATCGATCGTCGGCGCGTGCCTCGGGCATGATTCAGCCTTAGGAAAAGGCGTTACCCGGCACAACCCAGGCGATACGAGGATCTTGAAAATGAGTGCAGCTGCAGCCAAGGGCGCGGGCGGCAAGGCGGAGAAGGCGGAAGGCAAGAAGAGTCCGCTCCTGCTGATTTTGCTGGTGGTCATCATCGTGCTGTTGCTGGGCGGCGGCGGCGCCGCCTTCTACTTCTTCAAATCGGCGAGCCACGGCAGCGCGCCCGCGAAGGTTTTGCCGCCGGTGTTCTTCCCGCTTGACGCCTTCACGGTCAATCTGGCGACCGACGACGGCGACGCCCACTATCTGCATCTCGGCCTGACGCTGAAGGTGGAAGACGAGGAAGCGACGAAGAACCTGACCACCTATCTTCCCGAGATCCGCAGCCGCATCCTGCTGTTGCTGTCGTCCAAGCACGCGGAGGATCTGTCGACGGTGGCGGGCAAGAACAAACTGTCGGACGAAATCATGAAGACGGTCGAGCAACCCTTCGTCAAGGACGGCAGCCACGCGAAAGTCAATGGCGTCCTGTTCACCGACTTCGTGATCCAGTAACGGCATGTCGACCGAAGAGTTTCTCTCACAAGAGGAAGTCGACGCGCTACTCAAGGGCGTCAACGGCGAGACCGACGCCGCGCCCGTCGGCGTCGACAGCGCGGGCATCCGCGACTACGACATCGCGACGCAGGAACGCATCGTCCGCGGCCGGATGCCGACGCTCGAAATCATCAACGAGCGCTTCGCGCGGCTGTTGCGCGGCGGCCTGTTCAACTTCATGCGTCGCAGCGCCGAAATCTCGGTCGGCCCGGTCAAGGTGCAGAAATACGGCGAGTTCATGCGCAACCTGCCGGTGCCCACCAATCTGAATCTGGTGCACATCAAGCCGTTGCGCGGCACGGCGCTGTTCATCTGCGACCCGCAGCTGATCTTCCATATCGTCGACACCCTGTTCGGCGGCGACGGCCGGTTTCACATGCGGGTGGAAGGGCGCGATTTCACACCCACCGAACAACGCATCATCCTCAAGATCCTGAACCTGGTGCTGGAACACTACGGCGCGTCGTGGAAGCCGGTCTACCCGGTCGAATTCCAGTACGTGCGCGCCGAGCTGCACACCCAGTTCGCGAACGTCGCGACGCCGAACGAGGTGGTGGTCACCACCACCTTCACGATCGAGTTCGGCGCCGGCGGCGGTCAGTTGCACATCTGCACCCCCTACTCGATGATCGAGCCGCTGCGCGACCTGCTCAGCAGCCCCTTGCAGGGCGAGGCGCTCGAGGTCGACAAGCGCTGGGTGCGCCTGCTGTCCCAGCAGGTGCAGTCGGCGGACGTCGACATCTGCGTCAATCTCGCGGAGATCCGCAGCAACTTTCGCCAGCTTCTGGAGATGCGCGTCGGCGACGTGATTCCGTTCGACATGCCGGAGGAAGTGGTCGCGAAGGTCGACGGCGTGCCGGTGATGGAATGCACGTACGGCATCTTCAACGGCCAGTATGCATTGCGTGTGGCGCGGATGGTCCGCGCCAGCGATTCGGCCCGGGACGGCCAAGAGAGCGGAAATGAGTGAAAGCATCGACGGTATGGACGACTGGGCCAGCGCGCTCGCCGAGCAGGAAAGCGCGCCGCTGAAACCCTCGGGCGGCGGCGTGTTCCAGCCGCTGGTCGGCGGCAACGGCAACGACAAGCCGAACGACATCGAGATGATCCTCGACATCCCGGTCCAGCTGACGGTGGAACTCGGCCGCACCAAGATCGCGATCAAGAGCCTGCTGCAGCTCGCGCAGGGCTCCGTCGTCGAACTCGACGGCCTGGCCGGCGAACCGATGGACGTGCTGGTCAACGGCTGCCTGATCGCCCAGGGCGAAGTGGTGGTGGTCAACGACAAATTCGGCATCCGGCTCACCGACGTGATCACGCCGTCCGAACGCATCCGGAAACTGAACCGATGAGCACGGCCACCTTCGCGCATGCGGCGTCGGCCGTGCCGGTTCTCGGCAGCGCCGTGCCGGCGCTCGGCGTCGGCGGCATCTTCCAGGCCGTTTTCGGCCTGATCGTGGTGATCGGCGCGGTGTTCGCCTGCGGCTGGCTGGCGCGGCGCCTGGGCATCAAGCCGACGCGCCAGGGCGGTCTGGTCAAGGTGGTGGGCAGCGCCTCGCTCGGCACCCGCGAGCGCGTCGTGGTGGTGGAGGTCGCGGATACCTGGCTGGTGTTGGGCGTGGCGCCGGGCAATGTCCGCTCGCTGCACACCCTGCCCGCGCAGGGTACCGTGGACGCGGCCGCGCCGGCCGGCGCGACGCCGTCGTTCCAGGCCGCGTTCGCGCGGCAGTTACGCGCCAAATTCAACGTGCCGGGCAAGGATTGACGATGCTGCCGCTTCCGTATTCCATCGTGCGCGCCCGCGCCGCATCGTCCCCGGCACGACGGCCGCAGCCGTCACGCGCGGCGCCGCTGGCGGCGCTCGGCATCCTGCTCGGCGCGACGCTGCTGCTGCTCGCCCCCGACACCTGGGCGCAGACGGCGGCGCTGCCCGCGCTGAACACCGCCGCCGGCCCGAACGGCGGCACGACCTATTCGCTGTCGGTGCAGACGCTGCTGACGCTGACGATGCTGTCGTTCCTGCCGGCCATGCTGCTGATGATGACCAGCTTCACGCGGATCATCATCGTGCTGTCGCTGCTGCGCCAGGCGATCGGCACCGCGTCGACGCCGCCGAACCAGGTGCTGGTGGGGCTCGCCCTGTTCGTCACCTTCTTCGTGATGTCGCCGGTGCTGAACACGGCCTACCAGGACGCCTACAAGCCTTTCTCGGAAAACCGCATCGGCTTCGACGACGCGTTGCAGCGCGGCGTCGAACCCTTCAAGCATTTCATGCTGCGCCAGACGCGCGAATCCGATCTCGCCCTGTTCGCGAAGATCGCCAAGGCGCCGCCGATGAACGGCCCCGAGGACGTGCCGCTGCGCCTGTTGCTGCCCGCCTTCGCCACCAGCGAGATCAAGACCGGCTTCCAGATCGGCTTCACGATCTTCATCCCTTTCCTGATCATCGATCTGGTAGTGGCCAGCGTGCTGATGTCGATGGGCATGATGATGGTCTCGCCCGCCACTATTTCGCTGCCGTTCAAACTGATGCTGTTCGTGCTCGCCGATGGCTGGCAACTGCTGATCGGTTCGCTCGCGCAAAGCTTTCTGACGTAGGACGCCATTCGATGACTCCGGAAACCGTCATGACGATCGCGCACCAGGCGATGCAGGTCGCGCTGATGCTCTCGGCCCCGCTGCTGCTGGTCGCGCTCGCCGTGGGCCTGGTGGTGAGCCTGTTCCAGGCCGCCACCCAGATCAACGAATCGACGCTGTCGTTCATCCCCAAGCTGATCGCCGTCTTCGTCGCGCTGATCGTCGCCGGGCCGTGGATGTTGAACCTGATGCTCGACTACATGCGCCAGATGCTCAACGGGATCCCGGGCATGATCGGCTGATGCCGGCGCCGTCCTGAACGCCCGCCGCCGATGCTCTCGCTCACCTCCGCCCAGCTCGAAACCTGGCTTGGCCTGTTCGTCTGGCCCTTCGCCCGCTTCCTCGCCCTGATCACCACCGCCCCCGTGCTGAGCGAGCGCGCCATTCCGGCGCGCGTCAAGGTCGGCCTCGCGGCGCTGTTGTCGGTGCTGGTGGCACCCACCCTCGGCGCCCTGCCCGCCGTCAATGTCGGCAGCGGCGCGGGGCTCTGGCTGCTCGGCGAACAGATGCTGATCGGCGCGTCGATGGGCCTGACGATGCGGGTCGTGTTCGCCGCGGTCGAGAGCGCCGGCGAGTTCGCGGGCCTGCAGATGGGGCTGTCGTTCGCGCAGCTCATCGCGCCGGGTTCGGACGGCTCGACGCTCGCGCTCGCGCGCTTTCTGCAGATCATCGCGACGCTGGTGTTCCTCGCGGTCGACGGTCACCTGCGCCTGATCGCCACGCTCGCGGGAACGTTCCAGACGATGCCGATCGTCGCCGATCGCCCCGGGCTGCTGGTCGACGGCGCGCACTGGCATCTGCTGGCGGACTGGGGCACGCTGGTGTTCTGGGCCGGCCTGATGCTGTCGCTGCCCGTGGTGGCGGCGCTGTTGATCGCGAATCTCGCGCTCGGCATCCTGAACCGCGCCGCGCCGCAGATCGGCATTTACCAGGTGGGCTTCGCGATCACGCTGATCACCGGCTTTCTGGTGATCGATCTGGTGCTGCCGAACGCGACGCCCTTTCTGATGCATCTGTTCGACCTCGGCCAGGATACGCTGGACCGGATCCAGCAGGGCTATCATCACTGACGACGGTCGCGCCGGCACACCCGGCGTCAGGGAAACGGCCCGCTGCCGCGATGCAGGGGCGGCAGGGCCACCGCAGGCGGCGACGCCGGCGCCATGCCGGACGCCCCGCGCCCGAATCCCGTCAGGGCATGGCTCAGACGACGCCCCGGCGTCTCCGTGGACCTCGATGCGTCGATCACGCGCCGCGCCGGCATCTCGGCCGATCCGGCCGCGTCCACCGTTACGCGTATCGGTGCCTCGACCGGCCTGGGCGAACCCGCCCTGGCACGTATCGGTGCCGCGGCCGGCCTGGGTGAGTCCACCCTGCCACGTATCGGTGCCGCAGCGGGCCTGGGCGTGTCGAGCGCGAGACGCGCGGACGTCGGCCCCGGCCTCGCGGTGTCGGCGATGCGACGCACGGGCGCCTCGGCCGACCGCGATATCGTGACCCCGTGACGCGCCGGCGCTGGAACCGCTCTCGTGGCATCGGCCGTGCGCCGCGCCGCTGCCATGGTCGTCGCGTTCGGGTGAAGCGGCGCGGGCCTGGGCCAATGGTCGATGCAGCGAATCGCAGGCAAGGCACGCGTCGCGGAAAGCGGGCGCACAGACGCCGTCGCGCGCCAGGGATGGATGTCCGGCGGCGGCGCGACCAAGCTCGGCAGGACACCGGAATGCGGCGCCGCATGCGGGGCGGGGTCCGCGTCGGGCAGCGGCGCCGCACTTCGTGCCGGCACCTCGTTCGCCTGCGGCACGGCACTCGCCGACACCGCGCCCGGAATCGGCGCCTCGTCCGCGACCGGCGCAACGTCGGGGAGGGACGCGGTGCTCGACGCCAGCACCACGCCCGCCGCCGCCCTGCGCACCGACGCCGCGTTCGCGACCGGCGCCGGGTACCAGGCCGGCGCGGTGTGGGGAACGGGCACCGCGCCGAGCGTCGGGGTCTCGCCCCGGCTCACCACCGCGCTGGCATGCGGCACCGCGCGCGGGAGCGGCGCGACCCGCGTATTCATGAACCGGGACCGGTCGATCACCGGGATCGACCGCAGGCGCGCCACCGAGGCAACGTCCGCCCCGCGCGCCAACCATGGGCCGCGCAGATCCGCGCGCAGATCCTGTAGCGAACCACTTTCCGGCGCGAAGGCCGCCGGCGCCGCTTCGACGCCCTGCAAGCGCGGCGAATACAGGGCATTGATCGCTCGTTCGCGGGGTTGCGTCAGCAACGCGAGAACACTCTGCGTCAAAGACCGCCTCGGCGCGTCGGGGAACGCGCCATCCAGTGCGCTGAAGTCGCCCGACACTTCCCGCCGCGCCGCCTCGACGGCCGCCCCGGGACGCAACAACGTGGCCTGCGCGACGGGGTTCGCCCCCAGACGGCCCACGAGAGGCGCCTCCCCGCCAGGCCTCGGCGCGTCCGCGCGGGAGCGCAGCAACACGCCGCCGGAGAGGTCTCCCACCAGCGTGCCTACCAGGCGCTCTCCCACGACCACGCCCGACATGACGCTATCGATCACCTTGCTGCCCGGTCGCGTCGCGCCCACCAGGCCGCCGATGCGATCCTGTCCCTGGACATGATTGCTCACGGTGACGCCGCGCAGGGTCGCATGGCCCGTCATCTCGCCAACGGCGCCGCCGACGCAGTGCATGCCCGTCACCCGGCCCGCTGCGCTCGCGCCGTCGACGAGCCCCCCGCTTTGCCGGCCCACCACCCCCCCCGCGCCATGCCGGCTTTCGCCCAGTACGCTCGATATGCTGCCGTTCCAGTGCCCGTCGACGATCCGGGCGCGCTGCGCGAGCGCGCCGGCCACGCCGCCCGTGTTCCAGCCGCCCCGCAGGATGCCATCGGCATTGACCTGCAGCGCATGGGCATCGCCTTCCATCCGCCCCGCGATGCCGCCGACGTCCCGATAGCCTTCCACGCGCATGCCCGACACCGACGACGCGACGATATGCGCCTGCTCGCCGAGCACGCCCACGAGGCCGCCGGTCGCCTGCGGCGTATCGACGACGCGCGAGGTCGATATCGCGACCGAATCGGTCACCTGCACGCGGATAAGCCGGCTTTGCCCATGCATCTCGCCGGCGATCGTACCCACGTCGCCCGCTCCCGAGACCAGTGCCTGGTGCACGTTCAGATTGGAAACCACGGCACCGTTATCCAGGCGGCTGAACAGACCGACACCGCGACCGCCGGGTTCGACGATGCGCGCGGCGGTGATCCGATGTCCCAACCCCTCGAAGTGCCTGAGCCGGGCGCCGAATTCCGGACCGATGGCGTGGAAGGCCACGCCGCGCAGATCCATACCGCCCGCCAGCGCGAAATACGCTCCCGGGCGGTCGCCGATGTCGCGCAGCTCTTCCGGGTGTTGCAGCAGCGAGTACGATTTGTCGTTGATCGACAAAGCCGCCCCGGCGCCGTAGAACGACACGAGGCCGCCGTGGAAGCGCGGATAGGTGCCGGCGCGCGTGCCGATATGCACCGACGCGGCGTGGCCCAGCGCGGTCACGGCGTTGTGAAAATCCACCGTGCCGGCGGCGCGCAGCGTCAGGGCCGTATCCGCACGCCAGCCGACCGGCGCGCGCACTGTGATGTTGCCGCGCCCCTCGGTGGCCCGCGCGTGCGCGATGATCGTCACGTCGCCGGTCTCCAGCGCGCGCGATAGCGTCGTCGCATCGATCGCGCCCGTCATCGCGATGGCCGCCCGAGCGGCGATCGCCGCGGGTCCAGGAAGCGTGGTCACCGCGAGATCGCTCGACTCGATCAGGATCCGACCCGGAATCGCCCGGGGTGCCGCGCCGACGTCCAGTTCCCCGGCCACCACGACGGCGTCACTGCCGGAGATCCAGATGCGGCCGCCGTCTCCAGCCGCGGACGGCGTCCTGCCCGACGGCCAGGCGAGCCGCGGCGAAACGGCATCCGCCGGCGGCATCGGCGTGGTGGGAACCCGTGACGAGGGCAGCGCCAGCACGGCGTCGGGCGCCGGGACCGCTATCGGCGCGACGGGCAGGGCGACGGGCAGGGCGACGGGCGGCATGACGGGAAGCGCGACGGCCAGGGCGGCCGCCGGCCCCTCCACGGGACCGCCCGGCGTCCAGATGGGACTGCCGCCTCCCACCGCCGACACCTCGCCCGGCGGCCATGCAGGCCCCGGCGAGGCGGTCTGCGACGAGGGCACCGGCGTGGTGGGCACCCGCGACGAAGGCAATGGCGGCACAGCGTCAGGCGCCGGCACCACGATCGGCGCAACGGGCGGCACCACGATCGACGCAACGGGCGGCGCAACGGGTGGCGCCACGATCGGCGCCACGATCGGCGCCACGATCGGCGCCACGATCGGCGCCACGGGCGTCGACTCCGGCACCGGCACCGCCGGCCCCTCCCGCGGCGCGACGCTGGGCGGCGGCGCCGCCAGCGGCGCAGCAAGCGGCAGGCCCGAGAGCGGCGCATTCCCGACCTGCGCGACGCCGGGTGCCGGCCAGCCCATCGCGATCACGACCCCCGCCAGCCAGACGGGTGCGGCGCTCCCCCCGACCCGGCGGGCGGTGGGCAGGGTCGCGCGCCGCGCCCGCCCCCCTTCGGCCCGAGCCGAAACGCCAGGCGGAGAGACGTTGCGATGCACGGTAGCAAGCGGCATAGAGAGACTCGAAGGTTGAGCGCAGCGCGCGCGACGGCCATCGTCGGCAGCGTTAGTCCGCTTTGATTCAGGAATGCTCACGATAACCGCGCGCAGGTCAGGTCATTTTCCGGCGCTTCGCCCCCGTCGACGCGAGCACGCGACGCCGCCGGCGCGATGAATCATCGCCATGCGCACTGCTACGGGGCGCGACGCCCCCGAACAGGGCGACATGCACCGCCGACGGCCGCGCGCCCGGCGGGCGGCACGATCGTCGCCCATGCGCCGTCGGGCCCACACACGCGCCCTCGCCTGGCACACAACTTGTATTACGTTGGGATACGCACTTGTACACAAGAGGAAACACGCATGCACGGATGGACGCTCCACGACTGGCGCGCGGCCTATGCAAACGGCGCGCAACCGCGGGATCTGCTGCGCGCGCTGCTCGCCAGCCTGCCCGAGAACGATTCCTCCTGGATCTCGCTCATCGACGAGGCCGCGCTGGATGCGCAGCTTGCGCGTCTGGACGAGCGGCTGGCGGGACGCGCGCCGTCCGTCCTCCCCCTCTATGGCGTGCCCTTCGCCGCGAAGGACAATATCGACGTCATGGGTTTGACGACGACCGCCGGTTGCCCGGCGTTCGCGTACGCGCCGTCGCGCGACGCCACGCTGATCCAGCGCCTGAGCGACGCGGGCGCGATAGTCGTCGGCAAAACCAACCTCGACCAATTCGCCACCGGTCTCAACGGCACGCGCACGCCCTACGGCGTGCCGGTCAATACCTTCGACCCGGCCTATGTGTCCGGCGGTTCGAGTTCCGGTTCCGCCACGGTGGTGGCGCGTGGCCTGGTGCCCTTTTCGCTGGGCACCGACACGGCGGGTTCCGGCCGCGTGCCCGCCGGCCTGAACAACATCGTCGGACTCAAGCCCACGCGCGGCGCGCTGAGCGGGCGCGGCGTCGTGCCCGCCTGCCGGACGCTGGACTGCGTCAGCATCTTCGCGACGTCGATGGAAGATGCCGCCGAGGTGTACGCCATCGCGGCCGGCTTCGATGCCGAGGACGGCCTGTCGCGCGCGGCGCCCATGCCGGTGCTGGCCGCGCGGCTGCCCGAGCGCCCCCGCCTGGGCATTCCCGACGCACCGGAATTCTTCGGCGACGCCCTCGCCGCGGACGCGTTCCGGCAGGCTCTGGCCGCCCTCGAAGCCAGCGGCGCGCAACTCGTGCCGCTCGATTTCGCGATTCTCGAACAGGTCAGCGCGCTGCTCTATGACGGCCCCTGGGTGGCGGAACGCTACGCGGCGATCCGGCAATTCGCCGAGTCGCATCCGGACGCGATCGATCCCGTCGTGCGCGAAGTGATCTTCAAGGCCCGCCAGTTCAGCGCCGCCGACGCCTTCGACGGCGTGTACCGCCTCGCGGACCTGAAACGGCAGGCCGACGCCCTGCTCGGTAGTGTCGACGCGCTGGTGGTACCCACGGCGCCGACGCACTATACGATCGCGGCGATGCAGGCCGAGCCGATTCTGCTGAACAGCCGTCTGGGCACGTATACGAACTATGTGAATCTGCTGGACTGGAGCGCGGTCTCCGTGCCGGCGAGTCTGCGCCCCGACGGGCTGCCGTTCGGCATCACGCTCATCGGCGGCACCTGGCGCGAGGGCGCGCTCGCGCACTACGCCGCCCGTTTCCACGCCGGCACCGGTCTGCCGCGGGGTGCAACCGGCCTGCCCCTGCCTGCCACCGACACGCAATCGGCTTTCGAGCAGGCGCGCCTCGCGGCCGAGGAGGCGCGCGCCACGATCCGCGTCGCCGTGGTCGGTGCGCACCTGCGCGGCATGCCGCTGAACCACGAACTCACCAGCCGCGACGCACGCTTCGTCGAGGAAACCACGACCGCCGCGCACTACCGGTTGTTCGCGCTCGCCAACACGACGCCGCCCAAGCCGGGCCTGTTGCGCGTCGCGCCCGCCGAAACCGGCGCCCCCATCGTCGTCGAGCTGTGGGACGTGCCCGGCACGGCATTCGGCGGCTTCGTCGCCGGCGTGCCCGCGCCCCTGGGCATCGGCACGCTGACGCTCGCCGACGGCCGCCAGGTCAAGGGCTTCATCTGCGAACCCGCCGACCTCCCGGCCGCGACCGACGTCACCGCGTTCGGCGGCTGGCGCGCGTATATCACCGATCGCGCCGCCCGTGCCACCGCCGCCGCTGCCGCCCCCGGCGCCCCGAAACCCCTTTGACCCAGCCCGCGCCATGTTCGATACCGTCCTGATCGCCAACCGCGGCGAAATCGCCTGCCGCATCGCTCGCACCCTCAAACGACTCGGCATCCGCTGCGTCGCGGTGTATTCCGATGCCGACCGCAACAGCCCGCACGTGCGCGCCGCCGATGTCGCCATCGGTCTGGGCGGGCAATCCGCCGCGGACAGTTATCTGCGCGCCGACGCGATCATCGCCGCGGCCCGCGAAAGCGGCGCGCAGGCGATCATCCCCGGCTATGGCTTTCTGTCGGAGAATGCCGATTTCGCGCGGCGCTGCGAGGCTGCCGGGCTGGCCTTCATCGGCCCGACGCCGGAGCAGATGGATCAGTTCGGCCTGAAACACGCGGCACGCGAACTCGCCGCGGCGGCCGGGGTACCGCTCACGCCCGGCTCAGGACTCCTGAGCGATGCCGACGCGGCGCTCGCCGCCGCCGCCGGCATCGGTTATCCCGTCATGCTCAAAAGCACCGCGGGCGGCGGCGGCATCGGCCTCACGCGCTGCAACGACGCCGCCGAACTGCGCGCCGCGTTCGAATCGGTACAACGCCTGGGGCAGGCCTTTTTCGCGAACGCAGGCGTCTTCGTCGAGCGCTTCGTCGCCGACGCCCGCCACGTCGAGGTGCAGATCTTCGGCAACGGCCAGGGCGGCGTCGTCGCGCTGGGCGAGCGCGACTGCTCGCTGCAGCGCCGCAACCAGAAAGTCGTCGAGGAAACACCCGCACCGCATCTGCCCGCCGCCACGCGGACACGTCTGCTGGCGGCCGCCCGTGAACTGGGCCGCTCGGTGTCCTACCGTTCGGCCGGCACCGTGGAATTCATCTACGACGCCGCGCAGGACGCCTTCTATTTCCTCGAGGTCAACGCCCGTCTTCAGGTCGAGCACGCGATCACCGAGGCCGTGACCGGCATCGATCTGGTCGAATGGATGGTGCGCACCGCCGCGGGCGAGCCGCCGGCCTGCCTGGCGCAGGAAGACGCCGGCATCGTCTCGCAAGGCGCGGCGATCGAGGTGCGCCTCTACGCCGAGGACCCGCTGCACCAGTTCGCGCCCAGTCCCGGCACGCTCACCGAAGTCGCCTTCCCCGACGACGTGCGCGTCGACGGCTGGATCGAGACCGGCACCGAGGTCTCGCCGAACTACGACCCGATGCTCGCCAAGCTGATCGTGCACGCCGCGGACCGCGACGCGGCGATCGCGGCGATGACCCGCGCGCTGGCGCAGACGCGGTTGTCCGGCATCGCGACGAATCTCGACTACCTGCGGCAAGTGGTGGCCGGCGAGGCGTTCCAGAGCGGCCAGGTGTCGACCAAGGCGCTGGACGGCTTCGTCTACCGCCCGAACGTGATCGAGATCGTCGAAGGCGGCACCTACTCGACGGTCCAGGATTATCCGGGACGCGTCGGCTACTGGGACATCGGCGTGCCGCCATCGGGGCCGATGGACGACTGGGCCTTCCGGCTGGGCAACCGCATCGTCGGCAACCCCGCCGACGCCGCCGGCATCGAGGCCACGGTGCTCGGTCCGACGCTGCGTTTTCACTGCGACGCGGTGGTGGCGTTGACCGGCGCGGCCTCGGATGCCACGCTCGACGGCGCGCCGGCCGCGTTCTGGACGCCGCTGCCGGTGCGCGCCGGGCAGACGCTGCGCCTGGGCAAGACCACCAACGGCTGCCGTACCTATCTCGCCGTGCGGCATGGATTCGACCTGCCGCTCTATCTCGGCAGCCGCGCCACCTTCGCGCTCGGCCAGTTCGGCGGCCATGCGGGCCGCACGCTGCGCGCACGCGATCTGCTGACGGTCGCACCGTCGACGCTGGCGTCGGCGGACGCGCCCGCAAGCATGCCGACCCCCGCCGTCTGCGTCCCGGCCGCCCTGCCGCACGCGATGATCCCGGCCTATGGCCGCGAATGGGACATCGGCGTGCTGTACGGCCCGCACGGCGCACCCGACTTCTTCACGCCCGCCTCGATCGATCTGTTTTTCTCGACCGCGTGGGAAGTCCACTACAACTCCAACCGCCTGGGCATCCGCCTCAACGGCCCGAAGCCCGAGTGGGCCCGCTCCGACGGCGGCGAAGCGGGCCTGCACCCGTCGAACATCCACGACTGCGAATACGCGATCGGCAGCATCAACTTCACCGGCGACATGCCCGTGATCCTGACGCGCGACGGCCCGAGCCTGGGCGGCTTCGTCTGCGCGGCGACGATCGCCAAGGCCGAACTCTGGAAAGTCGGCCAGGTCCGCCCGGGCGACCGCATCCGCTTCCGGTGCATCGATTTCGCACAGGCGCTCGTCCTCGAAAAAGCACAGGACGCGTGGATCGAACAATGGGACGACGCGCCCGCCGAAGTGGTGGCGGTGCTGACCACGCCGGTGACGACGATCGCCAGCCCGACGGCCGGCGTCCCGAGCCATGCGGACACGGTGCGCGGCACGCCGATCCTGCACCGGTTCGATGCCACCGCCGCGCGGCCCAAGGCGGTGTTCCGCCAGGCGGGCGACAAATACATCCTGGTGGAATACGGCGAGAACATCCTCGACCTGAACCTGCGCTTTCGCATCCACGCATTGATGGAAGCGCTGCAGGCCGCCCGCATCGAAGGCGTGCTGGAGCTGTCGCCGGGCGTGCGCTCGGTGCAGGTGCGCTACGACAGCCGGATCATCGCGCAGCGGGCGCTGGTGGAGGCGCTGGCGCACGCCGACGCCGCGCTGAGCGGCATCGAAACGATGCGCGTGCCGAGCCGCGTCGTGCATCTGCCGATGGCCTACGAAGATTCGGCGACGCTCGACGCGGTCGCCCGTTACCGTCAATCGGTGCGCGATACCGCGCCCTGGCTGCCGCGCAACACCGAATTCATCCGCCGCATCAACGGTCTCGATTCGAACGATGTGGTGCGCGACACGATCTTCGAGACGAGCTACATGGTGCTGGGGCTGGGCGACGTCTATCTGGGTGCGCCGTGCGCCGTGCCCGTCGATCCCCGGCACCGGCTGCTGACGTCCAAATACAACCCGGCGCGCACCTACACCGCCGAGGGCACGGTGGGTATCGGCGGCGTCTACATGTGCATCTACGGCATGGATTCGCCCGGCGGCTATCAACTGGTCGGCCGCACGGTGCCGATCTGGAACAAGTTCCTGAAGAACGCGGCTTTCGTCGACGGCAAACCCTGGCTGCTGCGCTTCTTCGACCAGGTGCGCTTCTACTCGGTCACCGAGGCGGAACTCGATCGGCTGCGCGACGATTTCCGCGCCGGCCGCGCGACCGTGCGCATCGAGGAGGAGATTTTCGATCTCGGCGAGTACAACGCGTTCCTGGCGCGCATCGCGCCGGACATGGCGGAGTTTCGCGCCAGGCAGGCGGCGGCCTATGCGGTCGAGGTCGCGCACTGGGCGGCCGAGGCGGATGCCGAGGCCGCCTCGGCATCCGCCCCGGGCGCCGGTGCGGCATCGGCGGATGGCGCGGGCAAGCAGGCGGCGGACGGCGCCGACGGCGACCCCGTCGCCTCCGACATCGCGGGCAATGTCTGGAAGCTGCTGGTCGATGCCGGCGCGCAGGTAAAGAGCGGCGACACGCTATTGATCGTCGAGGCGATGAAGATGGAGTTTCCCATCGTCGCGCCGCGCGACGGCGTGGTGGGCGCGGTGCATTGCCGGCAAGGCACGACCGTCAACGTCGGCGAGCCCCTGGTGTCCCTGCGCCCGCTCGCGGCCGACGCGGTTCCGGGTATCGATCCGGCGCGCGCATGAGCGACATCGCCCGACTCGGCATCCAGCAGCCGGCGCGTGCGTCGCGCAGCGCGAACAATCTCGCGGCGCAGATCTACGCGCAGTTGAAGGCCGACATCTTCGACTTCCGGCTGCTGCCGGGCGACCGCTTCAGCGAGGGCGACATCGCCGCGCGGATGCAGGTCAGCCGCACGCCGGTGCGCCAGGCCCTGTTCTGGCTGCAGCGCGAAGGCTACGTCGACGTGAACTTCCGCAGCGGCTGGCAGGTGCGGGAATTCGACTTCAAATTCTTCGAGGACCTGTACGAGGTGCGCGTCATGATGGAAACCTCGGCGATTCGCCGGATCGTCGCCGACGGGCTGAGTCCGCGGCTCGACGCGGTGCGCGCGATCTGGTCGGCGCCGCCGCACGCCTGCGCCGCGGACGCGGACGCGGACGACGCGCGGGCGGGCCGGACGCATCGGGTGGCCGCGCTCGACGAGGCGTTCCACGCCAGCCTGATCGCCGCGGTCGGCAACAACGAAATGATGCGCATCCATCAGGAGGTCACCGAGCGTATCCGCATCATCCGGCGCCTGGATTTCACCAAGCCGTTGCGCATCGACGCAACCTATCGCGAACATGCGGCGATTCTCGACGCGATCGGGCATGACGACGCGGCCACCGCGCAGGCGTTGATCTGCGAGCACATCGCCCGGAGCCAGGCCGAAGTCAAGCGCATCACGCTGTACACCTTGCAGATGGCCCGCGACCGTTACGCCGATGCGAAAGGAGACCAGAACCGGCACGACTGACGCAGCACCGCAGCAGGCAGCACGCAGGAGGGGCCGGCGGCAGCGGCCCGCAGGAGGCGGCACGACCCTCGTTTTCGACCGAAACGATCAACCACTTGGATGGGCAATAAGGACAACTATGGACAAGCGCGCGTTTTTGAAGATGGCAACGGCGGCGGGGGCCGCGAGCGTGGCGGGCAGGATTCCGGCGGCGCTCGCGCAGGGGGCGGACACGGGACCGATCAAGGTCGGCGTCCTGCACTCGCTGTCGGGCACGATGGCGATTTCCGAGACGTCGCTCAAGGACGTCGCCCTGATGACGATCGACGAGATCAACAAGAGCGGCGGCGTGCTTGGGCGCCAGCTGCAGCCGGTGGTCGTCGACCCGGCGTCGAACTGGCCGCTGTTCGCGGAAAAGGCGCGCCAGCTGATCTCGCAGGACAAGTGCGCGGTGACCTTCGGCTGCTGGACGTCGGTGTCGCGCAAATCGGTGCTGCCGGTGTTCGAGGAACTGAACGGCCTGCTGTTCTATCCCGTGCAGTACGAAGGCGAGGAAATGTCGCGCAACGTGTTCTACACGGGCGCGGCGCCGAACCAGCAGGCCTTGCCGGCGACCGAATACCTGATGAGCGCGGAAGGCGGCGGTGCGAAGCGGTTCTTCCTGCTGGGTACCGATTACGTCTACCCGCGCACGACGAACAAGATCCTGCGTTCCTTCCTGCATTCGAAGGGCGTGCAGGACAGCGACATCCAGGAGGTCTACACGCCGTTCGGGCATAGCGACTACCAGACCATCGTCGCCAACATCAAGACCTTCGCGCAGGGCGGCAAGACCTGCGTGATCTCGACCGTGAACGGCGATTCGAACGTGCCCTTTTACAAGGAACTGGGCAACCAGGGCCTGAAGGCGACGGACGTGCCGGTGGTGGCCTTCTCGGTGGGCGAGGAGGAACTGCGCGGCATCGACACGCGCCCGCTGGTGGGCAACCTCGCCGCGTGGAACTACTTCATGTCGCTGAAAAACCCGACCAACGACAAGTTCAAGAAGCAGTGGGCGGCGTGGGTGCAGAAAAACAATCTGCCGGGCGGCACGAAGCGCGTGACGAACGACCCGATGGAAGCCACCTATGTCGGCATCCATATGTGGAAGCAGGCGGTGGAGAAGGCGCGCAGCACCTCGGTCGACAAGGTGCGCCCGGCGATGATCGGCCAGACGTTCGCCGCGCCCTCGGGCTTCACGCTGGAAATGGACGGCAATCACCATCTGCACAAGCCGGTGATGATCGGCGAGGTCCGCGCGGACGGGCAGTTCAACGTCGTCTGGCGCACCAAGACGACGATCCGCGCGCAGCCCTGGAGCCCGTATATCCCGGGCAACGAGCACAAGCCGGATGTGGTCGCCCAGGCCACGCCGGTCGCCGATCTGCTGCGCCGCTTCGTCTGACGCGGGTGACGCCGCCGCGTTTCGTGCGGGCGGCGTCGCGTCTCGCGTCAGCCAGATCCGCGCGCCATCGCCTCTCCCGTGGCGGCGTGCGTCGCCGCGGTGCGTTTCGCCGCGGCGCATCCCGGCGTGTTTGCCCCTGACCCTCGCGGAGAACCGCCCATGAAGTCGCCGCTTTTTCTACCCATCCTGCTGCTGAGCGCCGTTCTGCTGTGCGGCGGCACGCGCGCCGCGCAGGCGTTGACCCGCGCCGACCTCGCCCCGCTCGCCAGCGACGATTTCGACGCGAAAGCGCAGGCGATCCAGACGATCGCCGCCCAGGCCGCCACCGGCGACACGGCCGCCGCGCGGCTGCTGCAGGCGCTCGCCGACGACACCGTTTCGGTCGCCAGTACCGGCACCAGCGCCGGCGTCGTCCTCATCGCCCATGGCGACACCTACCACGACGCGCTGAACGATCGGCCCGTGGCCGCCGATGTCGCCGCGCAGGCCCAGCCGCTGACCCTGTCGAACGTGCTGCGGCGGCAGGTGGCCGCGGCCGCCTCCGCGAACGGCATCGACTCTCCCGACAAGACCGTGCGCGGCGCCGCCATCGACGCGCTGCTGCGCAGCCCCGATCCCGCCGCCGCCCCCCGGATCGACACGGCGCTGGCCCGCGAAAAGGATCCCGCACTGCGCGCGCGCCTGGAAACCTTGTGGGCGCTGACCGCGTTGCACGACGCCGATCCGGCGCGCCGCCTCAAGGCGGTCGGGCTGATCACCGCCACCGGGCGCATCAGCAGTCTCGAACTGCTGCGGCCCCTGACGCTGCGCGATGCCAGCGGCGTCTACGCCGACACCGACCCCCGCGTGCGCGCCGCCGCCGCGCAAGGCATCCAGGCGCTCGCCGCGATACAACGCCGCAACGAAATCGTCGGCACGCTGTTCGCCGGGCTGAGCCTGGGCAGCGTGCTGCTGCTCGCCGCGCTCGGGCTGGCCATCACCTATGGGCTGATCGGCGTGATCAACATGGCGCACGGCGAATTCCTGATGATCGGCGCCTACGCGACCTGGATCGTGCAGAACCTGTTTCGCCAACATCTGCCGGGCGCCTTCGACTGGTATCCGCTCGCGGCCATCCCCGCCGCCTTCCTGGCCGCCGCGCTGGTGGGCATCGTCATCGAACGCCTGATCATCCGCCATCTGTACGGCCGCCCGCTGGAAACGCTGCTGACCACCTTCGGCGTGAGCCTGCTGTTGATCCAGGCGACGCGCATGCTGTTCGGCGCGCAGAACGTGCAGGTCGAGAACCCGTCGTGGATGAGCGGCGGCATCGCCGTCCTGCCCGGCTTGACGCTGCCGTACAACCGGCTGTCCATCCTGGCCTTTTCCGTCGCCGTGATCGTGCTCGCCTGGGGCGTGCTGAACCGCACCCGCCTGGGCCTGTTCATCCGCGCGGTCACGCAGAACCGCCGGATGGCGGCCTGCGTGGGGGTACGCACCGGGCGCGTGGACAGCTATGCGTTCGCCTTCGGCGCCGGCATCGCCGGGCTGGGCGGCTGCGCGCTCGCGCAGATCGGCAACGTCGGCCCGGACCTCGGGCAGAGCTACATCATCGACTCCTTCATGTCCGTGGTGCTGGGCGGCGTTGGGCAGCTCGCCGGCACCGTGATCGGCGCGTTCGGCCTGGGCGTGATCAGCAAGGCGATCGAACCCTTCTGGGGCGCCGTGCTCGCGAAGATCGTCGTGCTGCTGCTCGTCGTCCTCTTCATCCAGAAACGTCCCCAGGGGCTGTTCGCCCTGAAGGGCCGCAGCGCGGAGCACTGAATGTCACTTTCCTCGATTCCTCCCCTTCCCGGTCCGGGCGTCCCGCACGCCGCCCGCGCGCCGGGCGCGGCCGCCGGGCGCTTCCGGCTCGGCCTGCCGCCCCGGCCGGCGCTTCTGTCGCCGCGCGCCTGGGTCGGTCTGCTCGCGCTGATCGTCATCATCGGCGTACTGGTGCCGCTGAGCGCGCTGGCGCTTCCCGCCGACAGCACCTGGCATCTGTCGATCTATGCGATCACGCTGGCCGGCAAGCTGATGTGCTATGCGATCGCCGCGCTTGCGCTGGATCTGGTCTGGGGCTACTGCGGCATCCTCAGCCTCGGCCACGGGCTGTTCTTCGCCCTGGGCGGCTACGCGATCGGCATGTACCTGATGCGCCAGATCGGGCACGAGGGCAAGTACGGCAGCGACCTGCCCGATTTCATGGTGTTTCTCGACTGGCACACGCTGCCCTGGTACTGGACCGGCACCCAGCATCTGTTGTTCGCGCTCGTGGTGATGATCGTGGCACCAGCGGTGATCGCCTGGGTGTTCGGCTTCTTCACGTTCCGCTCGCGGGTCAAGGGCGTGTACCTGTCGATCATCACGCAGGCGCTGACGTACGCGGCGATGCTGCTGTTCTTCCGCAACGAGACCGGCTTCGGCGGCAACAATGGTTTCACCGACTTCAAGCGCATCGCGGGGTTTCCGATCGCCAGCGACCAGACGCGCGTCACCCTCTTCGTGCTGACCTTCGCGGTGCTGGTGCTCGCCTTCCTGCTGTTGCGCGTGATCGTCACCTCGCGCCTGGGACGCGTGGTCACCGCGATTCGCGACGGCGAGTCGCGCCTCATGTTCCTGGGCTACAGCCCGCTCGGCTATAAGCTCTTCGTCTGGACGGTGTCGGCGGTGCTGTGCGGCATCGCCGGCGCGCTGTACGTGCCGCAGGTCGGCATCATCAACCCCAGCGAGATGTCGCCCGGCAACTCGATCGAGATGGCGATCTGGGTGGCCGTGGGCGGCCGCGGTACGCTGATCGGCCCGATCGTCGGCGCGCTCGCGGTGAACGGCGCGAAGAGCGTCTTCACGAACTATTTCCCCGAGTACTGGCTGTTCTTTCTCGGCGCGATCTTCGTCGTCGTGCCCCTGTTGCTGCCGCAAGGCATCGTCGGCCTGCTCGCGCGGCGTCGCCGGAGGACCTCATGAATCCGCTGAAATCCCCCCGGGCCGCGGCCGCCGGGGCCGCCTCCCCCGCGCCTGGCGTCGCCAGCGGCGCCGGCCAGCATTTGACGTCGGGACTCGGGCATGTGGTGCGTCCCGACGCCATCGACGTTTCGCACGGTCCGATCCTCTATCTCGAAGACGTCACCGTCAGCTTCGACGGCTTTCGCGCGCTCAACGCCTTGTCGCTGTCGATCGACGCGGGCGAACTGCGTTGCATGATCGGCCCCAACGGCGCGGGCAAGACGACGATGATGGACGTCATCACCGGCAAGACCCGCGCGCAGTCCGGCAAGGTATTCCTCGGCCAGACGCTCGACCTGCGCCGGCTCGACGAAGCGGCGATCGCGCGCGCCGGCGTCGGCCGCAAATTCCAGAAACCCACCGTCTTCGAGCAGCATCCGGTCTGGGAGAATCTGGAACTGGCGATGAAATCGGACAAACGCTGGTTCGCCGCGCTGCGGGCCCGGCTCGACGCCCCGGCGCAGGCGCGCATCGAGGAGGTGCTGGAAACCATCCGTCTGGAGGACGCCGCCTACCGTCTCGCGGGCGAGCTCTCGCACGGTCAGAAACAACGGCTGGAGATCGGCATGCTGCTCATGCAGCAGCCGCAACTGCTGCTGCTCGACGAACCCGCCGCCGGCATCACCGACGACGAAACGATGGAACTCGCGCGCCTGCTCAACAGCCTGCGCGGCCAGTGCTCGATGATGGTGGTCGAGCACGACATGGATTTCGTCGCCGCGCTGGCGGGCGAGACCGGCCGGGTCACCGTCATGGCCGAAGGCGCCGTGCTCGCCGAAGGCACGCTGGACCAGGTGAAGCGCGACGAACGCGTGATCGAATCGTATCTCGGGCGTTGAAGTCACGCATGGCGTCCGGCAAACAAGAGAAAACAGCATGCTCGAAGTCGAATCGCTGAACCAATATTACGGCGGCAGCCACATCCTGCGCGACGTCGCGATGACGGTGCCGGAAGGCCGGCTCACCGTCCTGCTCGGGCGCAACGGCGTGGGCAAGTCGACCCTGCTGCGCTGCCTGATGGGCGTGACGCCGGTACGCACCGGTACGATCCGCTGGCGCGGCGCATCGCTCGAGCGCCTGTCCACTCCGGCGCGGGTCGCGCGCGGCCTGGGCTACGTGCCGCAGGGGCGCGATATTTTCCCGCGGCTCACGGTGGAGGAAAACCTGCTGATCGGCGCGGCATCGCGCAAGATCCCCGCCGCGGTACCGGAGCGCATCTATGCGCTGTTCCCCGTGCTCGCCGACATGAAGCACCGGCGCGGCGGCGATCTCTCCGGCGGCCAGCAACAGCAGCTGGCGATCGGCCGCGCGCTGATGGGCGAGCCGCGACTGCTCATCCTCGACGAACCGACCGAAGGCATCCAGCCGTCGATCATCACCGAGATCGGCCGTACCCTGCGGCGTCTGGTCGACGAATTCGGCATGACGATACTGCTGGTCGAGCAGTACTACGAGTTCGCCCAGGCATTGGCGGATCACTACTGGGTGATGCAGCGCGGCGAGATCGTCGCACGGGGCGCGGGCGGGGACATGGCCGCGAATGGGGTGCGGGACATGATCGCGGTGTAGCGCACTGCCATGCAGCGGAGCGCTTCCGGGTCGAGCATGCAGCCGGAAGCGCTGGTCATTACAATTGAATTACTGTATAAATACGAATCGTTACCATTCGTATTATAAAATTACAGCGTCTGGAGAAGGATCCGCCTGGAACTCCCTTGCGGGCGAGCCGCCCGCCATGATTCCGTTCCCCTGGATCGACCCGGTTTCCCCGTTCGGCGAACCGGCGCCCCCTATCGATTCGCAGTCCTTATTGGCCTGAGATTCGGCCTGAGATTCCGGTATTGCGATGGCATGGGCCTTCTCCGAAGCGGAATTCATTTGTTTGCTCAAGAGAACGCGCCATGGCATAACATCCCCCCTTCCCTTCCACCACGCCGCACGCCACGTTCGCCGCCACCGCGCGGTCGCCCCGCTGCGCTCGCCGGGGGCCGCGCACCGTTCGCGCCGCGTTGCTCTCCGCGGGGGTGATGACGTTTTCCAGCTTCATCGCGGGTCCGCCCGCCCACGCGGCGGCGGCTACGGATACGTCGGCCGACGAGCGTGCCGGCGACACCGCGTCGACCCGGCAAAGCCGCGCCTCCAGCAGCACGCCGAGCACGGTGGGCGCCCTGTCCGCGGTCACGGTGACCGGGCAAAGCGATGGCGGGCCTTATGGAACGGTGAAGGGCGTGGTCGCGCGCGACAGTCTCGGCGCGACGAAAACAAAGACGTCGCTGCTCGAAACACCGCAATCCGTTTCCGTGGTCACGCGCGAGCAAATGGATCAGCAAAACGCGCAGACGCTCAACGCGGCCGTGCGCTACGAAGCCGGCGTGACGCCCGAAACGCGGGGCGGCATCGCCACCCGCTACGATCTATTGACCGTACGCGGCTTTTCGGCGGATACGTATTGGAACGGCCTGAAACTGTTGACCAACAATTATTACGGCACGCCGCAGATCGACCCGTATCTGATGGAGCGCATCGAGGTATTGCGCGGACCCGTCTCCGTCCTGTACGGGCAGGCTTCGGCGGGCGGCATCCTCAACCAGGAAAGCCGGCTGCCCACCGTCGAACCCCAGCACGAGATCGGCATCGAATTCGGCAATTACGGGCACAAACAAGCCAAATTCGATTTCTCGGGACCGATCGGCGACGATCCCCGTTATCTGTATCGCGTTACCGGCATCGCCCGCACCGAGGACGGACAGGTCGCCACCACCCGCAACGAACGCCTGGCGATCGCGCCGTCCTTCACGTGGCGGCCCGACCGCGATACGACGCTCACGCTGCTCGCGCTCTACCAGCGCGATCCGCGCAGCACCTCGTATGGCGCCGTGCCGCCGTACGGCACCGTTCTCAATAATCCGTTCGGCAAGCTGCCCGGCAACTTCTACGACGGCGACGTCAATTTCGAGAAGTTCCAACGCACGCAGACATCGCTGGGCTGGCAATTCGAGAAACGCCTGACGCCCACCTGGACCGTGCGCTCCAACGCGCGCTGGCTGCATCTGGGACAGGAGTACGAAAGCGTCTACGATTCCGGGCTGGAGGCCGACATGCGCACGCTCGACCGCGGCACCGCCGAATCGAACGATACGATGAACACCTACAGCATCGACAATTCGATCGAAGGCAACTTCGCCACCGGTCCGCTCGATCACACCCTGCTCGCCGGCTTCGATTATCAACATGTCGGCAGCGGGTACAACGTAGGCTTTGGCACCGCGCCATCGCTGGATCTCTTCGCACCGGACAACGCGCAGGCGATCACGCCGCCCGACCTCGCGATGACGCGGATTCGGGCGTCGCAATATGGCGTCTATCTACAGGACCAGATGCATTTCGGCAAGGTCCTCCTGACGCTCGGCGGCCGCGAGGATTGGGCGACGACCCATACCACCGCCGAGGCGTTCGGGACGACGTCGAACCAGTCGGATCGCGCCTTCACCGGGCGGGCCGGGCTGACCTATGTATTCGATTCGGGCATCGCGCCGTATGTCAGCGTCACGCAGTCCTTCGTCCCGCAGGCGGGCACCGATGCGAGCGGCAAGCCGTTCGATCCGGAACGCGCGCATCAGTACGAAGTGGGCGTCAAGTACCAACCGAAGAACACGAGCGCCCTGTTCACCGCCGCGCTCTTCGATCTCACGCGCAACAACTTGCTGACCACCGACGCCAACAACCCGAATTACCAGGCGCAATCGGGTCAGGCCCGTTCGCGCGGCGTCGAGTTGTCCGCCAAGGTAAGCCCGACGCGTGCGCTCGACGTCACCGCCGCGTACGCGTACACGAATACCAGATACACGCGCGACAACACGGGGCTGCAAGGCAAATTCCTGCCCGCCGTACCCGAGAACCAGGCATCCGTCTGGGCGAATTATCGTTTCGACGGCATGCCGTTGGCGGGCTTGTCGATCGGCGCGGGCGGGCGCTACACCGGGACCACGTACAGCACCGACAACAGCTTCAAGGTGCGGAGCTTCTTCCTGGCGGACGCGACGATGCGCTACGACCTGGGCCGCGCCTGGCCGAAACTCAAGGGGTCGGACATCTACGTGAATGCGCAGAACCTGTTCAACAGGCGCTACGTGGCGTCGTGTTATTACGGTGAATGGTGTGCGTTCGGTTATGGACGGCAAGTGTTCGCCGGCGTGGATTACCGGTGGTGAAAACACGCCGCGCCACCTCCGCGGCGATCAAGCGGCCGCCGGCATCGGTCTGACATGGCCGCCTTCCCGACGGCAAAAGCCCCGTGACGGGGCAAGCGTCACGGGGCCCTGGCGTCCCCCGCGGAGCGCGGAGGACACACCCGCGCATCAGAACAGGTAGCCGACGCCCGCGCGCACGACGGTGCTGTTGCCACCGGCCGTGGACACACCCGCGTTGACGTTGAAGTCGCCGGCCGTGTTCCAATACGACACGCCGACGGCGGCCGCGGCCTGACCGCGATACATCGCGGTGCCGGCATTCACCGCGACACGGCCCGGCGCATACGGCGTGGTCATCTGCAACGCGGCCACCGAAGCGATGCCCTTGCGGAACGCGCGGTCCATCTGGCGCATCTCGCCGCGGATCTGACCGATATCGCCGCGGATCTCGCCGACTTGCTGATCGGTATACCGCTTGGCCGCCGCGACGGACTCCTGCTTCGACTGCGTGAGATGGGTGTTCAATTGCTGCACGTTGACCGCATCGTGGGCTGCCACGCCGGCCGCCACGTTCGAGACCGTGCGCTGCACGTCCTGACTGCCGACGGAGACGGTGTTCTCGCGATCCGCCACGGAACCCGCGCCAAGCGCCACCGAGTTCGCCGCCTTCGCGTGCGCATCGACACCCAGCGTGGTGCTGCCCGCGCCGGCGGCATTCGCCCGGTCGCCCAGTGCGAGTGCGCCTTCGGCACTGGAGGCGCCCTGCACGTGCTGGATGATGGAATCGCTCATGAAGGAGTCCGTGTCTTCCTGAAGATTGACGAGCTTCGCATGCAAACCGTCAAGCTGCGCGCCTTGTTCGCGCGCACTCGCGTCGACTCCCTGGAACCGCTTCTCGATATCGGCTTCCTTGACGAGCGCGGCGATCAATCCGATATCCTCGGCATTCTTCTCCGCGGCGACCAGCGCGCCGGTCAGCCGGTCCGCGTCGCTGTGGGACGCATGGGTCGCATTGATTTTTTCCAGAATCGCCTGCGCTTCCTCCGCGCTTCCCACACGATCGACCAGATGGTCGTTCAGCGACAGACCCTCCGCCGCATGGGCGGGATTCGCGGCAAACGCCGATGCCGCCAGCAACGACATCAGCGCGACCGGAACACCGCTTTTTCGTCCGTGCGATGCGGCGTCGACTGCTTTCCTCATACCATTTTTGTGACGAATCATGACCGTGACGTCCTTTTGTCTCGTATGCCTCGAAAATGCGCCCGCCCCTCGGCTGCCATCGCCTTTTCGCGGCAATCGAAATATTTAATTTAGGTATGCAAAACATATGAATGTTTCGGCATGCCATGCCGGGTGTTTCGAGGACGGATTATGTGGATGTCAGTCTCGGACAGACAGTAGACTGGTCTGATACAGGGAAAGCGCGCGCGGCGCCGCACGACGAAAAGCCTCGCGGCGCGCATCGCCAAAGCAATGCCTGCCGCGAGGCTTCAGGACAGCGTCATTGCCTCGATCACGCGTCGGGCCGTCCCGCGAGATTCGGCAACGTGCCCGGACCTTACTTGATCTGATCGAACAACGACAGGTTCTGCACCTGCATGAAGGTCTTTTCCGCCGCCTGCAGCGAGTTCTGCACCTGCGAGAACTGGCTGTACGCCGAGACGAAATCCGAGCCGGTGATATCGGACAATTGCGACTGATACCGCAACCCGGTATCGGTGTGCTGGCCGCTCAGCGTGTCCGCCTCCTGCTCGCGCGCGCCCACCGACGCCTGCGCGGTCAGAATGTTGTCCAGCGAATTGCCGAGCTTGATCTCGGCGGTCGTCATCGCATTCGTGATCTTCGCGTTGCCGACCGAGCCGGGCTGCCCGGCCCGCACCGCGTTGGCGACATCCGTCAAGGTGCGGAACAGGTCCGTGCCCGCCGATTGCGCGGAGCCGACGGTGATCGCGTCGCCATTCGCCGGCGCGCCGGAGACCGTGACGCTCTGGCCGGCGAACCTGATGCCGGTGCCTTCCTTGTACGGCTGATCCTTGAGCACCTCGGTGTTCGACGTCGTGTCGTGAACCGAATACGTGGTGGCGCCATTGCCGGCGACCTTGAAGGCGATGGCGAAGCTGTCGCCGAAGGCGGGATCGTGCGAGTCCACCGTCGATGTCGCGCCATGCACCGCCGAACCCGTGTTGCCCGCCGCCGCCGCGACGACCCGCGCCGCACCCGCCGACACCCCCTGAAACAGCTTGCTGCCGACGTCGCCCACCGGCATCGTCCGGCCGTCGCTGACCTGCACGCTGCGCTGCCCCGGGCTGCCGGTGTAGACCCCCTGCCCCTGCGCGTCGAGCGAAAACGGCGCGCTCGCGGTCTCGAAACCGCCGAAGACATGGTTGCCCTGCCCGTCGGTAGCGTTGGCCGCCTCGAGCATCTGGTCGCGGATCGATTCGATCTTGGTCGCCAGCGCCGAACCGGCGTTGTAGTCGAGCGTGGCGTTGCCGACCGAGACCACCAGCGACTGCGCCTGCTGGATCAACGTCGTGACGTTGCCCAGCGTGCTGTCCTCCAGTTGCAGCGCGGTTTTCGCGGCCGACAGATTGCCGGTGTACTGCGTGAGCTTGTTGTTCGACTGGCTCAAGCGCACCGTCTGCGCCGCGCCGCGCGGATCGTCGGCCGCCGTGTTGATGCGCTTGCCGGTGGAAAGCTGACCCTGCAGGTCGACGAGCGACGCCTGCTGGCCGCCGATGGTGTCGACATTGGTGTTGTAGAGCGTGCTGGTCGCGATGCGCATGGCCTTGTCTCTTATTTGACCAGCTCGAGGATCGTATCGAACAGCGTGCCGGCCGTCTGGATCACCTTGCTGTTGGCTTGGTACATCTGCTGGTACTGCATCAGATTGGCGGCTTCCTCGTCGAGGTTCACGCCGGACACCGATTGCTGTTGCGCCGTGAGCTGGCCGATCAGCGTCGTCTGCGTGGCGCTGGCCACCGTCGCCTGCGAGGCCTGCGTGCCGACCTGATCGATATAGTCCGCGTACCCCTGCGTCAGCGTGCCCGAGGCGACCAGCTTCGCGTTCTGCAGATTGCCCAGCTTCAGCGCGTTGCTGCCGTCGCCGCTGAGCGCGCCGTTGTGCGCGACGCTGAACGTGTCGCCCACTTTCGGCGCGCCGCCCAGCGTCAACGACACACCGCCGAACTTGACGGTGGCGCCCGGCACGAAAGGCACGCCGTCGGCGGGCGCCGCATAGGTCTTGCTGCCGCCGGCCGGCGTCGTGATCGTGACATCCTGGTCGGCCGGAAAACCCCGCAACGCGGGGCCGCCCGCGCTCGCGCCGTTGGCGCCGGCGGCGCCCGCCGCCGCGGGTGCGTTCGCATACTTCAGCGTCACGGTGGCGTTCAGCGGATGGCTCGCGTACGCGGCATCGATGTCGCTCACCGCCACCGTGCCGGTGCCGGCGTTGCCCGCCGCCGATCCGGCCACCAGCGGCGTCGCCGCGGCGATCGCGCTGCCCTGCGTGGTGGCCATCGCCAGCGCGGCGCCGACGCCGCGCGTGGGGGTCGAGCCGAACCGGTCGCCGGCCGCCATTTTGCCGCGCAGGTCGTACTCCACGCCGTCGACCGTCGCCGGCCATTTGGTGACGGCCGTCCTGGCGCCGGTCGTCTGGTTGTTCACGCTGTATTGCTGTCCGTCGAACGACAGCTCGTAGCGGTCGCCGGTCAGCGCGGCGGTGTCGGCGAAACGCGCGGTGACCGCTCCGCTGCCGGTGTTTTCCCGGGCGGCGGAGACCTCCGGGGTCCCCAGCTCGAAAAGCTTGCCGCCCGGCTTGCCGGTCAGGTCGAGCCCGGCCGCGTTCTGCTTGTTGACGCCCCCGGCGAAGGCCGCGGCGATCGTGCCGAGCCGACTCTGCGCGGGGTCGAGCATTTCCGAGCGGAAACGCAGCAGACCGCCGAGCTTGCCGCCGGTGATCGCCCCTTCGGCGAGATAGCCGGGCGCGGCGTCCGGATTGCCATGCCCGGCGCCGTCGTAGGCGATGGTCAATTCCGATGGGTCCGCCGGCGACGGCTTGGCCGCGAGGTCGAAGGTCTGCGAGCCGATGACCAGCGGCTGGCCGGTCCCCGTGATGACATTGTAGGAACCGTCGGGCTGCGTCATGACCTTGACGTTGACGAGATTGCTCAGATCGCTGACCTGCTTGTCGCGCGCGTCGAGGAGGGAATTCGGCGGCTGCCCCGCCGCTCCGGCCGCGGTAATCTGCTTGTTCAGCGTGGCGATCGTCTTCGCGGCGGTGTTGATGTCCTCGACCGTGGCGGCGATTTGCGTGTTGACGTTGCCGCGGGCCGCGTCCATCTGCCCGGTGGCGGCGTTGATCTGTTCGGTCAACGCGTTCGCCGCCCCCATCATCGACGTGCGCGCCGCGGTATCCGACGGGTTCGCCGACAGGCTCTGCGCGGCGGAGAAAAAGCCGGTGAGGTTGGTCGCGATGCCGCCCGACGGGTCGCCCACCACCGCGTTGAGCGATTTCGCCTCGGTCGTGAAGGTGCCCAGCGCCGCGCCGGTGGACTGCGCGGCGTTCAGCGACGCGCTCAGCGACGCGCTGTACGCGCGCTTGATCGTATCGGTCTGCACGCCGGTGCCGATATAGCCGCTCGACGTGAACTGGCCCGACGCCGGCTTGAGGATCACCGACTCGCGGTTGTAACCCGGCGTCGACGCATTGCCGATGTTGTGTCCCGTGGTCGTCAGCCCGTACTGGGCGGAGTTGAGACCGCTCAGTCCGACATTGAAAAGTGAATTGCTCATCGCTCGATCCTTCTCACCCCTGGGGCCTATACACCGACGTTATCGGTGATAACGGCAGGACCGGCGATAACTTGAGTCAAACCATCTGCTTGATGATGGCCAGGAGTTTCTTCGCATAGTGCGGGTCGGTGGCGTAACCCGCCTTCTGCATGCCGTTCGCGAAACCGCTCGCGGTATTGGAGGCGCGCAGCGCCGGCTGATACCGGCTGTTGCCCTTCAGGACCTTCGCGTAATCCTCGAGCGCTTCCTGGTACGAGCCGTACGAACGGAAGGTCTCCTGGACCCGGTGCGGCTGGCCGTGGACGTATTCGGTGGTGGTCGCCGTCACGGTCGGGCCGTTCCAGTCGCTTCCCGCCTTCACGCCCAGCACGTTATGGCTGTGGCTGCCGCCCGCGCCGCGGATCTCGCTCTTGCCCCAGCCGGATTCGAGCGCGACCTGCGACAGAATGAAATGCGCCGGAATGCCGGTCGCCCGGCTGGCGGCCTGGGCCGCCGGCGACAGTTTTTCGATAAAGGCGTTGACGTGGTCGGACTTGCTGTTGCCGCGCAGCGGTGCCACGGCGCTCAACGAATAAGGATTGGCGGAACGCAGAGAAGCCGTGCCGGAGACATCGCCATATGCCTGCGCGCGGCCATCCAGGCCGTTCGCGGCGTTGCCGGCGATGTCACCCGCTCGCTTTCCCATTCCGCCCAATACGTTTCCCAGGCCGTCTCCCGTGCCGCCCGTGGACCCGTCGGCGGCCGCGTTCGCCGACGCACCGCCGATGCCGCCGCGTCCGGCGTCCGCCGCACCCGCCGCACCCGCCGCACCCGCCAGGCCGCCCGCTCCCGCGCCGCCATGGCCGCCGAGGCGATCCGCGCCGCCGAGTTGCTTCAACAGGCTGTCGGCCAGGCCCATGCCCTTGCCCGAGAGCTGCTGCGACAGTTGACCGTCGAGCATCGAGGTATAGGTCTTGCCGTCCTGGCTGTCGAGCACGCCTTCGGACGGCGTCGCGTCGCGCATGCTCTTGAGCATCATCTGCAGGAAGGACGCGTCGATCTGCTTGGCGACCGTTTTCGCCGCGGCGTTCGGGTCGTCCCGCGCGGTGCGCCGCAAGGCGTCGAACCCCTGGGTGTCGAGCGAGAAACGCTGCGTCAGGTCCGAGGCAGCCCCGCCCATGCCGCCCATGCCCGCCGTTTTCATATCGTTCATCAGATAATCTCCAAATCCGCGTTGAGCGCGCCCGCCGCTTTCATCGCCTGCAAAATCGACATCAGATCGCCCGGCGTCGCGCCCAATGCGTTCAATCCCTTGACCACCTCGGCCAGCGAGGCACCCGGGCCGATCACCCGCAACGCGCCCGGTTCCTGCTTGACCTGGATGGTCGACTGTTGCGTGGTGGTGGTCGTGCCGCCGCTGCTCAACGCATTTGGCTGGCTGACCGAGGGCGTGGTGTTGACGATCACCGACAGGTTGCCGTGCGCGACGGCGCAGACCTGCAACGTCACCATCCGGTTCATCACGATCGAACCCGTGCGGGCGTTGAGCACCACCTTCGCGTTGCCGATCTGCGGCGTGACGTCGACATCCTCGATGCCGGCCAGGAAGGCGACCTGCTGGTTGGGGTCGAGCGGCGGACGCAGCGCGACGGTGCGCCCGTCGAGCGCGCTCGCCGTGCCTTGCCCGAAGCGCGTGTTCACGGCGTTGGTGATGCGCATGACGTTGTCGAAGCTCGTATCGTTGAGCTCGAGCCGCACGATGCCGTCGGCCGCGAGATTGGTCGGCACGGCGCGCTCGACGATCGCGCCACCGCTGATCCGCCCCACCGACAGATGATTGATCTGCACCGAACTGCCGTTCGCGCTGGCGCCGGCGCCGCCGATCAGCAGATTGCCCTGGGCGATCGCGTAGACCTGGCCGTCCGCGCCCTTGAGCGGCGTCATCAGCAAGGTGCCGCCGCGCAGGCTCTTCGCGTTGCCGAGCGAGGAGACGGTGATGTCGATCGCCTGCCCCGGACGCACGAAGGACGGCAAGGCGGCGGTCACCATCACCGCGGCGACGTTTTTCAGCTGCATGCCGCTGCCGCTCGGCAGCGTGACGCCGAGTTGCGACAGCATGCTCGACAAGCTTTGCACGGTGAACGGCGTCTGCGTGGTCTGGTCGCCCGTACCGTCGAGGCCGACGATCAGGCCATAGCCGATCAGCGGATTGTCGCGCACGCCCTGGATCGAGGCCAGATCGCGCACGCGCTCGGCATGCGCGGGCACCGTCGAGAGGACCAGCAGCAGCGCGGCCGCGATCAGCGACCCCGCCCAGACCGAGCCGGACACGGAAGTGGGCAGGCCGTGCACCAGCAGCCGCGCCAGACGCACGGGCAGCGAGCGCCGCACGAGGCGCGCCAGGACGGACGGGCGCGCGCCGCGCGCGCGCCGGGAGGGAACGGTGGACGTGGACACGTGATTGCTCATGCCGGAATCAGACGCTCAACTGGCTGAGCGTCTGCAGCATCTGATCCGACGTCTGCACCGCCTTGCTGTTGATCTCGTAGGCGCGCTGCGTCTGGATCATGTTGACCAGCTCCTCCACGACGTTGACGTTCGACGCCTCCACATAGCCCTGGTTCAGCGTTCCCGCGCCGTTCACGCCCGGGGCGGTGGTGTTGACCGCGCCCGAGGACTGCGTCTCGGCGAACAGATTGTTGCCCAACGCTTCCAGCCCGGTCGGATTGATGAATTGCGCGAGCTGCACCTGGCCGACCTGGACCGTCGCCGCCGAACCCTGCTGCGTCACCGACACCACGCCGTCGTTGGACACCGTGAACGACGTCGAATTCTGCGGAATCGTCACCGCCGGCAGCACCGGGTAGCCCGCGGCGGTCACCAGCTGGCCGTTCTGGTTGGTCTGGAAGGAGCCGTCGCGGGTGTACGCCGTCGTGCCGTCCGGCATCTGCACCTGGAAGAAACCCTGGCCATTGATCGCGATGTCCTTCGAGTTGCCGGTTTGCTGCATGTTGCCCTGCGTGTATAGGCGCTCGCTGGCCACCTGGTGCACGCCGGTACCCATTTGCAGGCCGGACGGCAACGTCGTGTCCTGGCTGGACGCGGCGCCCGGCTGGCGCACCGTCTGATAGAGCAGGTCGCTGAACACCGCACGCGAACCCTTGAAGCCGGTCGTGTTGACGTTGGCCAGGTTGTTCGAGATGGTGTCCATCTGCGACTGCTGGGCATTCATGCCGGTGGCGGCGATATACAGAGAGCGATTCATGGCGTCGTGGTGGTCGCGAGTGATACGGTGTCGAATCTTGGCGGCGTCTGGCGCCGGCTTGTTGCGGGACTGCTTGCATCGGATGTTGCGGGGACGCCGCGCGTCCGATACCTAACTTCAGCCGCTGAAATTCAGCAGTTGGTTCGCCGACTGTTCATTCGTCGACGCCATGTCGAGCATCTTCATGTGCATCTGGAAGCTTCTCGCGTTATCGATCATGGCCACCATCGCCTGCACGGTATTCACATTGCTGCCCTCGAGCGAACCGGGGGCGACCTGCACGGTCGCGTCGGCGCTCAGCGCGCTGCCGTCCGCGGTCCGGAACAGGCCGTCGTCGCCGCGCTTCAACGCGACGTTCGACGGCTTCACCAGCTTGATCGTGTCGACCACCGTCGCCGTGTTGCCGGCGCCGCTGAACGACGAAATCGTGCCGTCGTTCGCGATATCGAGCTTCGCGCCCGGCGGAATCGCGATCGGGCCGCCCTTGCCCATGATCTGCTGCCCCTGACCGTTCACCAGCTGACCGCTCTGGTCCACGTGCAGATTGCCGGCGCGGGTATAGGCTTCGTCGCCGTTGGTGGTCTGCACCGCGATCCAGCCGTCGCCCTGGATCGCGACGTCCAGCGGATTGCCGGTGCGGTCGATCGGACCCGGAGTGAAATCCGTGCCCGGGTTGCTGGTCAGCGCGAAGGTCCGCGTGGTGGCGCCGCCGCTCGTCGCGGTTTCCAGCGGCACCGAGCGGTACGACGACAACTGCGCGCGAAAGCCCGCCGTCGAGGCGTTGGCCAGGTTGTTGGCGATGCTCGCCTGTTGATCGAGCGCCTGTGAGGCCCCGCTCATCGCCGTATAGATCAGCTTGTCCATGTCCTCTTCGCCGCTCCGCTCGGGCGCGCGCCGCGCGCCCTATGTGATGGATTCAGGGGCCTGCAAAACGTCACGGACGCGTCACAGATTCATCAGGGTCTGGTCGACCGACTGCTGCGTCTTGATGGTCTGCGCGTTCGCCTGGTAGTACCGCTGCGCCGTGATCAGGTCGACCAGCGACGACGTCAGATCGACGTTCGAGGCTTCGGTCGCACCCGACTTCAGATTGCCCAGCGCACCGGTGCCCGCCACGCCCACCTGCGGCTGCCCGGACGACGCGCTTTCGGCGAAGACGTTGTTGCCCAGGTTCACCAGGCCGCCCTCGTTGGCGAAGCTCGCCAGCGACACCTGGCCGAGCGTCGCGCTCTGCCCGTTCGAGTAGGTGCCCATCAGCTTGCCGGAATTGTCGATCGAGAACGACGACAGCGACCCCGCCGAGCAGCCGTCGCTGGTCACCGAGGTGGCGGCGAAATCGCTGCCGAACTGGGTGGTCTTCGACAGGTCGAGCTTGATCGGCTGCGACGCGGTCGCGCCCTTGGGCATCGACAGCGTGATGTTCGACAGGCCGTTGCCGACCACCTTGCCGCTCTGGTCGAACGACAATTGCGCGATCGTCTTGGGGGCGGAGCCCGCGGAATAGCCCACCGGCGCGCCGTCCATGCTGCCATAGACGTTCCAGCTCGACGGCTGGCCGTTGGTGGCCGGCTCCTTGACGTAATACATGTTCAGCGTGTGCGCGTTGCCGAGCGAATCGAAGATCTGCGCGGTGGTCGCATTGTTGTACGTCGCGGTGTTGCTCGCGTTGAACGGCTTTTCCGCGGGCGGCTTGCTGCTGGCGTTCAGGTTGGCCTCGCTGTTGACCTTGGTCGACATCGACGGCGGAATCGAGCCGCTCGGAATCGACAAAGGCACCGGCGCGGACGTATTCAGCACGCCCTTCGCATCCGCCGCATAGCCCATCAGGTTCAGGCCCTGCGCGTTGACGATCTTGCCGCCCGCGTCGAGCGAGAACTGGCCGTTGCGCGTATAGCTCTTCGCGCCCGCGGCGTTCGCCGTCTGGAAGAAACCGTTGCCGTTGATCGCCATGTCGAGCGTCTGGCCGGTTTCGCTGATGGTACCCTGCGTGAATTTTTCGGTGATCTTCGACACGCTGGTGCCGATGCCGGGACCGTTGTTCATGCTGGTATGCATCGCCGTCGCGTACAGGGCGGCGAACTGTGCGCCGCTTTGCTTGTAGCCGACGGTGTTGGCGTTCGAAATATTGTTGCCGATCACGTCGAGATCGCTCGACGCGGCCGACAGACCGCTCAGTGCCTGGGAATATGCCATGGTGGTGTTTCCTGACGAACGTGAAAGACGTTAGAGAATTTGCGCGACGCTGGACAGACTCGTCGTTGCGCCGTTGCCGAGCATGAGACCGGCGGTGCCGTTCGGCTGCTGCACGATGCTGTTGACCTTCGACTGGGACAGCGCCGTCGCGCTGACCGGGTCCGCCCCGTTCGACGCCGAGACCTTGAAGGTGTACGAGCCGTCCGCCACGGTCTTGCCGGTATCGTCCTTGCCGTCCCAGCTCAATGGCGTCATGCCGGTTTCCTTCGACTCCAGCGCCATCGAGCGCACCGGATGGCCGCCCGCGTCGACGACCGTGACCTTTACCGCCGAGGCGGGCGCCGTCAATTGCATGCCGAAGGCGCTCGCCTTGCCCGCGGCCACCTGGATGCCGTTGCCGTTCGCCAGCACGCTCTTGCCGATCAGCGCGCTGGCCGAGACCTGCTGCGTCGCGTTCAGTTGCGTGGCCAGCGAGCTGAGCGTCGTGTTCAGTCCGGCGATGCCCGACACCGTATTGATCTGCGCCAGCTGCGAGGTCATCTGCGAGCTGTCCATCGGGTTCGTCGGGTCCTGGTTCTTCATTTCCGTGGTCAGCAGCTTCATGAAGGTCGACTGCATGTCGGCCGCGCTCTTCGTCGAGCCCGGCGCGCCGGTCGACTTCGACAACGCGCCCGCCGCGCCGCCCAGCGCTTCGCCCAGGCCCGCGGCACCCGCCTCGGGGGCGGCGCCCGGCGCGCCGGCGGCGGCGACCGCGCCGGCCGCGGCGGCGGCGCCGGCCTGATCCTCGGCGCTGCGGCCGGCGGACCGGCCGTTGACGGCATTGAGCACCGCCTTGGGCACCGCGCTGTTCGTCACCGCACTACTGCTGCTGATCGTGTCCATCCGTCAAGCTCCTAAACTTCATTGTCCGAGGGTCAGCGTCTTGAGCATCAGACTCTTCGCCGTGTTCATCGATTCGACGTTGGCCTGGTAGGACTTCGACGCCGAGATCATGTTGACCATCTCGCGCACCGGGTCCACGTTCGGCATCGTCACGTAGCCGTCGCCGTTCGCCGCCTGGTTGGTCGGGTCGTACACCATCTTCATCGGCGACGGGTCGTCGATGACGCCGGTCACCTTGACGCCGCCGATCGCCGACGGCCCCACCTGCCCCGTTCCCCCCGGCTGCCGCGCGTTGAGCGGCGCGACGGCGAACACCACCTGCTTCGCCACGTAGGGCTTGCCGTCCGGACCGGCGACGCTGTCGACGTTCGCCAGGTTGCTGGCGGTCGTGTTCAGACGCTGGGATTCGGCGTTCATCGCCGAACCGGCCACCTGGAAGATACTCATCATCGAAGACATCGCACCGCTCCTTCTCCATTAGTACGTCCTGCATCGTCACGGCGATACCACCGGCCCGGAACCGGGCTGCGTCGCCGGCCCGTTCTCAGGAACCGCCCGATACCGCCGCGAGCATCGTCTTGACCTGCTGATTGATGACCGTCAGCCCGGTTTCGTAATGCAGCGCGTTGTCGGCGAAGTTGACGCGCTCCGAATCGAGTTCGACGGTGTTGCCGTCGAGGCTGGGCTGGTTCGGGACGCGATACTGCGGCGTGCCGTACACGGCGCCCGACGCCATCGCGGCGGCGGCGGAGCCGGCGACGCCCGCGAGATGTCCCGCATGCGTCGCCGTCATCGGCAGACTGCCGCCCACGTAACTGCTGCCGCCGCGCGCATCCGCGCTGGAGAGCGTCGTCCCGCCCGCGGCGCCCTGACTGCCGAGCGCGCGGTTCAGCGAGCTGGCGAAATCGACGTCGCGCGCCTTGTAGTTCGGCGTGTCGACGTTCGCGATGTTTTCGGACGCCAGTTGCTGCCGGTACGCGCGCAGATCCAGCGCCTGCCGTCCGAAATTGAATTCCGCATCGAGTTTGTCCATCGCCCGCTCCGTTGCACATGCACGCTGGGTAAGCCTTTCCAGCCATGGATGAGATGCTACGCGCGAGCCGAATCGGCAAATGAGGAAACAAGAGGGTGTTGGTCGTTCAATTCGCCCGATGCAATGCGACGGGCGCTGCCTAGAATGCGTTCTATTGGAAAAACCGGAGTTCCCCATGGCCGTGGTTCGGACCGACAGCACGATCGCCCCCCGGGCCGATCGCACGACGCACAGGGCGGCGAACGCCCTGCGCTCGCTGCATGGGCTGGCACATCGTGGCATGCGGGCGGCACGGCGGATCGTGGCGTGCTCGCTGGCGCCGGTGCTGCTCGTGGCACTGCCGTGCCTCGGCATGCAGCCGGCCCTGGCCGCGAATGGCGCCGGCGTGGGGGCGGAGCCCGGCGGGCTGCTGGCCGACGGCGGACAGAATTTCGAACTGGTGAAGGACGCGGCGTTGAGTTTCCTGGTGCAGCAGACCGAGGGTCTGCCGGGCAAGGTCACGATCAGCCTGGTGTCGGCCGCGCCGCGCGGGCTGACGACCTGCGGCGCGCTCGAACCCTTCGTGCCGCCGGGCGTACGGCTCTGGGGACGCGCGATGGTCGGCGTGCGCTGCAATGGCGAGCGGCCCTGGACGATCTATCTGCAGGCGCGCATCGGCGTGATCGGCGATTACTTCGTCGCCGCGCGCACCCTGAACGTCGGCGACACGATCGGCGCGCAGGATCTCGAACCGCGTCATGGCGACCTGACGGCGCTGCCGGCCACCCTCGTCACGAACCCGAGCCAGGTAGTGGGCGCCATCACCAACAACGCCGTCACCGCCGGTTTTCCGCTGCGCTCGGACATGGTGCACGCAGCGCTGGCGATCCGCTACGGCCAGCAGGTGCGGGTCGTCGCCCGCGGCGACGGCTTCGCGGTGTCGTCGGAAGGCAGCGCGCTGGCGAACGCCGCGGTCGGCCAGTCGGTGCGGGTACGCACCGCGTCCGGCACCGTCATCAGCGGCATCGCGCAAGCGGATACGTCCGTCGAGGTGTCCATGTAACGGCGCCCTCCGCCCCCTTCACCGGCCCACGTGGCCGGCGCCGCCGCTGGTGCGTCGGTAAAAGATGCGATATTTGTTAAAGTTCGACCCAGGGCCGCCGTTAAAGGAAGTACATCCCCTGGGGAAATGCTGTGAAACTTGACAACTCTTCCATACCGAATCTCCCGGCCTCTGCGATGCAGAAGGCCGGCGCCTCCTCTGCCGGCACGCAAGGCAATACGCTCACGGGCACCATGCTGTCGGGCAGCAATCCGGCGAACGGCAGCTCCTGGGCCGCCGCCACCGTTGTTTCCTCGCCACTGTCCGGCATGTCGGGCAGCGGCAACGTGCATCTATCGCCGTTTTCCTCGCAACTGCGGGCCTCGGCGAGCGACCCGAGCGGCGATATCGACATGGCGCGCGTCGCGGCGCTGCGGGCGTCGATCGCCGACGGTTCGTACAACGTCGACCCCGCGCGGATCGCCGACGGCATGCTCAGTTCGGCGCAGGAACTCTTCTAATCTCCAAATCCACGCCCTGCCATGACGACTTCCGCAACGATTTCCGCGCCGCCGCCCGACTTTCCCGCGCTGCTCACCCTGCTCGACGACGAATGCGGCACGCTCGAAGCGTTCGTCGTCGCGCTCGACGAAGAGCAGCACACGCTGTCGCGCAGTGCCGACGTCAGCGCGTTGCCGGCGATCGTCGCGCGCAAGAGCGAACTGTACGGGCGACTGCAGACGCTGGGCAGGGCGCGCAGCGCCTGGCTGAGCGGCAACCGGCTGGCCGACATGGCGGACACGGTCGCCCGTTCTCCCGAGGTGGGCGCACGCTGGTCCAACGTCGTCGCACTTGCGAAGACGGCGCGGCGCACCAACGAAACCAATGGCCGGCTGGTGCGCACGCGCATGACCTATAACAAGAGCGCGCTCGACGCGATCCGCGGCGCACACGGCAAGGCGCCGGCGGTCTACGGCGCGGACGGGCGTTTCTGAACGCCGGTTGAAGCGTGCGGCGCCTTGGCGCCAGCCCTGGGTTGCGCGTCACGGGGGGACGATCCCCGCCCGACGCACGCGCGCCATTCCGGAACTCCGGTAATCTGACATCTTCCTGAGAGTGTCGGCTGTGAAGGTACTGTCCATCAATCCGTCCGCCGGGTCTTCCCTCGGCGGCAACAATCTCGAAATCGTCACGGTCCGCCCGCTCAGGGAACCCGTGCTCCTGGCGAAGAAACCGGTTCGACCCCGCTCTTTCGCCGATTGCCCCGAACTCGAGGGGCTGGAAAGAGACGAAAGCGACGAAAGCGACGACGCCCAGGCGCCCGTCGACGACACGCCGGAGATCGTCGAGCAGTCGGGACCTTTGGAACCTGCCGACGTACCGGTGGGTCGTCCGCTGGCGTGGCGAATAGTGCATATCGATGGAAGCCTGCTGCTGGACGTGGGCGCGGTCCTGCCGAATGCCGCCGATCGCGACTTCCTGTTCGAGAAATTCGAGCCGCAGCGCGAGGTGGTGACACAGGGCTTTGCGCAGGTCCAGGAAAGATACGAAGAAAATGCAGGCGCGCAGGACCTCACGCTGACCAATATGGGTTTGGCGATCGGCTCCCGGCTGGGCGTGAAAAGCGGCATCGGCAGTGCAATGTCGCCGTATGCCAGCCGGGTGATCGGCATCACGCCGGGCGAGTTGATCTTCATCACCGTGCCTGCGTCCAGCGCCGGCCGCCTCGCGCTGGAGCCCCGCGATATCGTCGAAGTGGTGGCCGTTTCGGCACGGGCCGTCTATCTGTTCGTGTGCAATGTCGAGGCCGTCTGCCCTTCGCCGACGCCCTATGTCATTTTGTCGAAGCCCCGCATCATCCGGCGTCTGCGCGAGCGCCGGGCCGAGCGCATCAAGATTCGCATTCCCGCGATTTTTTCAGGCGCGCCCCGCCCCGACGGACCCGCGGCAAGCGGACTCGGCCTCGCCAACGACCTCAGCGATCTGGGCATGGCCCTGGCCACCCCGACCGCGATCGCGACCCTGGGCGACACGATCTCGGTCAGGTTCTATCTCGACATGCATTCGTCCACGATCTGCATCGAGGCGGCCAGCACGGTTCGCAACGTGAAGCCGCTGCTGGACGACAACGACAAACAGACCGGCTACGAATACGGACTGGAATTCGCCCAGTTGCCGATCGAGTCGAAGCTCGCGCTGCGCAATTTCGCGTTGAGCCGCCGCAGCATGGGTTAGCGGCGCGGCGCGGACTCTTTCCTAGCGCGTGTCGACCAGCATCGAACGAAGCGCCCGCACGACGCGCCGGGTTTGTCCATTGTCGAGAAGGAGCGGCGGCAGCAGCCGGACCGTGCGGGCACGCGTCACGTTGATCAGCAGGCCCTGCGTCCGCAAGGCGGCGACCGGCAGATACGCGCACGGTGCCGTCATGTCGATGCCGATCATCAGGCCTTTGCCGCGGATGTCCTCCACGCCGTCGACATCGGCCAACGCCGCACGCAGACCCGCGAGCAGCGCCGCCCCCTGCCGCGCCGCGTTGTCCACCAGCGCCGCGTCCTCGATGATGTCGAGCACCGTGCAGGCCACCCGGCACGCGAGCGGATTGCCGCCGAACGTCGAGCCGTGGCTGCCTGGCGCAAACAACTCCGCCGCCGCCCCGGCGGCAAGACAGGCGCCGATCGGCATGCCGCCGCCCAGCGCCTTCGCCAGGGTCAGCACGTCCGGAACGATCCCCTCATGCTGAAACGCGAACCACTTGCCGGTGCGCCCGAGGCCGGTCTGCACCTCGTCGAGCATCAACAGCCAGTCGTGCCGGTCGCATACCGCGCGCAGCGCCCGGAGATAACCGTCGGGCGGAATCTGCACCCCGCCTTCGCCCTGTACCGGTTCGACCAGAACCGCGACGACCCGGTCCGCACACGTTGCGGTGCGCGTGCGCAACGCGTCGATGTCGCCGAACGGCACGCGCAGGAAGCCGTCGACCAGCGGCGCGAAACCGGCCTGCACGGCGGGGCTGTCGCTGGCCGACAGAGTCGCGAACGTGCGTCCGTGAAAGGCGTTTTCCATGACCACGACGAGCGGCTGGGCGATCCCGCGCCGGGCCGCGTGCAGACGCGCGAGCTTGAGCGCGGCCTCGTTCGCCTCGGCGCCGGAGTTCGCGAAAAAGGCCGCCCGCATGCCGGACAACGTGGTCAGGCGTTCGGCGAGACGCTGCTGCCAGACCTGCTCGTAGAGATTCGACGTATGCAGCACGAGACCCGCCTGTTCGCGAATCGCTTCGATGACGCGGGGGTGGGCATGGCCGACCGCGTTGACGCCGACGCCCGCGACCGCGTCCAGATACTCACGCCCGGCGGCGTCCCACAGCCGCGCGCCTTCGCCCCGGACGAACGTCACCGGCAGCGGCGCGTAGGTGCGCATCAGGGGTGACGTCACCCCGGGGTTCCCCTGCCGTTTCGCTTCCACCAGATCCATTGTCGCGTTATCCATTTCTCTCTCCTTTGATGAGGATTCCAGTATCTTTGACAAGCTCGCCGGGATAAACGGCGACGCACTGGAAGGACCTTGCACCGGGAGTTCACAATGGATCTATACGAGGCGATGACCGTGTTCGTGCGCGTGGTCGACAGCGGCAGCATGACCGCGGCCGCGGAGCGGAGCGACATCTCGACCACGATGGTCGGCAATCACCTGCGCTGGCTCGAAAAACGTCTCGGTGTCAGCCTGTTGCGTCGCACCACGCGACGTCAGGGGCTCACGGAATTCGGCGCCGCCTACTACCAGCGCTGCGTGGAGATTCTGGGACTCGTGAACGACGCCGAGCGCATGGCGGAGACGACGCACGCCACGCCGCAGGGCACGCTGCGTATCACCGCACCGCCCGCCTTCGGCGCCGAATACCTGATGTCGCGCCTCGACGACTACCTGTCGCGCCACCCTGCGATCCGGCTGGACGTCGTGCTGACGGACCGGATCGTCGACCTGGTGGAGGAAGGCTTCGATGCCGCGATCCGTCTGGGAACGCTGGCGACATCCAGCCTGGTGGCGCGTCCGCTGATGGACTACGGGCTGACCATATGCGCGGCCCCGGCCTATCTGACGCGACGCGGCGCGCCGGCCGGTCCGCTCGATCTCGCCACGCACGATTGTCTTGCGTTTACCTATCCGGCCGGGACCGAATGGCGCTGGACCGAGCGGCAATGGCGGATGCAGGGTCCGGCAGGCGAAGAACGGTGCGTGGACGTAAGCGGTCGCGTGAGCGTCAACAACGCGCAGGCATTACGGCGCGCGGCATTGAGCGGGCTGGGCGTGGCCATGCTGCCCAACGCGCTGGTCGCGGAGGACCTGGCGCACGGCCGGCTCGTGGCGCTGATGGACGCCTATCGCCTGCCCACGCGGCCGATGCACCTGGTATACCCGGCGGACCGTTTCAAGGGGCCCAAACTGCGCAGCTTCGTCGATTTCTGTCTCGAAACGTTCGGCCGCGCCACATGATCACGCCGGCGTGGGGACGAACTCGCGCAGCTTCGCGCGCAGACGCGTCACGGCCTGACTGTGCAGCTGGCAGACCCGCGATTCGCTGACGTCCATCACCGCACCGATTTCGCGCAGGTTCAGGCCCTGTTCGTAATACAGGCTCAGCAGCAGCTTCTCGCGTTCCGGCAGGCGGTCGATCGCGCCGATCAAGGCCTCCCGAAAAGCGCCTTCCATCAACGACGCCAGCGGGTCCGAGCGATCGACGCAATGGCGGTCCAGGAAGGACTCGTCGCCGCCTTCGCGTTCGAAGTCCTCGTAGTAGAACAACTGGCTGCCATGCAGTTCCTGCAGCATGTCCTGGTATTCGCCCAGCGGCAATTCGAGGTGCGCGGCGATCTCCGATTCGCTCGGCGAGCGCCCGACGCGCTGCTCGACTTCATGCACCGCCCGCTCCACCTGGCGCGACGAGCGCCGCAGACTGCGCGGCAGCCAGTCGTTGTCGCGCAACTGGTCGAGGATCGCGCCGCGAATCCGCTGGCTCGCATAGGTCTCGAACTGCGCGCCCAACTCGCCCTTGTAGCGGTTGGCCGCGTCGAGCAGGCCGATCATTCCCGCCTGGATCAGGTCGTCGAGCTCGACGCTCGACGGCAGCTTCGCCACGATATGCAGGGCGATGCGGCGCACCAGCGGCGCGTAACGGGTGGCCAGGTCTTTTTGCGTCATCTTTCCGTCTGCTGTGTACATCGTGGGGTCCTCTCAGACGGCGTGCGCGGGATAGCCTTGTCGCGACAAGGCTTTTTCATATAAAGGGAACACGGTGCCCTTGCTCTTTTGACGTTCCATCTCATCACCCGCTTCATGAAGCAGTTCACGGCTCAATTCACGATTCCGGTTGCCCGCCATCCGGGGGTCGGCATCCGTCATCGCGGACGGGCGCAGGCCCAGCCGGTCGGTGACCGATTCCGCGGCCGCGGCGCGCGCGGCGATCGGCCGCCAGGGCCAGTGCAGCATGTCCGCAGCGATGCGCCGGTAGTCGATCGCCGCCGGCGCCGCCGGAAAGGCCGACACCACGCTCACGCCCAGCGACGCCGCGCGGGCGATACGCTCCCGATCGCGCGAGATCACACCGGCGGGCGTCAGCGATACGCCCAGGTAGCGCGTCGCCACACCGGAAAGATTCTGATAGACGTTCTGCGCATCGCTCGGCTGCGCGACACGGTTGAACAGCAGGCGGAACTGCTTGTTCGCATGCGACAGGTGCAACCGTTTGATCAATGCGTACGCGCTGGTCAACGATGCCGCATCCGCATCCATCACGACGACCAGATCGTGCGCCAGCGCGGCCAGTGGCGAGAAGGCGCCGTCCTCGTCGACGCGTGCGTCGATCAGCACCAGATCCGCCCCGCCGTCGAGCGCGGCCAGTTGTTCCTCGCCCGGAACGCGTGCGAGCGATCCGCGCGGGGCCGCCAGCACCGCCGCGCCATGGCTTTCGTCGAGCGAAGAGAAGGCGCTTTCGAGCGATACCCGGCCGGCGACGACATCGGCCAGGGTCGACTGGCCCGCGGCGGGCACCGCGTGCTCGTCGATCACCAGCGCGCGCTTGCCATGGTGGCAGAGTGCCGCCGCGAGATTGATCACCGCGGTGGTGGCGCCCGCGCCCTGCTTCGCGCCCAGCATCGCCACGACCCGCAACGGCCGCCGGGCCAGCAAACGGCGCAGTCCTTCCGCCTGGTCGGTCACGAACTTATCCAAAATGCACCCCACCGGATTGAGCGGTCATGGCGGATGACGCGATGTGCGCGTCGGCGCCGAACATCAGCGCGATATCGTCTTCGTCGGGCTGGAAGGGCGAAGCCTGTTGCCGTTCGCTGAAGGCGTTCTCGATCAGGAAACCGCGACGTGCGACGCGCAGGTCTTCCGGCACCTTCTGGCCGTTGGACACGTAATGCACCGGCAGGCGGTGGCGCATCACCGTGTCGAGCGCCGCGCCGATGCCGTTCGATTCGTCGACCTTCGTGATGATGCAGCCGCTCAGGCTTTCGCCGTTCGCCTCGCCGTGCGCACCGTAGGCACGCACCACTTCGTTCAGCGTGTCGCCATGGCTGGTGGCGTTGAGCAGCAGCAGGCGCTTCACCGGCAGATGCGTGCGGCACAGCATCGAGACCTGCTCGGATACGGCCCGGTCGCGCTGGCTCATGCCGATCGTGTCGATCAGGACCATGTGCTTGTTGCGCAGTTCGGAGAGCACCAGCGACAGATCGGCGGCGTCCTTGACGGCATGCACCGCGACGCCGAGGATCCGGCCGTAGATGCGCAGTTGCTCATGCGCGCCGATCCGGTAGGAGTCCGTGGTCAGCAGCGCGACGCGATCGGCGCCGTGGCGCATGACCGCGCGTGCGGCGAGCTTCGCGGTGGTGGTCGTCTTGCCCACGCCGGTCGGGCCCATCAGCGCGAACACGCCGCCTTGCTCCATCAGCGAATCCTCGTTGTCCAGCACCGGCAGGTTGCGCTCGAAGGTGGCCTTGACCCAGGACATGCCCTGTTCCGCGTTGTCGACCGACGGCATTTTCGCGAGCAGCAGGCGCACCAGTTGCGCGGAGAAGCCGCAGGCCAGCAACGTGCGCGTCATCGCGATGCGCGTCGGGTCGCGGCGCTCGCGCTCGACTTCGCCCAGCGCCGCGAGCTGCTCGCCGAGCGTGCCGCACAGCGTGCGCATTTCGGAGAGCACTTCACCGGCAACGGCGCGCGGGCTGCTGGGTGCCGGCGTCGCGGGCTGCGTCACGGCCTTTTCCACTTCCGCCGGAATCGGCGCGCTCGACAGGTCGAGCGCGGGGACTTCGGCGGCCGTGAACGCGGGGGCGTCCGGCGCGACCGTTTCGACCGGTGCGGTGACTGCAACCGGGGCGGCCACTTCGACCGGGGCCGCCGCGGCAACCGGCGCCACCGGCGCCACCACTTCGACCGGCGCGGCCGCCACGACCGGTGCCGGGGCACTGGCGGCACCGACGAAGGGCAGCGTCAGACCCATGGGGGTCATGCCGGCATTCGTCCGGACGCGCGTTTGCGAGCCGTACGACGAGGGGGCAAAACTCGGTGCGGTGTTTTCCACGTCGGCGGCTCCAGTACGCGATTCGACGCTGCGCTGCGCGTCCACCGAATCCGGCGACGCGACGGCGAGGGGGGCGGTGGGCGATACGACCTGCGGCGCGGGGATCGTGGCGGGCGCCACGGCCGGCGCGGCGGTCTGGACTGCCGACAGCGCTTCCGGCACGATCGGCGCGACCACTTCCGGCACGATCGGCGCGACCGGCACCGCCACTTCCGGCGCCATCGCGGCAACCGGAACGACGGGCGCGGCGACCGGCGCCACGACGTGCTCGATCACCGGCTCGATCACGGGCGCCGGCGCCGCCGGGGGCGTGGCGACGACGGGGGCCACGGGTGCCGTGGCGGCGACGCGGGCCAGCATCTGTTCTTCCTGAGCGACGCTCGGGCGCGTGACGATCGGGCCGGTCGCCGAACCGAGTCCGCGGGCGGCGGCCGCCGACGGCGTCATGCCGCTCTCGCGGCGCGCTTCGCGCGGCGCCGCGACGAAAGCGTCATCGTCCGTGCGCTCGGCGCGGCCCAGGCCCAGCACGCCGGCGTTCTGCGGCGACTCGCGGCGCTCGGCGCGCACCAGACCCAGCACCGACGCTTCGTCGGCCTGCGAGAGCGCCGGAGCCGTGGCCTGCTCGCGGCGCGCCGGGATCGCTGCCTGATCGTCGGCGTTCGCGACGCGCTCGCGGAACGACGGCCGCGAGAACATGCGGGCGAAGATCGAACGCGCCGATGCGGGGGGCGCCGCGGGGGCCGGGGCGGCCGGGGCGGCCGGCACGTTCGCCGCGGCAAGACGGCTGGCCGCGATAGAGGCGCTCGCGCCGTTCGCGCGCATGCCGGCCGCCGGGGGCACGGTCACCGGCACCGCGGCGGGGGCGGCAATCGGCGCGGCCGCCGCAGACGCCAGCGACGCCGCACCCGGCGCCTGGCGCGGCGCGGCCAGCGCCGACGGCGTCCAGACGGCGCCCGTTTCTTCCTGCACATCGCGCGGATTCACCGCCGCGCCGGCGTGCGCGCGGTAGTGGCCGTCGTCGCGGTCGTGCGCTGCGCCATTTCCGTAGACATCGTCGCCTTCGTCATCCGCATCGTAGGCGGCGACGTCGTCATACGGCGAGGGCGCAGGTGCCGCGGGCGCCGTCCGGTAGGCCGGCGCCACGTTCGCGCGCGCCTGCGGCGCCGGGTTGCCGCGATGCACATACGCCAGCGCCGAGGCGCCGTCCTCGCCGATATTCGCCGCGGCGAGCACGCCGGGAGGCGCGATCGTGCGATCACGACGTCCCGCTGGCGGCTGCGTCTGCGGAAACGACGGCGCCGGACGGGCGGCCCGCGCGGGCACGGCGTCACGCCACGACGGCACGACGCGCGCTTCGGCGGCCGGCGCCGACGCGTGGGCCGCAGGCATCGCTGCCGGTGCCTGACGCTCGTCGACGATATCCGTCAACGTTTCCTCGGTCAGCGCGACCAGTTCCACTCCACCGTCGACCACGCGGTTCGACAGCACCACGGCATCGGCGCCCAATGCCTCGCGAACCAGGCGCAACGCCTCTCGAGATGACGGCGCGAAGAATTTACGGACTTTCAAATCTGACCTCCGATGGTGGTCGTGACTCTGACGGTGCGGGTATCAGGAACTTCCGCATAGCTCAGGACCTTCAATTGCGGCATGCTGCGTCTCAGGAAGCGCGCCAACAACGCGCGCAAACCGTGCTGAACCAGCAGGACCGGCGGGAAACCCTGGTTCTGCTGATGTTCGATCGCCTGCTGCGTCTGCTGCAGCAGGGTGGCCGCGAGACCCGGTTCGAGACCGCCCTGGCTGCCGTTGGCGAGCGCCTGCGACAGCACGCGCTCGAGCATCGGGTCGAGTCCCATGACCGACATCTCGGTAGTGCCCGGCGCGACCTGCTGCGTGATCGCGCGGCCCAGGGCCAGGCGCGTCAACGCGGTCAGTTCGTACGGGTCGTTGATCTTCGGCGCGTGCTCGGCGAGCACGTCGAGAATGGTGCGCATGTCGCGGATCGGCACGCCTTCGTCCAGCAGCGCCTGCAGTACCTTCTGCAGCGACGTCAGCGAGATCACCTTCGGCACCAGGTCCTCGATCAGCTTCGGCGCGTCGCGGCCGATGCGGTCGAGCAACTGCTGCACTTCCTGACGGCTCAGCAGTTCGGCGGCGTGCGAGGTGACGACGTGGTTCAGGTGCGTGGCGACCACCGTGCCCGCGTCCACCACCGTGTAACCCAGCAGTTGCGCCTGCTCGCGCATGCCGATGTCGATCCACACCGCCGGCAGGCCGAAGGCCGGGTCGCGCGTCGGCGAACCTTGCAGCGGCCCGCTGACCTGGCCCGGGTTGATCGCCAGCCACTGCCCCGGGAACGCATCGCCCACGCCCACTTCGACGCCGTTGAGGGCGATGCGGTACGCGTTCGGGCGCAGTTCGAGGTTGTCGCGGATATGCACCACCGGCGCCAGGAAACCGATCTCCTGCGCGAACTTCTTGCGGATGCCCTTGATGCGCTTGAGCAGTTCGCCTTCCTGCGAGGCATCCACCAGCGGAATCAGGCGATAGCCGATTTCCAGACCGAGCGGGTCGACCAGCTGCACGTCGTCCCAGCTGGCTTCGGCCGAATCGGCGGACACCGGCGCTTCGAGCAGGGGCTTCGGCGCGGCGGCGGCGGCGGCTTTCGCGACGGCCTTCTGCGTGATGCGGCGCGCCAGGAAGATCAGTCCGCCGCCCAGCAACAGGAAGGCGAAGTGCGGCATGCCCGGGATCAGTCCCATGCCGCCGATGATGCCGCCGGTGATCGCCAGTACTTTCGGGTTATCGAAGAGTTGCCCGGTGATCTGCGTGCCGACGTCTTCCTCGGTGGCCACGCGCGAGACGATGACGCCGGCCGCGGTCGAGATCACCAGCGCCGGGATCTGGCCGACCAGACCGTCGCCGATGGTCAGCAGCGTGTAGTTGGTGGCCGCCGCGCCCACCGCCATGTCGTGCTGCACGACGCCGATGATCAGGCCGCCGACGATGTTGATGACCAGGATCAGCAGGCCCGCGACCGCATCGCCGCGCACGAACTTGGACGCACCGTCCATCGAGCCGTAGAACTCGGCTTCCTGGGCGACCGCGATGCGGCGCTTGCGGGCATCGGTTTCGTTGATGAGGCCGGCGTTCAGATCGGCGTCGATGGCCATCTGCTTGCCCGGCATCGCGTCGAGCGTGAAGCGCGCCGACACTTCGGCGATACGCCCCGCGCCCTTCGTGATCACCATGAAGTTGATGATGACGAGGATGACGAACACGACGATGCCGACCGCGTAGTTGCCGCCCACCAGGAAATGACCGAACGATTCGATCACCTTGCCGGCCGCGTCCGGGCCGGTATGGCCTTCCATCAGCACGATGCGCGTGGAGGCGACGTTCAGCGACAGGCGCAGCAGCGTCGAGAACAGCAGAACGCTCGGGAAGGCGGAGAAATCGAGCGGCTTCTGGGTGTAGAGGCTGACCAGCAGCACCATCACCGACAGCGCGATGTTGAAGGTGAACAGCAGATCCAGGATGAACGCCGGCAGCGGCAGGATCATCATCCCGAGGATCATGATGATCAGGATCGGGCCCGACAGGCCGCGCATGTTGGCCGTGCTGCCCAGACCGGGCATGCCGAGCATGGTACCCAGGCGCGAGCTCATGCTGCGTCTCCCGCGTCGGTGCCGGCACGCGGCCCGTTCAGGCGCACGGTGGCCTCGGCGGCGTCAGCCGATGCGGTGACATCGGTGACGTCATCCTGTGCGCCAGCGCGGTTCAAGGTTTCGAGCGAGACGGCGAGGTCGGCCGGCACCGCGACATCGCGCGGCGCTTCCGGACGGTCGCCGCCGGCGGCGTTCCAGCGGCGCAGCTGGAACACCCAGGCCAGCACTTCCGCGACGGCGCCGTACAGGCCGCCGGGGATTTCGCGATTCAATTCGACATGATGGTACAGCGCCCGTGCCAGCGGCGGCGCTTCGAGGACCGGCACGCGGTGCTCGGCCGCGAGTTCGCGGATCCGGGCCGCGACGTGGTCGGCGCCCTTGGCGACGACGACCGGCGCGCGCATCTGGTCGTCGGCGTAGCGCAGCGCGACGGCGAAGTGCGTCGGGTTGGTGATGATGACGTCCGCCGTTGCGACCTGCGACATCATCCGGCGGCGCGACATCTCGCGCTGCTGCTGGCGGATCTTGCCCTTGATGTGCGGATCGCCTTCGTTTTCCTTGTACTCGCGCTTGACCTCTTCCTTGGTCATGCGCAGTTTCTTGGCGTGCTGCCAGAGCTGGTACGGCACGTCGGCGAGCACCAGCAGCAGCATCGAGCCGACCGTGGCGGCGCATACCATGCCGATCATCTGCGCCGCATGCGGCAAGGCGACGCCGACCGGCTCGACCAGCAGGCCGATGACCTGCGTCTTGTAGTGCAGCGCGACCTCGGTGGCCACCACGCCGACCAGCACGCACTTGGCGATGCCCATGCCCAGCTGCGCCAGGCTCTGCATCGAGAACATCTTGGCGATGCCCGAGATCGGGTTGAGACGGCCGAAGTTCGGCATCAGCGGCTTGGTGGTCAGCAGCCAGCCGCCCAGCGCCAGCGGCGACACCAGCGCGACGAGGGACAGCGCGATCAGCAGGGGGCCGACCGCGGTGGCGGCCAGCACGCCGGATTCGCCGGCGCGCTTCATGGCGATCGACGCGTCGAAACCGATCACGTGGTCGAACGTCAGCGCGTGACGGAAGATCTGCAGAAATTGCCCGAACAGGGAACCGCCGAGCACATACACGCCACCAAACCCCACCGCGAGCATAGCGAACGTCGACAGTTCGCGCGAACGCGCAATCTGCCCATCCTCGCGCGCCTGTTCCAGGCGCCGGGGAGAGGCAGATTCTGTCTTTTCGAGATCGCTATCCTCAGCCACTTTGGGAATTCTCCACTCGGGGTGACGTCGCTTTCCGGAAGAAAGGTACGACCCGACGAAATGGATTATTGTCGGTATCGTCTACCGACCATCGTTGGATAAGGGAGGAAAAAAGGGGTTATATCGCCCGATCGGGCGACAACATGCGGGCGCGCTTGCCGGAAATGGGCGGCACGCCCCGCCAGGGCGGGGGAATGGGCCGTCCGGCGGGCGGAGAATGCCCGCCGATGACGGCTGACGGACCGCGCAATCGGACGCGCGCCGCCTGGAATGTCGCGTTGGTGCAACAAGCGGACGCCCGCGAACGCCCGGAAGCAATGGCGCCGGGCCGTCGCCGGCCGCGGGCGGTGGGCTGCCGGTGGCCGGGAGCCGCCGGCGAGGCGCACCTAGAAGCCGAGTTCCGTCAGCAGATCGTCGACCTGCGTCTGGTCGGTGACGATGTCCGTACGGCCCTCGGTATTGACCTGCGGACCGTTGAGCAGCGAACCCGGACCTTCCGGCTTCGGCCCGCCGCCCACCATCGAGATCAGTTCCGCGCGGCGTTCCGGCGAGATGTTCTCCAGCAGCACTGCCAGCAGTTGTTGTTCGATGTGATGGACCATGTCCATCACCTTCTTGATCACCTGCCCCGTCAGATCCTGGAAATCCTGCGCGAGCATGATTTCCATCAACTGCTGGTTGATGGCCGTGGATTGCGCCGGCACCAGTTGCAGGAAACCGCGCGTCTCGACCACCAGCGCGCGCGCCACCTGCGTATCCTGCGGCGCGTCGTACCATTCCTGCCAGCGGCGGTCGAGGGCGCCGGCGTCCTTGCCGAGCTGGTCGGCGAGCGGCATGGCGACATCGGTCGCATTCAGCGCGCGTTCCGCCGCCTGCTCGGTCATCGTCGCGATGTAGCGCAGACGGTCGCGGGCGTCCGGGATGACTTCCGCGGCCTGCTCGACCTGCTTGTCCAGGCCCAGTTCGCGCATGCTGTCGCGCAGCATGCGCATCAGCCCGCCGATGCGCGCGGTCATGCGTTCCGCGGCGTCGGACGATTCCGCGCCCGCGGCACCATCGTGCCCGGACGCATCGTCCACATGCGCGACGGGCGCCGCCATCACGGCCACCGACGCGGCCACCGACGCGGCGGGCGCCTTCGCGGGCTCCGCCGCCGGGGCCGGCGCGGCCGGCGCCATGACCTCGCCTTTCGCTGGCGGCGCGCCAAACAGCTCGTCCAGATCTACGCTCGAATCGATATGTGTCATGTCACGCCCCTGCCTTGGCCATCTTTTCCCGAATCTTCGAGATCTTTTCATCGAGCGTGGCCGCAGTGAAGGGCTTCACGACATACCCGCTGGCGCCCGCCGCCGCGGCGGCGATGATGTTTTCCTTCTTCGCCTCGGCCGTCACCATCAATACCGGCAGGTGCGACAACGCGGCATCGGCGCGGATCGCCTGCAGCATCTGCAGGCCGTCCATGTTCGGCATGTTCCAGTCCGATATGACGAATTCGTAGGAACCGCCCTTCAGCTTCGCCAGTCCCATCGCCCCGTCTTCCGCCTCGTCGACATTGGTGAATCCCAACTCCTTGAGCAGGTTCCGGACAATCCGCCGGATCGTCGGAAAGTCGTCCACCACCAGTATCTTCATCGAGCTGTCCATGTTTCTTTCTCTGTGTCCTGAAATCCGGTCTTGAATTCGGTATCGCCTCCGGTATCGGGTCCGGCGCGACCGCTTGTACATCCACTACTGTGTCTAACGGCCCGCCAGTCGGAATCTTTACACCCGATGTGCACGTTCGCCCATCGACATGAGTTTTCCCATCACATGCTCGGCCATCGCCATCACGCCGACCACCTCGCAGGCCGCGCCGAGCGCCACCGCCTCGCGCGGCATCCCATAGACGACGCAACTGGCCTCGTCCTGCGCGAACGTATAGGCACCGGCCCGGCGCATCGCCCCGAGCCCCACCGCGCCGTCGCGGCCCATGCCCGTCAGGATCACGCCGATCGCGTTCTTCCCGGCGCAGCTGGCCACCGAATTGAACAGCACGTCGACCGAGGGGCGATGCCGGTTCACCGGTTCCGCGTCGCTCAACACCGCGATGTAGTTCGCCCCGCTGCGCGAGAGCAGCAGATGATGGTCGCCCGGCGCGATATACGCATGGCCCGGCAGCAGACGTTCGCCGTGCTCCGCCTCCTTGACGGAAATCCGGCACAACGAATCCAGACGTTTGGCGAACGACCGCGTGAAACCCGCCGGCATGTGCTGGGTGATCAGCACCGCCGGGGAATCCGGAGGCAGCGGCAGCAGGACTTCCTTGATGGCTTCGGTGCCGCCCGTGGACGCGCCGATCGCGATCAGTTTTTCGGTGGACACCAGCGTGTTGCGCAACGGCGCCACGCCGGCGGCGCCCGGGGCCGCGCCACTGGCCGCAGGCCGGGCCGCGAGCGGACGGATCTTCGCGCGGGCCGCGGCGCGGATCTTGTCGGCGATGATGTTCGTGTAATCGAGCAGACCGTCGCGGATGCCGACCTTCGGCTTCGAGACGAAATCCACCGCGCCCAGTTCGAGCGCCCGCATCGTGATTTCCGAGCCGCGTTCGGTCAGGGACGACACCATGACCACCGGCATCGGCCGCAGCCGCATCAGGCGTTCGAGGAAGTCGAGACCGTCCATGCGCGGCATTTCGACATCGAGCGTCAGCACATCCGGGTTGTGCTGCTTGATCAGTTCGCGCGCGACCAACGGATCGGGCGCGGTCGCGCACACCATCATGTCGGGCTGGCTGGAAATGATTTCCGTCATCAAACTGCGGACCAGTGCCGAATCATCGATGCACAGTACGCGAATCTTGGGGGTCGACATCACATCGTCTCGTGAAAGGGCTTCGCCGCGGCCGGCGCGGCGGTACCCGGTTTGCCCGAAGGCTTGGCACCCGGCGCCGCGGGGCGCCGTATGAACAGTTCGACTCGCGGCGCCACGGCGGCCGGACGGGCCAGCACGGCGGCGTTGCGCGTCTGGGCGTCGCCCCGGCCGAACACTTCGACGGTTCCCGACGCCCGTTCCGCGTGCCGTGCGCCGAGCGAGCGCATCTGCTCCGCCATCGCCCGTTCCCGCTGCTCCAGCGCGATCGACGCACTGCGCGCCTGCGGATCGGCCACGCGCACGTCCAGGGGCAGCTTGCGCACCATGACCCGGCCCGTGGCCGGCATGAAGCAGACCTTGCGCGGATGTTCTCCTTCCAGATCCTCGGCGACGATGCGGATGTTCTCCAGCGCGAGGTAGCGCCGCACGAACCGCGAATTGTCCTCGCCGATATTGAGCGTATGCATGCGCTTGAGCACCGCCGCGCCGCCGAAGACCTTGGCTTCGAGGCCCGAGCGCCGCGCGCCGCCCTTGATCAACTCGTTGATCAGCACTTCCATCGCATAGGCGCCATAGCGCATCGCGTCGGACGAATCGCGCGACGGGTCGCCGCTCTCGTCCGGCAGCATGAAATGGTTCATGCCGCCGATGCCGGTACCGGGGTCGCGTATGCAGGCCGACACGCAGGAACCCAGCACCGTGTTCAGCACCATGTCCTCGGAGGTCACGTAGAACTCGTTCATCAGCAACTTGACGCCCGGCTTGCCGAAGTCCGTGTCCTGATAGAAATGATTCGCGTGCGGCAGGCCTTTCATCCCAGGCTCCCCACCAGCCGGCCAGCCGCGCTCGCGGCACTTCGGTCCGCGCTCTTGCCGGCGCCAGCGCCCTCGGCGACGCGCTCGTACACCGTCTGGCCGCGCAAGCGGAACGCATTGGTCATGTACGAAAAATTCTCCGAATGCCCGGCGAACAGCAGTCCGCCCGGCTTGAGCAGCGGGGCGAACGATTCGAGAATCTTCGCCTGCGTCGGCTTGTCGAAATAGATCATGACGTTGCGGCAGAAGATCACGTCGAACGGCGCGGCGCGCTGGATCGCGGGCCAGGGCGGCGAAATCAGGTTCACATGTTCGAACGAAACCATCGCCCGCAGCGCGTCGTTGACGCGCACGCGCCCGGCCCGGCTGCCGGTGCCGCGCAGGAAAAAGCGCTGCAACTGGGCGTTCGGGATGTTCTTCACGCCATCCGCCGGATAGACGCCCTCGGATGCGGCGGCGAGCGCCTGCGTGTCGATGTCGCTGGCCACCACGCGCGCGCCGGACTGCTTCGCGCCCAGTTCGGCCAGCGTCATCGCGATCGAATAGGGTTCCTCGCCGGTCGAGCTCGCGCAGCACCATACCGACGCCGGCTGGCTCAACGCCGCGATATGCTGCGACAAAATCGGGAAATGATGCGACTCGCGGAAGAACGCCGTCAGATTGGTGGTCAACGCGTTCGTGAACGCCTCCCACTCCTGCGGATCCTGGCTGCGTTCCAGTCCGTCCAGATATTCCGAGAACGTCCTGATGCCGGTGCCGCGCAGGCGGCGCGCGAGACGGTTGTAGACCATATCGCGCTTCTGGTCGGACAAAGAGATGCCGGCCTCGCGATAGATCAACGTACGTATCCGGCTGAAATCTTCCGCGGTGAACGGAAAGTCCCGGGCTGCTTCGGCGTCATGACCCGAAGAACTGCCTTTGGCTGATGAAATAACGGGAGCACGCATCACTGTCCTGTACGCCGGAAACCACGTTGAAAAAACAATCGACCAGAGTGTTGGTCCGTCAGCGCGAGGCGCGCCGCGCGCCTCGCGTCACATCGTCAAAACGATTTGAAACGGCTTGAAACGGCTTGAAACGGGATGGGAACGGTTTGCAACGTTCCTTGCTCAGAACGTTTCCCACTCGCCATCGGCGGCGGCAGTCTTCATCTTCGCCACCGGCACGATCGCCCGCCCGGCCGCTACCGTCACCGCCCGGCTGGCCGACACCGGCCGCGCCGTCACCATCGTCTTACCCGGCACGGCAGGCAGCGCCGGCTTGCGTGCCGCCACGGCCTTTGTCACCGCCTTCACCGCGGGCATCGCCTTCGCACCCGCCGGAGACACCGCGTGCCGCGCCGCCGTTGCCTGCGTGCGCACCTTCGACGCCACTTTCGACGGCAGCGGCATGGTGGACAGCGCCGCCGACGCGCGCGCCGCCCGGCCGGTCGTCACGGCAGGCGCCGCGGCCCGGTGCGTGACGCCATCGTTCGTGTCCAGGCGGTATCCGTCGAGCACGCCACGCAACTGATGCGTCTGCACTTCGAGCGAGGCCGCCGCCGCCGCCGCTTCCTCCACCAGGGCCGCGTTCTGCTGCGTGACCTGGTCCATCTGCGTGACGGCCTGGTTCACCTGCTCGATGCCGCCCTTCTGTTCCTCGGACGCCGCGCTGATCTCGCCCATGATGTCGGTGACGCGCCGTACCGCCTGCACGATCTCCTCCATCGTGTCGCCGGCGCGCGACACCAGCGCGGAGCCGCTATGCACCTTCTGCGCGGAGTCGTCGATCAGGCTCTTGATTTCCTTCGCCGCGCCGGCGCTGCGCTGCGCGAGACTGCGCACCTCGTTGGCGACGACCGCGAAACCGCGGCCTTCCTCGCCGGCCCGCGCGGCTTCCACCGCCGCGTTCAGGGCCAGGATGTTCGTCTGGAACGCGATGCCCTCGATGACGGCGATGATGTCGACGATCTTGTCCGAGCTGCCGGCGATCGCCTGCATCGTCGTCACCACCTCGCCCACCACCTCGCCGCCGCGCGAGGCGATGTCCGACGCGTTCGCCGCGAGTTGCCGGGCCTGACGGGCGTTGTCGGTGTTCTGCCGGACCGTCTCCGTCAAATGCGCCATGCTCGACGCGGTTTGCTGCAACGAAGACGCCTGTTCTTCGGTGCGGGAGGACAGGTCCGTGTTGCCGGTGGCGATTTCCCGCGCGCCGACGTCGATCAGGCCGGCGCTCTCACGTATCGAGCGCAACGTGCCGGACATGCCGCGCTGCATCGCGTTGATCGCCTCGAACACCGTGCCGATCTCGTTTTTCGAGCGCACCACGACGACGTTCGACAGGTCGCCCGCGGCGATGCGATGAAAATGGCCGGCGGCCTCGCCCAGCGGCAGGATGACTTCCCGACGCAGCACCCAGAGGGCGTACGTGGCGAACAACAGCGCGATCACGAGCGCCGCGGCGATCATTGCATTCAGGACGACGAGGCGCTGGCGCGCGTCGCTCATCAGGGCGTCGGCGTGATGCTGCTGGGCCACCTTGAGGACATCGATCGCGTGTTCATAGCCGGCCAGCAGCGCAGGCATCGTTTGCGTGACCAGCAGACCGTAGGTCGACAGATCGAGGTTGGAGAGTGCCGCCAGTTCCGGTTTGAACGCCTGATCCAGCACCGCGTCGCGCGCCTGGCTCGCCGCTGCGACACCGCCGTCGCGATGCGCGGCGGTCTGCAACGCGACATACTGGGCCCAGACCGCGCTGGAACGGTCGAGCAGTTCACGACCGCTGCCCAGCGCCGTCTTCGCATCCGCCGTCACGTCGCTCGCATACAGCATATTCGCGCGCACCAGCGCGACATGGGCCTGCAACAACGCTTCGCCGCTCTCGGACAAGAGACGCGCCGCCTTCACTTCGCTCTGCGTCATCTGCTGCAAGGCGGCGTTGCCCGATCGAACCGCAAAGAAACCCACCGCGCTGCCGCCCACCAGCATGATCACAAAGATGGCGACTATCGAAGTCAATGTCGCCCGGATCGTCAACTTGTTCATATCGTTTTATTGGTTGCGGAAGATCGCGTCGTGCGGGAACGTCAGGCGGCCAGGCGCTCGACGAGGGCCATTTCATCGCTGGTCATCAGACGCTCGATATCCATCAGGATCAGCAGGCGCTCGTCGACCGTCCCCAGGCCCGTGAGGTATTCGGTGTTCAGCACCGAACCGAACTCCGGCGCCGGCTTGATCTGCGCGGCCGTCAGGGTCAGCACGTCGGACACCCCATCCACCACCATGCCGACGACGCGCTGCGCGACGTTCAGGATGATCACGACGGTCTGGTGATCGTATTGCACGGTACCCAGCGCGAACTTGATGCGCATGTCCACGATCGGCACGATCACGCCGCGCAGATTGATCACGCCCTTGATGAAGTCCGGCGTGTTGGCGATCCGGGTCACCGCTTCGTAGCCGCGGATTTCCTGCACCTTGAGGATGTCGATGCCGTACTCTTCGCCGCCCAGCGTGAAGGCGAGAAATTCGTTGGCGGCGCCTTCGCCCTGGGTGTTTTCGATCAACGACAGGTTGGCCGTGCCGCGCGTGGATTTGATGAGCTCAGTCATGTTGTTAAAGGTCCAGTAAAAATCTAAGCGGAGTGTGCAGGTTGGCCGGCGGCGGCAGGTGCCTCCTTCAGGCCACACAGATCATCGCGGCTCGAACGGTTCAGAGCCGGCACGTCGATAATGAGCGCGACGCTGCCGTCGCCGAGGATCGTCGCGGCCGAAATGCCGAAGACTTTCCGGTAGTTGGTTTCGAGATTCTTCACGACCACCTGGTGCTGGCCCAGCAACTCGTCGACCAGCAGCGCGAAGCGGCGCCCTTCCGCCTGCAGGATGATGACGATCGCCTTGGTCGGATCGGTACGCGCATCCACCACGCCGAACACCTTGTGCAGCGCCACGATCGGCAGATATTCGCCGCGCACGCGGATCACCCGGCCGTCGTCCTGCCCGCCGGCAATCGTGAACAGCTCGTCGTTGCTCGGCTGCAGGGATTCCATCACGGAATTCAGCGGCACGATGAACGTCTCCGCGCCCACCTTGACGGACATGCCGTCGAGGATCGCGAGCGTCAACGGCAGCAGAATGCGCGTCGTCGTGCCCGCGCCGCTGCGCGACTGCACTTCCACATGGCCGCCCATGTCCTGGATGTTGCGTTTCACCACATCCATGCCGACGCCGCGTCCGGAGATGTCCGTGACCTGATCGGCGGTCGAGAAGCCCGGCATGAAAATCAGTTGCGCGACTTCGTCGTCGCTCATCGCATCGCTGACCGCCATGCCCTGCTTCATGGCCTTCGCGAGAATGCGCTCGCGGTTCAGGCCGGCGCCGTCGTCGGAGACTTCGATGACGATATTGCCGCCCAGGTGCTCGGCCGACAGCACCAGTTGCCCAGCCGCTTCCTTGCCGGCCGCCTGACGCACTTCGGGCGTTTCGATGCCGTGGTCGAGGCTGTTGCGCACCAGGTGGGTCAATGGATCGATGATGCGTTCGATCAGGCTCTTGTCGAGCTCCGTCGCCTGGCCGACCGTGACGAGGTCGACCTTCTTGCCGAGCTTCGATGCCAGGTCCCGGACCAGCCGCGGGAAGCGGCTGAACACGTAGTCCATCGGCATCATGCGGATCGACATCACCGCTTCCTGCAAGTCGCGCGCATTGCGCTCGAGCAGCGACAAGCCGTTGAACAGGCGGTCGTGCAGCACGGGGTCGAACTTCGACGCGGTCTGCGCCAGCATCGCCTGCGTGATGACGAGTTCGCCGACGAGATTGATCAGGCTGTCGACCTTGTCGATGCCGACGCGGATCGAGCCGGCTTCGTGTCCCGCCGCAGGCGCCGCCGCCGCGACCGGCGCATTGCGCGCCGCCTGGGGCGCGGGCGCCGCAGCCGCCGCGGGCACCGCGAGCGCGCTGCCCGGCGCATCCTGCGCCGCACTGGGGATCATGCTGGCGGGGGCCGCCACCGGGGCGACCTCGGGCGCTGCCGCCGGCTGCGCACTGGCGGGCGGCGTGCCGGCGCCGGCCACGATTTCGATCTGCTCTTCGTTGATCACGAAGCAGCACACCGCGACGATCACATCGGGCGCGCAGTCGCTTTCGAGCCAGACCGTCAGCAGATTGCCGGCCTGTTCGCGCCCGACGACCTTGCCCAGATTGCCCAGTTCCTCGACCAGCAGGACCGCGTCGCTTTCGCTCACGTCGATCAATTTGATCTTCAGGGCGGAACCCGTCGGCGCGGCGGCGGCCGGCGCCGCAGGGGCCGCAAGGGCAGCGGGCACGACGCCGGCGATTTCCTGCAACTGACGGACCACGCGGTTCGGCGGGCCGTCGGGATCGTTCAACGCGTCCCGTTCATCCTGGGCGTCCTGCGCCGCCTGCGCCGCGCGGGCGTTCTGCTCGTGCTGCGCGGCGGCGCCGGGCGCGGCGGTGGTCGTGGCCGTGGTCACCGCGGTGGCCGCGGCGACGGTCGCCGCGGCGGCGATCGGCGCGGTTGCCTGGCTAACGGCCTTGAGCTTGTCCGCCAGCGCCGCGCCGAGTTGCCGGTCCGGTTCCACCGATCCCGCCGAGTCCCGATACGCCCGGAGCTGCTTCTCCAGCACGTCCTTGGCTTCCAGGAAGACGTCGATCATGTCGGTGCGCAAGGTCAGCTCGCCATTGCGCGCCTGATCCAGAACGGACTCCAGAACGTGCGTGGTGTCCGTCAGGACGCTGAAGCCGAACGTCGCGGCACCGCCCTTGATGGAGTGCGCAGCGCGGAAAATCGCGTTGAGCTGCTCCGAATCGGGCTGCTGTACATCGAGCGCAAGCAGCAGGCGCTCCATTTCGGCGAGCAGCTCGTCGGCCTCGTCGAAGAAAGTCTCGTAGAACTGGGTGATATCGAGCGACATAACCGTGGGTCATCCCGGTGGGGCAAAAATTCGGTTGTCGGTCGGACCCATCGTCCGACCGTCGTTTGTTGGCAGCGTCAGGCTTGCATCGCCTCGCGAACACTCGTGAGGACGTCGGTGAGCACACCGGGATCGAGCGGTTTGAGCAACCAGCCGCTCGCGCCGGCGTCACGCGCCGCCTCTTTGAATGCGTCGCTGTCTTCGGTCGTCAGCAACAGGATCGGCGTGTCGACGTAGGGCGACAACTCGCGCAGCGCGCGGATCAGTTCGAGGCCATTCAGACCCGGCATGTTCTGATCGGTCAGGATCAGATCGAAACGACGCTCGGCGGCGACCGCCGCCAGCGCCTTCGCCAGCGCGTCGCGGCCATCCGTGGCCAGCGTCGTCGCATAGCCGCCCGCGTTGAGCGTCGCCTCAAGGATGTGTCGCATCGCGACCGAATCGTCGACCGCCAGCACGCTCGGTGTCATCGTTTTCTTCTCACTGTTCATGGTGGATTAACCTTCGACGGGCCTTTCGGCAGCCGTTTCCTGGATTCGCTTGAAACCTTTTTCCGGGGCCATCAATCGCGCCCTCCGGCAAGACCTTGCAGCGCGGCGTCCGATACCGCCTGGGCGCCATCGCCACGATCGTTCACCGTCGCCGCGCGCACATGGTCCGTGCCGAGCTGCGCCTCGGTGCGCCGGTTCAGGACGATGATGCTGATGCGCCGGTTGCGCGGATCGAACGCATCGGCCGGATTGAACGGACTGGTGGCAGCCAGGCCCATCACGCGCAGCACCTTGCCGTCGCTCATGCCGCCGGCCACCAGCTCGCGTCGCGATGCATTCGCGCGCTCGCTCGACAACTCCCAGTTGCCGTATCCCGCTTCTCCGCCGGCATAGGTCTGCGCGTCGGTATGGCCTTCCAGCACGATACGGTTCGGTACATCATTCAGCGAATTGCCGAGCTGGCGCAGAATGTCGCGCATATACGGCTCGACGCTGGTCTTCGCCGTGGCGAACATCGGCCGGTTCTGCGTATCCACGATCTGGATGCGCAGGCCGAAGCGCGTCACGTCGAGCATGATCTGCGCACGGTACGGCTTGAGCGCGGCGTTGCGCGACAGCGCGTCCTCGATATGCGCCTGCAGATCGCGCAGCCGGGCGTCCTCGCTGCGGTCCCGCTCCCCATCCCGCTTCCCATCCCGCTCTCTGTCCTGACCCCGGGCCTGATCCTGCGGCGCGTCCTGCGCGGCCTTGCTGCTTGCCGGCGTCGTCGGACTCGGCGTCTGCGGCGGCACGATCTGCAGACGCTCGTGCGACAGGCGACGCTCGCCATCGACGCGGCTCAGGTCACTGCCCCCGCCCGGCAGGATGGTGGACCCGTCGCTGCTCTTCGCGCCGCCCAGCATGGCGGTCTTCAGCGGCTGCCTGAAGTAATCGGCGATACCCGACAACTGCGTCGGGTTGACCGCGCCCAGCAGCCACATCAGCAGGAAGAACGCCATCATCGCCGTCATGAAATCCGCGTACGCGAGCTTCCACGAACCACCGTGCGGCTTCTGACGGACCGGTCCGCCGCGGCGGATGACGATGGGTCTGTCGTGTTTCGGGGTCATGGGCGGTTCCTCTGGGGCCATTCGGCTGGAGTGTGATGAAAGGTCGCGTTCAGCGCCCCTTCACATCCTTGACGTGCGATTCGAGTTCGGCGAAAGTCGGCCGCTCGCTGAGGAACAGCACCTTGCGACTGAACTCAACCGCCACCGACGGCGCATAACCGTTCAGATTCGCCAGGATCGCCACCTTGATGCATTGCAATACCTTCGTGGACTCGTCCACCCGCTGCTCCACCAGCGAGGCGAGCGGCGCGATGAAACCGTAGGCGAGCAGGATGCCGAGGAAGGTGCCGACCAGCGCCTGCGCCAGCAGCGCGCCGAGTTGCGCCGGCGGCAACCCGGCCGAGGCCATCGTGTGCACCACGCCCATCACCGCCGCGACGATGCCGAACGCCGGCAGCGCGTCGGCGACCCGGGTCAGGCAATGCGCGGGCACTTCGCCCTCGCAGTGATGCGTCTCGATCTCCTCGTCCATCAGATTTTCCAGTTCGAATGCGTTCATGCTGCCGCTCACCATCAAACGAAAATAATCGATGACGAAATCCAGAATCAACGGGTCCTGCAGGATGCGGGGATACGCGCGGAACAGGTTGCTGTCCTCGGGGCGCTCGATATCGTCCTCGAGCCGCATCACGCCATCCTTGCGCGCCTTCGCCAGCAACAGGTACATCACGGCCATCAAGTCCATGTACAGCACCTTGTTGTAGCGGTTCGCCTGCAACAGGGACGGCAGAACCTTCGCGGTCGCCCGGATCGATTTCGCGTTGTTGCCGACGAGAAAGGCACCCAGTCCCGCGCCACCGATCATCAGGAACTCGACCGGCTGCAACAGCGCGGCGAGGTGACCGCCCACCATCACATAGCCGCCGAATACGGACAGCAGCACCACGACGTAGCCCACGAAAATCAGCACGTGCCGCACTCCGATTCTTTACCGATGAGGACCGCCTCGCGCTTCATTCCCGTATCTCCTGTCGTTCCATCGAATTAACGGTCCGGGTCACGGTTTCTGAAGGGGAAAAACGATAAATATTTGAAACGTCGCCGGACGCAACGCACGGCACGAGGCACGGCACGAAGCCGCGCGGAAAGCGCCGGCCGGCGCCGCGCCGCGCACGAGGGAAAGAGGGGGAAATGCAGCGGCGCGCGAACGGCGCCGATGAAATGCAGTGGTGCGGGCCTGGCGTCATGACACTACGGGGCGTCGTGCGCGCGTCCAGGGCGACGGCCTCGCTAGACCATCGATTCGAGAGCGTCTTCGTCGACCGGTTCGTCCGCACCCGACGCGTCCGGCAGCGACGCGACGCGGATGGCTTCGGCCGCGGCGTTTTTCGACACGCTGTTCGCGCGGGTCTTGCCGGCACGCGAAGGCGGCTGGCACAGCCCGCACACCATGCCGTTGCGCGGCTCGTGCGCATGCGTCACGAAGTGACCGCCGCAGCGGCTGCAAGGCGCCGACTGCAGCATGCCGCTATCGAAGAAACGCAGCAGCGTCCAGGCGCGGGTCAGGCCCAGCACGGCTTCGCCGCTCTGCATGCCCACATGTTCGAGATACAGACGATAGGCGCGAATGGTTGCCTGGATCGGCGGGCACTTGGCTTCGTCGACCATGAAGCGGTAGGTATTGTAGAACAGCGACGAATGAATGTTCGGCTACCAGGTCATGAACCAGTCGGTCGAAAAAGGCAGCATGCCCTTGGGCGGCGAGACGCCCCGCACTTCCTTGTAGAGCTTGATGAGCCGCTCGCGGCTCAGGCCCACTTCCGCTTCCAGCACCTGCAGACGTCCACCGAGTTCGATCAGTTCGATCGCCAGGGTGATTTCACGCGCTTCCAGCACAACGCTTCGGCTTGCCATGGCAGACTCAATATAAGAAAATGTTAACCGAGTTGTTCGGCCGGCTGCCCGGCGAGCAGAATGGCGGCATGCGACGATGCGGTCTCGACGTTCTTCGAGACATGCGTCAACGTCGACAGGATCGCGTGGTCGTCGAAACGGAAGCGGCACAGCAGCTGGTTGGACGACGCCAGCCGCACCGTCTGCGCCAGCGTCAGGCTGACCAGCACGTCCGCGACCTGTTCGGAAACGCCCAGTCTGAACATCCCCATCGGCCGGTCATCGCGCAGCAGGCGTTGGCAGAGCATCAGATAGGAAAGATTGACTTCCCGCAGTTCATCAAGTGTGGTGTGGCTGATGCTCATGGAGATGCCCCTCAGACGGGCCGGCTAGTTGACTGGGTTGTGGGTCGCTCCGTACAGACGCTGACCTCGAATGCATTGTCGCGAAGCTGGAATTCGCCGCATATCGGAACGACAGGCAGGTTTTCCGTAAGGCATCCCTCGTCCCCATGTCGGACAAAATCTGACATTTTTTCCGATTCCTCCTCTCATCCCCCGCCCAGCTTGATCCTCTATGGCCTCCCGACGGGCAGCGCCACGAAAAATCAAAAACAAAAATGAAGAAATTTTTTCGGATTCGTGCCGATAAACATCAATCGAGGAGCAAAAAGTACCCGCAAATTTTGCTACTTGCTGCTTTTTCGCCACAAAATTTCGGTAAAAGCGACGGAGAACCTGTTTTACGGCGGCGTCTTTCAATGCTTTAGGAAAAACTCGAGAAAATCGGTAAATAAGACCAAACAAACGAATGATTAATGTGTTTACACGGCTTTTTGCTACCCGTGCCCTATAGGGTTCGGGTATTGTGTGCGAGGAATATCCGCGGTGATCGAGATGGAAGAACTGCACTGTTACGAAGCAAGCCTGGCGCTGGAGCCGCACGTATTTCTGGCCGAAGAAGAAAAGAACCGCATGCGAAAAACCCCTATGACGAACATTGGTCCGGACGCTGCCAGCGATGCGGCGAACGTCTACCTTGGGCGTCAGCCGATCGTCGACCGCAGTGGCATGCTTGCCGGCTACGAACTTCTGTATCGCGATAGCCCGGTGAATGCCGCGACGATTGCCGACGACAGTCAGGCGACCTCGCACGTGATCGCGACGATGCTGGGCGAGTTCGGGCTCGGCACGGTGCTGGGCTCCGACATCGGTTACATCAATGTCAACCGCGATATCCTTTTCAGCGACGTACTTTCGATGCTGCCGCCGCATCTGTTCGTGCTGGAGATACTCGAGACGGTGCTGCTGGAAGACGATCTGCTGCAGCGCTGCAGCGAATTGCGCGCGCAGGGGTTCCGGCTCGCCTTCGACGACATGGCGCTCGCGAGCACCGCGGCGCTCGACAATCTCTCGTACGTGGACATCGCCAAGATCGATTTCACGAAGTGCCTGCGCTCGGAACTTCCCGACATCCTGGCCATGGTGAAGATGTCCGGGTGCACCGCGCTGGCCGAGAAGGTCGAAACGGCCGACGATTACGCGCTGGCCCGCCGCCTGGGTTTCGACCTGTTCCAGGGCTATTACTTCGCGCGGCCGGAAATCCTCTCGTCGCGGCGTCTCGTCACGGAACGGGGACCGCTGGTGAGTCTGTTGGGCCTGCTGAGCCGTGACCCGGGCATCCGTCAGATCGAAAGCGAACTCAAGCGCATCCCGAAGCTGACCATCCAGCTCCTGCGCTTCGCCAACAGCGGCGGGCACGGTCTGGCGCGGCCGGTCAGTTCGCTGCGCGAGGCGACGCTCTCCGTGGGGACGCGACAGATAGCGCGCTGGGCGCAACTGTTGCTGTACGCGAACAACGATGACGGCCTGGCGCAATCCGACCCGCTGATACAAATGATCGCGACGCGCGCGCGTTTCATGGAACTGACCGCCGAGTTCCTGCAGCCGTATAACTCGGAACTGATCGATCAGGCCTTCATGACCGGCGTGTTCTCGATGGCCGAAGCGATGTTCGGTTCGGCCGGCATCGACGTCATGAAGGAACTCCGGCTCCTGCCGCCGATCATTGGCGCGATCAGCGACCATGCAGGACTGCTCGGCGCCATGCTGCAATGTGCGGAAGCCGTGGAAGCGGGCGACGCGGCGCGCATCGCGGCGGCATGCGCGCGTTTGCCGGGACTGAAGATCGCGAACGCCGCGCGCATCAGCATCGACGCGGCGCGATGGATGACGCAGCACGCTTCGCGGTGATCTCCTTCCGGCAGGGTCCCGCCGCCCCTACACCCAGCCGAACGTCTGCGCGGCGAGCCAGAGATTGGCCGCGGTGATGATGACGAACAATGCCCATGCCAGCGCCCGCGTCCACCAGCGGTTCGCGAACTCGCCCATCAGGCCCGGATCGTCGGTCATGCGGATCAGCGGATAGAGTGCGAACGGCAATTGCAGGCTCAATACCACCTGGCTGAGCACCAGCAGTTGCCCGATCGCCTTCTCGCCCGCGACCGCCACGCCGATGAAAGCCGGGATCAGGGCCAGCCCGCGCGTGATCAGCCGCCGCTGCCAGCAGGGAATCTTCAGGTGCAGGAAGCCTTCCATCACGACCTGTCCCGCCACCGTTCCCGTGAAGGTCGAACTCTGCCCGGAGGCCAGCAGGGTGATCGCGAACAATGTCGCGGCGAAGCCGGTGCCGACGATGGGGGCGAGCAGTTGATACGCGTCCTGGATCTCGGTCACACCGCGGTGCCCGTGGGCATAGAATGCCGCGCCCGCGAGAATCAGGATCGCGGCATTGATCAGCATCGCCAGCGTCAACGAAAAGAGCGTGTCCACGCGAAGCAGACGGATCGCCGAGGCTTTCGCCGCGGCGCCGGGTCCCACTACGCGCGTCTGGACGATCGACGAATGCAGATACAGATTGTGCGGCATCACCGTGGCGCCCAGGATGCCGATCGCCAGATACAGCGGCTCACGCTCGGTGAGCGTCTTCCACGACGGCATCAGGCCGGCGGCCACGTCCGGCCAGTGCGGCTTGATCCAGAACAGCTCGACGATATAGCCGATGCCGACAGTGGCGATCAGCCCGAGCATGATCGCCTCCAGATGCCGGAAATGTTTTCCCTGCAGGCCGAGCACGATGAAGGTGTCCAGCGCGGTGAGCGCGACGCCCCAGGCTATCGGGCAGCCCAGCAGCAAATGGAAGGCCAGCGCGCCGCCCAGTACCTCGGCGAGGTCGCAGGCGATGATCGATATCTCGGCCAGTACCCACTGACCCCGCACCACGGCGGGCCGGTAACGGGCGCGCGACAGCTGCGCGAGATCCTGCCCGGTGACGATGCCGAGTCGCATCGACAAGCACTGCAGCGCCATGGCCGCGAGGCTCGACAACACCACCACGAACAGCAGGCCATAGCCGAACCTCGATCCCGCCTCGATGTCCGTGGCCCAATTGCCAGGGTCCATGTAGCCGATGGAAACGAGCAGCCCGGGGCCGGTGAATTTCAGCAGGCGCTGGAACAGCGGCGCATCCTGGGCCACCTCGACGGTGCCGCGAATCTCGGACGGGCAAAACGGTGCCGTGGCGGTATCAGGAAGCTTGTAAGCCAATTGCAAAATCCGGAAGAGGAACATCCCGCGCGCCCGAACGGTCCGCGCGGGCGTGCCGCCCGGCGCGCGCGACGGCAGGATTCGATGTCGTCATGTTACAAGGAACCGTCGGGAAAAACACCGGCGCCGTTTCATCCCGCGCCCGTGCCCGTGCCCGTGCCGAAGCGTTCCCGGTAATCTTGCGGCGCCACGCCCACGATCCGCAACACACCGCGCCGCAGCGTCTCCTCGCTGCCGAAACCACAACGCGCGGCGATGCGTTTCACCGGCACTGCCGTCTCGGCGAGCAGACGGCAGGCGGCTTCCACACGCATGCGCTCCACCGCCCGCGCGGGCGTCCTGCCCGTATCCGCGCGAAAATGCCGCACGAAACTGCGTTCGCTCATGCCCGCCCGCTCGGCCAGCCTTCCCACCGGCAGTTCCTCGCCGAGATGGTCGGCGATCCACGCGAACAGCGTGCCGAAACGCTCGCTCGACTCCTGCAGCGCCAGCGTGGTGCTGAACTGATTTTGCCCGCCCGGCCGTTTGAGGAAGACCACCAGATGACGCGCCACGTGCAGCGCCAGCGCACGTCCGAGATCCGCCTCGACGAAAGCCAGCGTCAGGTCGATACCTGCCGTCACGCCGGCGGAACTCCACACGTCGCCATCCTGGATGAAGATCGGATCGCGCTCGACGCGCAAGGACGGGTAGCGGCGGGCGAGCGCGTCGCAGTGCGCCCAGTGCGTCACGACGCGCCGGCCATCGAGCAGACCCGCCGCCGCGAGCAGGAAGGCGCCGGAGCAGACCGATGCCAGACGGCGCGCATGCGCCGCGTGAGCGCGCACCCAGGCGCGCAATTCCGCATCGCCGGATGCCGCCATGACGCCCTCGCCGCCCGCGACGATCAGGGTGTCGGCCCGTGCCGGCGCCCGCGCGAGTGGCAGCGTCGACAGCGTCGGTCCCGCCGACGACAGGACGCTCCCGCCGGCGGCGACGACATGCGCATCGTACGGCCGGGGCATGCCCCGTGCGCTCGCGCAGGCATTGGCCGAGGCGAACACCTGCAGCGGCCCGCATACGTCCAGCAACTGCACATCATGGAATGCCAGGATGTGAATCCGGCGCCCGGCGGCGGCGTCCCCGTCTGCGCCGGCGCCCTTTTCCGCATCCGTCTCCGCGTGCGAGGCGCCCCCGGGCATCGTCATGCGCTACTCGGCCGCGCCCGGCACCAGCACATCGCGTCCGCCGTTGTTGCCCATCGACGAGACGACGCCGGCCACCTCCATCTGTTCCACCAGGCGCGCGGCCCGGTTGTAACCGATCCGGAACTGCCGCTGCACCGAGGAAATCGATGCGCGCCGCGAGCGCACCACGAAAGCCACCGCCTCGTCGTAGAGCGGATCGGCTTCGGCGTCGCCGCCCTCGCCGCCGTTCGCATCGCCCCCCACGCCATCGACGGTGCCCCCGGCGAGGATGCTTTCCTCGTAATTCGGCTCGCCGAACTGCTTCAGATGCTCGACGACGCGGTGCACTTCGTCATCGGCGACGAAGGCGCCATGCACGCGCTGCGGGTCGCCGCTGCCCGGCGGGAGGAACAGCATGTCGCCCTGGCCCAGCAGGGATTCCGCGCCCATCTGATCGAGAATCGTCCGGGAGTCGATCTTCGACGACACCTGGAACGCAACCCGGGTGGGGATGTTCGCCTTGATCAGGCCGGTGATCACGTCCACCGACGGGCGCTGCGTGGCCAGCACCAGATGGATGCCGGACGCCCGCGCTTTCTGCGCCAGCCGTGCGATCAGTTCCTCGACCTTCTTGCCGGCCACCATCATCAGGTCCGCCAGCTCATCGATGATGACCACGATCATCGGCAGCGGCGCAAGCGGCTCCGGCGCATCCGGCGTCAGCGAGAAGGGATTCGTCAGGCGCCGCTCGGCGGCGATGCCGGCGCGGATCTTCTGGTTGAATCCGGCGAGATTGCGCACCCCCAGCGCCGACATCAGACGATAGCGCTTCTCCATCTCGGCCACGCACCACGTCAAGGCGTTCGCGGCCAGCCGCATATCGGTCACGACCGGCGCGAGCAGATGCGGAATGCCTTCGTACACCGACAGTTCGAGCATCTTCGGGTCGATCATGATCATGCGCAGTTCGTCGGGCGTCGCCTTGTACAGCAGCGACAGGATCATCGCGTTGACCGCGACCGATTTACCCGAGCCGGTGGTCCCCGCGACCAGCATGTGCGGCGCACGCGCCAGATCGATGACCACGGGCGCCCCCGTGATGTCCTTGCCCATCGCGATCGCCAGCGGCGAATCGTGGTGCTGGTAGGCGTCCGATGCGATGATTTCCGACAGGCGGATCATCTGACGCTGCGGATTGGGTAGTTCCAGACCCATGCAGGTCTTGCCCGGAATCGTCTCGACGACGCGAATCGACGTGAGTCCCAGCCCGCGCGACAGGTCTTTCATCAGGCCGACGATCTGGCTGCCGCGCACGCCGATGGCCGGCTCGACCTCGAAGCGCGTGATGACCGGTCCGGCGGACGCGCCGACGACGCTCACCGGCACCTTGAATTCGCGCAAACGCTGCTCGATGAGCTGCCCGGTTTCGGCGAGCGCTTCCTCGGATGCCTGTTCCACCGCGTCGCCGGGCGGCGCGAGCAGGTCCAGGCCGGGCAGATCGACGCTCGGCGCCTCGGGCAGCAGGCTGGAAAACGCCTCGGTTGGCGCGGCGCGGGGCGCGGTGGCCGCCGGCGCGCCGTTCGCGGACGCGACGGCGACGCCGGCTGCCGGCGCGCCGGGTAACGGCGCCGCCGCGAAAGATGGCGGCGTGACCGCGGGCGGCGCCGCGTGGACCGGCGGGGGTGCCGCCGGCACTCGCCACGCATTCGGTGCCGGGGACGCCAGCGGTGGCTCGGGATACGCCAGCGGCTCGTCGTCCTCCAGGCGCGTGCGCGGGTCGTCCATGAACCGCGGCGGCTCGACGGCAAGCGGTTGCGGTTGCGCGGCCTCCGACGGGTCGATCGCGCCGGGGCTTCTACCGGAAGCAGGCGTCGCGCCGGCCTCTCGCGCGACGTTCGGCGGCGTCGCGGCGAACGCATGGACGGGTGCGTCCTCCCATGGCGGAACACGGGTGCCGGGCGCCGTATCCGACGTCATCGCGGTCCCGGGTTCGCCGGCGAGCGCGGGTCGCCAGGCATCCGTTTCCCGGACGACATCCCGCGTCACCGCCAGCGAATCCAGCTGCACTGCCGGCGGTGCAACGTACGACGATGGCGCAGGCGCCAGGGACGCAGGCTCGGCCACGGCGACAGAGGTGGGGTCAAGCGCAGGCGACAAGGGTGCCGGGGCCGGCGTTGGCGCAGGCGTTGGCGTTGGCGTTGGCGTTGGCGTTGGCGTTGGCGTTGGCGTTGGCGTTGGCGTTGGCGCAGGCGCAGGCGCAGGCGTTGGCGCAGGCGCAGGCACAGGCACAGGCGTTGGCACTGGCACGGGCGTTGGCACGGGCGTTGGCACGGGCGTTGGCACGGGCGTTGGCGCGAGCACCGGCGCAGGCGCAGGCGCCGGAATCGGCTCGACCGCCGGCACGGGCGTCCACGCCAGCGGCGCGGTCGATATCGTTACGGCGGGAGGCACTGGCGGTGGCACGGGTGGGGTCGAAGACGCCATAGAGGGCGGGTTCGTCCGCGCGGGCATCGGCGAGGATGCCGGCGCGGACGCGGGCGCCGTATCCGCACGCTCGATGATCGACACCCAGGGCGTCGGCGGCGCCTCGCTTCCCCCCACAGGCGCCGATCGTGCAGCGGCCGGAGCCGGTGGCGGCTGACGCTTCCACGCGGGCTCACGCCGTTCCTCGACCGGATGCGGCAGGCCGCCCGCCGGCGCACGCCGGCCCGGGTCCACACGTGCGGCCGGCGACGACGCGGCGGCGCGCGGCGCGATCGCCACGGCGTCCGGCACCGGCCGGGTCACGATCCGCGATTCCGCACTGCGCGGGGCGGAAGCCGGCAGCGGCATACCCGCGGACGATGACAGCGGCGACAGCGGCCGCTCCGGCGGCACGGCCGCCGGCCGTGACGCCGATGCCGGCACCCAGGGCCTGGCGCCGCGCGTCACCGGTCGCGCGGCGGCCACTTCCCGTTCGCGCGCAGTCTGCGCCGCGGCGCGACGCCAATCGTATGCGCCCTCCGGCACCGCCGAACCCCGATTGGGTTCGCGCAATACGACCGGCTCGGGCTTGCTCCCCTTGCCGAGCACGCGCGCCACCGCACCCGCGCGCACCAGCTTCGTCGACGAGGGCATCGACGGGCGCAGCGACGAAAGCGACGACGCGGGCGGCAAGGCATGGTCGACTCGCTCACCGGCATGCAGCGTGGCCGGCGCACCCGTGCCGGCTCCCCCCTGGGCAGGCGGCCAGGCTGACGGACGGACCGCGCCGCGCGATGCCGTCCAGGCCTCGCGGCGCCCCTCGGCGCGCGAATCCGTGCGCGCATCCGACCACCCCTGCGCGCGCGCGTCGACCCCGGACTCCTGGCGCGCGTCGTGACGCGAATCCGCGCGCCGCGCCTGCCGGCTCGCACGTCGCGGCGCATGCTCGGCGAACGCCCGTGCCCAGCCCGGCGCGCCGAACCCCAGCGAATCACTGAGCGCCGCGAACGCACCGACCACCCGCCGCCAGCCCCATCCCAGATACCAGGGCAGGACCGCCAGCGTGATCGCGAACGCCAGCGCGGTCGCCGCGCCGCCGCCGACGCGGGATGCAAGGAAGGCATGCGCGCCCTGCCCTACCGATCCCGCCGCGCCACCGCGCCAGCCGGCCTCGAACGTGGCCGCGGCGATCAACACCACGACCAGCGCCAGGCACAGCGCCGCGATGCCGCCGCCGTCCCGCCCGCCGCCGGAACGCGTAGCGTTGAACACCGCGCGACCCAATCGCCAGAAGAAGGGAAGTATCAGAAACGCGGAAAAACCGAATAAACCGACAACTACATTGAGCATGCGAGAAATCTGGATGAGCGAACCGACGCCCGAGCGTCGGCCGGGATTGTGCTGTAGCGCTGCCGCCGCGCGGAACCGCGCCTCCGGGAGGCAATCCCGAGCGGCGCTTTCCTGCGCGGCGCTTTCCCGCGCGACATTGCTGCAAGTTTACCCGTTTGCCGACGGCCTGCACGCGGCATCGATCGAATTGCCGTCGAACGGCGCCGCGTGCGTCCGGCGAACCGGACACGCGCCTTGTGAATTTTCCGAAAAACCATAAACGCGTTTCGGCATCGGCGCGGCGAAGCCCGGCCCGCAACGGTTTTCTGAAGACGCGCGATTGGCACCGGTCTTGCTAAAAAGAGCTACCGCACCGCGCGGTCATGACAACAAGCAACGAGAGGAGACCAGCATGCACCGTTTCATTCCCGCCGCCGACCGGCCCGGGGGTCGTCCCGCGTCCGGGCCGGCCGTCAGGACCGCGTCCGTCGCTCCCCCGTTCCTCATCGCGAGCCGGTCGGTCCGCAACGCATGACCCGCGGCGCGCCGCCGTCACCCCTTGCCGCGCAGGCCAGCCGCCGGCGGAAAAAATTCAGTCAAGCCAGACATATGGAGTCGTCGTGAAACAACCCTTCTACAAGGTTCTGTACATCCAGGTGCTGATCGCCATCGCCCTTGGCATCGCGCTCGGTCATTTCTATCCGAAGCTCGCCATCGACATGAAGCCGCTCGGCGACGCCTTCATCAAGCTGATCAAGATGATCATCGGTCCGATCATCTTCTGTACCGTCGTCACCGGCATCGCCGGCATGCGCGACATGAAGAAGGTCGGCCGCGTCGGCGGCAAGGCGCTGCTGTATTTCGAAGTGGTGTCGACGTTCGCCCTGGTCATCGGCCTGGCCGCCACGCACATCCTGAAACCGGGTTCCGGCTTCAACGTCGACGTCAAGACCCTGGACGCCAGCGCGGTCGCTTCGTACGCCGCGAAGGCGCACGGCCAAAGCACGGTCGACTTCTTCATGCACATCATTCCGGACAGCTTCGTCTCGGCCTTCGCGCAAAACGAGATCCTGCAGATCCTGCTGATGGCCATTCTTTTCGGCAGCGCGCTGGCCTCCATCGGCGAACGCGGTCACGCGCTGAATGAACTGATCGAGAAATTCTCGGCGGTCTTCTTCTCGATCGTGCGCATCATCACGCGTCTGGCCCCGCTGGGTGCGTTCGGTGCGATGGCGTTCACGATCGGCAAGTACGGCGTGGGCTCGCTGATCCCGATGCTCAAGCTCATGGGCTCGTTCTATCTGACCTCGCTCATCTTCGTGCTGGTGGTACTGGGCGTCATCGCCCGCCTGGCCGGGTTCCGGATCGTGCGTTTCCTGGCATACATCAAGGAAGAACTGCTGATCGTGCTGGGCACCAGTTCGTCGGAAGCGGCATTGCCGCAGTTGATGCTCAAGCTGGAAAAGCTGGGTTGCGCGCGTTCGGTCGTCGGGCTGGTGGTGCCGACCGGTTATTCGTTCAACCTCGACGGCACGAACATCTATATGACGATGGCGGTGCTGTTCATCGCGCAGGCGACGAACACCGATCTGTCGTGGGGTCAGCAGCTGACGCTGCTGGCAGTGACGATGCTGACGTCCAAGGGCGCCAGCGGCGTGACGGGCTCCGGCTTCATCACGCTGGCCGCGACGCTCGCCGTGGTGCCCACCATCCCGCTGTCGGGCATGGTGCTGATCCTGGGCGTCGACCGCTTCATGAGCGAGTGCCGCGCGCTGACGAACATCGTCGGCAACGGCGTGGCGACGGTGGTGGTATCGGGCTGGGAAAACGAACTCGACCGCACCAAGCTGAAAACCGAACTGCGCCTCTGACGCTGCGCGGTCGATCGCGCGAAGACCTGCCCGCTCGGGCAGGCCGCCCCTGCTTCGTGTGCGCTGAAATCTGACGATCGTGATCCGTCGCCTCACCCTCTCCGTCGCCCTCGTCGCCGCGCTGCTCCTTGCCTGCCTGGCGACCTGGACCATCAGCTGGCAGCAGGGCATCGTGCGCCTGCGGGAACACGCCGCAGCCGGCGTCGATCGCGTCGACATCAATCTGAAGTCGGCGCTGGACCGCTACGCAATCCTCCCCTATCTGCTGGCGACCCACCCCTACGTGCAGGAAAGCCTGCATCTGAGCGCCGCGCGGGACACCGCGCCGCCTGGGGCCGAAGACGCCACGCAGGCGATTCAGCGCACCAACCTCTTTCTCGCGCGGGTCAATCGGGAAGCGCAGGCGAGCGCCACCTACATCATCGACGCGGCGGGCGACTGCATCGCGGCGAGCAACTGGCAGGGGCCGGTCAGTTTCGTCGGCCGGCGCTATCTTTTCCGTCCGTATTTCCAGGACGCGATCCAGGGCCGCGCGGGCCGCTTCTTCGGCATCGGCACGAGTGCCGCCGAGCCGGGCTATTTCGTTTCGCAGCCGGTGCGCGCGCGCGACGGCGCCATCATCGGCGTGGCCGTGGTGAAGCTTGATCTCGAATGGTTCCAACGCAGCGACGCCGGCGAGCCGCTGATCGTCACCGACGATCATGGCGTGATTTTTCTGTCGTCGGAACCGGCGTGGAAATACCATACGCTGACACCCCTGTCGGCCAACGTCGCGGCGGCGGTCGACGCCTCGCGGCAATATGCCCAGCAACGCCTGAGGCCCCTGAACATCGTCACCGAGCAGGTGTTGGCGCCGGACGCGCGTATCGTACGCGTGGGCGAACGCGGCCACGCCACCCGCTATCTGGCCAGCACCCGCCAGCTCGCCGAACCGCACTGGCAGCTCACCGTCTTCACGTCGCTCGATCCGGTGGTCTCCGGCGCCAACTACGCGACCGCCATCACCGCCTTCAGCGGGCTCTGCCTGTTCCTGCTGCGTTTCTACCTGCGCACGCGCCGCGCGCGCATCCAGGACATGCTCCGCAGCGGCGCCCTGCTGCGCACCGCCTACGCGGAATTGAACCAGCGCGTGGACGAACGCACCGCCGATCTTTCCGCGGCGAACGCGCTGCTGCACACGGAAGTGCGCGAGCGCACGCGCGCCGAACAGGAGCTGCGCGCCGCGCATCGCGAACTGGTGCAGGCCAGCAAGCTCGCGGCGCTCGGCCAGATGGCGGCCGGCATCACCCATGAACTCAATCAGCCGCTCGCGGCGTTGCGCACGTTTTCCGACAACACCCGGATCCTGCTGCAACGCGACGAGCGCGATGCCGCCGCGGAGAACCTGGAGGCCATCGCCTCGCTGACGGACCGCATGGGCCGCATCACCAACCAACTGAAGCTGTTCGTCGGCAAGGCGCGACCGCGCGACGTCCGCACCCCCGTGCCGCGTGCCATCGCCAATGCGCTGACGGTGCTCCAGGGCCGTCTGCACGCGGTCGCGCTCGGTGTCTGGTACGATCCCGTCTGCCGGCTCGACGACGCGCCGTCCGATTTCGCCCCGGATGCCGCCGCCCGCCCGCCGGGCGCGGCCTCCATCGCGCTCGCGCCCGGCCTGCACGGCGCGGCGCCGCGCGAACCCTGGCCCCTGCCGGATGCGGACCTGGCGCTGGCGCGGGCACGGCGTCTGCCGATGGACCCGGAAACGATGCCCGACACGCCCGCGGTATGGTGCGACCAGCTGCGGCTCGAACAGTTGCTGATCAACGTCATCGGCAATGCCGCCGATGCCTTGCGCGCGCGGCCGCAACCGCGTATCGACCTGCTGGTGTCGACCACGCCGTCGCACGTGACGATCGCGGTCCTGGACAACGGCCCGGGGATGACCGCCGACGTGCTCGCGCACTTGTTCGAGCCCTTCTTCACCACCAAGGAGAGCGGCGAGGGACTGGGCCTGGGGCTGGCGATCTCGGCGGCGATCGCCAGCGAGTACGGCGGCACCTTGCGCGCGGTCAACCGGCACGTGCTCGCCAGCGCGGCGCCCGCCGCCGCCGGCGCGGTGTTCATTCTCACGCTGCGCCGCGCGGACGGCGCCGCGCGACAGTCGCTGCTGCACGGTCCCTAGATTTTTTCCCGGCGCGCATAGCAGCCTTCACCGAGTCTTCTCATGCACGACGGTCTCAAGGTCATTTTCATCGAGGACGACGAACTCGTCCGGCGCGCCAACGTGCAGAGCCTGCAACTGGCGGGCGTGGCGGTCGCGGGCTATCCGAACGCCGAATCGGCCCTGCCGCTGATCGACGCCGCACTGCCCGGAATCGTGGTCTGCGACGTGAAACTGCCAGGCATCAGCGGCCTGGATTTGCTGACCCACTGCCATGAGGTCGCGCCGGACGTACCGGTCATCCTGGTCACCGGACACGGCGACATCACGATGGCGGTGCGGGCAATGCGCGACGGCGCCTACGATTTCATCGAGAAACCCTTCGCGGCCGACCGCCTGCTCGACACCGTGCACCGCGCGCTCGCGCATCGCAAGCTGTGGCTCGAAAACCGGGCGTTGCGGCGCGAACTGGCCGCCGGCGAGGAAGGCGGCACGCGCCTGATCGGTTCGAGCCCGGCGATGGCACGCGTGCGCGACATCCTCGTCAATATCGCGCCGACCGACGTGCCAGTATTGATCAGCGGCGACACCGGCGCGGGAAAGGAAGTTGTCGCGCGCAAGCTGCACGAGATGTCGCCGCGCCGCGACCGGCCGTTCGTCGCGCTGAATTGCGGCGCGCTGCCCGAAACGATGTTCGAGACGGAAATGTTCGGCCATGAAGCCGGCGCCTTCACCGGGGCGATGAAACGGCGCCTGGGCAAGCTCGAATATGCGTCGGGCGGCACCCTGTTCCTCGACGAGGTCGAAAGCATGTCGCCGGCGCTCCAGGTCAAGCTGCTGCGCGTGCTGGAGGACGGGCTGATCGAGCGGCTCGGCGCGAACGAAGCGATCCGCGTCGATTGCCGTATCGTGGCAGCCGCGAAGGGCGACATGGAAGCGCTGATCGCCGCGGGCGGTTTCCGGCGCGATCTCTTCTATCGTCTGAACGTCGTCACCGTCATGCTGCCGCCGCTCTCGGCGCGGCGCGACGATATCGTGCCGCTGTTCGAGCACTTCGTGCTGGCGGCCGCGGTGCGCTACCAGCGCCCGGCGCCCCTGCTCGGCGAGCGGCGGCGCGCGGAACTGCTGCAACGGGAATGGCCCGGCAATGTGCGGGAATTGCGCAATGCGGCCGACCGGTTCGTGCTCGGCATTCCCGAAACCGCCGACGCCGATGGCACGCTCCCCGAAGCGCGCTCGCTCAAGGAGCGTACCGAACAGTTCGAACGCGCGTTGATCGGCGATGCCTTGCGGCAGAACAAGGGCTCGGTCACCGCGACGGCGGCACAGCTGCAATTGCCGAAGGCCACGCTGTACGAAAAGATCAAACGCTATAGCCTGCAGGCGCGCGGGGATAGCTGAAGGCGGGGTTGCCCGGCGGATACGGCGGCCCAGATAAACGTTGCACGACATGCGCTTGACAGTAATAATTCTCATTCTTGTACCCACGCGCCATTGCATGCTCATGTCTTTCCTGCCGGTCTGCCCGCATCGGCTTGCGCGCCCCGGCACGCGGACCGCGCGATGATCACCACGCGCTATCGCCTCGCGATCGCGGTACGCGTGCTGGCGGCCATCGTCGGCGGCTATGCGCTCGCGGCGCAGGGCGCCGTCTGCATCGCCCTGCTCTTCCAGATGCTGCCCGACGAAGCGGTGGTCGCGGGCATGCTGGCCAGCTTCGCGATCTACGCGGCGGCGGTCGTCTGGGCCTTCGCCGCCCGCAGCGCGCTGCGGGCTTGCCTGGGACTCGCCGTGGCCGCGGCGGTCGTCGGCGGCGTGAGTGCCCTCGGCCGCCACGCGCTGGCGGGCTGAGCGATGAAAAACGGCTTTCGCCAATCGATGGCCTGGCTGCATACCTGGGTCGGCCTGGTGGTCGGCTGGATGCTCTTCGCGATCTTCGTGATGGGCTCGGCCAGCTATTATCGCGCGCCGATCACCGAGTGGATGCAGCCCGAGAGACTGCTCGCCGCGCAAGCGGCGCCGTCGCCGGGCGCCGTCGATGCCGACACCCAGACGCGGCTCGCGCAACGCGCGGTCCTGCAATTGCAGCGGGTCGGGCCGACCGCGTCGCGCTGGCTGGTGGATTTCCCGGACAGCCGCGGCAACGCCGGACGCATCGGCTGGGAGCACGACGGCACGTTCAGCACCGCGCCGCTGGAGACGCGCGAGGGCGTGGCGGCGGCCGGTGCGAACGCCCCCCGCGCCACCGCCGGGGGCCAGTTCTTCTATGAATTCCACTTCCAGTTGCACTACCTGCCGTGGTACATCGGCCGCTGGATCGTCGGCTTCTGCGCGATGTGCATGCTGGTCGCGCTGATCAGCGGCATCGTCACGCACCGTCGCATCTTCACCGATTTGTTCACGTTCCGGCCCGGCAAGGGGCAGCGGTCCTGGCTCGACGCGCACAATGTCGCGGCGGTGCTCGCGCTGCCCTATCACCTGATGATCACCTATACCGGGCTCACCACGATCATGCTGATGCTGATGCCCTGGGGCATGCATGCGCGCTATCCGGGCCCCGAGGGGCAGACGCGCTTCATCGCCGATGCCTACGATTTTCAGGCGACGCGCGCGCCGGCGGGCATTCCCGCACACCTGACGGCGATCGCGCCGCTGGCCCGGGCGGCGATCGACGAATTCGACGGCTCGTCGCTGCGGCAGATCTGGATCGACCGGCCGAACGACGCCGCGGCACGCATGAAGTTCATGCGCGGCGCCGACGACCGCCTGTCGAACGCCACGCAAAGCCTCACCTTCGACGGCATCACCGGCACACGCCTGTCGCGCGTGGGCCCGCATGGCGCGGCCAGCATGACGGCCGGCGTGATGTCCGGCATCCACCAGGGGGAGTTCGCGCACCCCGCGCTGCGCGCGTGCTTTTTCCTCTCCGGGCTCGCCGGTGCGGCGATGGTGGCGACCGGGCTCCTGATGTGGGCGGTCAAATACCGGCAGAAGCAGACCAGGACGGGACGCGTGCGGTTCGGCACCCATCTGGTCGAACACCTGAACATCGCGACGATCGCCGGTCTGCCGATCGCGATCGCCGTCTATTTCTGGGCGAACCGCCTGCTGCCGGCCGGACTGTCGACGCGCGCCGACTGGGAAGTGCGTGCGTTCTTCCTTGCCTGGCTGCTGGCGGCGCTGCATCCGCTGCTGCCGTCGCGTCGCGTGCGACACCGCGCGTGGATCGAGCAGTGGTGCGCCGGGGCGCTGCTGTTCGGGGTGCTGCCGCTGCTCGATCGTCTGAGCATCGGCGCCTGGGTGATGCCGTGGTTCGATGCCGTCTGTCTGGCGCTGGCGCTGCCGTGCGCGCTGATCGCGCGCCGTCTGCGCCGCCCGCCGGCTGGCCGGCCGACGCGGCGCTACAAGGGTCCCGCGGATCCCGCGGATCTCGCGGATCCCGCGCGATGAGCGATGCCATCCTGGCGACGCCTGCACTGTTGTTCGCCTATGCCGGGTGCGCAGGCTACGGGCTGGCGATGGAACGCCACCGCGACCACGCGTTCGCCCGGCCGCCGGGCGCGCGCGGCGTCACGGCGCTGCGCGCGCTGGGCACGCTGTGTCTCGTCCTGTCGGCCGCCGCCTGCATCCACGCCTGGGGCGGACCGATCGGCTGCGTGGCCTGGTTCGCCGTCGTCACCGCCGCGGCCATCGCCTTCACCGGGCTGCTGCGCTACCATACCGTCCTGGCGCGCCGTCTCACGTGGCTGACGCCCGCCGTCGCGCTGGCGGTGTTCGGTGCCACGCAATGGCTGAACGGCGCCTAGCAAGGCCAATTCCCGCGCGGAACATGGCGCCCCGAACATCCGCGCCACCCGTTCAATTCGAAACGTCCCGCGCGCCCGGCGTGCAGGAAGACGTCTCCTGGAGACCTACGATGGGTTCGTCCCGACCCGCATCCCGCGCGTTCGCCGCCATGTCGCCCGTGGCGCCCGGATTGCCTCCGGGGGCCACGACAGACGCCACGACGCATGCCACCGCGAGCGAGCTGTCCGCCCGCCTCGACCGCCTGCCCGCAACCCGCAGCATCTGGAAACTCGTCGTGCTGCTCAGTCTCGGGTTTTTCTTCGAGATGTACGATCTGTTGTTCACCGGCTACGTGGCCCCGGGCCTGGTGCGCAGCGGCCTGCTGACCGCGAGCACGCCGGGGCTGTTCGGCACCACCGGCGTCGCCGGATTCATCGCCGCGCTGTTCGCCGGGCTGTTCGTCGGCACGATCGCCTGCGGCTTTCTGGCGGATCGTTTCGGTCGACGCAGCATCTTCACCGGGTCGCTGCTCTGGTACACGGTGGCGAACGTCATCATGGCCTTCCAGGACACCGCGACCGGACTCAACATCTGGCGCTTCATCGCAGGCATCGGTATCGGCGTCGAGCTGGTCACGATCGGCACGTATATCGCCGAACTCGTGCCCAAGCAGATTCGCGGCCGGGCATTCGCGTGCGAGCAGGCGATCGGTTTCGTCGCGGTGCCGGTCGCGGCCTTCCTCGCCTATCTGCTGGTGCCGCGGCATTTCTGGGGCCTCGACGGCTGGCGCTGGGTGGTGCTGATCGGCGCGCACGGCGCGCTGTTCGTCTGGTGGATCCGCCGCCATCTTCCGGAAAGTCCCCGCTGGCTTGCACAGCGAGGCCGGCTTGCCGAGGCCGAGGCGATCGTCGCCGCGCTCGAACGCCGCGTGGCCGCGGAGCACGGCGGGCCGCTGCCGCCGCCGCTGCCGCCCGAGCCGGTGGCCGCGCGCGCGCGCTTTCGCGACATGTGGCTGCCGCCGTACCGTCGCCGCACGATCATGCTGGTGATCTTCAATGTCTTCCAGACGATCGGGTATTTCGGCTTTGCGAACTGGGTACCCACCCTGCTGATCAAGCAGGGCATCACCATCACCACCAGCCTGATGTATTCCAGCGTGATCGCGATCGCTGCGCCCCTGGGTCCGATCATCGGTCTGTTCATCGCGGACCGTTTCGAGCGCAAGACGATGATCATCGCGATGGCGGGCACCAGCATGGTCTGCGGCCTGCTGTTCAGTCAGGTGACGTCCAGCGTGCTGCTGATCCTCATGGGCGTAGGGATCACGCTGGCGAACAATGTCATGTCGTTCAACTTCCACGCGTATCAGTCGGAGCTGTACCCCACCTCGATCCGCGCGCAGGCGGTCGGCTTCGTCTACTCGTGGAGCCGTTTTTCCGCGATCTTCACGGCCTTCGCCATCGCTTCCGTCCTGGGCCATTTCGGCGTCGGCGGGGTATTTCTGTTCATCGCGGGCGCGATGCTCATCGTCATGCTCGTGATCGGACTGCTGGGGCCACGGACCCGGAACGTGGCGCTTGAAAAAATTTCCCACTGACTTCGACGCGGCTCGCCGGGGCGGACGCGGCACGACGCGCGTCCGACGCGACCGCGCGTGCCCGGCCGCCGTTACCGACCGGTGCGCCCGCGGAATCGCCGCCCCGGGGATTGAAGACATACCCGTGACCCCGTACCGTCTGGATGAAGCGCGGCTGGCCCGGGTCGGTCTCGATCACGCGTCGCAGCCGGCAGACCAGCACGTCGAGCGAACGCTCGCAGGCGCCCGATCCGCGGCCCTGCAGCAGCGTGATCAGGCTGGCGCGCGACAGGACCTTCATCGGGTGCTCGACGAACAGTTGCAGCAAGGCGAAGGCGCTGCCCTGGAGACTCACGAACGTGCCGTTGCGCAGCAGGGCGCGGCGCGCGATGTCCAGCCGGAAATCGCCGAACACGCTCGCGTCGGCCGTGGCGCCGGTCGCCGGCGCGGTGCGCGGCCGGTGGCGCATGACATTGCGGATGCGCGACAACAGCTCGCGGGGATTGCACGGCATATCGAGATAATCGTCCGCGCCCAGTTCCAGGCAGATGATCTTCTCGATGGCGTCGACGCGTTCGCCCAGCATGATGACCGAGGTATCGCAACCGGCCTGGCGCAGCGCTTCGAGCAGACCGACGCTGGTGGCACCGGGCAGATTGTCGCAAAGCAGGATCAGGGCCGGCGCATCCAGCGCGACGCGCCGCATGAGTTGCGCCGGGTCGTTCGACAGCAGGACATCGACGCCGTGACCGCCCAGGAAGGCGACCAGATCGGTGCTCCATTCACGCGTGGGGCCGACCAGCAAGATTTGCAGATTCATCCGGTTCTCCAGTAAGGCGGCGCGGGGGACCCGCGCGGCCGGAATCAATACCCCAGCAGCACGTGACCACGCGACGGCGCGAGGCCGTCGTTGGCGACATAGCGCAGCCCGGCGCGGTGGCCGCGCAGTTGCTGCTCGATCTGGGCCGGCGTGGCGCTGCCCGGTACCGCCAGCCGGGTGCTCCCGCCTTCGGGGTGGGTCCACTCGATGATGCGGCAGCACTCACCCCACAACTGCATCAGGGGCTCCGACACCTGGCAGCTGCGCAGGGGAATCGGCTCTGGCGACATGGATCCCCGCGCCTGTTGGCGGGAGGTGCGGCGAGGAGCGGACGGGGCGCTTGGCATGCGGGTTTTCCAGAAAGCGGCGACGCGGAACGTACGGGCGGCGCCATGACGGGATACGACACTTGCATGGTAATCAGGCAATACGCAGCGACGATGGAGAAAAGATGGAGAACCCGTGGAGATTCGCCGTAAACATCGGCAAGCCTCCCGCGCTCCATTAAACTGCCGACATGGACAGCCATGCCTCCGATCTTCGCGAACACCGCGCCCCGTCCGTCTCTCCCACCGCGGCGGGCGGCGGCCGGCGCATCGGTGCCGCGTTGCTGAAACGGCGGTATCGGCGACCTCGGGCGAAGGTGCGCTTCAGCATCACGATGAAGATGTTCCTCGCCGTTCTGGTCGCCTGTCTCGTCATCTCCCTGACCATGGGCTACGCGATTCGCGTCAGTTTCGAGAACGGCTTCCTGCGCTACGTGCGGGCCCGCGACGCGGGCCGGGTTCAGGCCGTGAGCGCACGCGCGCAACTGGCGTACGCGGCACATGGCGGCAACTGGGATTTCCTGCGCGGTCACCCGGACGCGTGGATCGCCCTGCTCGATGCCGCGCAGGACGACCTGCGCCGCCAGGACGCCGCCGAGGCCGAGGTGAGCAAGCACGCGAGCTGGCGCGACTTCCCCGGTAGCGGCACCGTGCATCATCTGCTCGACGGCCTGGCCGGCGAACCGCAGCACGGTCCGCATTGGAGCATGCGGATGCCGCGGCCGAATGCGAACGCGACGGGCCTGCCGTCCGATCTCGTCGTCGAGCCGCCGCGCGATCCGGCCGCCGCCGTCGCACAGCTCGCCACCACGGCGTCGTCCGCCGCATCGCAGCCCCTGACGGCACCCCTGTGGGACGGCGGCCTGCCGCCTTTCGCCCCGCCGGGAAACGCGGGCACGCCCCCGGGCACATCGATGGGGCCGATGGGTCCGCCGCGTCACGAAGGCTTGCGTCCCCCGGCCACGCTGCTCGACAGCGACAAGGTACTGGTGGCCAGCAACGTGGACGGTTCCCTCATGAACGGCGGCCTGGAACCCATCGTCTATCAGGGCCGTACCATCGGCTGGCTGTCCGCCGGCGGCCCGAACATGCTCTCCGACGCGGCGGACATCGCCTTTCAGGAGCAGCAGATGCGGGCCGCCCTGCAGATCGCGGGCGTGTCGGTGGTGCTCGCGGCGCTGGTCGCGCTCCTGCTCGCACGCGTCATCCTGGCGCCCGTGAAGCGCCTGATGGCCGCCACGCACCGGCTCGCCAGCGGCGACTTCACCGCCCGCGTGCCGGCGGGGCGACGCGACGAGCTGGACCGGCTCGCGGGCGATTTCAACGTGCTGGCCGACTCGTTGCAGACCACGCAGCGTTCGCGGCGCGACTTCATCGCCGACATCTCGCACGAACTGCGCACGCCGCTGGCCGTGCTGCGCAGCGAACTCGAGGCCATCGAGGATGGCGTCCATGCGTTCGACCGGGAGTCGCTGACGTCCCTGCAAACGGAAGTCACCCTGCTGAACACCATCATCGAGGACCTGTACGAACTCTCCCTGAGCGATGTCGGCGCACTGCGCTATCACAAGGAGCCAGTGGATATCGGCGCGCTCACGGCCGCGGCGGTGGACGGCTTCCGCGAACCCTACAAGGCGAAGCAGCTCACGCTGCGCCTGACGCTGCCCGAGCCGGACGGTCCGTCCAGCGCGGCGCGACCCTTCGAGGTCGATCCCGGCCGCTTCATGCAACTGCTCAAGAACCTGCTGCAGAACTCGCTGCGCTACACCGACGCGGGCGGGGAAGTGCACGTGCTCATCTCCGTCGCCGACGATGGCTGGCGCCTGGACGTGCACGACTCCGAACCCGGCGTCCCGGCCGCCGCGCTGCCGCGCCTGTTCGACCGCCTGTATCGGGTGGATGCGTCCCGCAGCCGACAAAGCGGCGGCGCCGGCCTGGGGCTGGCGCTGTGCCGGGCGATCGTCGCCGCGCATGGCGGGGCGATCGATGCGTCGCCGTCCCCGCTGGGCGGCGTGCGGATCGTCGCGCATTTCCCGGTCGAATCCGCCGAGCCCCACTAGAACGCCATGAACACCCCCCCGCACATCCTGATCGTCGAGGACGAACCCAAACTGGCCGTGGTGCTCGCCGACTACCTTCACGTCGACGGTTTCGCGACCACATCGCTCGCCGACGGCCAGGACGTCATTCCGCACATCCGCCGCCAGCCGCCAGACCTGATGCTGCTCGATCTGATGCTCCCCGGGCGCAGCGGCATCGACATCTGCCGGGAGCTGCGGCAATTTTCCACGCTGCCGGTCATCATCCTGACCGCCCGCGTCGACGAGATCGACCGCCTGCTGGGTCTGGAACTGGGCGCCGACGACTACGTGTGCAAGCCCTTCAGCCCTCGCGAGGTCGTCGCCCGCGTCAAGGCGATCCTGCGTCGCATGGCCAGCGCCCCCGCGCGCGCGCCGTCGCCCGCGGCCGCGGCCACGGCCAGCGTCGCGGTCGCGCCGCAGCAGGGCGCCCCCGGACTGTGGCTCGACGAAGCGGCGTACAGCGCCCGGCTCGACGGCGTCGCGCTCAAACTCACGCCGGTCGAGCTGCGCCTGCTGGCGCTGCTCGCGAAATCGCCCGGACGCATCTTCCAGCGCGAATATCTGCTCGGCCATCTGTACGACGACCACCGCGTCGTCACCGACCGCACCATCGACAGCCATGTGAAAAACCTGCGCCGCAAGCTCCAGGCGCTGCGGCCCGGCAGCGATCCGATCGCGTCGGTCTATGGCGTGGGCTATCGTCTCGACCTGTAAACCGGCATACCTTCCATCGACACCGCCGTCTCATCCGGCGGGGAACGGGCCGGCGGATTCGGCGAGGGTCACAGTACAATGGTGCATCGACCACCTTCCTGTCACGACATGCGTTCCGGCGCCGAGAAAGCCCGCACTTCCCCTGCCGACGATGGGCGACCCATCGGGCAACCCACCGGTTCACGCGCCACGCCGGCCCGCCGACACGACCCCGAACAGACCCGACGCGACATCCTCGACGTGGCCACCCAGGAGTTCGCGCGGCTGGGACTGGCGGGCGCCCGCGTCGACGCGATCGCCGCGCGCACGCTGACCACGAAGCGGATGATCTACTATTACTTCGAGAGCAAGGAAAAGCTCTACGAGGCCGTGCTCGAAAAGGTCTACGGCGGCATTCGCGACGTCGAGCGGCAAATGGGCCTGACCGAGCAGGAACCCGTGCCCGCGATGCGCGCGCTGGTCGAGACGACGTTCGACTACCACGACCGGCATCCCGATTTCATTCGCCTGGTGACGATGGAAAACCTGCACGCCGGCCAGCATCTGAAGCGTTCGCCGACGTTTCGCGGCAAGAACGTGGCGATCATCCGCATGATCGATGCGATTTTGCAGCGCGGCAGCGCGGCGGGCGTTTTTCGCGAAGGGCTGGACGCCATCGATCTGCACATGCTGATCAGCAGCTTCTGCTTTCACCGCATCGCGAACCGCCATACGTTCGGCACCGTCGCCGGGCGCGACCCGCTCAGCCCCCGCCATCGCATGCATCAGCGGGCAATGCTGGTCGAGACGGTGATGCGGTACGTGTGCGTGGACGCGGCGGGTCGAACGGACCGGTGACGGACCCTTGCCGGGCGAGTTCCGGGTGACCGGTCTGCACGGGGTTCGCTAGACTTCTCGCACCCGCTTCCCCGACAACGCATCGGCCGCCTCGCCTCCCGACGCAGCGGCGCCCGACGCAGCGGCGCCCGACGCAGCGTCAAACGGCGCCGTGCCGAACGTCTTCAGCGTCCCGGCCACCTTTTCCACGTGGTGGCGCGCCAGCGAACCGGCCGCCGCCGCATTGCCGTCCCGCACCGCCACCAAAATATCCTCGTGCTCCTGCCATAGCGGCGCGAGGCTGAGCAGCCGCGTCGACAGGGCGGTGGCCACGCGGCGTACATGGTGCCAGTTCATGGTCGCGAACGTCTCGATCAGCGGATTGCCCGACAGTTCATAGATATAGCAGTGGAAGCGGAAGTCCGCATCGATCATCGCCGGGATGTCCCGGGCGGCCACCGCGCGCCGCCCCGCGCGCAAAATGGTCTCGCCCTGCTGACGCGTACTCGCATCGGCCCGGCGCGCGGCGTTGGCGGCCGCCGTTTCGTCGAGCGCGGCGCGCAAGTCGAAGACATGCTCGGCAAGTTCGATGCTCATCGGCACCACCACCAATCCGCGCCGCCCCGCCTCCTGCAGGAATCCCTCGCGATGGAGTTGCCGCAGTGCCTGATGCACCGGTTGACGCGATACATCGAGCGCCGCCGCGAGGCTGTCCTCGGACATGCGCGCCCCCGAGGCGAATTCCCCCACGCAGATCGCGTCGCGGATCGTCTCGTAGACTTGCTCGGCCAGCGGCCGGACCGGCGCGATGCCGACCATCGCAGTGTGCTTTTTCATCTCGATAAATACACAGGATCTGTGCATGTCTCCGCGAGTCATGCGGACGCCGATCCCACGCGGGACGGGTCGCATGCAGAATTAAATTGATCGAAAATTGAATACCGTATACTGAAATTGGATCAAACGATATGTAATTGACGATTGCCGCCAGGCCTGCGCCAACAGGCCGGACGCGCCGACTTCCTCGCCTTCGAGAGGTATTATGTCAGACCCTCAAAACGCCCGGCCCGATTGCGTCGGGCGCGATACGAGCGCGAACCGCGCCGGCTCCGTCCGGCTCAGCGCATTGTTCGTCTGCCTGCTGTTCGTGCCGGTGGCGACGTTTTTCTGGTTCGCCGCGTACCGGCCCGCGATGCTGGCGACGCCGATCGGGCAGGACGGCCCGACCTCCATCTGGGTGGCGCTCGGCGTGGGCCTCATCGCCTACGCGACCGTGCTCAACGGGCTGTACGTCCTGTTCACCCGTCGACGTCTGCCCCGCGCCCTGCCGTTGGTGGCCGGCCTCCTGGTCATCGCGCTGCCGGGCAGGCCGGCGCATGCCGCGACGCTGCATGGCGCGGCCCATCACGAGGCGATCGGCTTCTTTCTGGCGCTCGTGGCCTTCACCCTCGTCGTGACCTGGTGGGCGGCGCGCCACACCCACGCGGCACGCGATTTCTACTCGGCGGGCGGTCATCTCAGCGCCGGGCAGAACGGGCTGGCGATCGCGGGCGACACGATCTCCGCCGGCGCTTTCCTCGGTCTTTCCGGCCTGATTTTCGCCAGCGGTTTCGACGGCCTGGTGTATGCCACCGGCTACGCCGTCGGTTATCCGCTGATCGGCATCCTGTTCGCCGACCGGATCCGCAATCTCGGCCGCTTCACGTTCGCCGATGTGCTGTCCTACCGGCTCTCGCCCGTGCCGATGCGCGCCTTCGCCGCGTCCAGCACGCTGGTGATCGCGATCTTCTTCCTGATTTCACAGATGGTGGGCGCGGGACAACTCGTGCAGCTGCTGTTCGGGATCGACTATAGCTATGCCGAGATCGCAGTCGGCCTGCTGATGGTGTGCTACGTGATTTTCGGCGGCATGATGGCCACGAGCTGGGTGCAGATCGTCAAGGCGGTGCTGATGCTCTGCATCGGCGCCGTGATCTCCCTGCTCATCCTGTCGCGTTTCCAGTGGAGCTACGATCGGCTCATGGCGGCCGCCATCGTGCTGCACCCGAAACACGCGGACATGCTGGCGCCCACGCATTTCGCCTCCGCCCCCCTCTCGACCCTGTCGCTCGGTCTGGCGATGTTCGTCGGCAGCGCGGGATTGCCGCACCTGCTCATGCGCATGTTCACCGTGCCAAATGCCCGCGCCGCCCGCACGTCCATGTTCTACGGCGTTCTCGGCATCAGCGCCTTCTTCAGCATGATCACCGTCATCGGCGTGGGCGGGGTCGCGCTGGTGACCGGCAATCCGGAATATGTGCTGCCAAACGGCACGCTGCGCGGCGGCGGCAACATGGCGGCGGTGCATCTGGCCCACGTGGTGGGAGGCGAAATGATGCTGGGTCTCGTCGCCGCCGTCGCGTTCGCCACCATCATCGCGGTGGTCGCGGGGCTGACGCTGTCGGGCGCGGCAGCCGTTTCGCACGATATCTATGCCAGCGTGATCCGGCGCGGCCGCACCAATGAGCGAACGGAAGTGGGGATCTACCGCCTCGCGACCCTGATTCTGGGCTTGCTCGCCGTGGTGCTCGGCATCGCTTTCCGCCAGCAGAACATCGCCTACCTCATCGGTCTCGTCGTGGGCATCGCCGCCGCGTCGAATTTTCCCCTGCTCGTGCTTTCGCTGTACTGGCGCGGGTTGACGACGCGCGGCGCGGTTTCGGGGGGCTGCACCGGGCTGGCGCTTTCCGTCCTGCTGACCGTTCTGGGCCCGTCGGTCTGGGTCAAGGTCCTGGGTCACGCCGCCCCGGTCTTCCCGATGGATCCGCCCACGCTGGTGGCGCTGCCGGCCGCCTTCGCCGTGTGCGTGATCGTATCGCTGCTGGATCGCAGCCGCCGCGGACGTATCGACCGCGCCGGCTTCGACGAACAGTACCGGCGCATGCAGGGCGACATCCTCGTCGGGTCCGTCGAATGAGTCGCGCGCGCCGCGCGCGAGCCGTTTCGCGCTGCCGCCTGAATTTTCGCATCACGCATTCCCCTGCCCTTGGATAGGAGCATTTCATGCCTGGTTTATTCAGCGATTTCCAACTCAAAGATGTGCGGCTGCGCAATCGGATCGCCATCTCGCCCATGACCCAGTATTCCTGCGGCACGGACGGCATCATGAACGATTGGCACCTCGTCCATCTGGGCGCGCGCGCGGCGGGCGGGGCCGGCCTCGTGGTCATGGAGCAGCTCGCCGTGTCTCCGGAAGGACGCATGACGCCGAACTGCGCCGGTATCTGGTCGGACGAGCAGATACCGATGCTGCGGCGCATCGCGGATTTCATTCGTTCGACCGGCGCGGTGCCCGGCGTCCAGCTCGGCCACTCGGGCCGCAAGGGGGGCATCACGCCCCCTTGGGACGGGTATGCGCAATTGCCGGAGGATCATCCGGATGGGTGGGAATCGATCGGCCCGTCCACCATTCCCTATGGCGGCGCCCGGTTTCCGCGCGCCGCCCGCGCCGCCGATCTCCAGGATATCGAACGGCTGAAGGGCGATTTCGCGCGTGGCGCGGAGCGGGCCCTGCGTGCCGGGTTCGAGTGGGTGGAGCTGCATTACGCGCACGGCTTTCTCGGCGCGAATTTCCTCTCCCCCATGGCGAACGACCGGACCGATGCATACGGGAACAGTTCGGAAAACCGTGCGCGTTTCCTGCACGAGACGCTGGAAGCGGTGCGCGCGGTGTGGCCGGAACGCCTGCCGCTGACCGCGCGGATCGGTGCCTTCGATTACCACGAGGACAGCCATACGATCGAGGAATCGATCGAACTCGTGCGCGGCATGGCGGCGCGCGGGCTGGATCTGATCGACATCAGCATGGGGATGAATAGCGACAGCGGCAAGGCGGTGCCATGGACCGAACGCGGCTTCATGGTCCCGGCGGCCACGCGCATCCGTCAAGAGACCGCCCTGCCCGTGGCGGTCAGCTGGAACCTGGCCGATCCGGCATACGCCGATGCGCTGATCCGGGAGGATCAGGTCGATCTGGTGATGCTGGGGCGGCCGACGATCGCCAATCCGCACTGGCCGCTCTACGCGGCGCTGGTTCTGGGACAGGATGCCCCGTACGATATGCTGCCGATCCAGTACGGTCATGCCCTGAAACGCACGCGCGACGAGGTCAATTGCGGCGGTTTCGGCCCCATTCCCGCCCGTCAGGCGTCACGCTAGCGCACGGAGCGCGCCTCAGGCGAAGAGCAGCGAGGCCGCCATCGACAACATGATGATCCCGATGGCGATATCCAGCATGCGCCAGGCGCTTTCCTTGCGAAATACCGGCCGGAGAAAGCGCGCGCCGAAACCCAGCAACGAAAACCACGCGATCGATGCCGACATCGCGCCGCCCGCGAACCACGCGCGGTCCGGCCATGGAAGCCGCCCGCCGATCGATCCAAGCAGCACGACCGTATCCAGATAGACATGCGGATTGAGCGCCGACAGCGCAAGAACCTGGAGTGCGGTCTGCCAGGTCGAGCGCGACGGCTGCTCGACCGCCTCGAGATGGCCGCCGCCGCGCCACGCCGCGCGAAACGCCTTGACGCCATACGCCACGAGAAAGATCGCGCCCGCGTACCGCACGACCGCCATCAATCCCGGATGCGCGTGGACGACATACCCCATGCCACCGACGCCCAGCCCGATCAGGAAAGCGTCGAAGATCGAACAGAGCGCCACGATGACGAAGACGTTGCGCTGCAGCAGCCCCTGCTTCAGCACATAGGCATTCTGCGCACCGATGGCGATGATCAGACCCGCGCTCAGTCCAAAGCCCGATACCACGGATTGCAGCGCCATTGGATACATCCGGCATTCCTATCGAGATTGCAAAAAAACGGCCCGAACGGAGTCTACACGTCCCGCGCCCCTTCCGCGCGCGGGACCGCGCGGCGAGCGCGAATACGTCGCGCCGGATGCGCGCCAGGCGGACGCTTATTGTGCCTCCGACGGCGCCACCGACTTCGCCCCCGAACTCAGCGCCGGGTGCGGTTGCATCTGCGTATCCGCGTCCAGCGGGTGGCGCAGACGCGCGACGTCCGTCTCGCCGACGGCGGCGGCGGCGTTACCCCAGTCGTTGCGGACATAGGTCGCCAGCGCGGCGATTTCCGCGTCGGACAGCTTCCACGCGAAACCGGGCATCTGCGCGCCCGTCGGGTTCGACCCGGTGACCGCGCCACGCCCGCCCACCAGGATGGTGCGGATCACGTTGTTCGCGCCCGGCGCCTGCACCCCGGGATTGGCCGCGAGGGACGGCACCATCGCGTCGACGCCGGCGCCATTGGCGCGATGGCAGGCGGCGCAGTTCGCCCGGTACAGGTCGCGTCCGAGCGCCATCGTCGCGTCGCCGGCCGCGAGCGGCGCCGGCGGCGTCGCGCCCGAACCCGGCACGCTCTTCAGATACACCGCCATCGCCTTCAGGTCGGCCGCGTTCATGAACTGCAACGAGTCGGTGACCGCCTCGCTCATCGGGCCGGCCGCGACGCCGACGCGATTGCCGCCCGTATGCAGGTAGGTCGTGATGTCCGCGACCGACCATTTCCCCAGACCCAGATAGCCGTTGCCGCTGATCTCCGGTGCGTGCCAGCCTTCGAGATCGCCGCCTTCCAGATAGTCGCTGTCGCCGCCCAGCGCGTTCTTCGCGCTGTGGCAGGCGGTGCAATGCCCCAGACCCGCGACCAGATAGGCGCCGCGATTCCACTCCACCGATTGCTTCGGGTCCGGCTGGAAGGGCGTGCGGTCGAAGAACAGCAGGTTCCAGCCGAACATCAGCAGGCGGATGTTGAACGGGAACGGCAAGGCGTTCGCGGTGATCGGCTCATGCACCGCCGGTACCGTCTTCAGGTAGGCGAGGATGTCGAGGATATCCTCGTCGCCGACCTTCGCGTAGAGGTTGTACGGCATCGCCGGATACAGCAGCTTCGCATGCGGCGCGACCCCCGCCTTGACCGCGCGCACGAATTGCGCGTCGCTCCAGGCGCCGATGCCGTAGGTCTTGTCGGGCGTGATATTGCTCGCGACGATCTTGCCGAACGGCGTGTTCAACGCGAGACCGCCGGCAAAGGCCTTGCCGTTCGCCGCCGTATGGCAGGCGATGCAATCGCCGGCCGCGGCGAGGTACTTGCCGCGCGTGACCGCGTCCGCGTCGGCGCCGGCCGTGCGGCCGTACTGTGCGATCCGCTCGAGCAGGGCCGGGTCGCCCTGGCTACGATGCGCCTGCATGCCGCGATAGCCGACGAGCGCGGCCAGCACCGCGATACCGATCAGCACCGGCGCGCCGATCGCGAGCATCCGGCGGGAAACGTTGCGTGTCGCCATCACACCCTCACCAGTGCGCCTGGCGCTTTCAGATACTGCTGCACGATCGCGTCGGCGGCATGCAGCGTCAACGCGCCGACGGTGCCGGTCGGGTTATAGCCGCCATTGTTCGCGAACGCCGAAGCGCCGCAGACGAAAGTGTTCGGCACGTCCCAGCTTTGCAGATAGCGGTTCACCGCGCTGGTTTTCGGATCGTCCCCCATCACCGCGCCGCCGGTGGTGTGCGAGGACAGATTGTCCATCGGCGAGAAAGGCCGCGCGGTCGGCTCGGAACGCACCACCGTCTGCGCGCCCATCGCGTGCCCGATCTCGACCGAGCGGTCCGCCATGAATTTCGCCGAGCGCTTGTCGTTCTCGATCCAGTCGAAGGTCACGCGCAGCAGCGGCTGGCCGTGCCGGTCCTTGTAGGTGGGATCCAGATCGAGGAACACATCCCGATGCGGGTAGCTGTTGCCCATGCAATAGATCGAGTTGTAGTTCTGGTAGGCCTCCTTGTAGGCCTTCTTCCATTCGCTGCCCCATTGCGGGGTGCCCGGCGGCACGCCGCCGGCCAGACCGATCGGCCGGCCGTTCGTCGAGTGCACGAGCGCCACGCCGCCGCCGATGAAATCGTGGTCGCTGTGGTCGAAGTTGTCGCCGTTGAAGTCGTCGATCGCCTGCGCGAGCGCGCCCGCGCCGATGAAGGGGTTCAGGTTCTCGCCCTTCATGAAGATCGACGCGCCGGCGATGGTCTGGTACGCGTAGTTGCGTCCGACCACGCCTTCGCCGGTGTCCCGGTCATAGGGCTTGCCGATGCCGGAGAGCAGCATCAGCCGCACATTGTCCATCTGGTAGGCGGACAGCACGACGATGTCCGCCGGCTGCTCCCACTCCTGATGGTCCGCGTCGATGAAGGTCACGCCGGTGGCCATCTTTTTGTCGGCCGTCAGATTCACCCGCAGCACTTCCGCCTCGGGAATGATGCTGAAATTCCTGCGCGCCATCAGCGCCGGCAGGATGCACGCCTGCGGGCTGCTCTTCGACCAGTTGCCGCAGCCGAAGAATTCGCAATAGCCGCAATACGTGCAGGGCGCCATGTGCACGCCGAGCGGATTGACATAGGCGCCCGACGTGTTGCCCGCCGGCACCGCGAACGGGTGATAGCCCAGACCCCGCGTCGCCTTGTCGAACAGCATCGCGACCTGCGTGCGTTCCAGCGGCGGCAACGGATAGTCGCGCGCGCGCGGTCCCTCGAACGGGTTGCCGCCTTCCTGGATCTTGCCCTGGATGTTGCCCGCGCGGCCCGAGGTGCCGGCCAGGCGTTCGAACTTGTCATAGAACGGCTCGACGTCCTTGTACGTCACGCCCCAGTCCTGCACCTGCATGCCATCGAGGAAACGCTTGGCGCCGTAGCGCTCCAGGGTGTGGCTGTGCGTGATGAAATCGGTTTCGAGGAAACGCCAGGTCATGCCGTTCCAGTGCGTGCCGGCGCCGCCCACGCCCCAGCCGAACTGATAGGTGTTCCAGTCGCGCAGCGGCAACGCCGTCTGCGTGACGTTGTTGCGAAAACTCAGCGTCTCGACGCCGGGAGGCTGCATCAACTCGCGACGGCGCGCGAAACGCAGCTCGTCGGTGTCGATGGAGGTCGGGAAATCGGTGCTGGTGTCGCGCCAGGCGCCGCGTTCGATCGCGACGACGTTCAACCCGGCCAGGGTCAATTCGTTGGCCATCAGTGAGCCGGCCCAGCCGAGGCCGACGATGACTGCATCCGCCTTGGGTCGCTTCTGCGCCATGCTGGATTCTCCTTGCTTTTGTATTGGGGGGCGCCCGCGCGGGGTGCGTGAGGGGTGCCTGGGGAGTGCGCGAGGGCACACGCGTATCGCCCGCGTGGCCCGCCGGTTCGACCCCGCGGGTTCACACCGCTTTCTGGCCTGGCTTGCCGGCGTTGCGGATCAGGCTGACCGGCTGGATGTCGAGCTTCTGCCCGCGCTTGCCGATTTCCTCCCGGTAGTCGTATCGCGCGCCCGGAAAACCGAGCATTTTCCAGCCGGCCATGTCCTTGTTGCCGCCATAGATCGGGTCGGCGAAAAAGCCCTCGCGGACGTTGCCGAGGATCAGGCCGAAGAACGCCTTCGTGTCGGGGAGACCCGGGAGCGTGATCTCGCCCTTCTCGAGCTGCCGCAACAGGTCGTCCTGCTGCGCGCCGCTCAACGCGGTGAAACGCTTGCCGCCCGGCCGCGCGGCGCAGTACTTGTCGAGCGCGGCGAGGCCGGTGCGGTAGCGCTGCGCCGGCGTCTGATGGAACTGCGCGCCCTGCTGCGGCGTGCCGTCCTGGAACGGGCCGAGCCGGAACTGGGTTGCCGCCCGACCGAACGGGCCGGCCAGCTGGCTGTCGATGAAAACCGCGCAACCGGCTTCCCTGCCGCCGATGCTCAGATCGTCGGCCGGGATCAGGCGGTCGGCGATCGCTTCGATCATCGCCGCTTCATCGGCGTTGAAGAATTTCCAGCCGTCGGCGGCCACCGGCGTCGGACCCGTGGCGCCGCGATGCGTCCAGGGCATCCCGCCCCATATCACTTTCGCCTTGGCGACCGTGACGCCGCCGACCAGCAAGGCCAGCGAAATCAGAAATCCGCGTCTGCGCACGTTGTACTCCCTGCAATAGGCATGATGTGTCGAATGTCGGACCGCCGCGTCACTGCTGCAGCAGATCCGGGTAAGGCTGCAGATCGCCCGAGCGAAGCTTCGCGACATCGGCCGGCGTGGTGTGCGTGGCCGGGGTGCCGAATTGCCTCGTCAGGTAGTTCGCCAACGTCGCGATCTGCTCGTTGGTCATGTCGTGGGCAAACGACGGCATCGCCACCTGCCCGCTTTGCATGTCGCGCTTCACGCCGCACAGGATCACGGAGACCAGGTTCGTCGAATTCGACGCGCCCACCGTGCTGTGATTGAACAGCGACGGGTAGGCGGCATAGCCTGCCCCCCTGCCGGCCCCCGTGGCGGCGTGACAGGTCGCGCAATGTTCGAGGAACAGCTGCGCGCCCGCGTGCCGGGCGAGTTGCGCTGCATCGGCGCCGCGCAGCATTTCATAGTCGTGCGCGGGCTGGCCCTGGCGCGAGCGGGGTGCGGTGTCGGGCCCCGCTTGCGCGGGCACGGTTCTCAGATAGGCGACGATCGCCTTGAGATCCGCGGCGCTCAGGTATTGCAGGCTGTGTTCGACGGCCTCGGCCATCGGACCCGCGGCGGAGGCGCGTCCCGGCGCGTCGCCGTCGCGCAGGTAGGCGATCAGTTCGGCATCGGACCAGCCGCCGATGCCGGCGGTCCTGTCGGGGGTGATGTTGTACGCGCGCCAGGCGCCCAGATCGCCGCCGCCGAGCGCGCGCGAACGGTCCATGCCCAGGGTGACGTTGCGCGGCGTGTGGCAGGTTTCGCAATGCGCCAGACCCTGCACCAGGTAGCGGCCCCGGTTCCACTCCGCGCTGCGTTGCGGATCGTCGCGCAGCGCGCCTTTCTTCAGATTCACCAGATTCCAGAACCACAGGGTCCAACGCTGGTTGAACGGGAAGGACAGCGTGTTCGCGCGCGTGGCGGCGTGCACCGGCGGCTGCGACATCAGATAGGCCTTGATCGCCAGCACATCGTCCCGGCGCAACTGCGTGAACGCGTCGTACGGCATCGCCGGATACAGATTCTCGCCGTGCGCGCCCACGCCCTCGCGTACCGCGCGCACGAACTGCGCGTCGCTCCAGTTGCCGATGCCGTAGGTCTTGTCCGACGAGATATTGGTCGACGTGATCTTGCCGAACGGCGTGTCGATGGCATAGCCGCCACCGAAAGGCTGGCCATGCGCTGCGGTGTGACAGGCGATGCAGTCGGCGGCGCGCGCCAGGTAGGCGCCGCGCGCGATCTGCGTGGCGTCGCCGGCGTGCGCCGTCGGCAGCCATGCGGTTTGGCAGGCGACGACGCCAGCGAAAACCGCGCGGCGCGCCAGCCGCCGTCCGGCGCGGCCGCGATGCGGGACGGGACGCGTGCCAGGATGCGGGGTGGGACGCGGGACCGGACGCACGGCGGAAAACGAAGCAACAGGATTCGAGGAGGTCATCACGCGGCCCGGAGCGACTTCAGGACGTTGCCCGCCATCATCAGCGCCAGCGCCGTGCCGGAGAGCGTCGAGTTCACCGTCGAGCTGCTGGGCATGATGCCGGTGCCGGCGATGAAGAGGTTTTCATGGTCGTGCGCGCGGCAGTCCTTGTCGACGACGGAATTCGTCGGATCATTGCCCATCAGCATCGTCCCGGTGATGTGCTGGTTGTTCGAATAGACGCCGCGCGGGCTGTAGACCGCTTCCCTGCCGCCCATCAGCCGGACCAGTTCCTGGAAGTCGTCCCGGCAATGGTCGTAGGCCCTGTTCACGTATTCCGGGAACCGGTAATGGACTTCGAGCCGCGGGATGCCCCATGCGTCCTTCTCCGTGCTGCTGGGCACCAGACGGTTCGCCGGATCGGGCAGCATCTCGAAAAGGCTCTTGAAAGACACGTAATGCGCCGCCTGGTATTCGAGCTTTTCGTTGAGCTCGGCGCCGTGATAACCCTGCGCGATGAGCTTTTCGGTGAGATACCGCACCGGCGAGGTGGCGGCGATGTCGAGGCGCGTCGAGGCATACTCGCTGCGGTATGCGCCGTCCCGGTAATTGTTGATGCCCGCCGGACGCTGCGGTCCCCGGCCGAACCAGATCGGTTCGTCGGCGAAGAATTCCACCGAACTCGCGGGGTGGTCCATCAGGTTGCGGCCGACCATCCCGGAGCGGTTCGCGATCCCGTTCGGATAACGCGCGCTGGCGGAAATCATCAACAGCTTCGGACTCTCGACCCCGTTCGCGGTGAGCACGAAGGTCTTGCCGGTCACGCGGTGGCTGACCTTGTTCGGGTCGAGGTAATGCACGGCCTCGATCCGGCCCCGGTCGTTCGCCTCGATCCGGTAAACCACCGCGTTGGCGACGATGCGCACGCCCGCCTCCTCGGCCTTGCGCGCGCCGATGCCGCCGTTGTACTGCGCGTTGATCGGGCAGATCGGCATGCAGTTGTTGTTGCCGCAGCAGGCCGGACGGCCGTCGTAGGGCACGCTGTTGCGCGCCTGCGGCTCCACCGACACCTGGAACTTGCTGCCCGCCAGCCGCTCCTTCATGCGCTGGATGCCGTACGGCAAGGGAATCGGCGGCATCGGATACGGGTGGGCGCGCGGCGAGCCCTGATCGATCTCTCCCGACACACCGATTTCCAGCTCGGCCTCATAGTAGAAGGGCTCGAGGTCGTCATAGCCGATCGGCCAGTCCCGTCCAACGCCGTACAGCGATTGAATGCGGAAATCGTTCGGCAGCATGCGGAACGCCTGTCCGGCCCAGTGCCAGGTGGTGCCGCCGACGCCGCGCAGATACATCGCCTGATACGGCGCCGGGCCTTTCTGGATCAGATAGCCGTTGTCCTTGGGCTGGAATTTCGGCTGCGGCGCCCACGGCATCGCCGGATACGGGTCCATGAAGTCGCCCTTGAGCGGCGAGTTGCGAAACCGTTCGACGATCTTGTCGCGATACAGCGGCGGCCCGGATTCGAGCACCAGCACCCGGGCGCCGGCGCGCGCCATTTTCAGCGCCGCGAGGGAGCCGGCGATACCCGCGCCGATGACGACGACGTCGGCAGATAGATTCGTGTCTGACATGGTTTCTCAGGCGGGCTTGTATGCCCAGAAGGTGGGCTCGCCGACGCAATAACTCGGCGGCGTGAGCGTGCGCTGCACGACCCGGTAGCTGACGGTGTTTTCGAAGGCGATGCAGCGCGGCGCGCTCTTCGGGCCGAGCACGCCCAGATACCAGCCACCGAGCAGTTGCTGGTAAAGCGTGGCCAGCTGCGGCTGCCCCGTCGGTACGAACGGACCGGACGGCGCCCGCGCCAGCAGCGCGGCGAGCTGGTCGAGCTGCGTGTCGAGCAGGGGGAAATCGTCGTGCAAGGCCGCGTACAGGCGGCGCGCCAGCCCGGCATCGGGCTCGGCATAGCCGGTCAGCAGGCGCGACAAGGCCAGGAAGCGCGGTGTCGGCGCCAGGTCGGCGGAACGCGGCATGGCGGTCGCGGCGCGGGCCCGCCCGGTGAGCAGCTTGCCGCCGAAGCTGGCGGTGACGACCATCGCGCCGTATCCCAGCAGGCGGCGCCGCGAATAATCGATCATCGTCCGTCCCTCCCCTCGTTCATGTTCTTCCCCGAGCCGTCGTGCGCGGCTTGCGCGGCTTGCGCGTTTTCTTCCCGGCGCCGTCGTGCGCGGCTTGCCAGGCATCCTGCCGGATGTTATTGACCGGCCTGCGACAGCGTGTCCGCGCCCGCGGTCGCGATCTTCACTTCGTTGGGGTTCAGGGTGCCCGCCGCGCCCACCGCGCCCAGCCAGGTGGCGCCCGCCTTCGCCGGGACGCCGCCACCCAGCGGCACCATGCCCGGCAGCGTCGTCAGGGCCGGCTCGCCGTGATTCACGCGCTCCATGAAGGAGAGCGTCGGCGTGCGATAGACCGCCGCCGCGCGCGCCTTGTTGATCGCCGAATCCACGCAGCCGGGGGCCGCGCCTTCCATGCGCCTGAACGCCTTCAGGGTGCCGGCGCTATCGACCACGGCGATGCAGACACGCGCGTTCAGGGACAAAGCGGTCTTTTCCGCCGCGTCGATCGCGGCAGTGGCAGCGGCATCGGGCAGTTCGCCCGGCTGCATCGGGGATGCGGCCCGCGCCGGTGCGGGCGCCAGCAGGGTCGCGCCCAGGGATGCGGCAAGCGCGCAGGAAACCAGGCGGGTACGCAGGAAGAGTGACGTCATGAATGCCTCGCTGAAAAAAGAGAAAAAAAGAACGACGGGACGGCGACAGGGGTTCAGCCCGGTCGGTCCGATTCAGTGCCGTGCCGCTTCGCGGCTGTCCGGCGCGGCCGCCGCGCGCGCGTCGAGCAGCGCGCGTTCGAGACCCAGCCGGCTGACGAAGCGCGGCACGCGCCCCGACGCGGCGAGCAGATGATCCACGGAAAAACGGCCGCCGCCCGTGATCACGAAACCGAGGAACAGGGACAGCATCAGCAGCGGATATTCCCAGCCGCCGCCATTCAGGTTCCAGATGAAGCCACGGCCGAAGTGATGACCGATCATCGAGGTGATCAGGAAATACGCGGCGGCGCCCAGCGCCGCGAGCCGCGTCAGGATGCCGAGGCCGAGGCCCACCGCCACGGCCAGTTCGCACAGACCGCCGGCCAGCACGAACCACTCCGGCGGCGACATGCCGTAGTGCGCGAGAATCAGCGCGTCTTCATGAAACGGCACGGGCCCGGCGAACAGCTTCTCGGTGAAATGCGGAATCATGTCGAACGCAATGTAGATGCGCACGAAGGTCAACTGCCACTGCGCGAGGCTCAACCAGGCGCGGTCGCCACGGGCCCGGTCCGTCATCGCGGCGTCGATGAACTGCAGAAAATACAGCGCGGCCGCGACGTCCGCCGGCCAGCTTACCCACGTCAGTCCCAGCGGCCCCGCGATACGCCAGCCACCCAGCAGAAACAGCAACCCGCCGAGGAAGCCCGGCACGAAACACCGGTGCGACAGCAGCGCGCACGCCAGGGACAGGGCAAACCAGACCACCATGAAGCCGGCCGCCTGCGGCGCCAGCATCGGCGCGGTGAACGCGGCGCTCACCGCGCCGACGAGCGCGGGCACCGTGGGGACGATGACGAAACCGGCGCCGAGGCGGCTGGGACGCAACGTGGCGGATACCGGCCCGAAACGCGCGGGCGAAGACAGACTGGCGGACATGCGGATCCCGATAAAATGCTGGCGAGCGGAACACCTCCACTCCGCTCATGAACCATCTGGTTAGTTCGTGACGAGGGCGCATCATATGCCGATCGCGACATCGTGCGCATTTTCGACCTTACAATACGCTGACGGAATAGTCCTGCTCCGCCGCGTGCCGCGCTCATGCCACGCGACGAAACCGCCCCATGCCGTCCGCGCAAAACTCACTGAACGGTACAAAATACGGTAAAGACGACGACAAATCGCGACACATGGCGAATGCTTTCAAAACGAAAGGAATGGGACCATTCGGGAGGTGGCGCACCGTCGCATGCGACGATATGCCGCATGCGGTTTTTTGTCGGGCGGTCGCCTTCCCATCGGCCATCCCAGGCCCGCCCTCGCGTCAGGGATGATCGATCGGCGCCTGCATCGCGCCGATGCGCACGCGGTACAGATGCACCGGGTATTGCACCGTCGAGGGTTTGCCGCCCGTCGTCGCAGGCGTGCGGTTGATCTGGGCGGCGGGCATATACAGATAGCCGTCCTGCACCCACATCGCGTCGATCCATGTCAGACGCGGGTCCGAGATCACGGTCGTCACCGTCCGGTCCGGAGCGATGCGCCTGACGCTGCGGGTATTCAGATCGGACGCATAGATATTGCCCGCCGCGTCGGTGGCCGTGCCGCCCGTGCTCCAGGTGTCCAGCCAGCGTTCGGCATGGGCGTCGACCTGCGCGGGCGACAGGGCCGGATCGTCCAGATAGCGGGTCGCGATGCGTGCGAGCGGGCCGGGAATCGGCTGATAGTACAGATAGCGGCCGTCGGGCGAGACTTCGAGCTGGTCGAGCCCCACCCGCTTTTCCTTGCCGTTGGGCAGATGCAGCTTCACGCCGTCCGCGTAGATGGGGGCGTGGTCGATCGACAGCGGATGCCCGTCGAGCACCCGGCGGGACGCGCCGGTATCCAGGTCGAGCACGACCAGTCCCACCGCGCCGGGATCGGTCAGGTAGGCGTGCCGGCCATTGAAACGCACGTCGTCGAAATAACTGCCGTCCTTCTGCGTGGGCGCGACGAGCGCATAGATGCGTTTGACTTGATCGGTCGCCGGATCGATCTGCACCAGTTTGCCCGCGCCGGGCACCGCATGCGTGCCGCCGCCGATGCCCTTGTTGCCGGAATCGACCGCCCAGAGCATGCCGTCCGGACCGATGCGCAGCGCGTTCACGTGCATGAAGTGATGCGTCGGATCCGTGCCGTCGCCCCACTGATTCCAGGCGGCGTCGGGATAGGGACGCAGGCTGCCGTCCTTGCCCACTTCGGCCAGGCTGGCGCCCGGTCCTTCCGACTGGGTCAGGGAGACGAAGATGCGGCCGTCGCGGGTGACGGTCACGCCGTTCCAGATGTGATCCGACGTCGCCACCGATTCGAGGCGCGCGTCCTCGTGCGTCGGCAGCGTGGGCGGCAGGATGTCGGCGGCGCGCACCGGCGCCGGCAGGGCGAACGCCAGACCCAGGGCGGCGAGCGCGGACACGCCCAGCACCCGGCGCGGCAGGCGCAAATTGAAGCGCAAAACAAAGCGCGATGTCGAATGCAACGTCATGATCGAATGGTTTCCTTGTGAAGTTCTGCTATGGCGTCGTCCCGGCGGCACGTGCCTCAGCGCGAGATCTCTTCGAGACTGCGCCCGAGCGTGCGCGGCCCGAAACCGCCGATCGTCAACACCACCACCGCCATCGCGCCGGCGATCAGCGTGAACACGCCGCTCACGCCCAGGCGATGCAGCACGAAGGCGATCAGAAAGCCCGACAGCATGCCGCTGATACGGCTCACCGAGTACACCAGACCGATCGCCCGCGCGCGGACCCGGGTGGGAAACAGTTCGGCCTGATAGGTGCGATAGGAAAAGGTCATGCAGTTGCTGGCCAGCGTCATCAGCAGACCCAGCGCGATCAGCATGCCGGGGACGCGTTGCTGCGCAAAAACGATGCCCACGAGCGCCATCGCCGCGGCGGCGCCGGCGATGAGCCACTTGCGCTCCACGCGGTCGGCGAACAGCATCGCCAGCAGCGGACCGATCGGGTTCGCGAATGCGATCACGAGCGAATACAGCAGGCTGTGCGTGAAGGTCACGCCCTTGGCGGCGAGCAGCGTCGGTACCCAGCTCGCGAAACCGTAATAGCCGATCGACTGGAAAAAGTTGAACACCAGCAGCATGATGGTGCGCCGCCGGTAAGGCGCGCGCCACAATTCTCCCTTGCTCGCGACCTCGACCCGGAGCACGGTTTTCTCGGCCAGCGGCAGCGGCAGCGGCTTGCCGGTCGCGCGTTCGATCCTGCGCTCCAGGTCCGCGACGATCGCCGCGGCTTCCGCCGCCCGCCCTTTCTGCAACAGCCAGCGCGGACTTTCCGGCAGGCCGAGACGGATGAACCAGACCAGCACCGCGCCCAGGCAACCGATCCACACCACCCAGCGCCAGCCGTCATAGCCCAGCGGGGCGATCGGCACCAGGCGCCACGCCAGGAAGGCGATCGTCGGAATCGCGGTGTACTGAACCGATTGCACGAACGCATAGGAGCGACCGCGAATGCTCGCGGGCACGAACTCGGAGACGTAGGCGTCGATGGTCACGAGTTCGGCGCCGACGCCGATGCCGGCGACCACCCGCCAGACGATGATCCAGGCGGGGTCGCTTTGCAGCGCCATGATCAGGCTGGACAGCGCGTAGCACAGCAGGGCGCCGACGAACACGCGGCGGCGGCCGATGCGGTCGGCGACGAAGGCGACCGCGAAGGTACCGATGAAGACTCCGCAGAACAGCGCCGCGACGAAAGCGCCCAGGCTGCCCATGTCGAAGAACGACGTGGCGCCATGCACGAAGATGCCCGCCTTCACCAGACCGGGGCCGATATAGGCGGTGAGGAACACGTCGTAGATTTCGAACCAGCCGCCCAGCGCCAGCGCGAAGATGATCCACCAGATCGGACGGCTCGCCGGCAGCCGGTTCAGGCGCGCGGCGATCTGCGCCGCATCCACGGGCGCGGCGTTGGCAGGGGCGGCGTCGGCGAGCGCGGCGCTCCCGGCAGGCAGCGTACCGTGCGCGGACATCCGCAACGACGCATTGCGCGTGTTTTTCATTGTCTGTCTCCTGTATGGACTCGTCGGCGATGGCTGCTCGGGCAGCGCTTATCGATTCGCCACGCACCGGAACATGCGCAGAACCACCCGCATCATCCGGTGCGCAGATTCACACCGGGCAGCCCTTGCCGCGCAGGATGCTGTTGAAACGCTCCGGGTCCGACGTCCCGGACCGGTTGCTCGCGCGAATCTTCTCTTCCTTCGCGGCGTGGGCCCGCACCTTGGGCAGCAGCGCTTCGATCTGGTCGTACGGAATCGCGACCACGCCATCGGCGTCGCCCAGAATCAGGTCGCCGGGCGACACCGTCAGCCCCGCGCAGGCGATCGGCACATTGAGTTCGCCCGGACCTTCCTTGCTCGGGCCGCGATGCACATGGCCGCGCGCGAAAACCGGTATCACGCCCTCGGCCCACTCGGCCACATCGCGGATCGCGCCGTCGATGACGAAGCCGCCGATTTTCTTCGCGAGCGCCGACGTGCGCATCAGCCCGCCGATCAGCGCCTGCGTCAGGTCGCCGCTGCCGTCCACGACGATGATGTCGCCCGGCTGCGCGATCTCGATCGCCTTGTGCAGGAAAAGGTTGTCGCCGGGGCGCACGCGCACGGTGATGGCAGGACCGCACAGACCCAGGGTCAGCTCCCCGTGATAGGCCTTGAGCCCCAGCGCGCCGGTGCTGCGCCCCATGCAGTCGCTGGCATGCGGCACCGGCACATTGCGAAACGCCTCGACCAGTTCCCGCGACGGCACCTGCTCGCGGGTACCGATGTAAAAGCCCGCCGGCCAGCCGGATTCGCGTGGTGATGTCATGTCCTGTCTCCTTTTCAAAGCACTTCGGGGTTGACGCACGCGCGGGGGTTCACCGGCGCGCCGTCGAGAAAATCCAGGCAGTTGCGCACGGCGCTGACCGCCACGGCGTCGAGCGCGGCGGGCGTTGACCCGCCGACATGCGGCGTGGTGACGACATTCGGCAAACGCGTGAACGGATGCCCGTCGGGCAACGGTTCCACCTGAAAGGTATCGAGCCCCGCGCCTGCGAGACGGCCGCTTTCCAGCGCTGCCGCCAGCGCCGCTTCGTCGATCAGTTCGCCGCGCGAGGTGTTCAGGACGATCGCCCGGTCGGGCAGGCGGGCGAGCGCCGCGGCGTTCAGCAAGCCGCGCGTGTCCGGCGTCACCGGGCAATGCAGGCTGAGCACGTCCGACACGGCCAGCAGGTCGGACAATTCGGCATATCGCCGTATGCCGCCGTCGGGGTCGCGCCGGGTGCCGTCGCGAACGGGATCCGCCGGCAGGGCCGGATCGAAGAACGCCACCTCCATGCCCAGCGCCCGCGCGAAGCGCGCGACGCGCTGGCCGATCTGACCGTAGCCGACCAGGCCCAGGCGCCGGCCCGCGAGTTCCACGCCGTCGCCGACGCGCGTCCAGCGGCCGGCACGCAGTTCGCGATCGAAAAAAGTCAGACGCCGGGCCACCGCCAGCATCAATCCGAGCGTCAGTTCGGCCACCGACTGGGCATTGGTGGCGGGCGTGGTGTAGACCGGGATGCCGCGCGCGGTGGCCGCGGCGACATCGATGTTCGTCACCCCTACCCCGTGCTTGGAAATCACCCTCAGGCTGGGACAGGCGGCAATGGCGGCGGCGCTGAGCGTCACGGTGCGGGAGATGACGGCATCGAATGCATGCTCGCCCATCAGGCGGGCGATTTCTTCGGCGGCGTCGGGCATGTCGGACGCATCGGACGCATTGGCGCCGCCGAGATAGACGACCGAACAGCTTGCCTCGTCCAGCAGGCGCTGACCGGCAGCGGCCAGCGTCGGCGCCGTCATCAGAAAACGATAGGTCACGGCGGGTCTCCCTGAATTCCTGTGACCCGATTATTGACCTCGCCAACGATAGAATCTATTGTCTGTATCTTATATTTCAATTCCTCTGGGGAATGTATTGGAAACGCGCGATCTCCGGTATTTCACGATGGTGGCGGAATTGGAACACCTGGGACGCGCGGCCGAGGCGCTCGACGTCACGCAGCCCGCCCTGTCCAAATGCATCGACCGTCTCGAAAAAATCTGCCAGGGACAGCTGCTGGAACGCGTCGGCCGCGGCGTGCGGCTCACCGAGGCGGGTCGCCTGCTCTATGAACGGGCGCGGCTGCTGAACCAGTTGCTGGCCAGCACGCAGCAGGATATCGCGTCGCTCGCGAGCGGGGGCGCGGGCCATATCCGCGTCGGCGCCGCGGCCACCGTCGCCGAATTCCTGCTGCCCGGCATCTGCCGCGTCCTGCTGGCGGAGTCCCCGGGCGTCACGATCGATATTCAGATCGGCATGAACGATGTCTTGCGCGCGATGTTGCGCGACGATCAGCTCGACATCGTCGTCGGGCCGCTGTTGGCGGAGGAACGCGAATTCGTCGGCCGGCCGATCGCGCGCGATCAGGTGGTGGTGGCGGCGAGCCCCGCGCATCCGTTCGCCGGCAAGACGCCGTCCCTTGCCGCGCTCGCGCACAGCGCCTGGGTGCTGCCCGCGCGCACCGTGGCGACCCGGCAATGGCTCGAACGGCAATTCGACGCGCACGGGCTCGCCGCGCCGAACGTGCAGATCGAGGCGAGTTCGATCGCCGCCCTGCCGCGCCTGATCGCCGAGACGCGCCTGCTGAGCTTTCTGTCCCGGCGCAACCTCACCGAGGGCCGCCCCGGCGCGCGGCTGATCGAGGTGCCGAACCCGCTGACGACGATGGACCGGCATTTCGGCGTGCTGTTTCGCGCGAAGCGTTACCTCACGCCGGCCACGCGCCGCTTCATCGCGATCGCGGAAACGCAGGGTGCCGGGCTGAACGATTAGCCTCTAAAATCACCGAATCTTTTTCGGCCCCTTTTCAGCCTTCTTCCAGCGAGCGGATGTCATGAAATCGTCTCAGCCGGGCGCGCGCCCGACGTCATCCGATGCGCCGCGGCGCGCCCCGGCCAAAAACCGCGGCACCGGGCGCCACCTCACCCCCGCCACGCCGGATGCCGTACCGGCCCCGGCGAACGCGGCAGACAGCTCGGGCGTGGCGGTGCTCGACCGTGCCTGCGCGATCCTGCAGGCGTTTCAGCCCGACGACGACGGCCTGACGCTGGCCGAACTGGCCGCGCGCACCACCCTGTACAAGAGCACGCTGCTGCGCCTGGCCGACTCGTTGATTCATCATCGGCTGCTGGTCCGGTTCGAGGATGGCCGTTATCGCATCGGTCCGGCCTGCTTCGCGCTGGGCGCGCTGTATCAACGCAGCCTCAAGCTCGGCGATATCCTCCTGCCCCTGATGCGCGAACTCGCGGAACTCAGCGGGGAAAGTGCCGCCTTCTATGTGCGGGACCGGGACATGCGCGTCTGTCTGCACCGCGTGGACTCGCGGCATGCGGTACGTTTCCACGTACGCGAGGGCGATGTGCTGCCGCTGGGCTCCGGCTCGGGCGGCCTCACCCTGCTCGCCTTCGCCGGCGAGAGCGGCGAGCGCTACGCGCGCATTCGCACCGCGGGCTATTGCGTGTCCGTCGGCGAACGGGACCGGGACACCGCCGGCATTTCCGCGCCGGTCTTCGGCGTGGGGCAGGCACTGCGGGGCGTATTGACGCTGGCAGGGCCCAGTTCACGGGTCGACCAGGCGTTTGCCGACCGTGTCCTCGACGGTTTCCTGTCGATCGCGGCGCGCAGCAGCGAAGCGCTGGGCGGCGACGCCGCGCCGTTGCGCGACGCCATCGGGCGGCGATAGGACGGCAGGCAACGGGATCATCGCGTTCCGGTCGTGCGGGCCGCGCCAAGCCGGGCGTTCAGCCGCCCAGGGCGCAACGCGCGCTCAGCACGCTGCCGGTGCTCGAATCGGTGATGAACAGCCGCTGCGCGTCGCGTGGATCGAAGGCGACGTTGGTGAGGGTCCGGCCCGCACACGAGGCGATCCGCGCCAGCGGCTCGCCATGCGGGGTCAGCACGAAGACGGACCCCAGCGACGCATGCGCGACGAACAGATTCCCGTGGGCATCCATCGCCAGGCCGTCGGGGCCGCTGGTCCCGTGGAAACTCGCGAAGCGTCCGACCTTGCTGGTGCCGCCGTCGGCCTGCAGCGGCAGACGCCAGACCGCATTGTCGCGGGTCATGGCGACGAAAAGCACCTTCTCTTCCGCGTCGAGCACCAGCCCGTTCGGACTCGGCCCGTTGGCGAGCAGGCAGTCGAGCCGGCCGCTCGGTGCGAGACGGTAGACCCGTCCCGTCGGGTCGCTCAGGCCGGTCTGACCTTGATCGGTGAAATAAATGTCGCCATTGCGCGCGACGATCAGGTCGTTCGGCCCCTTGAACCGCTCGCCGTTGCGCCGGGCGATCACGACCGTTGGCGTCCGGAGGCTGCCGCCGTGCGCCGGGTCGAGCGTCGGGTCGAACGTCGGATCGAGCGCAAGCACCCCGTTCTTGTAGTCGGCGATGAGCAGCTTGTGCTGCGGATGCCAGGCCAGGCCGTTCGGCTCGCCATCGTACTCGGCGACCAGTTGCCACTCCGGCGCGGCCGCAACGCCGGATGCGGGGGACCCGGCGAACATCCCGCTCGCGGCGATGCGGAAAATCCGGCCATGCGGGATGTCGACGATATACAGATTACCCTGCGGATCGAAACACGGCCCCTCGATGAAGCTGTCGACCGCGGCGCCGCCCTTGTTCGCGCGCGACCATTCCGTCACCACGCCGGGCTTGCGCAGCGACGCCGGCAGGGCGGCGTGGACTGCGCTGTCCAGCACGGGAGGCGGCGGTGCCCAGCTCATGCGGGCTCTCCTGCATCTTTCGCGTCGGCGGCGAGGTGACGCTCGGCGGGCCCGTCGTAACGGTAGGCCATCTGCCGCGGCATCGGCCCCTTGTTGCGCTCGGCGCGTCCGGTCTGCTCCCAGGCATGCGACAGGATGCCGACCGCGCGCGACAGACAGAAAATGCCCCGCGCCAGCTCCGGCGCGAAACCCAGCTCGGCGTAGATGACCGCGGTCGCGCCGTCGATGTTCATCGGGATCGCCCGCCCCTTGCGGCGCGTCAGCAGGGCCTCGATGCCGCGCGCGATCCCGGCGTAACGGCCCGGCACGACCCCGCGCGCCGCCGCGGCATCGGTCATCGCGAGCAAAGGCGCGACACGCGGATCGACCGGATGGAAGCGGTGGCCGAACCCCGGCAGGTACTTGCCATGCAGCGCGATGCGCGCGTCGACGCCGCGGGCCACCGCCGCGTCCAGCGGTGTCCCGGCGACGATGTCCCGGTCGATCGCCTGGTACAGTTCGACCGCCTGCTGTCCGGCGCCGCCGTGAACGTCGTCGAGCACATTGATCGCCGAAGCCATCGCGCCGTTCAACGGCAGCCCGCAGCTCACGGCCATTTTAGAGATGGCGATCGAAGGCGCGTGCGGCCCGTGGTCGACCGACGCCACCAGCGCGGCCTCCAGCAATGCGGCCTGACCGTCATCGGGCAGTTCGCCGCGCACCATCAGCCAGATCATTTTCGGAAAACTGATCTGGCCGATCAGTTCCTGGATGGGGTAGCCGCGCACGTGTATCGATCCCGGATGGATATCGATGATCGAGGTGCGCCAGTAGTCGGCGGCCAGTGTCGCGGCATCGGCGGGCACAGTCATTTTCAGGATCGTCCTTGAGGAAGGTGGGCGGGTGGCGCGGGCGTCATGCGCGCTGCTCTCATGCATCGATCTCTTCGAGCGAGCGGCCCCGCGTGTTCGGCCCGAGCACGCCGATCAACAGCATCGAGAGCACCATGCTTGACGAGATCATCACGAAGACGCCGTGGGTACCGAAGTCGCGCAGGAAAAAGGCGACGAGAAAACCCGAGAAAATCGCGCTGAGGCGGCTCCAGGAGTAGACGAAGCCGATCGCGCGCGCGCGCACCTCGGTGGGATACAGTTCGGATTGATACGCCTGGAACGAATACGTCATGATCGGCAGCGTCAGGTTCAGGAAAAAGCCGAACACGACCACCCCCGGCGCCGTCGTCTGGGCGGCCAGCACCATGCCGAGCAGCGCGATCGCGCCGCAGGCGGCCACCAGGCTCCACTTGCGTTCGACCTTGTCGGCGAAATACAGGAAAAGCAGCGGCCCCAGGGGCAGCGCGACCGACATCAGAAAGGAGTACTGGAGGCTGTGCACCAGACTGAAACCCTTCGCGCTCAGCAGCGACGGTATCCAGTTGCTGAAGCCATAGAAGCCGATCACCGATATGGCGTTGAACAACGACATCATCACCGTGCGCGTGCGGTACGGAGCCTGGAGGATGACGGCGAAGGAGGCGTTGCCGGACGTCTGCCGGGCGCGCGAGGCGGGCGGCGCGGTGCGTGCCGCGGGCGCCTCCACGCCGCGCGGCGCGGGCAGCGGCGCGCCGTACTGGCGTGCGACGATCGCCTCGATGCCGCGCGTCACCGCATCGGCCTCGGCCACCCGGGCGCGGCTGAGCAGCCAGCGCGGGCTTTCCGGTATGCCCAGGCGCAGCGTCCAGATGACCAGCGCACCGAGCGCGCTGGCCAGCGCGACCCACCGCCAGCCGTCGAGCCCGAGCGGCCGCAGCGGCACGAGCCACCACGACATCAGGGCGACCGTCGGCACCGCGCAATACGGAATCACCTGCGTGACGGCGAAGGCGCGGCCGCGCAGATCCTTCGGCATCAGTTCCGCCACATACGTGTTGATCGTCACCATTTCGAGCCCCAGCCCGAGACCGGCGAGCAGGCGAAACAGGTTGACGCCCGCCGCGCTGTGCTGAAACGCCATCGCCACCGTCGCCGCGGTATAGCCGATCAGTGCCCAGACGAACACGCGGCGCCGCCCGTAGCGGTCGGCCAGAAAGCTCAGCCCCAGCGTGCCGATGAACAGACCGAGAAAGGTGGCCGCGACGAATGCGGCAATCGAATTCATCGCGAACACCGACGTCGTGCTTTTCGCGAACAGGCCGCTGCCGATCAATCCCGGCGCGATATAGCCGGTCATGAACAGGTCGTAGAATTCGAAGCATCCGCCCAGGGACAGCAGGATCACGATCTGCCACACGTAGCGGGTGGCCGGCAGCCGGTCGAGACGCGCGGCGATCGCCTCCGGGGTGGCGAGCGCGTCGGGCACGGCCGATGCGTCGCGGCTTGCGGCGTCCTGGCCGTGCGCGTCGCGCGTGCGGTGCGCCGGGTCCGGCGATCTGATCGCTTCCATGATGGGCTGTTCCAGTCGGTACCGCATGGGATCACGCCGGTGGCGGGATGAAAAAAGAAGAGGAAAGCGGACGTCAGATCGTGCCGGCGGCGCGCAGCCGCGCGATTTCGTCCGGCGGCACGCCGAGCCGCAGCAGGCAGGCATCGGTATGGGCGGAGAGCCGCGGCGCCGGTCGGTCCGGCCCCGCCGCGTCGCGCTCGCCGGCGGCATTGCTCATCCGGAAACCCGCGCGCGTGACGCGCTGGACGTGCCCGCCATCGTCCAGTTCACGGATAAAGGCGCGCTCGGCCAGTTGCGGCTGCGCGAGCGCTTCCGGCACGCTCAGCACGCGCCCGGCGGGCACGCCCGCGGCCGTGAGCTGCGTCTCCCAGTGCGCGGCGCTGGCTGCCGCGAGCGCCGTTTCGATTTCCCGCTTGAGCGCGGCACGATGCCGCTTGCGCGCGTCGCGTTCGGAAAAACGCGCGTCCCGCGCCAGTTCGGGCAGGCCGATGACCTCGCACAAGGCGAGGAACTGCCGGGTTTCGTTCGCGGCGATGTTCAACAGGCCCTCGCCGCAGACGAAGGTTCCCGACGGCGCGGCGGTGAAGTTCTCGTTTCCCATCGGGATCGGCGCCACACCGGCGTTCAGGTAATTCGACACCACCCAGCCCATCGTCGCCAGCGTGGATTCGAGCATCGATACGTCGATCACGCGCCCTTCCCCGTCGCGCCGCGCTGCCAGCACGGCGGCACAAATCGCCAGCGCCGCGGTCAGTCCGCCCACGGTGTCGGAGACCGGATAGCCGACCCGCAACGGCGCACTGTCGTCGTCGCCGGTGACGCTCATCGCGCCGGAGAAACCCTGGATGATCTGGTCGTAGGCGGGGCGATGCGACATCGGCCCGTCATTGCCGAAACCGGAGATCGCGCAATAGACCAGTTTCGGATTGACCGCGAGCAATTCGGCGGCGCCCAGCCCCAACCGGTCCATGACGCCGGGCCGGAAATTCTCGACCAGCACGTCGGCATCGCGCACCAGCCGGCGCAGGAGGGCCTTGCCGGCCTCGTGTTTCAGATTGAGCGTCAGCGATTCCTTGCCGCCGTTCACGGCGACGAACGACGCGCCCATGCCCCGTGCCGACGCCGCGACGTCCGCCCCCAGCCGGCGCGCCAGGTCGCCGCCTTCCGGATTTTCGATCTTGACGACTTCGGCGCCGAGCAGGGCCAGCTGGTAAGTGCAGAAGGGACCCGCCAGGACATTCGACAGATCGAGAACACGTACTCCGGAAAGCGGCGACATAGAATGGAGGGCAGCGAACGACACTCGTTCTACTAGACAGAACGTCGTTCTATTATTGAGTGAAATTTCAATTTACGCCGCGCGTCATGCAGCGCCTATAGGGGTAAGCGATAGGCGCCGAGCCGCGCCGGCCAGGCCCCTCCGGAGAACGTGATGAATTTTCATACCCGCAAATGGGTCAAGCCCGAAGACCTCAATGCCAACGGCACCCTGTTCGGCGGCAGCCTGTTGCGCTGGATCGACGAGGAAGCGGCAATCTACGCGATGTGCCAGTTGGGCAATCCGCGGGTGGTGACCAAGTTCATGTCGTCGATCGATTTCGTCAGTTCGGCGCGTCAGGGCGATGTCATCGAACTCGGCATGACCGCAACGCACTTCGGCCGCACGTCGATCAGCCTGCGCTGCGAGGTGCGCAACAAGGTCACGCTGAAGAGCATCCTGACGGTCGAGCGCATCGTATTCGTCAATCTGGGCGAGAACGGCCTGCCCGAGCCGCACGGCAAGACCCATATCGTCTATTCGGAAGACGACGAGCCGCGCATGCGCAGCACCGAGCCTGCCGGGTCCGCCGGGTCCGACCCCCGTGCCGATAATCCGCCGGACGCCGGTATTTTGACGGCCGCCCCGCGCGCGCGGGATCCGCGTTAGGATAAGGACGCATCCCACCTACCTTTTCGCCAAGACATGAATATTCTCGTTACCGGCGCGACCGCCGGTTTTGGACAAGCCATCGCCCGCCGTCTGATCGCCGACGGCCACACCGTCATCGCCACCGGACGCCGTCTCGAGCGTCTGCAGGAACTGGCGACCGAACTCGGCGACAAGCTGATCCCACGCGTGATGGACGTGACGAAACGCAGCGACGTCGAGGCCGCATTCGCCTGGGCCGAGGGCGCGGTCGGCCAGATCGACGGCCTGATCAACAACGCCGGTCTGGCCCTCGGACTGGAGCCGGCGGACCGCGCCTTGCTCGACGAGTGGGAAACGATGATCGATACGAACATCAAGGGTCTGATCTACTGCACGCACGCCGCGCTGCCGGGCATGGTCGCGCGCAACAGCGGCGCGGTGATCAACATCGGCTCGACGGCCGGCACCTACCCCTATCCCGGCGGCAACGTCTACGGCGCGACCAAGGCCTTCGTGCACCAGTTCAGCCTGAACCTGCGCAGCGATCTGGTGGGCAAGAAGGTGCGCGTGTCGTCGATCGAGCCGGGACTGTGCGGCGGCACCGAGTTTTCGCAGACGCGCTTTCGCGGCAACGCCGATCAGGCGAAAGCCGTTTACCAGGGCACCGAGCCGCTGAGCGCCGACGATATCGCCAATACGGTCAGCTGGCTGCTGTCGCTGCCCGAGCACGTCAACATCAATGCGATCGAAATGATGCCGATCTGCCAGGCGCCGGGTCCGCTGGCCGTGAAGCGGGATCACTAATTCCGCACTGGCGCGCCGCCCCGGCGGCGTGCCGTCCGTGCCCGATCCTGCGCCCCTGCCCCGTTTCCTCCTGCCCCCCGCCAGTTTCCTTTTCCCGCTCGCCATGCCGCCGAATCCCTTCACGGGAGCCATCGCGCGGGCGTCGCGTGCGGCGATCTTCCAGTACGATAGAGGCCTTCCTGATTTCCGCGGATCCCGTTTCGGTTATTTCATGACAAAAAAGATTCTCCTGCTCGCCGCCCTTTGCGCCACGATCGGCATCAACGGCTGCACCTCGCTCGGCGCGCAGCGCCTGCGCGCCGATCAAGTGGACTACGCGCGCGCACTCGGCGACGCGACGAAGCGCGAGATCCTGTCCGCGGTCGTCGGACTCCGTTATGCCGACACCCCCGGCTTCCTGAACGTCAGCCAGATCATCGCTGCCTATTCGTTCGACGCCAGCGCCACGGCACTGGTCACCGCGGGTCAGAGCAGCCTGAATTACGCCCGGGCGAACGCGAACAGCACGATGTCGTACTCGAACCATCCGACCTTCACCTTTACGCCGACCACCGGCGAGGCGTATGCGACCGCCTTCATCCGGCCGCTGCCGCCGACGCTGTTCCTGCCGCTGGCCGATAGCGGCACGCCGATCGACCTGCTGCTGCGCCTGACCGCGCAGTCGGTCGGCGGCCTGCAGAATGGCTCCTCGCTGGGCGGTCCGAACGGCAACGGCTCGCCGCGATTCTTCGAATTGCTGCACGTGCTGCGCCGCCTGCAACTCGCCGGCGAGCTGACCGTCGCGTACAGCGAGGTCAACCATGTCGGCGGCGTCTCGATCACGCTCGGCGCCACGCCCAGCGGCGAATCGCCCCAGACCGCGCAGGATCTCGCCACCGTGCGGCGCCTGCTGCGCCTCTCCGACAAGACGAAAACGTATCAGGTGATCTACGGCCAGACGCTCGACCGGGGCGACACGATTCCGATGGTGCCGCGTTCGGTGCTGAGCATCCTGAGCAACCTCGGCGCCCAGGTCGACGTGCCGGCGGCCGACGTGAAAAGCGGCGCGACCATGCCGACGGTCGCGCTGATCGGCGGCGAGACCCGTCCGACCGTGGTCGTCCATTCGGGACCCAAGGCGCCCGCCGACACGTATGTCGAAATCACCTATCGCGGCAATGTGTACTGGGTTCTGCAATCGGACTTCGATTCGAAATACGCGCTGACCATCGTGCAGAATCTGATGGCGCTGGCCCAGTCGAATCAGGAAGTGAAGACACCCGTCATCACCGTTCCGGCGAGTTGAGCGCACACCGCACGATGGCGCGCGATGCGCTAGGATGACGGTCCCATAAGAAAAGAAGAGGATGACGACCATGACTGCATCGTTTCTGAAGAAAATCGCACTGACCGGCCTGCTCGGCATCACGCTGGTCAGCGCCGGCGTCGCCCACGCCGCCGATCTGCTCGATACCGTCAAGCAGCGCGGCACGCTGGAAATCGGCCTCGAGGGTACCTACCCGCCGTTCGGTTTCAAGACGCCGTCCGGCGAACTGCAAGGTTACGATGTCGACGTCGCGCGCGAACTCGCGCGCCGCCTGGGCGTGAAGGCCGCCTTCGTCACGACCGAATGGAGCGGCATCATCGCCGGCCTGCAAGCCGGCAAGTACGACGTCATCGTCAACCAGGTGGGCGTCACGCCGGCACGCCAGCAGCAACTCGATTTCTCGACGCCCTATACCTATTCGATCGGCCAGTTGATCCAGCGCAGCGACGACAAGCGTCAGTTCAACTCGCTCGACGACCTGAAGGGTCACAAGCTGGGCGTCTCGCTGGGCAGCAACTACAACGACATGGCGAAGGCGGTGCCCGGCATCGACATCCGTACCTACCCCGGCGCGCCGGAATACCTGCGCGACCTGGCCGCCGGACGCATCGACGCCGCGCTCAACGACCGCCTGATGCTGGCCTATCTGCTCAAGCACGCGAACCTGCCGTTGCGTACCAGCGGCACCGCGGGCGCGCCGGCGGCGACGGCGATTCCGTTCCGCAAGGGCAATCCGCAATTCGCCAAGGCGGTCGACGCCGCGCTCGCCGCGATGTCACAGGACGGCACGCTGACGAAGCTGTCGGACAAATGGTTCGGTGTGGACGTGTCGAAGCCGCTGACCGCGTCGACACACTGACACACTGACACACTGACCTAGCGATCCCCTGACGCCCGATGAATTTCAGCGATGTCCTGCTCCAGTCCCTGCCGGTCCTCGGCCTGGGCGCGCTATTGACGGTCAAATTCGCGCTGCTGTCGATGTTCTTCGGACTGCTGGCGGGCGCGGTCATCGCCACGATGGGCATCAGCGAGAACCGCGCGCTCGTTTTCCTGGCGCGCGCCTACGTCAGCCTCATGCGCGGCACGCCGCTGCTGGTGCAGATCTTCGTGGTCTATTACGGCCTGCCGGCAGTGGGGATCGCGCTCGATCCCACGCCCGCCGGCGTCATCGCCTTGTCGGCGAACGCCGCGGCGTATCTGTCGGAAAGCATGCGCGGCGCGATCCTCGGCATTCCGCGCGGGCAGTGGCTGGCCGCCGCCAGCCTGGGGCTGAACCGGCGTCAGGCACTGCGCCACGTCATCGCGCCGCAGGCGTTGCGGCTCGCCACGCCGAGCCTGGCGAACAGCCTGATCAGCCTGATCAAGGACACGTCGCTCGTCTCGGTCATCACCGTCACCGAACTGCTGCGCAGCGCGCAAGAGCTGATCGCCTCGACCTTCTACACGCTGCCGTTCTACCTGACGGCCGCCGCGGTCTACTGGGTGCTGTGCACCGCGCTGGAGTTCGTGCAGCGGCGCGTCGAGCGCCGTCTGTCGCAGCCCGGGCGGAACGCATAACGCCCGTAGCAACCGTTTGACCGATTCGGCGGGCGCGACGTTCCGCGCCGCCGCTGTCCTCTCTTTTTGGTGACCTCCGCAATGGACCTGAAACTTTCCCGCAAGATCGTCGTCATCGCCGGGGGCAGCAAAGGCATCGGTCTTGCCTGCGCCCAGGCATTCGCACTCGAGGGCGCACGCATCGTGCTGATCTCGCGCGACGCCGCCAATCTCGAAACCGCACGGCTGACGCTGCACGAGGCCGGGCTGGAAGCGCTGTGCTACGCGGCGAACCTCTCGGACTACGACGACGCGATGCGCGTGATCGACCGGATCGAACACGACGTCGGCCCGATCGACGTCCTGGTCAACAGCGCGGGCGCCGCCCGCCGCTACGATCCCGATCAGCTCGACGGCGCGGCATTGCGCGCCGGGATGGAAGCGAAGTACTTTCCGGTCGCCAATACCCAGGAAGCCGTGCTGAAGAAAATGCGCACGCGCCGGCGCGGGGCGATCGTCAACATCATCGGCCAGGGCGGCAAGGTGCCGACGTCGATTCACCTTTCGGGCGGCGCGGCCAACGCCGCGTTGATGCTGTCGAGCGTGGGACTCGCCAGCCATTACGCGCCGCTGGGCATCCGCATCAACGCGATCAACCCGGGCGCGACGCTGACCGAGCGCGTCAACGAGGCACTCGATCTGGAAGCCGGCCGCAGCGGCGGCTCGCGCGAGGATGCACGCCAGAAAGGCGAGGCGGCGGTGCCGATCGGGCGCTATGCCCGCCCCGAGGAAGTGGCCAACGTCGCGCTGTTCCTGGCGAGCGAGCGCGCCAGCTACGTGACCGGTGCGATCATCCCGCTCGACGGCGCGAAAAATCCGGTCATCTGAGCCGCCTGTCTCGGACAAAACGACACCACGACCTCACGCTGCCGCAGCACCATCGCGGCCGACGCGCGACTTCACGACCAGGCTCCGATCATGGAAAATTTCATCCGGAAATTCATTGCGGTCGATCCGGCGAACGTGCCCACGCGCAGGCAGGACGCCGCAGCGCCGTATCCAGAGCGTACGTCCAGGCCCGCTCTGCCCGATGAGCGTTTCGATGGCCTCGCGCGCCGCGTGCCGGCGCGCACGGGCATGGGGAATCCGAAAGGCTTGCAGCCACGGACTCGCCGTCCGGGCGCGAGTCTGCCCGATGCAAGCGTGCGGGGACGCCCCTCGCCTCCTGCATTCAGTCCGTCGCTCGAAGCGAAATTCGGACTGGAAATCGAGGTCCCCAGCCTCCACGTGACGACCGGCGCAGGTGGCGACGCGCTTCGCCGCGGCTTCATTCTGCTGGAGCGGCCTCACTGGAAACTGGAGTGCGATCGCGTCGCCGCGGGCCGATATGACCTCGAATTCGTCACCGAGCCGCTCGCCAGCGAAACGGAAGTGCGCGCGGCGATACGAGAGATCACGGCGATGACGGCGACCATTCGCGCACGCGCGCTTGCCGGCAACATGACCGTCCGGTTGAAAGACGTGGCGCCCGACGCCAGGACCGACGCGGTGCTGCATTTGAACGATGCACGCATGCCCGGACGCTTGCAGTCGACGTACGGCGTCGGACTGGATCATGTCGCAACGCTGATCGACGAATTGCTGACGAGACGGCAGGCCGACGGCATACGCCTGAAAACGCGGTCGGTCGCGGATTTTTATGCCTTGCGCACCGGCGAGCCGTTGCCGCCGAGGGCGTGCTCCTTTGTCCGGCTCGTCGTCATGTACCTGGAACGTGCGCAGGGCACGGCGTACACGGAGGGAACGGTGCATGTTTTGTTTCGCATGATGGCGCGCAGCGACTTTTGTGCCGCGTTCTCCAAGCTGTTGTCGCCTCGGGAGCAAGAAGCCGTGCGCGCCTTGTTCCTCGCGCCGCAAACGCCCCCCGTCCAGGTGCCGATGATGATGGAAGCGCTGCACATGCACGATCCGGGTCAGCGGGTTTTCGCGAAGCCCTACCGTCATCACGACGCAAACCCCGATCACCGGCAACGTGGTCCGAGCGTCAAGGATTGGCTGGCATCCACGATGATGGGACGCGAAGAAGGTACCCTGTTCAAGGATCTGCTGTCGCCGCCGGCCGGCTATCCGTTGCATTCCGGGGATCATTCCATCGACTATGGGATGGGCGCGATGGGAGTCGACGAGCGCCAGGGCCTTCTCCTGTTCGAAATTCGGGGCGCGCCGTACCGGCCGCATACCGTGACGATGAACGGGCAGCTGGCGCGCGCGGTCGACAATGAACTCGGCAGAGCAGGCAGGTTCAACCCCGCCTTGGAAACCTCGCGGCGGGGCCCCGTCTCCAGCGCCAAATACGACCTGCTCGTTGACGCTGACGATGTCTACCACGGTCTCGATGAACTCGCGCAAGTGATGCGCGCACGGATCGAAACGCTGGATACGGGCACCTGGAAATATATTTTGCCGAACATCGAACACTACGCCGCGAGGCTCGCGAAGACACGCGAGACGATCGCGCAGCGGTCGACATCGTCCTGGGCACAGCCCCTGGCGCAAACGATGGACGAACTCCAGGAACGGGTTTACGAGGTCCTGCTATCCGGACGGGAGGGGAGAATGCCGGATCTCGTCGCACAGCTCGCGCCCCTCGAACGCACACTCGCGCGTTACGAGGAAGCGCTTTGGCGGGCCGGCGCCAAACGCGGGTGAATCGCGATGCCCAACAGACAAATGCCCTCGACACCTTCTTCGAATACCGCCCTCCTGTGGATCGTGGCCACCGGCTTCTTCATGCAGGCGCTGGACACCACGATCGTCAACACCGCCTTGCCGGCGATGGCGCACCAGCTCGGCGTCTCGCCGCTGGCGATGCAACCGGTGGTGGTGGCCTATACGTTGACGATGGCGCTGCTCACCCCCGCCTCCGGCTGGCTGGCCGACCGCTTCGGCACCCGCACGGTGTATTTCACCGCGATCCTGCTCTTCGTCATCGGCTCGCTGTCCTGCGCCGGCGCGCATACGCTGAACCAGTTGGTGTTCGCGCGCGTGTTGCAGGGTCTGGGAGGATCGATGCTGCTGCCGGTGGGCCGGCTCGCCGTGCTGCGCCGGGTGTCCGGCGAAGCCTATGTCGCCGCGCTCGCGACCATCTCGATCGCCGGACAGGTCGGCCCGATCCTCGGCCCGACGCTGGGCGGCTGGTTCGTCGAGGCACTGTCCTGGCATTGGGTCTTCCTGATCAATATCCCGATCGGCGCGGCCGGCATGATCGCGGTGCGGCGCTTCCTGGCGGACGACAAGGCGGCGGACCTGCAACCGTTCGACTTCGTCGGCTTCGCGCTGCTGTCCCTGTGCATGGTCACCTTCTCGCTGGGTCTGGACAGCCCGAGCGAGGACCATCCGCTGGTCTGGTCCGCCGGGTTGATCGGCACCAGCATCGCCGCCGCGCTGCTCTATATTCCGTATGCGCGGCGGCGCAGACATCCGCTGTTCAACCTTTCGCTGTTTCGCGAACCGAATTTCAGCATCGGGCTGATCGGCAACCTGCTGTGCCGCATCGGTTCGAGCGCCGTGCCCTTCCTGTTGCCGCTGCTCTTCCAGCTACGGCTGGGCTATACGCCGCTGCACTCGGGCCTGATGATGCTGCCGGCCGCGCTCACGGGCACCGTCACCAAGCGCTGGATCGCGCCGCTCATCAAGCGCTACGGCTACAGTGCCTTTTTGCTGGTCAATACCGTGATCGTGGGGGCGTCGATCGTCGCGTTCGCCGGTCTGTCGGCGGATACGCCCGTTGTGCTGACCTGCATCGTGCTCGCCATTTTCGGCGGCAGCAACTCGATGCAGTTCGCCGCGATGAACAGCGTGACCTTGAAAGGGCTGCCGGCGAGCGAGGCCGGCAGCGGCAACAGTCTGTTCTCGATGGTGCAGATGCTGGCGATCGGCCTGGGCGTATCCATCAGCAGCGCGCTGGTGCGGATCTTCTCCGACATGCTGGGTTCGACCACCGCCGGATTTCGCGTGAGCTTCGCCGTCGTCGGCGTCATCACGCTGCTGTCGGCTTTCGTGTTTCGGCACGTAAACGAAGCGCCACGGCGGCGCCCGTAAACACGCGCCCGTTACGCCACCGCCGCGTGGCACTGCCGCCCGGCCCGCCCCATCGATAACGGGCTTCGACGTAAAATGGCCCGATCCGCAGCGCTTCCCCGCCGCGCCGTTTCCCCGCCGCAACGCGCGCCTGTTTCCGTTTCCGGCGCGCATGTCTTCCGGAGCGTTCCCGCATGTCCCTGGCCCCCATGTCCCCTGTCCCGTCCAATCCCCTGTTCGCGGAGTGGCCCGCGCCATATGGCCTGCCGCCCTTCGCCGCGCTGCACATCGACCACTTCGAACCGGCATTCGAGACCGCGCTGGCGCAGCACATGCGCGAACTCGACGCGATCGCCGCGCAGGCCGCGCCGCCCGACTTCGACAATACGATCGCCGCCTTCGATCGCGCCGGCCGCATGGCACAGCGCCTGGAACTGCTGCTGGACAACCTGGCATCGAGCGAGACGTCCCCACCCTTGCAGGAAGTGGAACGCCGTCTGGCATCGCGCCTCGCCGCACACCGCAACGCCATCTACCTGCATGCGCCACTGTTCGCACGCATCGACGCGGTGCGGCGCGAGGCCGGCGACCTGTCGCCCATCCAGCGCCGGTTGCTCGAACGCCTCCATCTCGATTTCGTGCGCGCCGGCGCCCTTCTCGAAAACGCCGATCGCGAGCGCTACGCGGCGAACGCCGAAACGCTCGCAACGCTCCACATCCGTTTCGGCCAAAACGTCCTTGCCGACGAAGCCGCGTTCCTGCTGCCGCTGGATACGCCGGAAGACTTCGCCGGCTTGCCGGAATCGCTGATCGCGGCCACGCGGGAGGCGGCGCTCGAGCGCGGGCTGGCGGCGGGACGCCATGTGCTGACGCTTTCGCCGTCGATGGTCGAACCGTTCCTGAGTTTCTCGTCGAACCGGGCCCTGCGCGAGCGGGTCTGGCGGGCGCGCAGCGAACGCGGCGCACACCCGGGCGAGCACGACAACCGCCCGGTGGCCGCGCAGATCGTCGGCCTGCGCCAGGAACAGGCGGCCCTGCACGGTTACCCGAGCTACGCGCATTACGTTCTGACGGACCGCATGGCCCGCACGCCCGAGGCGGTGGACGCACTGTTGATGCGCGCCTGGCAGCCCGCGCTGCAACAGGCGGACCGGGACCGCGCGGACCTCGAGGACCTGGCCCGGCAGCTTGGGGAACCCTTGCCGATCGCGGCATGGGACTGGCCCTATCTGGCGGAAAAGATCCGCGCCGAGCGTTATGCACTGGACGACGCCGTCGTCAAACCGTATTTCTCCCTCGACGCGATGATCGGCGCGATGTTCGACTGCGCGACCCGCCTGTTCGGCGTGCATTTCGTGGAGATCGCGAATCCCACGCTGTACCATCCCGACGCGCGGCTCTGGGAAGTGCGCGACGCGCAGGCGCAACCCGTTGGCCTGTTCATCGGCGACAATTACGCGCGCCCGACCAAACGCAGCGGCGCCTGGATGCATATTTTCCGCAGCCAGTCGGGCATCGACGGCGGTACCCTGCCGATCGTCATCAACAACAACAATTTCGCGAAAGCCAGCCCGACCCTGTTGAGCTTCGACGATGTGCAGACCCTGTTCCACGAATTCGGCCATGGTCTGCATGGCCTGCTCTCGCAAGTGCCCTACGAGCGGCTGGCCGGCACCAGCGTCCTGCGCGATTTCGTCGAACTGCCCTCGCAGATTTTCGAGAACTGGGCGCTCGAACCCGAGGTGCTGCGCCGTCACGCGCGGCATGTCGAGACCGGCGAGCCGCTGCCCGAGGCCCTGATCGAACGGTGCGTGCGCGCCAGACAGTTCGACCAGGGGTGGCAGACCCTGCAATACGTCGCCCCGGCGCTGATCGACATGGCGCTGCACGCGCTGCCTGCGGGCACGCCGGTGGACATCGAGCAATTCGAGCAAACGCAGCGCGCGCGGCTGGGCGTCCCCGCCGACGTCGGCCTGCGGCACCGCCTGCCGCACTTTCAGCATCTGTTCTCGGGAGATGGCTACGCGGCCGGCTATTACGTCTACATGTGGGCCGAGGTGCTCGACGCGGACGGCTATCTCGCTTTCACGGAGGCGGGCGACCCGTTCGACCCCGAGGCGGCGCGGCGGCTGCACCGTCACATCTATGGCGCGGGCAACGGCCAGGACCCGGCGCAGGCGTATCGGGATTTCCGGGGTCGCGACCCCCGGCCCGAGGCCATGCTGGCGCGCCGCGGCCTGTTGCCCGTGGCGGCCTGACGCCCGGCGCCCGGCGCCCGGTGTCCGGCGCCCGGTGTCCGGCGCCCGGTGTCCGGTGTCCGGTGTCCGGTGCTAAAGATTTCCCGTTTCGTGTCGTAATCGGGGGAGAAGCAGGAAATCGACGCCGGGCGCGCGCCTACCGCCGAGGTTCCCGCGCGCGCCGCGCACACCGCAGGCGGAATCACCCAACGGAAGCAGCGGTCATGGAGAGAGGAAAGACGCACGAGAGGGGTCACGGACTCGCGGCGGCCCATGGGAGCCGCGCATGAGACATTTGTCCTCCTTCTTCAGTCGTTTCGTTCCGGCGGTTCCGCCCCATCTGGCGGGGCGCGTGCGCGTCGAGCAGGTCGATACCCTGGCGAGTCTGGGCGGCGCGATCGGCTGCGTCGGCGTGCTGGCCGCGCTGGGCATCTGCCTCGCCTTCTGGCGTTCGGCCCCGCACGGCTATCTGGTGGGATTTGCCGCGCTCTTCATCATGATCTACGGGGCCGCCTTCCGCCGCAGCGTAATCTGGCGAGGCCGGGCCAGACCGCGGGAAATGGCGCTTCGGACGTATCGGATACGCAACCTGCATGTCGGCGTGATCGGCCTGCTCTGGTCGACGATGCCGATCAACCTGGCGCCCTTCGCCAACGCCAACCAGATCCTGCTGATCGTCTGGGTCAGTTCCGGATTGATCGCGTCCTCCGTCGTGATCGCCCCGACGCTCCTCGCGGCGTTCGCCATATCCATTCCGGTCGCGGCCGGTACCTTCGTCTCGATGCTGATCAATCGCGGCGCGGCCGGCCCGCTGTTGGGGGCCCTCGTCCTGGTCTATACCGCGCTGATCATCGTCAGCACGCTGCACAACCATCGCAGTTTCGTCCAGCGCACCGTGGGCAGGATGGAGCTGGAGGAACAGCGCGAGGTCGTCGGCCTGCTGCTGCGCGAATTCGAGCAGGAATCGAGCGACTGGTTGTGGCGAACCGAGGCGAATCATCGTCTCGAACATATTTCCGAGCGGATGGTCCAGGCCCTGGGGATATCGGAACACGACCTGCACGGGCTGCACTTCCTCGACTGGATCACCGCGCTGATCGACGACTCGACCGTCGCCGTGAGCCGCCTCGCCATGCTCGCCGACGCATTCGACCGCCGCGACGCGTTTCGCGACCTGCTGATCCCCGGCCGGATCGACGGTCAGAGATTCTGGTGGCGCATCACCGGCAAACCCATTTTCGAGAAAGATGGCGCGTTCCGCGGCTACCGGGGCGTGGGCAGCGACGTCACGATCGCCGAGGAAGCGCAGGCGCAGATCGCCCACATGGCGAGTCACGACAGCCTGACCGGCCTGCCGAATCGTCTGCGTTTCCAGGATACGCTGGCGCGTGCCTTCACGGCCCCGACGCCGGGCTTCGCGGTGCTCTGGCTGGATCTGGACCAGTTCAAGATCGTCAACGACACCCTGGGGCATGCGGCCGGCGACGCGCTGCTGACTATGGTGGCCGCGCGACTGCGCGAGTGCGTCGATGCAAGCGACGTCGTCGCCCGTCTGGGCGGCGACGAGTTCGCCATCTTCCAGGCGGTGTCGGACACGCCGCGCGCCACCGAACTGGCGCGCAGGGTCGTGGCATCGATCACCGCGCCGTATCAGTTGCAGGACATGCGCGTGGGCATCGGCGTGAGCCTGGGCATCGCGCTGGCCGCCACCGACGCGCGCTCCCCCGAAGATCTGCTCAAATGCGCGGACCTGGCGCTGTACCGGGCGAAGGCCGAGGGGCGCGGCACATGGCGTTTCTACGAAGCGGCCATGGATGCACGCGCCCAGGCGCGACGGTCTCTGCAAAGCGATCTGCGCCTCGCGCTCGATCGCCGGGAATTCAGTCTGATGTTTCAGCCCATCATCGACCTCGCCACGTCACGCGTCGCCGTGGTCGAGACGCTGCTGCGGTGGACGCATCACGGACGCGGACCGGTACCGCCGGACAAATTCATTCCCCTTGCCGAGGAAACCGGCCTGATCGTGCCGATCGGCGAATGGGTGCTGCGGCATGCCTGCGAGGAAGCGCTGCACTGGCCCGCCGGCATTCGGGTCGCGGTGAATCTCTCGCCGGTCCAGTTCCGCGACGCCTCCCTGCTGCGGGTCGTCGACGCGGCGCTGCGCGACAGCGGCCTGCCGCCCGAACGGCTCGAACTCGAAATCACCGAATCGGTGTTCCTCGAAGCGGACGACACGGTGCTCGCGACCCTGCACGCGTTACGCTCGCGCGGCGTGAGTTTCGCGCTCGACGATTTCGGGACCGGCTATTCCTCGCTGAGCTATCTGCGCAGCTTCCCCTTCGACAAGGTGAAGATCGACAAGTCGTTCGTGCATGCGAGCACCGGAGACAGCGGCAGCCTCGCCATCGTGCGGGCCATTATCGGGATGGCGAACAGCCTGGGCATGACGGTCATCGCCGAGGGCGTCGAAACCCAGGAACAGCTCGGACTGGTGCACGCGCAGGGCTGCATGCAGGTGCAGGGCTATTTTTTCAGCCGCCCCCTGCCGGCGAACGGCATCCGCGACTATATCGACAGTCCGTCGCCCGCCGCGCTGACCGCCTTCGCCACGCACGCGGCGGACGTTCCGCTCAGCTGAAAGTCGCGCGTCCCGCGCCCGGCGACGCCCCGTGCGCGCAATCGAGGGAAAAAGGCAAAGATCGTCGGCCGGGACCGGAACGTCGTACTATCTGGCATTCGTCGTTATCGCGCCATCGGTCCCGCCGCACGCATCGAGCCGCCCTCATTCAGCCATGAACTACCGACAGCTTCCGCAACGCAAGAGCATGCATGGGCGCATCGTGCAGGATCTCGGCAGGGATATCGTCAGCGGCACGGTCGCCCCCGGCGAGCGCTTGCCCGCCGAGGCCCTGCTATGCGAAAAATACGGCGTCAGCCGGCCCGTGCTGCGCGAAGCGACCCGGGTGCTGGTGGCGAAGGGACTCGTGGTGTCGAAGCCGCGCGTGGGCAGCGTCGTCACGCCGCGCGCCAGTTGGCACATGCTCGACCCGGACGTGCTGCACTGGACGCTCAGCAGCGTGCCAGAGGGAGAATTCTTCCGTTCGGTGCTGACGGTGCGGCGCATCATCGAACCGGCCGCCGCCGCCCTCGCGGCGACGCTTTCGAACGCGGACGACCTGGTGCGCATCGACGCCGCGTACCATGCGATGGAAGACGCCGAGCGCGCCGCCGATCTGCTCGAGCCCGATCTCGAATTCCACCGCGCCATCATGGCCGCCACGCACAACGACATGCTGGCCTATATCGGCGACATGCTGTCCCTCGCGCTGTCCGAATCGATCCGGCTCACGAGCCTGCACCCCGACACGCGGGCCTTGTCGCTGCCGCGTCACAAAGCCATCCTCACCGCGATCCAGAACCGCGATCCGCTGGCGGCGCGCCAGGCCAGCCTCGTGCAGCTGGAAAGCGCCCGGGCCGATGCGGACAGTCTGCTCGACGGCCCCCAGCCCTGAGCGTCTTCAGTGCGAGTGCCGCGGCACGTCGGCGCCGCGGCAGCCCACCAGGAAGTCGAAATCGCAACCCTGGTCGGCCTGCAGGACGTGGTCGACGTACAGCTTGCGGTAGCCGCTGCCGTCGGCCGGCAGGGCTGTTTGCGCCGCGTGCCAGACGACAAGGCGCTCGGCCAGTTCGGCGTCGCCGATTTCCAGTTGCAGACTCCCCGCGAAACAATCGAGCGCGATCCAGTCGCCGTCGCGCACCACCGCGAGCGGGCCACCCGCGCGGGCTTCCGGCGCCACATGCAGCACCACCGTGCCATACGCGGTGCCGCTCATCCGTGCGTCCGAGATACGCACCATGTCGGTCACGCCCTGCGCCAGCAACTTCGGCGGCAAGCCCATGTTGCCGACTTCCGCCATCCCCGGATAACCCTTCGGACCGCAGTTTTTCAGGACCATCACCGAATTCGCATCGACGTCGAGTTCGGGATCGGCGATACGGGCCTTGTAGTCGTCGAAATTCTCGAACACGACGGCACGGCCGCGATGCTTCAACAGCGACGCGGTGGCCGCCGACGGTTTCACTACCGCGCCGTTTGGCGCCAGGTTCCCGCGCACCACGCACAACCCGCCGTCGGGCACCAGCGGCTTCCCGATCGGCCGGATCACCTCTTCGTCATGGATCGGCGCGTCCTGCGAATTGCGCCAGAGCGACGCGCCATTGGCGGTGAGCGCGTCGGGATGCGGAAGCAGGCCCGCTTCCCCCAGCCGGCGGATCACGCCCGGCAAACCGCCCGCGTAATAGAACTCCTCCATCAGGAAACGTCCCGAAGGCTGCAGGTCGACCAGGGTTGGCGTGCCCCGGCCCACGCGCGTCCAGTCGTCGAGTTCCAGCGCGACGCCGATGCGTCCGGCGATCGCCTTCAGATGGATGGCCGCGTTGGTCGAGCCGCCGATCGCCGCGTTGATGCGGATCGCGTTCTCGAAGGCTTCCTTCGTCAGCAGTTTCGACAGCGTGAGGTCCTCCAGCGCCATGTCGACGATGCGCATGCCGGACATATGCGCGAGGACGTAGCGGCGCGCGTCCACCGCCGGGATCGCGGCATTGTGCGGCAGCGTCACGCCGAGCGCCTCGGCCATGCACGCCATCGTCGACGCGGTGCCCATCGTGTTGCAGGTGCCCGCCGAACGGGACATGCCCGCTTCCGCCGACATGAACTCGTGCAGCGTGATCTTGCCCGCCTTCACCTGCTCGCTCAGTTGCCAGACCACGGTGCCCGACCCGATGTCCTTGCCGTGATGCTTGCCGTTGAGCATCGGTCCGCCACTCACCGCGATCGCCGGCACGTCGCAGCTCGCCGCGCCCATCAACAGCGCCGGCGTGGTCTTGTCGCAGCCCACCAGCAGCACCACCGCATCCACCGGATTGCCGCGGATCGATTCCTCGACATCCATGCTGGCGAGGTTGCGCGTAAACATCGCCGTGGGCCGCAGGTTCGACTCACCGTTCGAGAACACCGGAAATTCGACCGGGAAACCGCCCGCCTCGAATACGCCGCGCCTGACATGCTCCGCCAGCTTGCGGAAGTGCGCGTTGCAAGGCGTCAGTTCCGACCAGGTATTGCAGATGCCGATGATCGGCTTGCCCTGGAATTCATGGTCCGGAATGCCCTGGTTTTTCATCCAGCTGCGGTACATGAAGCCGTTCTTGTCGGCGGTGCCGAACCACTGAGCGGAGCGCAACGGGCGTTTGGGCGGCTTGGGCGTGTGAGCGGACACAGGTTATCTCCATTTTGCCGCTCATTATAGTAAGACTATTCGCCTTTCCAATGCGGGTTAACACCGCTGCGCGTGCGGTTCGTCCGGAGACAGAGTGTGACTATTCCGGGATCGCGCGCCCGACGCGATCTCCGGCCATGCCGCCTGCATGCGCGGCCGCCGTCAACCTGCCGTAAGAAACGACCGCGCCGCGCGCGGAACGACGGGCACCGGGGCCGGGATATACTGAGACCCCCTTTTGCCGCACACCTTTCCCGAAATGCACGTTTTGTCGATCGATCGTTGTTCTGCCGTAAACCGCGTCGTCCTGGCGGTCTGGACCGCCTTGCTCCTCGGTCTCGCACTCGCCGCCGCCGCGCCCGCCCGGGCCGCGACGAACGGCCCGGCGCACGCCGTGACGCCGGTGCAGAGCTGCGAAAACCTGGCGCGCACCGCGTTGGACGATGTGGTCGGCGCGCCCGCCACGCTCACCACGAAACAGCTGACCACGCCTCAAGGCGCGTTCTGCGAGGTCAGCGGCAACATCGCGCCCACCATCGGTTTCAAGCTCGACCTGCCAATCTCGAAATGGCGGGGACGCTACCTGCAGGCCGGTTGCGGCGGGCTGTGCGGATCGATCAACGCCAGCATCGGCAACGCCGGTTCGTGCCGCCCGGCGCTCGACGGCGAATTCGCCGTCGCCGCTACCGATATGGGCCACACCGCAGCGATGGGCAGTGCCGACGAATCCGCCTTCGCCGCCGATCCGCAAAAACGCATCGACTTCGCCTATCGCGCGAATCACGTCACCGCGCTCGCCGCCAAGGCCTTGATCCGGGCGTTCTACGGCGTGCCCGCGCGCTACGCCTACTTCTCCGGCTGCTCCGACGGCGGCCGCGAGGCGCTCATGGAAGCGCAGCGCTATCCGGACGATTTCGACGGCATCTCGGCCGGCGCGCCCGCCATGCTGTTCCAGATACAAAATTCCTTTTTCCATGCGTGGAGCGTGGCCGCCAACCTGCGCGCCGACGGCAGTCCCATCCTGCTCGTGCCGAAGCTTGCCGTGCTGCACCGCGCCGTGATCGCGCACTGCGACATGCTCGACGGCGTGAAGGACGGGCTCCTCAGCGACCCGCGCGCCTGCCGCGTGCAGCCGGAATGGGTGGCATGCCGGGCGAACGCCGGCAACACGGCGAACTGTCTCACCACCGAGGAATGGGGCGCCGCGCGCAAGATGTATGAAGGCCCGACCGATGCCGCCGGGCACCGCTTCCTGCCGGGCGGTCTCGAACCCGGTTCCGAGCTGATGTGGACGTCGTTCGTGCCCGCCAAAGCCGGCGCGCCCGTCATGTCGGCGGCCTTGTTCAAGAGCATGGTGCCGGTGGTCAGCCTCGCCCCCACGCCCGCCGAATCGGACCCGCGCACGTTCCCGTTCACCACGGCCGAGTTCGACCACCTGCAAGCCCTGCACGGGCTCAACGATGCCACCGATCCCGACCTGCGCGGGTTCGCTTCCCATGGCGGCAAGCTGCTCATGTGGCAGGGATGGGCCGACTTCTCGATCGCGCCGGCAATTTCCGTCGCGTACTATCGGGCCGTCCAGGCGCAAATGGGCGTGGCTCCCACCGACCGTTTCCTGCGCCTCTTCATGATTCCCGGCGTGGGACACTGCGGCGGCGGCGATGGCTTTACGCAAATCGACACGCTGAGCCCCTTGATCGCGTGGGTCGAAAACGCCAGGGCGCCGGCCCAACTCGTCGCCGATCGCGTCGCACAACGCGGGAACGGCCCGATGGGAGGCAGCGACGGCCGCGGCGGCGGCATGGGGAAAATGGCCGAGCGTCCGCCGGTCGCCACGCCGAACCAGCCCGCGCTCGCAAGCCGGCCCATCTACCCCTTCCCGGCGATCGCGCATTACGTCGGGCACGGCGACCCCGATCTGGCATCGAGTTACCGCCCGGGCCCCGGTCCGGTGGTGGAGCCGGCGACGATCGATTGGTATGGCCGGTTCATGCTCGCCCCGGGCTTCCAGAAGCCCTACACCGTACGCGACCTCTCCGGAAACGCACCGTAAGCGGCGCGAAATCGGTCGTCAGCCGGGCCGCCGATCGACATCCCCCGTCGACGGCGGCCCCGAACCGTGCTCATGCAGGATCACTGCGCAGCGTCATTGCGCACGCGCGACATCACATAATCCATCGCCGCCAGCAGCACCGCCGACACCACGAACGTGATGTGGATCGCGATGCCCCAGGTCATCGTCCGGTTGCTGACCTGCTCGATCGTCAAAAAATATTTGAGCAGCTCGATCGCCGAGATGGCCACGATCGACGCCATCAATTTCAGTTTCAGATCGCCGAACCCCACATGCCCGATCCAGTCGGGCGTGTCCTCATGACCGTCCAGCTCCAGCTTCGACACGAAATTCTGATATCCGCCGAAGACGATCATCAACAGCAGATTCGCCATCAGGGACAGGTCGATCAGACCCAGGATGCCGAGGATCGTGTTCTCGACGCTGATGGAGACGATATGCTTGGCCATCTCCCACGCTTCCTGTCCGAACTTGAACAGGATCAACAGCAGGCTCAACGACAAACCGATGTAGATGGGCGCGAGGATCCAGCGGCTTGCGAACAGGCCCTGCTCGATCAGATGCTCGACCGGATTTTCCGGCCGGCCTTGGGTCTTTTCCTGCGGGGTCATTGCCTTTTCCTGTGATGTCCGGCGTCGCCGTGTAACGGTATGGCGCATGATAAAGCGAATTGTAAGGTGGCGGCGCGAGCCAGGGTAATCGTGGTGTGCCAACGACGCCGAATTCTTTCCCGCGTCATTTCGGCGGGCGTATGCTGCATCGAACGAGACGGGCAATACCGGGGCAACACCGGGGCAACACCGGCCCGGCACCGCCGCACCGCGACGGCATCGTCGATTTCCAGGAGAACGCCTTGACAGAGCATTCCGGAATCAGCGCACGCAAGAGCGTGGCGGATATCGTCGACGGTGCCCACGGAGTACGGGGCGGCGGTCAGCCGATGACGAAAACCCTCGGCGCGACCAGTATCACCGCGATGGGCATCGGCGCGATCGTCGGCGCCGGCATTTTCGTGCTGACCGGCACCGCGGCGGCGCGCTACGCCGGGCCGGCCATCATGTTGTCCTTCGTCCTCGGCGGCGTCGCCTGCGCGTTCGTCGGCCTCTGCTACGCCGAACTCGCCGCGCTGATTCCCGTGAGCGGCAGCAGCTACACCTATACCTACGCGACGCTCGGCGAACTGTTCGCCTGGATGATCGGCTGGGACCTGATCCTGGAATACGCGATGGGCGGCGCGACGGTCGCCGTCGGCTGGTCCGGCTATGTCGTCAGCGTGCTGAAAAACGTGGGGGTCACGCTGCCGCCCGTCTTCACCGCGGCGCCCGGCACCGCCATCGTGCTGGACGGCGGCGCGCACGCCACCGCCCTGCTCAATCTCCCCGCCGCCGCGATCGTCCTCCTGCTGACCGGACTGTTGATGCTGGGCACCAGCGAATCCGCGAAGCTGAACAACGTCATGGTCGCCGTCAAACTCGTGGTCGTGGTGGCCTTCATCGCGCTGGGCGCATTTTCGGTACGGCGCATCAACTGGACGCCATTCATTCCGCCGAACACCGGCACCTTCGGTCATTTCGGCTGGAGCGGCATCCTGCGCGGCGCCTCGGTCGTATTCTTCGCGTTCATCGGCTTCGATGCGGTCTCCACCGCCGCGCAGGAAGCGAAGCGTCCGCAGCGCGACATGCCGATCGGCATCCTGGGTTCGCTGGTGATCTGCACCGTCCTGTATATCGCCGTCGCCGCGGTGCTCACCGGGCTCGTGCCGTACGCACGGTTGAACGTCGCCGATCCGATCGCCAAGGGCGTGGACGTCATCGGCTTGCCGTGGTTCTCTATCCTGATCAAGCTCGGCGCGCTGACCGGCCTGACCACGGTGATCCTGGTGCTGCTCTACGGCCAGAGCCGCATCTTCTACACGATGGCGCACGACGGCTTGCTGCCCGCGGTGTTCGCGCGCATCCATCCGCGCCTGCGCACGCCGTATCTGAGCCAGGCGATGATCGGCGTGGTGGTCGCGATCGTCGCCGCGCTGGTGCCGATCGGCATTCTCGGCGAGATGGTCAGCATCGGCACCCTGTTCGCCTTCACGCTGGTATGCGCGGCGGTCATCTATCTGCGCCGCAGCGAGCGCAACCGGCCGCGCCCGTTCCGCGTGCCCGCCGTGCCGGTGGTGCCGATCCTCGGTATCCTGTTCTGTCTGCTCCTGATGTTCGGCCTGCCGCTCGCAACCTGGGCGCGGCTGGTGATCTGGCTGGTTCTCGGTTTGGCGGTGTATTTCTCGTATGGACGGCACCATTCGGCGTTGCGCGGCAAGGAGCATCCGGCGAAGGTGCGTTGAAGATGGATTGAAGATCCGTCGGCCCGCATGCACGGCATGGCGATCTTCGACGTTATCGAGAACAGCGTCGAATCCACCGGTCGTTCTCGACCGTCCGCTCATCCATGGCGCCATCGCCGGTATTGACGGTACCGCGCGGCTCGATCAACAGCGGTTTGACCCCTGGTTTTTTCCGGGATTTGCCCGTTGCTTCCAGACTCTCCATGCCACCATTCAAGCCGGTCACGCTCGAAACGCCCCGTTTGACTCTCCGTCCGTTGCAGGACGACGATGCGCAGGCGCTGTTCGCCATCTGGTCGGACGTGGAGGCGATGCGCTATTTTTCGTTTCCGGCGATGCATTCGCTGGATCAGGCGGTGGATCGCATCGCGCGCCAATCGAACGCCGCGGCCGACCAACAGCATCTCATTTGCGTGCTGGTGTTGCGGACCACCGGCGAAGTGATGGGCGACTGCGCGTTGAGCCGTATGGACGTGCCCAACCGGCACGCAGAGATCGGTTTTTGCCTGCAACGCCTGCATTGGGGGCAAGGCTACATGCATGAGGCCGCTTCGGCACTGCTCACGCACGCGTTCGACACCCTGCATCTGCACAGAATCGAAGCGGATATCGATCCACGCAATACCGCTTCGGCGCGTCTTCTCGAACGGCTTGGCTTCATTCGTGAAGGACTGCTGCGCGAGCGCTGGCGGGTTGGCGGCGAAGTATCGGACAGCGCGTTGTACGGGTTGCTGGCGAGCGATGGGCGTTCGCCGGCGCGCTTCGTTTGAGCGGGACGACCTTCACATTGACATCGTGCAAATAACCACATTCGACACGGCACTCGCCATGGAAGAGATGGATGCGTGTCACCTCGCCCGGCAAGCCGCCACCCATGCGCATCTTTACCCTGGCCAGAAAGCCGTTTCGATCGATATCGCCGGCGGGACCGCGATGCTTACGGAAACACGTTACGGCCGAAAGCTGAATCACGTCGCCGGTGCGGGAATGCTGTCCCCGTTCGATCATGACCGGATCGCTCGTCTGGAGCGACAGTACGAAGCGATCGGACTACGGGCTGAGTTCGACCTGTGCCCTCATGTGAAACCGGACTGCCTCGCGGTGCTGGCACGCCGGTGCTATACCGTCAACGCCTTTTCCAACAGCTATGCGTTGACGCTGGCCGCGCTGCCCGCGACACCGGCCATGCCGAATGGGTTCGCGGCGCGCCTCGTCGATGGCGAAGAAGCCAGGGCGCAATGGATAAAGACATCGGTTGCCGCGTTTTCGCATGTCGACACGGGGAGGTCGGTCGCATTGGCAGAGATCCTTGCGCGCAACGCGGCGCATCGGTTAGACACGATCTTGCGCATGCTCGACATCGACGGCGCGCCCGCCGGCAGCGCCGCGATGGCTATTTTCGATACATCCCTCGGCAAAACGGCTCACCTGTATATCGCGGGAACGCTGCCCGAATTCAGAAAACGAGGCGTTCAAGCCGCTTTGCTGCACGCGCGCTTGCAGCAGGCACGCGACATGGGATGTGTGCTTGCGACGCTTACCGCCCGGCCGCATAACGGCAGCGCGCGAAACGCAGAGCGTGCGGGCTTCACCCTCGCCTACACCAAACCGACCTTCGTCGCACCGGACCGCCGGAGTCCGCATTAAACAAGCGTCGCCACGAGGTTCGCCAGATTATGCGCGATCACCGGAAGGAGAATCGAACCGCTATTCACCGTCAAGAGTGCCAGGCCCGCGCCGACCGTTCCGGCAATCGCGAGAGTGGCGATGTCGAAGTGCATGTGCAACGCGGCGTCGACATGCAGTGCATGAACCAGACCGAACAGCATCGCGCTGGCCGATATGGGCCCCGCTACCCTCCAGAACGCCCGCCCCCCCTTCCCGCATGGCTTCCCGTCTGCCGCCGCGAGTACGTACCTGAGAAAGGCGGCGCGAAAAACGGCCTCTTCGTCGATCCCGGGTAATGTGGCTTCGTACGCGAGCAGCGCCCGATCGGTCGGCGGTCGACCGCCCTCGCTATCCAATAGCGAAACAGCGACGGAAAACAGCAGCAACAAAAGAACGATGCCAAGGCTTTGCCAGAGGGTCCCTTCTTTCTGCCTGAACGTCATGAATTCGCGCGCCGGATCGCTGCGTTTCCGGGACAGAATGATCGTGTAGACACCGACGATGCTGAACAGCTTGCCGCTCCAATTGACATGGCCCAGGTACAGCACGGGAAAAACGAAAGGAAGGGAAAGGAGAAAAACACTCAAGGCGAAAACAGCGAATGCCGCCGCCAGATACCGGTATTGAATTCTCGATACCGGCCAACTCGACAGAAAGGTCCACGGCGCGGTGATCAGCATCGCCGAGGCTGTCGACAGGTACGAAGATAGCGCGTGCATGTGGTATTTTTCTGAGCGATCGTGACATAAACGGATGCAGCGCATGCCATTGCGCCAGCAGGTCCGCGATGCACCCGTTGAACGCACAGCTAGCGCGCTCTACTTACATACCGCCGCCCGAACGCCTGCATTGGCTTCGAATTTTGCACGATGGGTGGAAAAAAACGTTCGTACGTTGCGGACATTCGTGGCGCTTTTGAACAGCCGCCGTGCAAGTTCGTCGTATTCGTTCATGTCCGTCATCTCGACGACGAGCACGAAATCAGGGCCTGGCGAAACGCGATAGCACTGCGTCACGGCGCGCTCAGCGCAAATGTAGGATTCGAACGCGCCCAGGTCCTCCATGCTTTGCCGGTCGAGACTGACCTCGACGATCGCCGTCAGCGTCCGGCCCAGCCTGGCGGCATCGAGGACCGCAATCTCCCGTTGAATCACGCCCGCTTTCCTGAGGCCGCGGACCCGGCGCAGGCAAGTGGCCGGCGACGCATGGACGCGTGCGGCCAATTCGAGATTGGAAAGCGATGAATCGCATTGCAGTATGCCGAGAATTCTCATATCCAGTTCGTCCAAATAAATTCCCGGCATCCTTTCTCCGCGGCGCGTCTCATCCCGTATGAAATTAAATTTCATCATAAATAAATGATGTCGTCAAATTCCAAATTACCCGGAAAAATGAAGATTAATTTCATAACCCGCCCGTTACCATCGTCTCACGCTTTCCCATCAAGCCCAGGCGCGGAGAAATGCCATGTGTGGAATTGTCGGCGCAGTCGCGCAACGCGATGTCCTGCCCATTTTGATCGATGGCCTCAGGCGCCTGGAGTATCGCGGCTACGATTCATGCGGCGTCGCGTTCCATCACGACCGGCGGCTGCTGCGCGCCCGCTGCGTCGAGCGTGTCGCGAAATTGCAGGACGACATCACCTGCCTGGGCGCGCCGGCTTACGCCGGCATCGCGCATACCCGTTGGGCGACGCACGGCAAGCCCATCGCCGAAAACGCCCATCCGCATTTTTCGCCAAACGCCGACGTTCCCCGCATCGCCCTTTCCCATAATGGCATCATCGAGAATCACGAAACATTGCGCACGATGCTGGAACGATACGGGTACGTGTTTTCCAGTCAGACCGATAGCGAAGTCATCGCCCACCTGATCGATCATCTGTACGACGGCGATCTCTTCGAGGCGGTGCGGGAAGCCGTCGGGCAACTGGAGGGAAGTTACGCCATCGCCGTGCTGTGTCGCGACGAACCGCATCGTCTCGTGGGGGCCCGCGACGGGATGCCGCTTGTCGTCGGGGTCGGCGAGGGCGAGCATTGCCTGGCCTCCGACGCCATCGCCTTGTCCAACGTCACCGATCGGATCGTGTATCTGGAAAATGGCGATGTCGTCGATGTCCAGCTTTATCGCCACTGGATCGTCGACGCGGAAGGCCACCGCGTGGAACGCCCGGTCCATACGGTCGCCCTGCATGGCGGTGCGGCGGACCTGGGCCCGTACCGCTATTACATGCAGAAGGAGATCTTCGAACAGCCGCGTGCGGTAGTCGATACCTTGCAGGACGTCACATCGATCATGCCCGAACTGTTCGGAGACAACGGGTGGCGCGTCCTGAACGCGGTGGATTCCGTGCTCCTCCTCGCATGCGGCGGCAGCTACCACGCCGCGTTGACGGCGAAATACTGGATCGAAAGTCTCGCCCGGCTTCCCGTGAGCGTCGAGATCGCCAGCGAGTACCGTTATCGGGATGGCGTGCCGAACGCGAAAACGCTGGTTGTCGCCGTTTCGCAAAGCGGCGAAACGGCGGACGTGCTCGGTGCGTTGCAGGTGGCGAAGCGACAAGGCATGCACCACACCCTGGCGATATGCAATGTTCCGACCAGCGCGCTGGCACGCGAATGTTCGCTGACCTTCTTCACGCGTGCCGGCGTGGAAATAGGCGTGGCCTCGACCAAGGCCTTCACGACCCAGCTCGTGGCGCTGTTTCTGCTCGCGTTGACGCTGGCGCAGTGCCGCCGCCGTCTGTCCGAACAGGACGAGCAGCGGCACCTGCTCGCGCTGCGGCATCTGCCCGACGCGATGACCCGGGTGCTGGCGCTGGAACCACAGATCGTCGCGTGGGCGGAGCAATTGACACGCAGGCAGGACATCCTGTTTCTCGGGCGCGGCATGCATTATCCGATTGCGATGGAAGGTGCGTTGAAGATGAAGGAAATCGCGTACATCCATGCCGAGGCCTATGCCGCCGGGGAGTTGAAGCACGGCCCGCTCGCGCTGGTGAGCGACGAGATGCCGGTGGTGGCCGTCGCGCCCAACGATCGTCTGCTGGAAAAACTCAAGTCGAACATGCACGAGGTCAGCGCCCGCAGCGGGAAACTGTATGTGTTCGCCGACATCGACTGCCGCATCATGTCGGGCCCCGCCATCGAGGTCATCCGTCTCACCGAACATCATGGTCTGCTCTCGCCCATCCTGCACACGATCCCGATGCAGCTGCTGGCGTTTCATGCGGCGCTTGCCCGCGGCACGGATATCGACAAGCCGCGCAACCTGGCGAAATCGGTGACGGTCGAGTGAAGGGCGTTGGATGGGAGTCGCCGGCTCGCGGGTGGGGAGGTCCGCATTCCCGCCGCCATCCTATACACTGATCGTGTTCTCCCCCTCGCCTCCGCCCCCATGCCCGTCCTCGCCGGCCTCCACGTCTACCCGATCAAGTCTTGCGCCGGCATCGTCCTGTCCGACGCGCCGGTATGGCGTACCGGCCTGGCCTACGACCGCACCTGGATGGTGGTCGACGCCGCGGGCACGATGCTGACGCAGCGCACCGTGCCGCGGCTCGCCCTGGTCCGCACCGCGTTCGACGCGCCGGATCTGCGGGTCTGGGCGCCGGGCATGGGCGAACTGCGCACGCCGCTGGAGGTAACCGACCCCGACGCCTCGGCAAGCGTGGCGACCCAGGTATGGCAGGCCGCGCTTCGGGCGCTCGACACGGGCCCCGCCTGCGCCGCCTGGTTCTCGGACTTCCTCGGCATGCCCGCGCGTCTGCTGCGTTTCGACCCGCGCGTCGAGCGCCGGGTCGCCTCCTCGTGGCACGTCGGCGCACCGGCGCCGTTTCATTTCGCCGACGGCTTTCCGCTGCTGGTGACGAGCGTCGCCTCGCTCGACGACCTGAACGCGCGCCTGTCGCGCAAGGGCGCCCCCATGATACCGATGGACCGTTTTCGGCCGAACCTGATCGTTGATGGCTGGGAAGCGTACGAGGAAGATCACATCACCGATCTCACGATCCGCGCGCCCGGCGCCGACGTCGGGATCCGCCTCGTGGCACCCTGTTCGCGATGTCCCATGCCGACGATCGATCAGCGAACCGCGGCGCGCGATCCCCTTTGGCCGAACGAACCGACGGACACGCTGGCAACCTATCGGCGCGACGCCCGCGTCGGCGACGCGGTGACCTTCGGCTGGAACGGCGTGGTGACGGCCGGCGTCGGCGCGCATCTGGCAACGGGGCAGCGCATCGAGGCGGAACTGGATTTCGGCGATTGACCCCACCCGCGAAGCGTCGCACCCCATCGCCTGTCCCCATCGAAATCGACCACAGGAATGCAAGATGAAAGTAAGCACCCCGGACACGCGTTGCGCGCTGATCGCCGTCGACGTGCAGAACGGCTTTGCGCCGGGCGGCAATCTCGCCGTCCCCAACGGCGATGAAGTCGTGCCCGTCATCAACCGGCTCGCGCCGGCCTTCCGCAACATCGTGATCACGCAGGACTGGCATCCGGCGGGGCATGTTTCGTTCGCAAGCAGTCACGCCGGCAAGCAGCCGTTCGACACCATCGAGGTGGCGTATGGTCCCCAGGTGCTCTGGCCGGACCATTGCATCCAGGGCAGCGAAGACGCCGCATTGCACGCCGACCTCGACCTGCCCACCGCGCAACTCGTGATCCGCAAGGGCTACCGGCGTGAGATCGACAGTTATTCGGCGTTCGAGGAAGCGGATCATCGCACCGGTACCGGGCTGACCGGCTATCTGCGCGAACGCGACATCGATACGGTGTACATCGTCGGACTCGCCACGGATTACTGCGTGGCCTGGACCGCGATGGACGCGCGCAAATTCGGTTTCGCGGCAGTCGTGATCGAGGACGCCACGCGCGGCATCGATATCCAGGGTTCGATGACCCTCGCGTGGTCGCGCATGCAGGCGTGCGGCGTCGAGCGGATCACGTCGAACCGGATCGGCGGCGTTTGACGACGGGGAGCGCGGCGTCCACTACGCGATTGCCATCGTGTCCGGCGTCTTGAACACCGCCACGGTACTGCCGAGCCGCTTCGCCTGATCGTCCAGGGATTGCGCCGCGGCCGCCGCTTCCTCGACCAGCGCGGCATTGGATTGGGTGACCTCGTCGATGCGGCGCACGGCCTGGTTCACTTCCGTGATGCCGGCACTCTGGCTACGGGACGCGCTGGCAATATCCACCATGATATCCGTCACGGCGCCCACGGCGTCCACCACCTCCGCCATCGTCGCGCCGCAACGCTCGACCAGGGTCGAGCCGCTGTCGATCTGGCTCACCGAGGCGTCTATCAGCCCCTTGATCTCCTTCGCGGCCGATGCGGTGCGTTGCGACAAATGACGGACCTCGCCAGCGACAACCGCGAAACCCCGCCCCTCCTCCCCCGCGCGCGCGGCCTCGACCGCCGCGTTGAGCGCGAGAATATTGGTCTGGAATGCGATTCCATCGATCACGCCGGTGATATCGGCGATACGTTTCGAACTTTCGGTGATGGCGTGCATGGTGCTCACGGCGTCCGTTATCACGCTGCCGCCATGCTGCGCCGCCTCGGACGCATGCTTGGCCACATCGGCGGCCCTGGCTGCATTGGCGGCATTGCGTTCCACGGTATCGGCCAACTCGCCCATGCTCGCGGTGGTTTGCTGGAGCACCGATGCCTGTTGCTCGGTACGTCGCGCAAGGTCCTGGTTGCCCGTGGCGATCTCGGCGGATGCCAGTTCGATCGATCCGGCGGCGAGTTTGATATGGGAAATGGTATCGGCCAGCCGGTTGCGCATCACGTACAGCGAATAAAGCAGGCTGGACCCGTCGCCCTTTTTGACGACGACCTCCGTCTCCAGATTGCCGGCGGCAATGCGCGAGGCGACGCTGGCGGCGTCGCCCGGCTCTCCGCCGATGGAACGGTAGATGTCGTTCGCCACGCTCACGGCGAGCACGGCGACGATCGCGCCCAGTATCGCCAATATCAGGGCGGCATTCATGAGGCCGGCGTAAAAGTCGGCGTCGATGTCGTCCATGTACTCGCCCGCGATGAAGTCCCATCCCCAGGGCGTGTAGCGCGCCACGTAACCGATTTTGGGACTGGCCTTGGTCGCCTGCGGTCTGGGCCACCAGTATTCCAGATAGCCTCTTCCGGACGGCGACGAGCCGATCGCCGAGATGCCCTGGTACATGAGCTTGCCGTGCGCATCCTTGAATTGACTCATGTCCTTGCCATTGAACTTCGGACTCATCGGGTTGTCGATGACCACCGAGTCTGCGCGCACGCTGGTGACGTAGCCGGATTCGCCGAAGCGCAACGCACCGACGGCATCCCTGGCGCGGGCTTTTGCTTCGTCAAGCGAGATTTTTCCGTCGGTCGCGAGTTGTGCGTAATGACCCGCGATACTCAGCGACATATCGATCACGTTGGACAGACCCAGCTTGCGCGCGGCAAGCTGTGAACTCCGCAATTGCCACGCACCCACGGATGCCTGGATGATGAGCGCGAGACAGCACACCAATAATGGGAAAAACAACTTTTTTCGTAGTGTCAACGAAGCGAGCATGGTGGTCCTGATAGAGAAGATCGACTATTTTTTCCGTGATGCCAAGGTCCTGTACGCCGCCGCGCGATCGCTGGAGTTGGAGCATGGCGAAAATATTCCGTCAGAAGATCAAACGGCGTCGCTTCCCTTTTTCCGTCCGATGCGCTTGGCATAGCTAATGGTTGTAAACGGACGTTCGTATAATAAATTGAGATATTTAATTTCGACGTTTCGTTTTCGGATATCCGGGCGATTGTCGATGCCGGCGCTCGGTTCCGCGGAAGATCCCGCCCGGCGTGGCCCCTATCGTTGCGCGCGCTTGCGCCGTTTATGGTCGTAAAGCGCCGTGTCCGCCTCGGCGACCAGCGCATCGACGTTCGTCACATCACCGACGGTCGCCACGCCAAAACTGGCGTCGATGTTTATCTCGGTCGCACCGATCTTCGTCTTGCCCACCACTACGCTGACGATATCGCATGCGCGAGAGAAGCGGCCGTTATCGGCGATTGACGATTCAAACAACAGCGCGAACTCGTCGCCGCCCAGACGCGCGATCAAACATGCGTCCGCTGCCGCCAGACGCAGGCGCTGCGCCACTTCCTTCAGCAGTAGATCACCCGCGGCATGTCCCATCGAGTCGTTGACGGCTTTGAAGCCGTCGAGATCGATCAGGACAAGCGTTGTCGCGGACCTGCTCGGTTCCTCGATGAGGCGGTTGGCGACATCGGTGAATTTCCGGCGATTCGCCAATCCGGTCAGTTGGTCGTGATTCGCGAGGTGGACGAGTTGCTGTTCCGTGGATCTCAGAATCGTGACATCTTCGAACGTTGCCACCCAGCCGCCGTCTTCGAGCGGAACGTGGATGATCTCGACGATGGTTCCGGTGTCCAGTGACTGGTCGAAGCGCGCCTGCATCCTTTTCTCGATGAACGCATGCCTGTCATTGACGATATCCGCCCTTGCCCTGTTGCCGTATTTACCGGCGTTCACCGTCAGGTCGATGACTTCATCGAGATGCATGCCTGCATACAGGCGACCACTCAATTCGTAGAGTTTTGAAAATTTTTCATTCCACAGCCGCAGCCGGTTTTTTTCGTCGTAAAGACACAGGCCTTGCGGCAACGCACCGACCGCGGTTTGGAAACAGCGATACGCCTGGTTTATCGTGCATTGGTCGAGCGAACATAGCGGTGCCTTTTTATGAAACATCGCGGTCATCCTTCCCGATGCACTCGGTTTTCTGGTCTTTTCAAGGGCATTGCCGTACGGCGTACACATCCAAGTCGCCTGCGATTTCCGCGGTGCCCGCGATGGCTTCGGCGCAGCGGGATGAACGCATTGTTTGGGATGCCACGCATCGGAGCGTCAGATCGGAGCGTCAGGGTCGAATGACGAAAGTCGCGCCCGTCGTTCCTTTTTATCGGCACTTCGGCATCGACCTTGAGGCGATAATCGGAATCGCTGACGACATGGTCCGGGCGGACCCATTCCTGGCGTCGAACCGCGCTTCATGGGGTTCGGCGCGAGGATCGCCATGGTGTACGCGCAGCGCGTGACGCGCGGCATGCGGGAGGGCCGCATCGCCGGTGACGAAGGTTTGCGCGTGTTGCGGCCAGCGATGAAAACGGGGTGCGGGACTCGCGCCACGGCGTACGGCACTCAGTATTGAAAGCCGGCAGTCAGCATCACCGAACGATCGTCGCCCAGCGCGACCGCCGCCTTGAGGCCGCCCGTGTAGTAGTGTCTGTTGAAGACATTCCCCACGCGCAGCGCGGCATGCCAGCGGTTCGCGTGATAGGCCACCCCCAGATTCGACACGGCATATCCGGGAATCATGTAGCCGTAGGCATAGGCGCTGTTCTGTCCACGAATGCCGCCGTTGACTTCCCACCGGTGCCAGCTTCCCGGAAAGCGGTAGCGCGTGTACAAGGTGAAACTATGGCGCGGGACGTTGTCGAGGCGTTCGCCATTGGTGGAGGGACTCTGGCCGCCATCGTCGAGAATGACCGCATTCGTATAGGCGTATCCGCCGGTGACGCTGAGTTGCCGGGTCAGGTCCGACGTGAAACCCAGCTCGACGCCCCGCGAGCGCTCCTCGCCGACGGCAATGCTGTAGTCGTCGTCGACCGGATTGGTTTCGAGAACGTTCTTGCGCCGCAGATCGAATACCGCCAGGGTCACGGTACTCGCGCTCGTGTCCTGCCCGAACTTGACGCCGGCCTCCCATTGCCGCCCTTTCTCCGCCTTGAACGGCTGGCCGTCGATATCGGTGCCCGCATTGGGGTAGAACGAGCTGGCATAGCTCACGTACGGCCGCACGCCGGTCCAGAGTTCGTACATGACCGCGGCCGATCCGGTCACGGCGCTCGCGGGAACCGTCGAATAGGCGCCTCCCAGTTGGTCGAGGCTGTCGGTGTCGGCGCGGTCGTAGCGCAGGCCCGCGAGAATCCGCCACTTCGGACCCAGCGCGATCTGGTCACGCAGGTAGAACCCCAGATCCCGAATCGTCGTGGAAGTGCGGGTTTTCGGCGTCGATCCGCATTTGATCGCGCTGCCGTACACGGGTGCATAGACGTTGAGCGTACCGACCGTGCAGGTGTATTGCGTGAGTTCCTCGTTGTCGCGCGAGTAGTCGGTGCCGGCGATGAATTGATGATCGCCGAACGCGGTATGAAAGGTCTTCTGAACGTTCGTGTCGATCGACTCGCTGTTTCCGGACCAGGTCTGATCGGTGGCGGTGCGACTGAGCGTTCGCCCGTTGGCGGCGAGCGTGCCATTCGCCACCAGCACGCCGCCCATCGTGTACCGCTGCCAGCGGAAATTCTGGTTGACCGTCCAGCCGGAGTCGAAGCGGTGCGTGAACGCGTAACCGACTCGCGCCTCGTTGCCGTCGTAGGGTTGCTCGCCGGGTTCGCCGGTAAACGTACTGCGGGAAATCGCGCCATTGGCATTGGGCAACACCGAGCCTTTCAGCGGCAAGCCTTGCTGCCGGATGTAGGTCCTTTCCTGGTAGCTCGTCAGAATCGTGAAATCGGTTCGCGGCCCGAAATCGAGCGATAAACTGGGGGCGATCGAACGGCTCTTCGACCAGACGTAATCGGTCTCGTCATGCGCGTTCATCGCCAGTGCGCTGACCCGGAACGCGGCCTTGCCGTTCGCGGAAAGCGGCGTGCCCATGTCGACGCTGGCCTGGTACAACGCGTGACTGCCGACCGTCGTGTCGACGTTGGCGAACGTGTAATCGAGGGGCCGCTTGCTCACCATGTTGACGACGCCGCCCGGCAATACGAAGCCGGACAGCAGGGACGCCGGGCCCTTCAACACCTCGACCTGTTCCATGTCGAACAGCTGTTCGGCGACGCGGCTGTTCGCGGCCGTGCGCAATCCGTCGAGAAAAATGGCGTTCGATGCCGTTTCCCCGCGGATGATGAAATCGTCCCAGCCGCGGCGGCCATAGGTGTTGGCGACGACACCCGGAACGTTATACAGCGCGTCCGCGAGGCTGAGGTTTTGTTCGTCGTCCATCACGGCGCGCGTGACGACCGTCACGGATTGCGGCGTCTCGCTCAGCGGCGTCGCGGATTTCAGGACGCCAGGCGGGGAGGCGGCATGGAATGCCGCGTCGTCGGTGGGCGTGGCGACGACGCTGACCGCCGGCAATGCCGCCGAAACCGGCGGCGGGGTGGCGGCTGCTTCGCTCCCGGGAATCGCGACGGCGGCTTGGGCAAACGAGGCGGCAGGAAAAATCGTTACAGCAGCAGCCGTAGCAAACCGGCAGGATAGGGAAAATCGCACAATTGATGAGAATGATTATTATTCACATATTATTCCATACAAATAGCTGACAGTGCAACCATGACGTTATTTCGAGAGGGAGGCGCGACGGCTGAAACGGCGACAGCCTCCAGGGTTGGAGGCTGTCGCAAACGGGATCGCGGAGAGTCGTACGGCCGGACTATTCCGGAGCGCAGATCACTGCGAATTTCGTCAAAAGATTGGGACCGAAGGTGTTGGTCAGCGCCACATCCGCCGCATCGCGACCGTAGGCCATCAGCACGCGCCCGGTGCGCGGCGCATTGTTGCGGGGGTCGAAGTTCTGCCACGAGCCGCCGAGATAGGCCTGGAACCAGGCGCAGAAATCCTGCGCGGCGTACGGTGGCGGGAGGTTGACGTCGCTGATGTAGCCGGTGCAATAGCGTGCCGGGATGTTCAGCGCGCGGCAAAGCGCCACCGCCAGATGCGCGTAGTCCCGGCAGACGCCCACGCCTTCCTGGAAGGCCTGATGTGCGGTCCGCGTCGGTCGCGCGCACATGTAGTCGAACTTAATGTGCTTGTGCACGAAGTCGCAAATAGCCTGCACGCGCGGCCGCCCCGGTGGCGTGTTGCCGAACATGTTCCACGCGTCGTTGGACAGCAGGTCCGTTTCGCAGTAGCGGCTGCCCAGCAGGAATTGCAGGCACGGGTCGGGCAACGCTTCGACCGGGTGCTGCGTACCGTCCGCCTCCGGCACTTCCATTTCCCCCGGCACCTCGAGCAACGCCCGGGTGGACAGCGCCAGGCGGCCCGCCGGCGCCACCAGGCGACTGCACAGGTTGCCGAACGCGTCGTGATAGCGGCTGACCGGCACGGGTGGATCGACGACCAGCCAGTCCGGAACGATCACATCATCGACATGCGAATAATGCGTGTTCAGCATCAGTATCATCGGAGTCGGCTGAGGGCACTCATATACCAGATCGTAACCAACGCGGAGTTTCATCGAACTGACCTGTTTTCAAGTAATCGGTTTGGCGCATCACCAGCGACCAGTTTAACCTAGCAAGGCTTGTGCCAAATTATTCCGGCGGACCCCGCCGTCCCGCTGACCTTGCGATCCGCCGTCGGGCGTTCTCGTGCCGCCGTGTCGACGGCTGGCCCGGCAAGACGCGGTAGAATACAGGCCCTTTCAAAAACAGCAGGCATCGCGTGTGCCTTCCGCGATGCCTGCGGCGATCGATTCCATGGCAAAACTCCTGTCCGACCCCGAATTCCAGCGCTTCGCCGACCTTCAACAGAAACAGTCCAGCTTCACGATCACCTCCGAGGAAGCGGACGAACTCCGCGATATCGTCGCGCGAGCGCAGAAAAAAAGGGACGATCGCGCCCTGGCGATGCAGGCGATCGAAGCCCATATCGCACAATTCGACATCAGCCCCGATGAACTCTTCTCATCCGAGCAGATCGGGGATGCCGCCCGTGTGTATGGCCTCATCCCCGCGTCCAGGAAGGAACGCGTGCTGCCCCCGCAACTGGTGCACATGGGCAAACCCTATCAGTGGACCGCGCGTCCGCTTCCCGACGATATACGCCTGCCCCTGTTCGAAGCCTTCACCACGGGCGCGTCCATCAAGGTCTATCTCGCAACGCCCAGGGACGCGCACCGCTGCGCGGTGACGATCGCCCGTCTCGAAAAGGAAACGTCGCACCGTTACGCCGATGACCTGCTGGAGGAATTGGCCCTGACGCGCCGTCAGATAGACGACGCGGGGGCGAAACCCGGTGCATGACCCTGTCGGGAAAGTCCGGACGAAAAAACGGCAAGAAGCATGACATGCGTGCGGGCCGGCGATTCATTACAGGTATGAAATTTGCGTGTAATGTTTCGGTATTATTCCAGGCTGTGTGCCCAAGCGCATCCCGCCTCCCTCATGCCTTACCAACGGACGCGAGAGTCCCTGGGGACGTGCCGCATGGAACACGCATGGCACGACACGCAGCCAGTGGCTTATCGATCTTCGACAGCGGCAGCGGCAAGTAAATTTCCCTACCCCGTTGTAGGAATTTGTGTCGCCGGAACCGACGCACGCGCCCTGATCGCGTTGCTCCGTGACGCACCGGCCACGCTGGAAATGGCCTTCGTCGTCGCGTGCGACGGCCCGATCGCAGACGATCTTCCCCGGTTGCTTCAGGAAGTCACGACGATGCCGGTCACGGCGGTGACGGGAGCGGCACTCTCCTTGCAGCGCAACCATGTCTACGTGATTCCGTCGCCGGCGCTGCCGCTCGTCGGTACCGACACGGTGGCAGCGGCGCGCGAGGCGCCAGGCGGTATCGGGTCGCCATTCGACACTTTCCTGCGCGGCCTGGCCGATGCGCACCAAGGCTGTGCGCTGGCGGTGATGCTGTCGGATACCGGCAGCGCGGCCCAGGCGGGCATGACGTCCATCAAGGAAGAAGGCGGCATCGTCATCGCAGAATCGCGCATGACCGAAACGCCGCCAACGACAGCATGCGCCGCGGATGCGAGCGCTGCCGATTTCGTCCTTCCCGTCGAGGATATTTCATCCAAACTCGGTGAACTATGGGGGAGTGCTTGCTCGCTGGAAAGTAACGCCCCTGGACAGGATACGGCACGCCCGGTCGAGCGCCGTCAGCGGGTCCTCGAACTGGACCACGCGCTGCGGGAAATTCTCGCGGCGCTGTTTGCGCACACCGGGCACGACTTCAGCCACTACAAACGCGCCACCGTGCTGCGCCGGATCGAGCGCCGCATACAGATCAATGGTCTGCCGCACCTCCGCGCATACCGGGCTTTCCTCCTGGCCACGCCTGCGGAAGCACGTCCTTTGTTGCAGGACCTGTTGATCGGCGTGACGCAATTCTTTCGCGATCAGGACGCGTTCGCGGCCCTGCGGCAGCAGATCGTCCCCGCACTGTTCGAACAGGGAGCGCCCGACAAGGCGCTACGGATCTGGGTGCCGGGCTGCGCGACCGGGGAGGAAGCGTATTCGCTCGCAATGCTGCTACGCGCGCATGCCGATCAACATGGCGAGCAGCGCGGCGCGCAGCTTTTCGCCACCGATGTCGATGCGCGCGCCATCGGCTGCGGTCGACTCGGCCGGTACGCCGACGTCATCGCGTCCGACCTGCCGCAGGCTCTTCTGCTGCAGCACTTCCGCTCGGAGCCGCCGTATTACCAGGTGGGCAAACCGCTGCGCGAGATGGTGCTGTTCGCCCAGCACGACCTCCTGCGCGATCCCCCTTTCTCGCATCTGGATCTGGTGTCCTGTCGCAATGTCCTGATCTATCTGGATCCTGCGGTGCAGCGGCAGGTATTGCGGCAATTCCACTTCTCGCTGCGGCCAGGCGGTTTTCTTTTCCTGGGCGGCGCGGAAAACGTGGATAGCGCGGACGATCTGTTCGAAGTCGTCGACAAGCAGCACCGCATCTTTCGCAGCAAATGGCAGGCCAGGTCGCGGCGACCGGCAATGGAATTTCCGGTCCAGGGCGTGCAGCCCGGCGCCATCCGCGGCGCAACGCCGATGCCGCCGACCCCGGCGCCCGCACCGATGTTCGTCAGCGCAATGCACGAGCAGACGATGCTGCGCTATGGCCCCCCGAGCATCATGGTGAACCACAGGCATGACGTGCTCCATCTTTCGGAGCGCGCCGGACCCTATCTGCGCCATATCGGGGGCGAGCCCTCCCAATGGCTACCCGATATCGTTCGGCCGGAACTCAAAATCGCATTGCGCGCCGCGCTGCACGAAGCGGTGAACTCCGGCCGGGAGGCCGCCGCCCCGCCGATCCTGCTGCTCCAGAACGGGCGCTCGGTGTACGTGACGATCTCGGTCTATCCGGTTCAGCCGAAAGACGCAGCGCAGGCCCCCGAATCCGCGCATGCGGTTGTCGCCCCACCACCCGCATCGAGCGAACCGCTCGCGCTGGTCGTTTTCCACGAATACGATGCCGCGAACGACGCGGCGCCGGGCGCCCGGCATCTCGCCGCCGTGCCCGGCGACGCCGCACTGCATCAGGCCATCGAAGCGCTGGAGCGCGAGCTGCGCGACGCCAGACGGCAAACGCGGGCGACGCTGGAACATGCCGATGCGTCCACCGATGCATTGGAGGCGTCGAACGAAGAACTGCAGGCCATGAACGAGGAGCTGCACTCCACGACGGAAGAGCTCGAAACCAGCAAGGAAGAGCTGCAGTCGATCAACGAAGAGTTGTTGACGGTCAATGCGGAGTTGCAGGCGAAGATTCTCAAGAGCGGCAAGGTCAACGACGATCTGCTCAATCTCATCTCGTCGAGCGATATCGCGACAGTGTTCGTCGACCGTTCGATGGTGCTCAGCCGCTATACGCCGGCCGCGGCCGCCTTGTTCAACGTCATGCCCTCGGATATCGGCCGTTCGCTGCTGGATATCACGCATCATCTCGTCTACCCCGACCTCGCGAGCGACGCCGCCACGACCTTCGAATCGCTGAAGCTGATCGAAAAAGAGGTCGCGGGGCCGGACGGCCGCTGGTATCTGTCGCGTCTGTCGCCCTACCGGACCGCCGAGGACCGGATCGACGGCGCGGTGCTGACGCTGATCGACATCACTTCGCGCCGCGAGGCGCAGGCGAAGATGCGCACCAGCGAGAAACGGCTTCAGTTGATCGCGCAAAGCACCAACGACTACGCCATCATCATTCACGATTTGACCGGAACGATCGTGGCATGGAGCAAGGGCGCCGAGCGCATGTTCGGCTATGTCGAAGCCGAGATGCTAGGACGTCCGGGTACCCTGATCTACGCGGAGAAAGACCTTCGGGCTGGCGTCCGCGACGCGGAGGTCGAACGCATGCGCATCCAGGGCCGTTCCCAGGACGAGGGCTGGCTGGTGCGCAAGGATGGCACCCGCCTCTATTGCAGCGGTGTCACCACGGCACTCCACGGCGATGATTTCCAGGGCTACGCGAAAATCGCCCGTGATCTGACCGACGGCCATACCGCCGAAAGCGCGAAGCAACTGCAGCACTCGCTCGAACGCTCGGTGCGCGAACAGGTGGATACGGCCAACCGGACCAAGGACGAATTCCTGGCGGTCCTGTCGCACGAGTTGAAAAATCCGTTGAACCTGATTCACGTCAAGGCGGAGATGCTGTCGCGTGCGCCCGACGCCCGTCACCTCGCCGTCGTCCAGGAAGCCTCGGACGCCATTCGGCGCTCCGTGGCGGCGCAAGCGAAGATCATCGACGATTTGCTGGATCTCTCTCGCGTACGCACCGGCAAGCTCACGCTCGACGAGGCCCCGGTCGACCTCACCCACGTCATCGACGCCGCGGTCGATGCGCTGGAGGAGGATGCCGCCGCCGCCGGCCTCACGCTGGTGGCGTCCGGCACCCGGGGGCAGGCGGTCGTGCTGGCCGACAGCATCCGGATCGAGCAGATCGTCTGGAATCTGCTGAGCAACGCGCTGAAGTTCACCCCGGCGGGCGGCCACGTCGAGATCGCGCTGACGACGGACGGGGACGATTTTCTCCTCAGTGTCCGCGACAATGGTCAGGGCATCGATCCCGCCTTCCTGCCGCACATTTTCAATATGTTCAGCCAGGCAGAAAGTGCGTTCAACCGGGCGCGCGACGGGCTCGGCATCGGCCTTGCACTGGTGCAGCAACTGACGCAGATGCAGGGGGGCCGGGTCAGCGCGGCATCCGAGGGAATCGGGCGCGGCGCCTGCTTTCGCGTATGGCTGCCCCGTTGCCCGACAGGGGCGCACATCGCGCCGGCACTGCCGCCGGTGGACGCCGCCGTGCTGCGCGGCAAGCGGATCCTGCTGGTCGACGACACGCTCGAAACCCTGGAAGCATTCCGTGCCCTCCTCGAAATGGAAGGGGCGCAGGTACGAATGGAATGCAATGGCCCGGACGCGCTGCGCGCCGTCGCCGAGGAACATTTCGATCTCGTGCTGTCGGACATCGGCATGCCCGGAATGGACGGCTACGAACTCATCCGGGCGCTGCGCAGCAGACCCGACACCGCCGCGATCCCCGCGGTGGCGATGACCGGTTTCGGACGTTCGCAGGACGTCGATCGGGCACTGAGCGCCGGTTTCAACCTGCACCTGGGCAAACCGGTGTCGTTCGATGCCCTGCTGGGCGCGATCTACGGCGCGCTCGCCCTGGCGCGATGATGCCGTCGAGCGTTTCCTGAACTGAACGCGTGGAAGGTGGGCCGCTTCACACGCCACCGCCCCATGCCGCGCCCTCAGGCCAGTTGGAAAACCACGACCGAATCCCGCAGCACGCGCGACTGTTCGTCGAGCGACTGCGCGGCCGCCGTGGCCTGCTCGACCAATGCCGCATTCTGCTGCGTGATCGAATCCATCTGCGTGACCGCGCTGTCCACCTGCTCGATACCGTTGCGCTGCTCGTTCGCCGCGGAGGACAACTCGGCCATGATGACGGTCACCTGACGGATCGACGCGAGCACTTCCTGCATCGTCTGTCCCGCGTCGGCCACGAGCTCGGTGCCCTCCGTCACGGTGCGGTTCGATACGGCGATCAGGTCCTTGATCTCCCTGGCGGCCGCAGACGAGCGTTGTGCCAGGTTGCGGACTTCCGACGCCACCACCGCGAAACCCCGCCCCTGCTCGCCGGCCCGCGCCGCTTCCACCGCGGCGTTCAGCGCCAGGATGTTCGTCTGGAACGCGATGCCTTCGATGATGCCGGTGATGTCGCCGATCTTGCGGGAATTCGCGTCGATGCCGCCCATCGTTCCGACCACCCGCGCCACCACATCGTTGCCCTTGTGCGCGACGCGCGACGCTTCTTCCGCGACTTCGCTGCCCGTGCGGGCGCTGTCGGCATTATGCTGGACCGTGGCCGTCAACTGACTCATGCTCGCCGCGGTTTCCTCGAGCGACGCCGCCTGCTCTTCGGTACGTGCGGCCAGATCCATCGTTCCCGAGGCGATCTCGCGGGTTGCCGTCGAGATCGATTCACTGCTGCCGCGCACCGCTCGCACGGTGTTCGACAGGCTGATCTGCATGCGCGACAAACCTTCCAGCAACTCGCCCATCTCGTCCGCCGAACGAATTTCGACACGGCGGCTGAGGTCGCCCTGTGCAATGGCATCGAAGTGCGACAGGGCCGCACGCAACGGCTGCATGATGGCGCGACGCAACGAAAACCAGCTGAACGCCGCGGCGCCGATGCCGATCAGAATCATCGCGATCGACAGCGCAGTCATGCCGTGGAACTGCGATTCGCTGGCGTCGAAGTGATGTTTGGCGTTGGCGAACAGCGCGACCTTGATGTCTTCGTTGCTCTTGCTCATGGCGTTGTAGAGCGCGCTGAGTTCCGTCATCGTGATCTTGTCCGCGGTCGCCTTGTCGCCGGACTTGATCGCGTCGATGAAACGGGACACGCCGGAGAACATCGCGCGACGGCGTTCGCTGGCCGCGTCGATCAGTGCCGCCTCGCCCGGCTCATGCGACTGGGAGACGAACTTCTGCCACCAGTCGTCGGAAGTCTTGAAGAATCCCGTGGCGCGGTCGATCTGCTCGCCGACATGCGCGTCCTCGGGATGCAGCGCCACGCGGTCCAGCACCAGGCGTGTACGCGCGAGATAGATCTCGGCATTGCCCAGATTGGTCGCAGCAGTGAGTTTGTTTTCGTAGGTATCGCGATTCGACTCGATCGCGCGCAGCGTGCTGAAAAGGCCCAGGGCGCCGATGACCACCATCAATGCCGCGAGAAAGGACATTGTCAGCGCGATGCGCGCCTGCAGGGTCAAAACGGTCTTGTTCGAATTCAAAATTGTCTCCAGATAAGCAGCATGAGCAGATCGCTGCCTGGATAACGACGGCCTTGGCAACAACTTGAGGAAAAAAAGGCGGAAAGCCGGGTTTGGCCCGGACTTCCGCCCGCGACGCTCAGTTTTCCTGATGCTTGCGGATGCGTGCCACCTGGTCTGCCGATACGGCGGGTGCATGGTTGCCCCAGGCGCCGCGCACGAAGGTCGCCAACGCGGCGATTTCCTCGTCGTTGTAGCGCCATTTGAACGGCGGCATCGCCAGATCCGACGGTGCGGCCGCCGTGCTGGGCAGGCGCGAGCCTGCCAGGATCACCGCGATCAGCGAGTCGGGATTGCCGTGCAGCACCATCGGGTTGCCGGCGAGCGCCGGGAACACCCGTGTCTGCCCCTGCCCGTTCAAGCGGTGGCAGGCCGCGCAACTGTCCATATACATGCGCGAACCCACATCGTTCGCCTTGCCGGCCATGAACATCTGCAGGGTCGAATCGCTCGCTTTTTCGTCACTCGGCGAATAGCGGCTGCCGCCGTTCTGCGGCGCCGGCGACAGACTCTTCAGGTAGACGGCGATCGCTTTCAGGTCGTCGGGATGCATGAACTGCGTACTGTTCGCGACCACTTCCACCATCGGCCCCGACACCGCCGAATGCGGCCCTCGGCCGCTTTGCAGCAACGCGACGATGTCGTCGGCCGACCAGCGTCCCAAGCCGGTGTCGTCGTTGCCGCGCAGATTGATCGGCGACGACGAATCCAGTTCGGACCCCGACAGGAAGCGGTCCGTGGTGCCGCTTACGTCGACTTCCTGCAACGCATAGCCCCGCGGGGTGTGACACGTGCTGCAGTGCGCCAGGCCCTGTACCAGGTAGGCGCCCCGGTTCCACTCGGCATCCTTGCCGGCCGTGGGCTGGAAACGATGCTCGTCGAGGAAGGCCTTGTCCCAGAATGCCAGCGGCCAGCGCATGCTCAGGGGCCAGGGAATGCTGCTGGCGTGATCGGCCTTGCCGGAGGCCGGCACCTTGGTCATGAAATAGGCGTACAGGTCCTGCAGGTCCTCGTCGCTGAGCTTCGCATAGGCGGTGTACGGCATCGCCGGATACAGACGGCCGTGCTTCCTGCCCACGCCATGGCGCATCGCCAGCGCGAAGTCGTCGAGCGAATAATCGCCGATTCCCTGCGCATGGTCCGGCGTGATGTTGCTCGAATAGATCTTGCCCATGGGGGTGGGGAACGCCAGACCACCGGCGAATGGCGTGCCGCCCTTCGCCGTGTGACAGGCGATGCAGTCGCCCACGCGCGCCAGATACGCGCCGTGCTCGGCATCGCCCTGGCGCTGCTGGAGCGCGGCCGCGACGGCCACCTTGGGTGCGGGCACGACGGTGGCGATGGCCGCGGCCGCCGCGACCACCACCACCACGCCGAGAATCGATAAGGTTTTTTTCATCGCGCTGCCCCGTTCACACTTGCACCATCGGACCAGGGGCCTTCAGGTATTGCGATTTGATGTTTTCGGCGGCCCAGTAAGCCATGCCCCCAACCAGCCCCGTCGGATTGTAGCCAAGGCCGTGCGCGAAATTGTTGGCTCCCAGGATGAACAGGTTGGAAACGTCCCAGCTTTGCAGATACTTGTTGACGACGCTCGTCTTCGGATCCGCGCCGATGGACGTGCCGCCGCTGATGTGCGTGCTCTGATAGGCACGCGTATCCCAGTGCGTGCCCGGCTTGAGGATGCGCCCCGACATGCTGGTCGGGCCCATCTTGCGGCCGATCTCCATCATCTTGTCGGCCACGTAGGCGCACGCGCGCAGGTCGTTGTCCTGCCAGTCCAGCGTGCCCCGCAGCAGCGGCGAGCCGTAGGCGTCCTTGTAGTTCGGGTCGAGATCGAGGAAGTTCGCCTGGTAGGCCATGTTGCTGCACTGCGACTCGATGCGCCCGGTGTGCAGGAAATTGTCCTTGGCCGCGCGCTTCCACTCGCTGCCCCACTTCGGCGTGCCCTTGGGCAGGGGAATGCCGCGCACCGGACCATTGCCGGTCTGGCGGCCCCAGATGATGCCGCCGCCGATGAAGCCGAGGTCCTTGTGGTCGAAGTTGTCCGCGTTGAATTCTTCGATCGCCTGACCGCCGCCGCCCGCGCCCATGAACTGGTTGATGTACGTGTCCTTGTCCCAGAACATGTTCACGCTGTTGAGCAGCTGGTAGCAGAAATTGCGGCCGACCACGCCCTCGTTGGTGTCGGGATTGAAGGGCTGTCCGATCTTCGACAGCAGCATCAGATGCACGTTGTGCAACTGAAAAGCGGCCAGCACGACGATGTCGGCGGTCTGCTCCACTTCATTGCCCTGCGCATCGATATACGTCACGCCCGTGGCGCGCTTGCCGCTCGCATCCATGTTGACCCTGGTGACGTGGGCGTGCGTGCGCAGCTCGAAATTGGGTTTGCGATTCAACGCCGGAATGATGCAGGTCTGCGGCGACGCCTTCGAGTAGTTCAGGCAGCCGTAGTCGGAACAGAAACCGCAGAAATTGCACGGCCCGAGCTGGCAGCCATATTCATTGGTATAGGGGCCCGACGCATTGCCCGCGGGCAGCGCGAAAGGCTTGTAGCCCAGCTCCGTCGCGGCTTTCGCGAACAGTCGTCCGGTGGGGTGATCCGGCAGCGGCGGCAGCGGATACGCTTCCGAGCGCCGTCCTTCGAACGGATTGCCGCCCGCCACCGGCTGGCCCTGCACGTTGCCGGCCAGGCCCGAGGTGCCGCAGACCTTCTCGAAACGGTTGAACGACGGTTCGAGTTCGTCGTAGCTCACGCCCCAGTCCTGCAGGTTCATGCCTTCCGGAATGAACTTCGCGCCGTATTTTTCGGTGATGTGACTCTTCATGCGCAGTTCGTCGGGCATGACCCGCGATTGCACGCCCGACCAGTGGGATCCGGCGCCGCCGACGCCTTCGCCCGGCTTGAACGAACCGATCTGCCGATACGGCACCGCCGTCGCGCTCTTGTCGTGGCGCAGCGTCAGCGTGGTCTGCGCGAGGTTCTGCAGCAATTCGTTGCGCGCCGAGTATTTGATTTCATCGACGATCTGCGGATACGCGAAATCCGGCACGGTTTCGCGCGGCGCGCCGCGTTCGAGCGCGACGACGTTCAGGCCCGCGTTCGCGAGTTCGATCGCCATGATCGAGCCGGTCCAGCCGAATCCGACGATGACCGCGTCGACGTGTTTTTTCTTGATGGTTGCCATGGATCAGCCTCGCTTGCCGTACATGCTGATCGGCTGGTAGGGGTAAGGTTTCGATTCGGGGACCCACTCCAGATAATCGGCCCGCACGCCCGGGTAGCCGATCATCTTCCACGACGCCATGTCCTTGTTGCCGCCGTACATCGGGTCGCAGAAATACCCTTCCATGACATTGACCAGCAGGAAACCGTTGAAGAAGGTGCCCATCTTGAAATCCGGGCTCTTCGCCTTGCCGGCCTCGATCTGCTTGAGCAGGTCGGTCTGCTGCGCCGCGTCGAGCTGCACGAAGGTCTTGCCGTCGTAATGCGCGCGGCAATAGTCGTTGATGGCGCGGATGCCGAGCCGGTACTGCTGCTTCGGCGTCAGCTTCATCTGATAGCCGAATTCCGGCGCGACGTCGAAAAACGGCCCTTGCAGGTACCAGCGCGAACCGTCGGCATACGGTGTCTGCATCTGCCGGTCGATGTACTGCGGCACGCCTTGCTCGACGCCGCCGGGACCGACGTCGTCCTTTGGAATCATGCGGTCGACGGCCGCGTTCAGAAACGCCCATTCATCGGGGGTAAAGAAGGTCGGCTGGTAGTGCTCGACCGTCGGCTGGTTGGCGATGGCCGGTGCGCTTTTCGCGAGGTCGTCGCGCGGCGGCGTTTCCTGCGCATTCAGCAAGCCGGCGGACAGGCCGCCGGCTGCCAACGGGGCGATGGTCAACGAGCCTTTGAGAAAGCGTCGGCGACCACTATCGTTCGATGATGGCATGGGGGATCAGGATTTTAGAATAGGATGTGACGACCGGGACAACTGATACGATACGGGCGTAGGGCGCACTGCTCGCGCAGACAGGGCGTGGTACGCGGTGCCGCAAAGTGGGGTGATGGTAAGACCGCACATTTGCCAACGCAAGAATTTGCTGCGGCAATGTGTCGCCGTTACGACATTGCCGGATCGCGTTGCCACCACGTGAGAAAGGCCCGGCGGCGATGGCCCTCCGACAGGCTTTCGCGTATCGGATCGCACACGCGCCCTCGGGCTTTTTGGAATGGTTCATGTCACGGTAAACGACATGTCCCGCCAGGACTTGAGGTTTTTGATGATGGCGCTTGCCGGCAACCGATGATGGATCCCGACGACCTGAAACGCCTCGTCACGCAGACGATGCCTTATGGAAAGTATCAGGACCGCGTGATCGCGGACCTGCCCGCCCACTATCTCGGGTGGTTCGCGCGTGCGGGGTTTCCGCCCGGGCAGATCGGTCGCCTGCTGGCGTTGATGTATGAAATCGATCACAACGATTTGCGCGCGCTGCTGGTCCCTTTGCGCGCAGCTGCAAGGCCCGTTTCCCGGGCACCCTCGCGCGCGCCGGACGACGAACATCAGTAGCCGTCGCCCCCTGCGCCTCCGCCGACGATCGCGACACCGGAACTGGTACCCAGTCGCGTGGCGCCAGCCTCGATCATCGCCAGCGCGGTTGCGCGGTCGCGCACGCCGCCCGATGCCTTCACGCCGATATGTTCGCCCACCACGCGGCGCATCAGACGTACATCCTCCAGCGTCGCGCCGGCCTTGCCGAAGCCGGTCGAGGTTTTGACGAACGCGACGTTTAGATCGCGGCAGATTTCGCACGCCCGTATCTTCTGCGCTTCATCGAGCAGACAGGTTTCGAGAATCACCTTCAACGGCACCGCGTCACACGCCTGTTTGACCAGCGCGATATCGGCGCGCACATCGTCGAACAGCCCATCCTTCAGCCAGCCGATATTCAGCACCATGTCGATCTCGCCGGCACCCGCGACGATCGCGCGTTGCGCCTCGAACGCCTTGGTATCGCTCAGACCCGCACCCAGCGGAAAACCCACGACCGCGCAGACCTTGACCGCGCTGCCCTTCAGCAGATCCGCGGCGAACGGCACCTGGGCCGAATTCACGCACACGGAAAAAAAGCCATGTGCCTGCGCCTCCCCGCACAGCTTGCGGATCTGCTCGCGGCTGGCGTCGGCTGCGAGCAGGGTATGATCGACGTACTTCGCCACCGTTGCGGGTTCGACATTCATGCGAAACGACTCCTCGAAGATTCGCGACCTGCGCGAAAGTTATTTAATTCACAATAAGTGTTAACATATTAACACTTCGGATGCCTGCTTCATTCCCTTTGAACGTTTCCTGGAAGATCGATGGAGAGCAAACGAACCGTCCGTCTCAAGTCCGTCGCCCAGACCCTGCAAAAGCAGAACGCGATTCATCTGCGCGACATGGCGGAACTACTCGACGTCTCGGAAATGACCCTGCGCCGCGATCTCGACCAGCACGACGGTGACCTGCGCCTGCTGGGCGGCTACATCACGCGCATCGCCGATCCCGCGGAAACCAGCGATTACCGCGTGAACGAGCAGGACAGCCGGCAGATCGAGGAAAAACGCCGCATCGGACGTCTTGCGGCGGCGTTCGTGCGACAGGGCGATACCATCTTTCTCGATTGCGGCACCACGACGCCATTCGTCGTCGATTTCATTCCCGACGACCTGGCTTTCACCGCGGTGTGCAACTCGCTGAACGTATTGCTGCGACTGCAGCAAAAACCGAACTGCACCATCATCCTCTGCGGCGGCACCTTCCACCGCCACAATCTTGTTTTCGAAAATCGTACGGAGAGCAGCGTCCTCGACGGCATCCGGCTGGCCCATGCCTTCATTTCGGCGGCGGGCGTGAGCCGACAATTCGGCGTCACCTGCTTCAACCTCGATGAGGTCGATGTCAAGCGCAAGGTGCTGCGTCAGGCGCAGCAATGTCTGCTGCTCGCCGACCACACGAAATTCGATACAGTGCGCGCGGCCTACTTCGCCGAGCTGGCGGATTTCCACTTCGTAGTCAGCGACAAGAAGATTTCCCGCGATTATCGGGACTTCTTCACGGCCGGAGAGACGCGATTACTGATCTAAGCGTTCCAGCAACCGGTATCGCGTACGCCAGGATGGCGGTTCAGGCACGGCCGGTCTAGGCACGGCCGGTCTAGGCACGGCCGGTCCAGGCACGGCCGGTCCAGGCACGGCCGGTCCAGGCACGGCCGGTCCAGGCACGGCGACGCGCCCGGTTATTCGAAGCCGATTTCGCGTAGAAACGTTTCGAACGCCGGCGCGTCGGGATAGGAGGACTGGGTCCCGAGCCCGGTGACCGAACACGCCGAATACGCGACCGCATACGTGATCGCGCGACGGATATCGCCGCCCGTACACCAGTGATGGACAAAGCAGCCGATGAAGGCATCGCCGGCACCGGTGGTATCGCGCGCCGCGACCTTGCGGCCGTCGACGCGAAATTCCCCTTCCGCCCCCACGTACAACGCACCGGCCTCGCCTAGCGTCACGATCACGTGACGCACGCCGAGCGCCGTCAATTCGCGCGCCGCCGCGAACGCGGCGTCCATCGAATCGACGACGCGACCGGTGATCAGCGCCAGTTCGGTTTCGTTCGGAATCAGGAAGTCCAGCCGCGCCAGATGCGCGGGACTCAGGCCCGCGAGCGCGGGCGCCGGGTTGAGCAGGACCGGAATGCCGCGTCGGCAAGCATAATCGATGGCCGCATAGACCGTTTCGAGCGTGATTTCGAGTTGCAGTACGATCAGTCCGCATTCGGCGAGCGCCGCATCCGCCCGCTCGATGTCCGCCGCGTCCAGATGCGCGTTCGCGCCCTTCACGATCAGGATGCTGTTGTGCGAGTCGGCCTGCACGAAGATCGGCGCGACGCCGCTCGGAACGCCGGGCACGCGCGTCACATGTTGCGTGTCCACGCCGAATTTCTCGAAATTGGCGAGGGTATTGTCGGCGAACATGTCGTCGCCCACCTTGCTGACCATCAGCACGTCGCTGCCCAGCTTCGCCGCGGCGATCGCCTGGTTCGCTCCCTTGCCGCCGCAGCCCAGCGCGAAGCCGGGGGCCTCCAGCGTCTCGCCCTGGGCGGGCATCCTGTCGATATACGTGATCAGATCGACCATATTGCTGCCGATCACTGCGACTCTGCTCATCAAGCGCTCCTGTGCCCGAACCGGTGTTGGGCGTCCCAAAATTGTTATTTTAGTCACATGTTTTGTGAATATTAAACCATTTTCGGGAAAACGGGGCGGCGTTGACATGCCCCTTTGCTGCCGCGCCATGCGCGACGTCTCACGCACGATGGCGCGTAGACATCCCGTGGGCATTATCGCGGTCCGTGATGTACCGGCACGTGCCATGTCGGCTACGCCTGGTCGGTGACAACTTCGTCAATCAGGATGCGGATTCGTTTTTTTTCGTATGAGGAAGGCGCGAATGATCACACTGATCGCTGAGCCTCACGCCGGTCCGGGCAGAGGTTGCATTGCGCGCTATCCGGCGTGGCATTTTGCAATCGACGTTCGGGCGGCACACGAAGGTCAACCCGCTGCGCATGACCGCGCACGGATATAACGGAGACACGCATGGCCCCTGGTCCGATCACCCCCGCTCCATCGAATGCAAGTGTTCATACGGCGCCAACCGGTACGACGCCGGAAGGCAGCACCTCCCGGCCTTCCGGCGGGAAGCGACCGGCGTCGCGGGCACCAAGCGGGGAGCTTGCCCCGCTTTCCCGGTCACCAAGCCGCACGAGTCCCGACCGTGCCCCCAGCCCCGCCCCAAGCCGCCCGCGCGCATCGCTGCCTGGATCCGAACGGGAAAGCCGCAGACCCTCGATCCATGCGGAAGCAGCGGCCGACGGCACGGTGGCCGAAGTGATGGAGACGCACGACACCGGGGCGGCCCGCCAACAGGCGCGCTCGACTGCGCCCTCCATTGGGCAGGCGGCGGCCTCCCTCACGGCGGAGTTCTTCGGCAAGGCCGCGGCGTCGGGCATGCATTTCGGCGCCACGAGCAATTTCACGCAAGCCGGCGTCAGCCATCTCCTGGGCCAGATGTTCCTTGAAAAATACCCCGTCACGGGAGCCGCCATCACAGCGACCGCGACCGCGCTGCCCCTCGCGTTCATGCATGCGTTCGCCGAGGTGGTCGTCCGCACGGCCGTGCTGCAACAGGGCGGCCACAAGTTGCGGGAATGGAAAGCCAACGAATTGTTTCCGGGTGACGCGGCCGCGCAAAAGTCGTTCAAGACACTGCAAGGCGCCTCGAAAATCGGCAGTACCCTCGGCAACGCCATAGGCTTGGCGTCGTTCTGCATCGTGCAGGGCGGCCGCAGCGCGATGGGGTTTTCAAGCCCGGCGTCGGCGACGGCGGGTTCCGCCATCGCGGGCGGGACCATGGCATTTTTTCATACCCTTGTCGCAATGACGACCGGACAGAAGACCGGGGAAGGCCAGTTCGAACACACCCACGGAACGATGAAAGTCAGCCCGAAGGACACGCTCGACGAGATAAAAAGCGCGGTCGAAAGCGTGATCAAGAAAGGCGGTTCGATCGAACAGATGCAGCACGGGATGCACAATATCGTCGTGGGCCGGGGCGTGGGCGCCCTGCTCGGGCTGATGTCGTCGCTCATCTACAAGGCAAGCAACGAGGCAGCGCATGGCACGCCCGAAAACCCGGGCCAGGCATTCCAACAAACGGCCACTGCTACCTTCATGCTTCTCGGTCTTTTCTTCTTTTCGAACCTGGGCCTCGCAAAACGAAGTACCTTGTCGGAAAATGATCCCCTGTTCGAAAGCACCAAGAACACGCTCATCGATGCGTTCAATATCGAGGACGCCGTCGCCAACGGCTCCTTGACGGAAATCACCAAAAAATTGGGCGACGGTCCCGTGGCCAAAAGCGCCCAGCAGGTGGCGAAAGGTGCCGACATAGCGAACAAGGCCGTGTCGGAGCTTTCGAAGTTGCCTGGCAATATCGCCCTGGATGCCATTGACGCCATGAAAAGACAGATTGAGGCGAAAATGACGGGAGAGGGCCAGGCCGCGGCCCCCGCCGGAGATGGGCGTGACGACCTCGAAATGGGCGCACCGCAGTAGCACGGCCGCCCTTCCTGAGTCAACCCGGCAGCCTTCGCGACACGAGAACGGGCGCGAGCGGTACGGCGGATCGAGATCGCCGTACCGCGGCGCCTACGGCGCCTCGTCCAGATATCCCTCGCCCGGCCGCGGCAACCGCCAGGAAAAGAACAGGCCGATGACGATCAGCGCGGTCACATACCAATAAAACGCGCTTTCGATCCCCGCCGACTTGAGCATCAGGCCGACGAACTCGGCCGAGCCCCCGAAGACCGCGTTGGCGATGGCATACGCCAGCCCGACACCCAGTGCCCTGACCTCGGGGGGAAACACCTCGGCCTTGATCAGGCCGCTGATCGACGTATAGAGACTCACCACGGCCAGCGCCACCACCAGCAGACCGAACGCCGCCCAGGGGCTGCGCACGTCCCGCAGCGCCGTGAGCAGCGGCACCGTCAGCAACGCGCCGAGAATGCCGAAGGCGAACATGGAATTGCGGCGGCCGATGCGGTCCGACAACGCGCCGAACAGGGGCTGCATCAGCATGTAGACGAACAGGGCGCCCGTCATCACGAAACTCACCGTCTTGGCCGGCATGCCGGCGGTGTTGACCAGGTACTTCTGCATGTACGTCGTGAACGTGTAGAAGATCAGCGAGCCGCCCGCGGTATAGCCCACCACGGTGACGAAGACCGCCTTGTGCCTGAACAGGCCCTTCAGGGAACCCGCGTCCTTGTGGGTGCGCGATGCCTCGGATGCCGTCTCGGCCAGGGAACGGCGTAAATTCAGGGAAACGACCGCGGAAAGGGCGCCGAGCGCGAACGGGATGCGCCATCCCCAGGCATGCAGTTGCGCATCGCTCAGCACCGCCTGCAGAATGACGATCACCAGCACCGCCAGCAACTGCCCGCCGATCAACGTCACGTACTGAAACGACGCGAAGAATCCGCGCTCGCCGCGCAGCGCGATTTCGCTCATATACGTGGCGCTGGTACCGTATTCGCCCCCCACCGACAAGCCCTGAAACAGACGGGCGATCAGCAGCAGCAAGGGCGCGACGGCGCCGATGCTGGCATAGGTCGGCAAGCAGGCGATCAGCAGAGAGCCGCCGCACATCATCGTGATGGCGATCAGCATCGATTTGCGGCGGCCATGCCTGTCGGCGATACGCCCGAACAACCAGCCGCCGATCGGCCGCATGAGAAAACCCGCCGCGAAAACGCCCGCGGTATTCAGCAATTGGCTGGTGTGATCCCCCTTCGGAAAAAAAGAAGCCGCGAAATATAATGAACAAAAAGAATAAACGTAAAAATCGAACCACTCTACAAGATTACCGGACGACGCACCCACGATGGCGAGAATTCGTTTCCTGCGGTCCATGGCGATTGCTTTCGTGCTCGGGGGCATGACTGCCATGTATCGTCTCCTGCCGCCGCCGCGCGGCCGGCTCGTTATTTTTTTGCGAAAGACGGCCGCCGGGGGGACGGCCGCGACATACTCCTGTTTCTCGCGGGAGATTTCGATCGACTTAATAAAAAAACTGCCGCGGAAAGAGCAGCAGATTACAGCAATTCATTAAAATCATCTAATCCGGTTTTATACTTATGCTGATAATATAAATATTAAATTCAAGATTCATTTTTTCTGAATCGAACGCAATGCGCGGAATACGTTGCGTGACGGCGGCGACGGCGCGGCCGATCAGCGTTGCGCCATTCCCAGCGCACGGCGCACGGTGGCGAGCAAGGTCGGCCAGACCGGCGGCACCGGCATCACTTCATCGAAGTGTCCGGCGTCGGGAATGACGATGGTGCGCACCCGGTCGCCGGCCTGCGTGGCACGCGCCGCGTACCGGCGCGCGAGTTCCGGCGGCGCCACCCCGTCCTCCGCGCCATTGATCGCCACCGTGGCGATTCCGGTGGGCAACATCGCGGCGGGCGAGGTATCCGCGTAGACGTCCGTGCGTGCGGCGTCGGGCGTCCCGGTCAGCGCGGCGACGTCCAGGCCGCAGGCATCGCGAATCGCGTCGGCGTCGCGGCGTAGATCCAGCAGGCCACCCAGCGTCACCACATGGGAGATGGGCAAAGGGTTTGTCACCGCCAACGGGCTGCCGGCGGGAATACGTGCGCGGGCCGCCGCCCAGAGCGCCAGTTGCGCGCCGGCCGAATGCCCCACCGCCACCACCCGGCGCGTGTCGATACCGACGTCCGGCGCGGTCTTCACCAGCAGATCGATGGCGGCGTCGACATCGCGGTAGGTCCCGGGATAGCCCCCTCCCGCTTCGTCCACGCGACGGTACTCGACATTCCACACCGCGATGCCCTGGCTCGCGAAGGCGGCGGCCAGCGCGCGGAGCTGCGTCAACCCCTGGTACTGGCTGTTCCAGCAACCGCCGTGCAGCAGCACCACGACGGGAAACGGGCCGTTGCCTTCAGGCAGGAAAAGTTCGGCTTTTTGGGACGCCGCGCCGCCGTAGCGGAAGGTCGCGTCCGGCGACGGGCCGGTGAGCGCCATATAGGTTTCCAGGCTGGCGGGAGCGGCCTGCCCGGCAATCGCGCATGTCGCTAGCCCGACGGCCAGGACCGCTGCGCCGAGTCTTACGGTTTTCCGGGTCCGGCAAGCCGAATACCGCACGGCGATTTCCTCCAGGTCGCACGTGCCGCCGGGTCGCGTCGCGCTCCGCACGGAGCCCCCAGGCGAGGGTTTATGCGTCTACGCCGATGATCACGCTGGACGCCTTGAAGATCGCCGTCGCCGGCTTGCCGGCCGCCAGGCCCAGACGCGCCGCGCTTTCGTTCGTCACGATCGCGACCACTTCCGCGCCGCCATCCACCGCGATCACGACTTCGGCGTTGACCGCGCCGAGCGTCAACCGGGACACCGTACCGGCCAGACGATTGCGGGCGGACACCTGGTTGTCGGCCGCGTCCACCATGACGATGATCGACGAGGCCTTGACCAGCGCAAAGGCGGCCGTGCCCGCCGCCAGCCCGAGCGACGCGGCACTGCCATGCGTGATGACCGCGACGATCTCGATGCCTTCGTCCGAACGCAGGAGAATCTCGTCGTTGACCGCGCCTTGCTTGACGTCGGTCACCTTGCCGGAAAAATGATTGCGGGCACTCGTTCGCATGGAATATCGCTGGTTGCGCATCGCACCCGGCCCGCGCAGGGGACGGCTGGATGCAGGTGAAAGGAGCTACGGGATGGCAATGCCGGGAGGATACCCGGATGTCGCCATTGTATCGGCAAAAATCAGCGGACCGGCGACGCAACGATAGATGTGGCGCGCTTGCTCATTTCGAGGGCGAACGCGTTGTAGCCAAGTTCCTCGTACAGGCGCACGGCGGACGCGTTGAACGTCCATACCGTCAGCCGGACCTCGGCCGCGCCCCGCGCCACCGCCCAGGATTCCGCGAGGCCGATCAACGCGCGGCCGATGCCCTGCCCCCGCTGCGCGTCGCTCACGCCCACCGAACGGATCTGGGCGAACCGGAGCGGCTGCATCAAGGGGCTGGTGGGGCGCGACAGCTGTACCGTGATGAAGCCTACGGCGAGGCTGGCTCGTTCGGCGACGAACGCCGCGTGATCCCCGCCCTGCAGACTGATCTCCCAGTGCGCGCTGTCCCGTTGCGGGTCGGAGCAGGCATCCCGATAGATGTCGGGACGCGCGCGATGGTGAATGCTATTGAGCGACTGTCCCAGTTCGCAAATCGCCGGAAGGTCCGACGCGACGGCGGGACGGTACGTTACCGCGGCATGCATCGCGCAGGATTCGTCCGGGCGCATTCGTCAGGGTTGTTTGGCGGCGGGCACGACCACGCCCGTCAGGTGATGGCGCGCCACCGCGGCCGCGATGAAGCCATCGCGCAGCATCAGCGCGACGAAGGCGTCGAGCCAGGCGGCCGCGTCGGCGCCATGCCGCGCGCCGATTCCCAGTGCCTGCTGGATATACGTGAACGGCGCGTCGAGCAGCCGCACGCCGTCGAGCTGGCGCGCCTCGGACACCAGTTGCGTCTTGATGCCGGCGGCGACCGCGGACGGGTCGGCCATGAAGGCCTTGATGACGGCGGCCGCGCCATCGGCCCGAACCAGTTCGGCATGCCGCAGGGCACCACCCAGATAGAGATCGTAGGCGCTGCCCTTGGCGACCACGACGCGCACGCCGGGCCGGTCGACATCGTCCGGAGACTGAAACGCGGCGTCGCGATGCACGAGATAATTCGCCAGGAGCAGCAGATAGGGCGCAGTGAAATGGATGGCGCCGCCGCTGCCGTGCGCCAGCGCGAAGAAACCGATATCCGAGCGATCCCGGGTAACGGCGTCCACCGACAGGGACGCCTCGGTGACGGTGATCATTTCCAGCGGCAAATCGAGCCGCCGCGCGAGTTCCCGGGCAAGATCGACGGAAATGCCGGACAGGCGTCCGGTGTCGGGCGCGCGCTCTGCCAGCAAGGGATTGCCGACATTGACCGATACGCGCAAGGTGCCGGACGGCGCGAAGGCCCGCTGCAACGCGGCATCCACCGGCGGCAACGCGGACGCCGGGGAACCGCCGGCGGGCGCGGGATCGACGGCCGCGGCCGCCGCGAGCCGTGCGAATCCTCCTCCCGCAGCCGCGGCCAACACCGCACCGCCTTTCAGAAAAGTCCGCCTGTGAAGATGTTCGGTCATGCGTCGCTCCTTGCCTGGAAGCATTTATCATAATCCCGGGCGGCTGGCGCCGCTCAGTCGCGCCGCACCGGCAATTCGATCCACGTCGCCGCGCCCGTCGATATCTCGAAAACAGGCGGCCTACCGTACGGCATCGGCGGAAAATGGCCGGCGTCGGCGCCCGCGATCGAGAGCCGCAGCCGGCTGCCCGGCGCCAGCGTCCAGGCCACCGGCAGCAAGGGAATCACGTATTCGGTCGCACGACCTTTCTCGACCGGTGCGGCATCGGCGCGGTGGTAGCTTCGGAACGGCCAGCTCGTGCGGTATTCCCGGGGCGCCGGCGAAATCTTGCGATGCATCGCGCGCAACATGCCTTCCGTCATGCAATGCACGCGTCCCGCCGCGTCGACTTCGGACAGGTAAACGAAAATGGAGGCATCGCCCTGGTCGATCGCGAGGCGCAGCGTCGCGATCGCATGCCCGACGATCGCCAGCGGCGCGGCCAGCGCCGGCGTTTCGTAATTCAGCAACGCCGCGCAACGCCGCGTCCAGTCCGGATAGTAGTCGACGACCCCGGCCGCGCCGAGTCTTTCGTATCGGCTCTGGATACCGGTGCCGGTCGTGAAATCCACCTGGTAGCGGTCCGAGGCGGCGGCGGGCGGCACGGCCTCCAGGGTGCCCGCGCCCGGATACAGGCGCACGCTGTCGCGCGTCGGGGGCCAGGCCGGCGCCGCGATCCAGGATTCGGCATGCAGATTGAAATAGTGGACCGGCGCCTCGCGTTCCTGCCCGGTGTCGCGCCCCTGCAAATGCGTGTCGAAAAAGCGCAGCAGTTCCGCCAGCAGATCGAATTGCGGCGCGGTGGCCTCGCGCCAGGGCGAGACGTTGGTGCGCGCGCCGTGATCCCAGGCACCCAGCAGCAAACGGTCGCGACCGTTGCCGCGCGTCAGGAAACGGGAAATCGCCCCGTTGCTGTAGCCGGCACCATCGAACCAGCCCGAAACGGAGTAGATCGGCACGTCCGGCGCGACCTGTTCGAGATAGTGATAGGGACTACAGGCGGCGAGCGTGAGAGCGGGATCGTGCAGCATGCCCTCGTCGCGAAAGGCGAATTCGGGCGCCGCGTCGGCCAGCGTGAAATTGCCGAGATGTTCGCGGATTGCCGCGGCGAGCAGGGCGCCATCCGTATCCTCGTCCGTGGGATGCGGGCCCCGCAGGCCCGGTTCCGCATAATAGGAGAACGTGCCTAGCAGGTCGCGGCGGTCGTGATCCATCGCGAGCATCAGATCGTCGTAGGCGCCGGTCCAGACCTTCGACAGCAGGCCGCCGGGAAACAGCTGTTCGCTATAGATATCGGACACGCCGAACAACGGCGCGATCGCCTTGACCGCGGGATGACCGGTGCTGGCGAGAAAACAGGCGGCGGCGCCCACGTAGGAAATGCCGGTCGAACCGATCACGCCGTCGGACCAGTCCTGTTCGATCGTCCATTGCGCGACCTCGCCGTAGTCCTCGCGCTCCGCCGGGGAACGCAACGCATCGCGGGTGCCGAAGCTCGCGCCGGTGCCGCGCACGTCGACGACCATCACGGCGTAACCGCGCGGCACGAAACGATCGCGGTAACGCGCCGCGGCGGGCGCGGCTTCCGCCACGCTGCCGTCGGTCGCGAAACGCCGGTAATACGGGGTGAAGATGAGCAGCGTCGGGAAGCGCCGCTGTGCGGCGCCGCCCCGTGGCGAATCGCTTTGCGGCAGGTAGATATCGGCCGCCAGCCGGCAACCATCGCGCATCGTGAGATAGGACGATCGCGGCTGGGCCGGCAGACCGAATTCGGCGGGACGCGTCGCGAGATAGGCGCTCGGTGGAACGTGCCAGGCACCGTGCTGGTCGTCGCGGTCGGACATGGGCCATCCTGTAGAGTACAGGCGGATGATACCGCAGCCCGGAATGGTCAAAATCCTGTCGCCGACCACGACGAAGCCGGCCGTTTCGTGAAAAGGCCGGTCCGCGACGACGCGATGCGAAAAGCCTGCCGCCCCGCCTTCAGGCGGCCAGCGTGAAACGCGCCACCGAGTCGCGCAGAATCACGACCTGATCGTCGAGCGACTGCGCCGCGGCGGACGCTTCCTCCACCAGCGCGGCATTCTGCTGGGTCACTTCGTCCATCTGCGTGACCGCCTGGTCGACCTGTTCGATCCCTTGACGCTGTTCGTCGGATGCGGAAGCGATCTCGGCGACGACATCCGTCACCCGGCGGATCGCCTGATTGACCTCCAGCATCGCGCTGTTGACCTCGACCGCCTGACCATTGCCGGCCTTGATCGTGATCACCGATGCGCCGATGAGTTCCTTGATCTCGTTGGCGGCCGCCGCCGAGCGTTGCGCCAGCGTCCGCACCTCGCCCGCGACGACGGCGAACCCCTTGCCGTTTTCGCCCGCCCGCGCGGCCTCGACCGCCGCGTTCAGCGCCAGGATATTCGTCTGGAACGCGATGCCCTCGATCAGCGTCGTGATTTCGGCGATCTGCTGCGAGTTGGTGGAGATCTCCTGCATCGTGGTATTCATTTTGCCGACGATGTCGATGCCGCGCGTCACGACGTCCCCTGCCGTACCCGCCAGCACGTTCGCCTGGTGCGCGTTGTCGGCGTTCTGGCGGACCGTCGTGGTCAACTGGTTCATGCTGGCCGCGCTCTGGGCCAGCGACGCGGCCTGCTCTTCGGTGCGGGACGACAGATCCAGATTGCCCGAGGCGATCTCGCGTGTCGAGACGCCGACGGTTTCGGTCGCGCTGCGCACGCTGCCCAGGACCTCGGTCATCCGGGTCATCAGCACGTTGAAGGCTTGCGCGGTATATCCCACCTCGTCGAGGCGCTGCACCTGCGCCGGGCGCGAAAGATCCAGCGAAGTGCTCGCATATTCCAGGGTGCCGCGGATGCCGTTGAGACTCGCACGCACGTAGCGCAGCGTGACGAAGGACAGGCCGCCGGCCACCAGCAGCGCACCGATGATCATGGCGGACAGAATCGTGGCCGTGGCGACATAGGTTGCGTGGTTCTGTTTCTGCAGCGTATCGCCCAACTGGTTGTTGTAGTCGATTTGCGCCTGCAGCCCGTCGCCCAGTTCCGTGACGGCCTGCTTGTAGGGGCCGACGGCGCCGTTCACGCCGATGCTGCGGTCGAACGCCACGACGTTGCCGTCGGTTTTCGCCTCGCGGTACAGTTTCTCGATATTCTCGCGTACGCCCTGCGCGGCGTGCTGATTGGCGGCCGTCATCTGCCGGTCCTTCTCGTCGGAAATATCGTTCTTCGCGTAATCCCGCAGCGTGCTGTCGAGGTCGTCGAGACCGTGGGTCACCTCCGCGATGGCGGAATCGCGCTGCGCGGCATCCTGCGTCAGCAGGGATTGCAGCACCCGTATCCGAATGATCCCCGTGGTCGCAGTGACCTTGTCCAGGTCCGAGACGCTGGCGAGCGTGTTGGCCTTCAGGTAGTCGAAGCGATCGCTGGACTGGCCAAGCGAACGAAGACCATAGCCGCCCACGGCGACGAGCGCGGCGGCGAAGATCAGCATGGCGGCGGAAATGCGTTGCGTAATGTTCATATCAGTCCTCTTCGGGTATTGCTGTCCGACGATGCGGCGTCGTCGAGATCACTGTCCGCGGCGATGGAAAATCCTTTCGTCGAACGCAGGCCGTCACGGTCGGGCATGGTTTCGGAAAGGGAAACCTTCCGGATGGAACAGATAACGGCACCAGACGGAATTACTGAAGTGCGCCGCCACTTCGCCATCCGGCGCCGGGGCGATGGCTTGCGCTATCCTGTGCGTGTTCCCGCATGCGGCAATTCCACCTATCGTCATCGCCATGAAAGATCCCGCACGTCCCACCCCGCCCCCGCACGATGTCGCGCTCGACTCCGTGACCACGACGGCCGACCCGTCGTTCGCCGGCGCCCATCCGGCCATGCGCGCCTTCGACCGCTTCGCGAGCCGCGTCACCCGCTGGGCCGGCTCGCCCATCACCTTCTGCACGTCCGTGTTCGTGGTGGTTCTCTGGGCGGCGCTGGGGCCCACCTTCCATTATTCGGATGGCTGGCAGCTGGTGATCAACACCGGCACGACGATCGTGACCTTCCTCATGGTGTTCCTGATCCAGCAAAGCCAGAACAAGGACAGCATCGCCATGCATTTGAAACTCAACGAGTTGCTCGCCTCGCACAAATCGGCGGACAACCAGTTGATCGGCATCGAGGATGCCAGCGAGGACCAGTTGCGCACGCTCGCGGGGTTCTACAACGATCTCGCCGAGCGCGCGCAGCGCGGCGACCCGGTGCAGCCCGAGACCCTGCCCGGACACATCGCCGACCTGCTCCGCCAGAAAAACACCCGGCAGATCATGACGGACGAGCCCGCACGCTGAAAACGCCCGCCGGAACCGGGCACGGGCGCGCGGCGGTCCCCACGCCGCGCCACCCAGACGGGCATACACAGCTGTGACGGCGCAGGGTGCCACCCTGGCGTGGCGGCCCCGCCACGCCAGGCACCTGGATATATCCATATGCGCATTCGTTATTTCGTCATTTGCGCTTGCAGGTGTAGTGTCGAGTCACGCCCTCCAATCGACAACACGATGCTGACACGGCTTGCACTCTCTTCCGGCGCCTATCTGTCGGCGCTGGATGGCCTTCCCAGCGAACTGCGCTGGTCCGAAGCGGATATCGCCCGGTCGATGACGGCGATGCTGGCGGGCCAGCCGGAGGACGCGGATATCTGGATTTTCGGCTATGGGTCGCTGATCTGGAATCCCCTCACCGACCACGCCGAGCGGCACGCCGCCTGCCTGGACGGCTGGCATCGCAGTTTTTGCCAGCGGCTGACGGTCGGACGCGCGGCGGCGCACACGCCCGGCAGGATGCTGGGCCTGCGTAACGGCGGACGTACCGATGGCGTCGTCTATCGGCTCGCCGCGGCGACCCGCGAAGAGGAATTGCGGCTGATCTGGATCCGGGAAATGGCGATGGGTACCTATCGCCCCATCTGGGCGCCGGTACGCATGGCAGACGGCACGCCGGTGCGTGCCATCGTGTTCGTCGCGGACCAGGATCATCCGCACTACGAATGCGACAGCGAGATCGAGACGGTCGCGCCGCTGATTGCCGAGGCACGGGGCCCGTGGGGCAGCAATGCCGAATACGTCTTCAAGCTCGCCGCGGCGCTCGAACACCATCAGATGCGCGATCTGTACATCATCGAACTCGCGGTGCGGATCCGGCAATGCCTGCTGCGCCACCGGCAACGCGCCGGCCGCAGCGCGGCGCTGATACGCGGCGCGGCCGCTTATTGACGCGGCGCGGCCGCTTATTGATACGCGATCCGATCGGACGCGATGCGCGGCGTACGGCCAGGCCGCGCGCAGGCAGACCGCGCGGCAGACCGCGTCAGGATGCCGCGGCCCGATTCAGCAAAACGCCGTACTCGGGCGGGCTGCCGACGGCAAGATCGCCGGCCATGGCCGACTGTTGCGCTTTCCCGTAGATGCGCATCGCCTCGTCGATCAGCGCGGCATCGCCGTCGTGCCACGTCTTGAAAACGGATTCCAGTTGCTCGACGCCGTTTTCGTCGCCCCAGAAATACCCCATTTCCCAACTGGCGAAGCAGCGCCGCGGCAGTGCATGGCAAGCCACCAGGGAAACGTCGGTGTGCCGTCGGTCCTTCTCCATCCGGGCGAAGCAGTCGACCACGACCTGTCTGGGGCCTTCGAGATACTGCACGAAGTGGCCGCCCGCCTTGATGAGGAAACCGGTGATGCCTTCCACCGCGTTGCGCGCGATCGATTTCGTCACGAGACGATCGACATCCGCGCGGGTGACGCCCGGCGCCATGCGGCTGATATACAGCAGACAAAACTCCGAATGCGAGGAATCCGACAAAGCGCGTCCCATGGCGATGTTCTCCATTTCCGGAATAGGTACGGTATTTTAACAAGCCAATTCGCGCACCCGCGACAATCCTTTTCCCTAATTGCGATGTACTGCGTCGGAAATGCTACCGGCCGGATCATCGGAAAAACTCGCTGGGTCGCTGTCCGAAATGCCGCTTGAACATCGTCGCGAACGCGCTCGGGCTGTCGTAGCCGAGCGCCAGCGCCACATCCAGGACTTTCTCGCCGTTCGCCAGCCGCTCCAGGCCCTGCAGCAAACGCGCCTGCTGCCGCCATTGCCCGAAGGTCATGCCGGTCTCCCGCGCGAAGCGGCGCTGGATCGTCTTCACATCGATACGCAGGATACCGGCCCATGCGCCGAGCGTGGTCGGGTCGTCCGGGTAATCGCGCAATCGGTCGCAGATGCGTTGCAGACCGGCATCGGCAGGCTGCGGCAAATGCAGCGGCAAAACCGGCAATACCTGTAATTCATCCAGCAGCAACCGCATCAGCCGGCCATCGCGCGAATCCTCCGCATACGGCAGGACGATCCGGCTGGCCGCCTGGATCAATTCGCGCAGCAATGGCGAAATGCCGACCACCTGGGAAATGGCAGGCAGACCGGGAACCGCGTCCGGCGCGACATAGATGCTGCGCATTTGCACCGCACCCACGCAGCGGATGCGATGCGTCGTCCCGGCCGGCATCCAGATACCGCGCGTGGACGGCACGACCCAATGCCCGCCGGCGGACGCCACCACCACCACGCCATGCAGCGCATAGATGAGCTGGCACTTCATGTGCGAGTGGTCCGGAATCCGAAGTTCCGCCGCGTAGTTCCGCGCGCGGCACATCACGGGCATCGGGCTGCGATCGACGTCGTCCAGCGAGGGAAATGTCATCGGCCGATGCCCTTTTCGAGAGGTTTGCTGTCCGAACGGCGCGAGACAGACGCATATTCTATCTCTAAGATGCCACTTCGTATCCGCCATCTTCCCGGCCTTTGCCATGACGACCCTGTCCTCTTCTCCCGCGCCGGCGCTTCCGGCGGATCCTCCCCGCACCGAATTCGGCGTGCTGGGCGCGATCAGTACCGCGCATCTGGTCAACGACATGATGCAGTCGCTGATTCTCGCCATCTATCCGATTCTCAGAGGCACCTTCCACCTGAGCTTCGGACAGATCGGCCTGATCACGCTGACCTACCAGTTGACCGCGTCGCTGCTGCAACCGCTCGTCGGGTCGTACACCGACCGCCGGCCGATGCCGTATTCCCTGCCGGTGGGCATGGGCTTCACGCTCGCCGGTCTGATGCTGCTCGCGTTCGCGCCGAGCTTCGGCCTCGTCCTGGTGGCCGCGGCGCTGGTGGGCACCGGTTCGTCGATCTTCCATCCGGAATCTTCCCGGGTCGCGCGCATGGCCTCCGGCGGACGGCACGGGATGGCGCAGTCGTTGTTCCAGGTGGGCGGCAATTCGGGGACCGCACTGGGCCCCCTGCTGGCGGCGGCGATCATCGTCCCGTTCGGGCAACGCAGTCTCGCATGGTTCGGGCTGGCCGCGCTGTTGGGCGTCGGCTTGCTGACCGGCGTCAGCCGCTGGTACGCGCATCATCGGCGCACCACGCGCGCGGTGCGGCACCCGGCCGCCGTCACCTTGTCGCGGCGGCGCGTGGGCGGCGCGATCGGCGTGCTGCTCGTGCTGATTTTCTCGAAATACTTTTATATTGCCGGGCTCAGCACGTTCTACACCTTCTATCTGATCGGCAAGTTCGGCCTGTCGGTACGCAGCGCACAGATGCATTTGTTCGTCTTTTTGTTCGCCTCTGCGCTCGGCACGCTCGCCGGCGGCCCGATCGGCGACCGCATCGGCCGCAAACCGGTGATCTGGGCATCGATTCTGGGGGTCGCGCCGTTCGCCCTGCTGCTGCCGCACGCCGATCTTTTCTGGACCACGACGCTGACGATCCTGATCGGGCTGATCCTGTCGTCGGCATTCTCGGCGATCCTGGTCTACGCGCAGGAGTTGATTCCGGGCAAGGTGGGGATGGTCTCCGGCCTGTTCTTCGGTTTCGCGTTCGGCATGGGCGGCCTGGGCGCGGCGGTACTGGGGCTGTTGGCGGACAAGGCCGGTATCGACATCGTGTATCGAATGATCGCGTTCCTGCCGCTACTGGGCGCGGTCGCGGTGCTGTTGCCCGAGACGCGGCGCGCACTCCCGGCTGCTGTCCCGGCTGCCGCGGCGTCGGGGGCGACCGGGCGTTCCCCGGCGCGCTAGCGGCGTTCCGTCAATCCGTCGCGGTCAGGGCCGGCTCGTGCCGGACGCCGCCGTCGGGCCAGCATGCTTGTGCGGCCTGCGTGTTTTTTCGCCGGTCGCGCGCGCGGTGCGTGTCGCGCCGCCCGCTGTCTGCTTCGTGCCGATCGCGCCGATGTCCATGCCGGCCGGGCCGTCCTTGCCCCCGCCGCCATCGTCGCCCGCCCCGCTGCCGCTATTCTGCGCGAATGCCGCGCCCGATGCCGCCAGGGCCATCGCGGCGAGCCATGCGGCGATGCGTCGTGTTCCGTTCGTCATGGTGCTTTCCCGTATTGCTGTCAATGAAGTTCCCGCTTCCTTCCGAGCAAAGGGCATGCCATGCCGCCCGTGGCGGCGTTCAGGTCGCAAGACGGCGTGCCGAACGCACGGCGGCCGTACCCATCCAGCAAGCGGCGCCACATCTGGACGCTCGCTCCCGCCTGGGCGACAATCGAGCGCGCCGCGCACGACGGCGCAAAACTTTCACCGCACGAGGATGGGCCATGGACGCCGATTTCTGGCTGGAGCGCTGGCGCGACGGCCGCACGCATTTTCACCAGGATCATGTCATGCCCGATCTCCCGGCGCACTGGCCCGCGCTGGAACTCGCGCCGGGAACGCAGGTGCTGGTTCCCTTGTGCGGCAAGTCCCTGGACATGCTCTGGCTCGCCGAACGCGGCCATGCGGTGCTCGGCGTCGAACTCTCGGCGCTGGCCGTCGAACAGTTCTTCGCCGAGAACGGTCTACGGCCCACGCGGCATGCCTCGCCCCAGGGGGAGCGCTACCGCGCGGGAAATATCGAGATCATCCGCGGCGACATCTTCGCGCTCGACGCGGCGCATTTCGCGGACTGTGCCGCCATCTATGACCGCGCGGCGCTGATCGCGCTCCCGCCGGCGATGCAGCAGCACTATGTCGCGCATGTCTACGGGCAGCTTGCCGCAACGTATCGCGGCCTGCTGATCACGCTGGACTACCCGCAGGCGCAGCGGGCCGGACCGCCTTTTTCCCTCCCCGAGGCATCGGTCCAGGCGCTGTTCGCGCCACAGTCGTCGGCACGGGAAATCGCGCGGGCCGATATCCTCGCGGCCGAACCCGCCTTCGCCGCGCGCGGTGTCACCTGCCTGGACAGCGTGGTGTACAGGATGCAGCGCCGTGCGCATGACGTCTCGGCAGACACGCGACCCGGGACGTAGGACGCCATGCCGCGCGCCGCCCGTCCCGCACCGGGCGGTCCGGGTTCGCGTTTGGTGTTGAGTGTGAGTTTGGGTTCTGCTTCGACTATTTCAGGTCTGCAGCAACTGCGCACACAGCTCGCACCCCGTCGCGCTCAATGCCGCGGTGGCGCGCGCCGCCTCGGGGGCGCTCAGGGCGACCAGTCCGCTCGAATCGAGCTGCGTCAGCGCGCGGCGCAGCACGCTCATCGGCACGCCCACGCGCTTCGCCAGCTTCGCCAGCGACCAGGGCTGTCGCGGCGATGCCTGCCACGCCGTCCATAGTTCCAGCAGCACGGCGACCTGCAAGGGGTCGATCGCCTCGGCGTCGAAAGACGGCGTGGGGGCCGGCGCGCTGCCGGCAATGTCGGGTGTCTCTTTCGCGGTCAATGAAAATCTCCCTGCATGAGCGACGCGGCAAGCCTGCCGACCACGATCAGCGCCTGTTCGATCGCCGGCGACCAGGGATAGCTGTAGTTGAGCCGGATACAGTTGCGGTAGGCATCCGAGGCCGAGAACATCGTTCCGGGTCCGATCGTGATGTGCTGCTCGAGCGCGAGCCGGTACAGCATCATCGAATCCACCGCCGCGGGCAGCTCGACCCAGAGCACATAGCCACCCACCGGGTGCGACGTGCGCGTGCCTTCCGGGAAGAAGCGCTTGACCATCGTGCGCATCAGCTTCGCCTGCTGCCGGTATGCGCCGCGCACGCGACGCAGGTGATGCTCGTACCCATCATGCGTCAGGTACTCGGCAATCGCCAGTTGCGGCACCGTCGGCGTGGTCAGCGTGTTGAGGAACTTGAGCTTTTCCACCCGATCGCGATACCGCCCCGGTATCGCCCAGCCGATGCGATAGGCCGGGGTCAGACTTTTCGAGAACGACGCGCAGTGCAGCACCAGCCCCTTCTTGTCGAGCGACTTCAACGCACTGGGATGGGCGTCGCCGAAATACAGTTCGTGGTAGACGTCATTCTCGATGAGCGGGACGTCGTGCGCAGCGAGCAGTTCCACCAGCCGCCGTTTGTTCTCGTCGGGCATCTGGAAGCCCAGCGGATTCTGGAAATTCGGCATGACCATGCAGGCGGCGATGCGCTCGCGGGCGAGGATACCGGACAGCGCGTCGATGTCGATGCCCGTGCGGGGGTCGGTCGCGACTTCGATCGCGCGCATGCCCATGCGCTCGATCGCGTGCAGCATCGCGTAAAAGGTCGGCGATTCCACCGCGATCGTGTCGCCCGGGCGGGCCACCGCCTGCAGACAGAGATTGATCGCCTCGGTGGCGCCGATGGTCACGACGATCTCGTTCGGGTCCACCGACAGGCCATTTTCAAGATAACGCCGGGCGATCTGCCGGATCAGTTCGGGGTTGCCCGGCGGCAGTTCGTCGGTCACGCCCCACAACGGCTGACGGCGCGCAATCGCATGCCCGTAGGTATTGATCTTCCGTACCGGAAACAAGGCCGGGTCCGGGTACGGCGAGCCGAGCGGCACCGCCGCATCGGTACGGATCGAACGCAGCGTCGCGAGTACCAGCCGGCTCACGTCCACCTTCGCCGACGCCGCGTTCGGCTGCGAGACCTCCAGCTCCTTTGCCGGTACCGGCGCTGCGGCGGCCAGGGGTGTTGCCCGGACGAAATAGCCGGACTGCGGCCGGCTTTCCACCAGCCCCCTGCCTTCGAGCAACAGATAGGCGCGCACCACGGTCGTGATGCTCAGACGCCGGTGCTTGCCGGTCTGCCGGATCGACGGCAGGCGCTCGCCTGGCAGAAACACGCCGCGCTGAATCAACTCCTCGATGTCTGCGGCGAGTTTTTCGAACAACGTCACCGCCTGTCTCCCGAACGGACCCCACCTTGCCGCGCGCCGGATGACGGGCGACGTCGGCAGGCTGCGCCACATGCCCCCGGCGACGTGCCGACAGCACAATTCTACGCGTGCACGGCTGCCGCCACCGAACTGTGCTCCTCCGGCGGGGCCGGATGTGTATGCCCCGCCCACCGGATATTGCCCCTACCCTGGAGGCTTCGGTCTTCGGACCCGGCGTTGCGAACAGCCGCGCCGTGCCGGAGCGCCGTCGCCACGTGCCGCCGCGCACGGCGAGCGCGACGACGTACCGTACCCATGGAGCACGGATCATGAAGAAAGCGCAGCCGGAAGGTCGCATCGCCCCCTATACCCACCCCGCCGCGGGCTGGGGCGCGTTGAAGTACGTTGCCCTGCACCTCGTCAGGGAAAAAGTCGCGGGGAACAACTACCGTACGCTGTTGCGCCAGAACCAGCCCGACGGCTTCGATTGTCCGGGATGCGCCTGGCCGGACCGGGAACACAACTCGACCTTCGAATTCTGCGAGAACGGCGTCAAGGCCGTGGCCGCGGAAGCCACCAGCAAGCGCGTGACGCCGGCGTTTTTCGAGGAGCACACGGTCACCGCCCTGATGGCGCGGTCGGAATACGAACTCGAACAATACGGCCGGCTCACCGCGCCGATGGTCTACGACGCCGTCACCGACAAATACCAGCCGATCGGTTGGCAAGACGCCTATGCGCTGATCGCCTCGCACCTGAACCGCCTCGACAGCCCGGACGAGGCCGCCTTCTACACCTCGGGGCGCGCCAGCAACGAGGCCGCCTTTCTGTACCAGTTGTTCGTGCGCCTCTATGGCACCAACAACTTCCCCGATTGCTCGAACATGTGCCACGAAGCGACCAGCCGCGGCCTGCCGGTCACGGTGGGCGTGGGCAAGGGTACGGTGACGCTGGACGACTTCGAACATGCGGACACGCTGCTGATCTTCGGCCAGAACCCGGCGACGAACCATCCGCGCATGCTGGGCGAATTGCGGGACTGCGCGAAGCGCGGCGCGACCATCGTGTCGATCAATCCGCTGCGCGAACGTGGCCTGGAGAGTTTCGCCAGCCCGCAGCATCCGCTCGAAATGCTGACGCTCTCCAGCACGAAGATCGCGTCCACCTTCATTCAGCCGAAAATCGGCGGCGATTTCGCGCTCATCAAGGGCGTCGCCAAACATGTGCTCGAACTCGACGACGACGCCCGGGCGCGGGGACCGGAAAGCGAACGCGTGCTCGACCTGGCGTTCCTCGCCGAACACACGCTCGGCTTCGAACGCTTCGCCGACGACCTGCGCACCGAGGACTGGGACGCGCTGGCGGCCGAGAGCGGGGTGGCCCGCGAGGACATCGAGGGCCTCGCGCGCATCTATGTGAAGGGCGAGCGGGTCATCGCGACCTGGGGCATGGGCCTGACGCAGCACAAGAACTCGGTCGCGACCGTCCAGATGCTCTCGAACCTGATGCTGATGCGCGGCAACATCGGCCGCCGGGGCGCGGGCCTGTGCCCGGTACGCGGCCACTCGAACGTCCAGGGCAACCGTACGGTCGGCATCGAGGAGAAGCCGACGGCCGCCTTCCTCGACCGGCTCGGCAAGGTCTTCGATTTCGCGCCGCCGCGCGCGCACGGCTACGATGTGGTCGAATCGATCGAAGCGATGCTGGCGGGCAAGGTCAAGGTGCTCATCGGCCTGGGCGGCAATTTCTCGCTCGCGACGCCCGACACGGCCCGCACCTGGGACGCGCTGCGCGCCTGCGCGCTGACCGTGCACGTGACGACCAAGCTCAACCGCAGCCACCTCGTGCATGGCGCGCAGGCGCTCATCCTGCCGACGCTCGGGCGCACCGAGATCGACATGCAGAACGGCGTCGCGCAGGGCGTGACGGTCGAGGATTCGATGAGCATGGTGCACGTCTCGTACGGCATGAACAAGCCGGCGTCCGCGGAACTGGTGTCGGAGACCGCGATCGTGGCCGGCATCGCGCACGCGACGCTGGGCAGCGCGAAGATCGACTGGCTCGGCTATGCGGCCGACTACGCGGGCATTCGCGACGTCATGGCGCGCGCGCTCGACGGATTTCAGGATTACAACGAGCGCATCGCCCATCCCGGCGGTTTTCATCTGCGTGTCGCGGCGCGCGAGCGCGAATGGAAAACCCCTACCGGCAAGGCGAATTTCGTCGTGCATGGCATCCAGTGGGATACGCCGATACGCCGCGCGAGGCAATTGCACGGCGAGCGTCTGATGACGCTGATGACCACCCGCTCGCATGACCAGTACAACACCACGATCTACGCCCTGGACGACCGTTATCGCGGCGTATACGGACAACGGCGCGTGGTGTTCGTGAACGCGGAAGACCTGGCGATGCTCGGCTTTCAGGCGGGCGAATGGGTTGACATCACCACGGTCTGGGAAGACGGGATCGAACGACGGGCAGACGGTTTCCTGCTGGTCGCCTACGATATTCCACGCGGCTGCGTGGGCGCCTATTATCCGGAAACGAATCCGCTGGTACCGCTGAACAGCGTCGCCGACATCGCCAACACACCCACGTCGAAGTCGATTCCGGTGCTGCTCCACCGCGCCCGGGCGCCGGCCGTGGCCGCCTGAGGGTGCGGTGCACGCGGTGCGGGTCTACACCTCGCTGCGTTTGAGCAGGTAATCGAGGCCGCCGACCCGATACCAGCGATAGCCATACGGTTCGAGCACCACCGTGTGCCAGCATCCCGCGTCCGCCTGACTGTGGTCGTCGGACAGGAGATTGACCAGCGACGGGCTCGCGGCCTTGCCCGGCGCGGTGCGAAACCGCACCGTGCGCGCCGCGCCGCTGAAATTGTGCAGGCACAGCACGGCGTTGTCGCGCCAGTCGTAGCGCAGCCCGAGCACGTCGTTTTGCGGCAGGCGCAGCACCGCGAAATCGCCCCAGCTGATCTCCGGCATTTCGCGACGCATCCGGATCACGCGTTCGGTCCAGTTCAGGAAGGAATTCGGATCGCGCCGCTGGCTGGCGACATTCACCCGCTCGAAGCCGTATTCCCCGCCGGCAATTACCGGGGCCACGGGCTTGTCATGCAGGGTGAAGCCGCCGTGCGGCTCCGTCGACCATTGCATCGGCGTGCGCGCGCATTCGCGCTCCGGCAAATCGAGATCGTCGCCCATCCCGATTTCATCGCCATAGCGGAACACCGGCGTGCCGGGCAGCGTCAGCATCAGGCTGTAGGCCTGCTCGAGGCGGCGCCGGTCGCCGCCCAGCATCGGCGCGAGCCGTCGACGCACGCCCCGCCCGTACAGCTGCATGTCGGGCTTCGGCCCGAACGCGGCGAACACCGTCTTGCGTTGCGCGGGCGTCAGCCGACCCAGGTCGAGTTCGTCGTGATTGCGCAGGAACACGCCCCACTGCGCGGTGGCCGGTCGCGGCCGGGTAGCCAGCAGCGCCTTTTTGAGCGGCGCGGTATCCGCGCTCGCCAGCGTGTAGAACGTGTTCTGATTCACCTGGAAATTGAACATCATCTGCAGGCGTTCGCCCACGTCGCCGAAGTACTGGAGATCGGCATCGGGCAGCACGTTGGCCTCGGCGAGAATGATCGCGTCGCCCTTGCGAAATTGCAGGAACTCGCGGAAGGTGCGCAACATGTCGTACTGTCGCGCGGGACGCTTGACGTCGGCGCCCTTGGTCGCGATCACGAACGGCACCGCATCCATGCGGAATCCCGAGACGCCCAGCTGGATCCAGAAGCCCATGATCTTGAGGAGTTCGGCCTGCACGTGCGGGTTCGCCGTGTCGAGATCGGGCTGGAAATCGTAGAAGCGGTGGAAATACCAGGCGCCCGCCGCCTCGTCGTACGTCCAGGTCGATTTCTGCACGCCGGGAAACACCACCCCGTCCGCGGCGTTCGCCGGCTTGCGCTTCGCCCAGACGTACCAGTCGCGGTACTTCGACTCGGGATCGCGGCGCGCTTCCTGGAACCACGCATGCTGGTCCGACGTATGGTTCACGACCAGATCGATCATGACCCGCAAACCGCGTTGCCGGCATGCATGGGTGAATTCGGAGAAATCGCCGAGCGTCCCGTAGCGCGGGTCCACATTGTAGTAGTCGGCGATGTCATAGCCGTTGTCGCGACACGGCGAAGGCTGGAAGGGCATCAGCCAGAGCGTCGTCACGCCCAGCCCCTGCAGATAATCGAGACGCCGCATCAGACCCTGGAAATCGCCGACGCCGTCGCCGTTGGAATCCATGAAGGTCGCCACCGACAGGCAGTAGACGATGGCGTTCTTGTACCAAAGGTCGTTTAACATGTTTGCTGTTCAAGAAAATAAAGAGGCGCGACGATGACGACATTGACGTGGTGGCAGCGAGGCGTGATCTATCAAGTCTATCCGCGATCGTTCCAGGATAAAAACGGCGATGGCGTCGGCGACCTCGCGGGCATCACAGAACGTCTCGACCACCTCGCCATGCTTGGCGTCGACGCATTGTGGATTTCGCCGATCTATCCGTCGCCGATGGCCGATTTCGGCTACGACGTCGCCGACTATTGCGCGATCGATCCGCTCTTCGGGTCGCTCGCCGAATTCGACGCGCTGGTCGCGCGCGCGCACGCCCTGGGCATCCGCGTATTGCTCGACTTCGTGCCGAACCACAGCTCGGACCGTCATCCCTGGTTCGTCGACAGCCGCGCCTCGCGCGACAGCCCGAAACGCGACTGGTATCTGTGGCGCGACCCGGCACCCGACGGCGGGCCGCCGAACAACTGGCTGAGCCGTTTCGGCGGCAGCGCCTGGGAATTCGATGCCGCGACCGGTCAGTATTATTACCACGCCTTCCTGCGCGAGCAGCCCGACCTCAACTGGCGGCACCCGGACGTGCGCGCGGCGATGGACGGCGTGTTGCGCTTCTGGCTCGAACGCGGCGTCGACGGTTTCCGCGTCGATGTGCTCTGGCTGCTCATCAAGGACGCGCAGTTTCGCGACAATCCGCCGAACCCGGATGCCGCTGCCGGGGAACCCGACCATCACCGCCTGCTGCAGACGCATACGGAGGACCAGCCCGAGGTACAGGACATCGTGCGATCGATGCGCGCGACGCTCGACGGTTTCGGCGAACGCGTGCTGATCGGCGAGATCTATCTGCCCGTGCAACGGCTGGTGGCCTATTACGGCACGCATGGCGAGGGCGCGAACCTGCCCTTCAATTTCCAGTTGATCAACGCCCACTGGAGCGCCGTCAACCTGGCGCGCATCATCACCGAATACGAAGCTTTGCTGCCGCCGCATGCCTGGCCGAACTGGGTGCTCGGCAATCATGACAACCCGCGCGTCGCCTCCCGGCTCGGCGCGGCCCAGGCGCGCGTGGCGGCGATGCTGCTGCTGACGCTGCGCGGCACGCCGACGCTGTACTACGGCGACGAGATCGGCATGCACGACGTGGTCGTGCCGGCGGACCGTGTGCAGGACCCCGCAGAGCTCCGGCAGCCCGGCATCGGCCAGGGACGGGACCCGGAGCGCACGCCGATGCAATGGGACGCGAGCGCGAACGGCGGCTTCACGACGGGTACGCCCTGGCTGCCGCCGGGCGACACGCGGCAGGTCAACGTCGCGTCGCAGACGGACGATCCGGCGTCGATGCTCGCGCTATACCGGCGCCTGCTCGCGCTGCGGCGCGCGACACCGGCGCTGGTGGGCGGTGCGGTCGGGCAGGTGCGGGCACAGGGCGACGTATTGACGTACGAGCGTTCCCTGCCCGGCGAAGACGGCGACCGGCCGACCCGGATCCGGGTGGCGCTGAACCTGGGCGCGTTACCCGCGACCGTGCCGGCGCACGCGGGGGTCCTCCTGCTGTCGACCGATGCGACCCGGCCGGACGCCGCCGCGAACGGCGATACCTTGCAGTTGGCCGCCGACGAAGGTGTCGTGATCCTCTGCACGGACGGGGCGGCGGGCGAGCGACGATGACCGCGCACCCTACCCGCCGTTTCAGAAGCGGTAGCCCACGCCGGCCATGAACATGTCCGTATCCCGGTTGTAGTCGGTCACCGTGCGGTTCCACGAGATGCGGGCGACCCAGTGGCCGGTGAACCGGTAGGCGGCGGACATCGTCAGCAGGCCCGACAACTTCGCGCCGGTGCGCGAGCTGTCGCGGCTGATCCGGTAGGTATCGGCGGCCACGTAGGGCCCCAGGCCCAGGCCCAGCACCACCCTGTCCTGGTACAACGGCTCGGTCAGCCAGACCTGGGCGGCGACGCCGTTCCTGCTGGTCAGCGGCGTGTTGCCCTGATCGATCCACGAAACGGTGCCCTCGATGTGACGGCTGAACGCGTGCCGGTATTCGACGCTTTTCGCGAACGTGCTTTCCGAGTTCAGGCTGTTCACGACGGACTCCCCGGCCATCACCGTGAGTTCGTCGTCATGCAGGAAACCGCCGGACCGGGTTGCGCCGGCGGCCTCCACGGCGGGAGCCGTCACGTTTTTCGGAAAACGGTAGACCACGCCGAACAGCAGGCTGGTGCTGTCCACGCTGCCGGGCGCCTGCACGCGGTTGAAGCGCAATTCATAGGCGAGATGGCGAGTCGCGGACCATTTCGCCGTGACCGAATACAGCATCGCCCAGCCATGCTCGTCGGTATAGGGACGAAAACCGCCGGACGTCGTGTCGTAGTAGCGGTAGGGTCCCGCCCCCAGGCCGATCGTCAGGCGGGGGTCGAGCAGCGCATGCTCGTACCATCCCTGCAGGGCGACGCCGTCGCGATGGTGATCGGGCACATGCCCCTCGTTGAGCCAGGCGAGGCCGACCGAGAAATCTCGAAACACCGGCTGGCGATATCCGAAACTCCATGTATAGGTATTTTCGCCCCCACCGGAGCCCCGCAGCGCGCCCATATTCGCTTCGACTTCCTGCGCCTGCGCCCCCGGTGCCAGGGACAAGGCACCCATCATCAAGCCGATCCACGGCAAAGCTCGCACGGTGCTTTTCCTAAAAATACGCAAAGGCGTGCGAGTGTACGTGAAAAAACCCAGGCTTTCGTTACGCTTTCTTTCCGGGCGCGAAATCGGCCTGCCACTTCCGCGCCCCCAAATGGGCTGGATCGCGACCTCAGGCGTCCCAGGCCACGGTCAGGTCCGCGCGCACCGCGCTGGCGTCGATGAGACGGGCATTGGGCTCGTCGGTTTGCGCCATCCAGCGCAACGCGGCGTCCCGATCCCGGCCGTAGCGCTGGTGCCGTGCCAGCAGGCGCTGCCGCCGCAGATCCGCGTCGACCGAAATGAACCAGCATTCGTCGAGCAAGGGCGCGACGGCACTCCATGGCGCCTGATCGAGCAGCAGATAGTTGCCCTCGGTGATGACCAGCGACGTTTCCGGCAGCACCGCGATTTCCCCAGCGATCGATTCCTCGATCTCGCGATGGAACGCCGGCGCATAGACGGGGCCGGCGGCAGGTCCCGTCGGCGCCGCATCCGGCGTACCGCGCAAGCGCGTCAACAAGGCGACGTAACCTGCCACGTCGAAGGTATCGGGCGCGCCCTTGCGGGCCGCGCGGCCGAGGCGCGCGAGTTCCCGGTTCGCCAGGTGAAAACCGTCCATCGGTACGAGCTGTGCCCGGTCTCCCAGTGCCTGCGCGAGTGCCGCTGCAAAGGTGGACTTGCCGGCGCCGGGGGAACCGGCGATGCCCAGCAGACGGCGCGAACCGTCGGCGATCAGCGCGGCGGCGCGCGCCAGAACGGCGGGCGGCACGACGACGTGCGGCATGACAGCGTGCGGCGAATCGGCGGCCGCGTCCGGCACACCGGCCCCGTTTTGCGTCACGCTCTGGATGGCGCTCATATCTGCCCTCCCCGGGCCCTGCCGCCCCGTGCGGTGGCGCCGCCCGCGGCGGTCGAATTCGCCAGCGGCATGCCGCGCTCACCCGGATACAGCAACGCGACGCCATGCCGCTGAAAGGTCTCGACGAACGCCGCGGGCGGCGACCGGTCGCACACGACCGTCATCGGTTCGTTCAGCGCGAACGTATTGAGATAGGCCTGCCGCCCGAACTTGTCGATATCCACCAGGAGTACCGAGCGTCGCGCCTGTGCGCGCAGCACGCCGCGCATATGCGATTCATGCTCTTCGTAATCCATCCAGCCATGCTGCAAATCGCAGGCGGCGATGCCCATGAAGGCGGCGTCGTAGAAAAAGCGACGAATGTAGGCGAGCGTGTCATAGCCGACCAGCGCATTGTCCTTCGTGCGCAGCGCGCCGGGCGTCACGTTCACGCGTGCCACCGTCGGCCCCAGCAGCAGCGCGATATCGAGACAATTCGTCGTGATCGTGAGATTGCGGCCGACGAGCCGGCGCGCGAACGCGGTGGCCGTGGTGCTCGAATCCAGGAAGATCGACATGCCGTCCTCGACGAACCGCTCGGCGAGTTCCGCGATCTTTGCCTTGCCGCGGACATTGACCTTGCCGCGCTCGACCACCGGGCGCTCCTGGTCCAGCCGCAGCGGCACCGCGCCGCCGTATATGCGGCGCAATTGACCGCGTTGCTCGAGTTCCTTCAGATCGCGGCGGATCGTTTCCTCCGACACGCTCAGCGCGGTGGCCGTGAGCGCGACGGAAACACGGCCGTTTTCGCGAAGCTGCAGGAGAATTTCGTCGTGCCGATGTTCCGACATACAGTCACTTTGCTATGGTTTCAGATCGGGCGCGCGGCGGTGCCGGGTCGCGCTTTCGTAATCGTACGCCATCGCCAGCAGTGCCGTCTCGCTCCATTGCGCGCCCACGAAGATCAGATTGAAGGGCGAGCCCGACGCGTAATAGCCGGCGGGAACCGTCACGCCCGGCAAACCGGCGATGTTGATCTCGCAAACCGTCGTCTCGTGCAGGGTTTCGGTGCCCTCGCGCGGCGGCAACGCGTCGCGCAATTGCGGGAATACCAGCCCATCGAGCGCGTGCCGCGCCATGACGTCGGCGAAAATCTCGAGATATCGCTCGCGCAACGCGAAGAACGCGGTGCTCGCCGGCGGCGCCGCGGGATCCGCCAGGCAGGCGGCGAAATCGGGCAGGCTCGACATATAGGTGAGCACGCCCGTGGGCGCAAACGGGTCCTCGGCGCGCGTCGCGGCGACGAAATCCCGCCACGATTTCACCGCTGCGTCCGGGCCCAGCCGTTCCAGGTACTTCTGCATATCGTAGGGCAGCGTCTCCATGCCGCGGGCGTCGAAGTGATCGCTTCCCGGCGCGGGCTGCCCGAGATCGGCGAATCCGCTCGCCGCGAACGGATCGTCCAGCAGGACGGCGCCCCGCGCGCTCATCTCCTGTTGCGCGCGCCGATAGAGTTCGATCGTTTCCGCGGATAGCGCACGATCGCGCCATCCCGGCCCGTACAGTCCCAGGCGGCGCCCCTGGAGCGCATCCGTGCGCAGACCCGCCGCATAGCCGCCGCGCGGACGCATGCCGACGGCGGCCACCGTCTTCGCGTCCTCCGGCGAATACCCCGCCAGCAGGTCCAGCGTCAGCGCCGCGTCGCGCACGCAGCGCGCGATCGGACCGACGACGTCCCGCGTGCTGCCGGCGAGCGGCATCACGCCCGCGTTCGGCACCAGCGCGAAGGTCGGCTTGATGCCCACCAGCGCCTGTGCCGATGCCGGGTTCTGAATCGAGCCGCCGGTTTCCTCCGCGAGCCCCAGCACCGCGAGACTGGCCGCCACCGCGGTGGCGGTACCGGCGCTGCTGCCGCCGGGCATGAAGGCGGGATCGACCGCGTTCAGCGTCGGGCCGGCCCAGCTGTCGTTGGCGTGCGAGCCGGTGGCGCTCAACACCGGCACATTGGTCTTGCCCAGGATCACGCAACCCGCCGCGCGCATGCGCGCGACCACCGGAGAATCCGTCGCGGGCAGCAGATCGACGCCGCCCGTCTTGCTGTAGAGCAGCGACCAGCCGCCGGTGGTCGGGAAGCCGACCATGTCCATCGTATCCTTGACGACGACGGGCACGCCCGCGAGCGGACCCAGCGTCTCGCCGGCGGCGCGGCGCCGGTCGATCTCGCGCGCATCGTCCAGCGCCGCGGGGTTCAGGAAGATGATCGCGTTGTAGCGGGGATTGATCCGCTCGATGCGCGCCAGATAGGCGGTGCACAGCGCCGCGGCGCTCAGCGTGCCGTCGGCGAACCCGGCCTGAATGCGCTCGACCGTCAGTTCGAGGACGTCAATGCTGTCGGAGGAAGAGGTCATGGCGTGGAAGCGTCCTGTGGAAGACCAAACGGAAAACAGCGAACCGGCAGCGCGTCGTTACGCGATGCCCACGAATTCGTCCAGCAGCGCCGGGTCGTGCACCACGTCCGGCGGAATCTCGCGGGTGACGGTGCCTTTTTGCAGGATGAGGATGCGGTTCGACAGCGAGGCAATGAAGTTCAGATTCTGCTCGACCAGCAGGATCGTCAGATCGCGCCGCCGCGCCACGTCTTTCAATGTATCGATGATCTCGTCGATGATGGACGGCTGGATGCCCTCGGTCGGCTCGTCCAGCAACACGATGCGCGGGCCGGCGCAGAGGCAGCGCGCCAGCGCGAGCAATTGCTGCTCGCCGCCCGAGAGCGCGCCGCCCGCGCGATCGAGATACGCCTTCAGCCGCGGAAACAATTCGAGAATGCCGGCGATCGTGTCCTCCTCGCCACCGCGCGCCAGCAGACATCCCACGCGCAGGTTCTCCCGTACCGTGAGCGCGGGAAAGATCTCGCGACCCTGCGGTACGTAGCCGATGCCGGCCTTCGCGCGCGCGGTAGGCGACCAATGCGTGATGTCCTGCCCCGCGAAACGCACGCGGCCGGACGTGGTGGGAAGATGCCCGGTCAACGTGCGCAGCAGCGTCGTCTTGCCCATGCCGTTGTGTCCGAGGATGCCGACATGCTCGCCGCCGCGCACCGCGAAGCTCAGCTCGCCGAGGATCGGTATGCGGCCGTAACCCGAGGCGAGACGTTCGACCTCGAACAGCGGCGCCGCGCCGGCCTCGCCGTGCGTGCCCGCGAGCGTGGCGGAATCGACGGAATTGACGGGATTGACGCTCATGCCGCGCTCCTTCCGAGATAGACGTCCTTGACCCGCTGGTCCGACAGGACCGTCTCGACCGGCCCCTCGACCAGCACCTGACCCTGCGAGAACACGGTGACGGTGCGCGCGATCATGCGGATGAACTGCATGTCGTGCTCGACGACCACCAGCGCCTGCGTCTTGTTGATCTCGCGGATCAGTTCGGCGGTGCGCAGCACTTCCTCGTGGTTCATGCCGGCCGCGGGTTCGTCGAGCAGGATCAATTCCGGCTCCTGCGCCAGCACCGTGGCGATCTCGACCCACTGCCGCTGGCCGTGCGCCAGCTGGCCGACGATGCGGTCGGCGATCTTTTCCAGTTGCAGCCGTTCGAGGGTCTGCGCGACGATACGCTTCGCGTGCGCGAGCGATTTGCGCCGGGCCGCGCCGATGAACACGTTTTCGCGCACGCTCAGGCCGTTGAACACATTCGGCACCTGGGTCTTGATGCCGACGCCCAGGCGTGCGATCTGGTGCGGGCTGCTTTTCGAGATATCGGTGGTACGGAAACGGATGGCGCCCTCGCTGGCGCGCAACTGCCCGGTCAACATCTTGAAGAAGGTGCTTTTCCCCGCGCCGTTCGGTCCGATCAGACAACGCAGCTCCACTTCGTGCAGGCGGAAATCCACCGAACGCACCGCCGTGACGCCGCCAAAGCGCATCGTGACGCCCTTCGCCTCCAGCAGCGGCGGCACCTGCAAACGCGGATCGTTCATGGGCGCGACTCCCGTTCGGCCGGTGCTATCGTTGCAGCGGTTGCGGCCGACCCCGTCGGCTTGTCCGGCGCCACCGCGGCCGGCGCCGGCGCCAGACGCGCCAGCAACGCGCGCACCACCGGCACCACGCCTTGCGGCACCAGCAGCACGAAGGCCACCAGCACGATGCCGAGACCCAGGCTCGGGTCGATCGTGTGCTGCGTACCCGCAAGATTGATCAGATACTGGATCGCGACGGCGCCGAGAATCGGGCCGATCAACGTGCCCAGTCCGCCGATCAATACCGAGATGATCACCTGCGCCGACATCGTCAGCGCGAACACGGTCGGACTGATGAAACCGCCCCATGTCGCGAAGACACTGCCCGCCGCGCCCGCGATGCCCGCGCCGATGACGAAGGCGAGGAGCTTGTAGAGGCGGGGGTCGTATCCCATCAGCATCGCGCGCGTCTCGTTCTCGCGGATCGCCACGACGACCCGGCCGAAGCGCGAGGCCAGCAGCCATTTGAGCAGCACATAGGCGACGATCAGACCCGCCATCGCCACGTACCAGATGCCGATCTGATCGAGCGGCTCGTCCGGTTTGCCAGGCGGCGCGAACGGCGGAATCGCCGGAATGCCGTTGAAGCCGCCCAGCGGGGTCGCGCCGATATGGTATTGGGCGCCGGAGGTCGAATTCATCAGTTCGAACAGGATCACCGAGACCGTCAGCGTGATCACGCCGATATACGCATCGCTGATGCGCCCGTAGAACATGAAGTAGCCGAGCAGCGCCGCGAACAGCATCGGCACGACGATCGCCAGCAACGCCGCCGCGAGCGTGTTTTCAAGATTGAGGGCGGCCACCGCGTACGTATAGCCGCCGATGCCGAGAAACGCCGCCTGACCGAAGGACAGGATGCCGGCGAAACCCCAGACGAAGCCCTGGCTGAGCCCGTAGATGGCCATCGCCGCGTAGAGCGTGGCCTGCATCACGCCGAATTCGCTGATAAGCCGGGGCAGCGCGAACATCACCACCAGACCGAGAATCACGACGGCGATGCCGCCGCGCGCATGCGGCGACGCATGCAACGACGCGCGGAACGATGAGCGAAGCGATGTCATGAGCTGCGTCTCAGGAAACGGCCGGTGATGCCTTGCGGCAGAATGCGGATCAGCACGATGGCGGAGACCAGCAGCGCGATGTCGCCGAGCACGGGCGTCGAGAGAAACGACGCAATCTCATTGATGAAACCGAACAGCCCCGCCGCCAGACCGGTGCCCGCGATGATGGCGGGTCCGCCGCCCAGCACGGTGATGAAGGCCTTCGCGATATAGGCGCCGCCCATGCCCGGCGACACCCCGGAGATGGGCGCCAGCACGCCCCCTGCCAGACCGGCGAGCGCCGCGCCCAGCGAGAACGTGGCCATGTAGACGGTGGCGGGGCGTACGCCCAGCGACGCCGCCATCGCGGGATTCTGCATCGTGGCGCGCAGCACGAGTCCGAAACGCGTCTTGCGCAGCAGCACCCACAGCGCGGCCAGCACGGCCACGCCGACGGCCACGATCACCAGGCTGTACGCGCTGAGGTGGTATTGCCCGATCGAGAAGCTGCCCACCGGCATGCGCACGGACTTCACCACATTGCCGAACACCGACGTGATGAGACCGATCAGGGCGAGACTGATGCCCCAGGTGGCCAGCATCGTGTCCATCATGCGGCCGTACAGAAAACGGATGACCGCGCGTTCCAGCACCAGACCGATCAGACCGACCACGAGCGGCGGCAGCACCAGCATCGCCACCCAGATGTTCACGCCCGCCGAACTCGCGACCACGGCCGTGTACGCGCCCAGCATCATGAATTCGCCGTGCGCCAGATTGATGATGCGCATCATGCCGTAGATGACGCCCAGGCCGATGGTGATCAGCGCGAGCGTGGCCACCCCGGTCAGTACGTTGAAGGCCAGCAGGCCGGTCAGATCGAGGCTCATGGCGGTGCGCCGGTCAGAGGGAGGGAGTGAACTGCTTGTTGGTGCGCGGCGACTTGATCAGATTGCAGGCGCCCCCGGTATCCGATGGCATCTGGTTCGGGAAGGTCTGCAGGATGTCCCAGGCCTTGTTCTTCGGCGTCGCGAGATATGCATTGCGGATGGTGGCGTGCGTTTCCGGGTCGATCTTCACGTGGCCGCTCGGCCCGTCGATGGCGATCCCCGATTCCAGCGCCGCGATGACCTTGTCCTGCGCGACCGAACCGGCTTTCTTCACCCCCTCGGCCCACAGCATGATGCCTTCGTACGTCGCCGAGTCGAGTTCGCCGAGATCGGTCACGTCGGCGCCGTATTTCGCCTGCATGCCCTTGACGAAGGCCGCCGCCGCGGGCGTCGGCAGGTTGTTGTAGAAGCCGAAGCAGGTGAGGATGCCGTCGGTGGTCGCCGCGTCCATGGTGGTGAGTTCGTCGCCGAGACCGAAGACGGTCGAACCCACCGGAATCTTCGATTTCATGCCGGCCGCGGCCCACTGGCGGTAGAAGCCGAGGTGGTTCGCGCCGACCAGCGCGGACAGCACGACATCCGGCTTGGCGGCCTGGATGCGGCTGATCGTCGACGAAAAATCGGTCACGTCGAGCGGGAAGAAATCCGTGCCCAGCACCGCGCCGCCGCCCGCCTTCACGAACTTGGTCATCCAGCTCGCGGTGATGTGACCGTAGTTGTAATCGGCCGCCACGATGTAGATCTTCTTGCCCCAGTGCTTCAATGCGTAATCGACGATATGGTCGACGGTCTGCGCCGGCGTGCTGCCGGTACAGAACACGTTGCGGTCGCACACGCCGCCCTCGTACTGCGTATTGTAGAAATACAGCGTCTTGCTACGGTCGAAGATCGGGCGGATCGCCTCGCGCGAGGCGGACGTGATGCCGCCCTGGATGACGTCGACCTTTTGCTGAAACACCAGTTGCTGCGCGTATTGCGTGTACAGCTGGATATTGCTTTGCGTGTCGTACGCGATCAACTGGATCTGCCGGCCGAGCAGGCCACCGGCGGCATTGAGCTGATTGACCGCGAACTCCGTCGTCTGAATCATGCGCCGCCCTTCCAGACCCAGCGGGCCGGTACCATCGAGCAGGCTGCCGAGCTTGATCGGCTCCGCCGCGAACGCGCTTTTCGTGACGTAGGGGCCGACCAGGGCGCCCATCGCCGCCGCCGCACCCAACTTCAACGCTTTACGACGCGATCCCCATGCTGTTGTCATCGATTCGCTCCCCGGCAGATGTGTGATTTGACCAGTTCAGTGTAGTGTTTCAAAAATCCATCGAAAAAATATCGCACATCCAACAAAAACAACATCGTCCGCTGCCGCGTTCCCTCACCAGCGCAGCTGCGGCCAGCCCGCGGCGCGCGCATGGGCGCTCAGCACCGCGTCGGCATTCACCGCATGCGGCCGGTCGACGCGCATCAGCAGCGGCAGATCGTTGCGGGAGTCCGAATAAAAGCTCGCGCCCGCGAGACTTTCGTGCTCCACCTGCAGCCAGGCGTCCAGCCGCGTGACCTTTCCCTCCCGATATGTCAGCGTGCCGCGCGTCTGTCCCGTCAATACGCCATCCGCCACGTCGAGGTCGATCGCCAGGACCTCGTCGATGCCGAGCCGGCGTGCGATCGGCCGCACCAGGTGCGCGCCCGACGCCGAGATCACGAGCAAACGGTCGCCCCGCGCGCGGTGCGCCGCGACCGTGCGGCGTGCCTCGGGATAGATGCGCGGTTCGATGACCGCGTCGACGAACCGTTCCACCGCCGCCGCGACGTCCTCGACGCTCCGGCCCCGGAGCGGCGCCAGACTGAACCGCATGTAGTCCTCCATTGCCAGGCGGCCCTGCCCGTACGCGGCCATCAACGCGTCGTTCTCCTGCATGAAGGCGGCGCGCTCCGCCCAGGCCAGCGCGCACATCCGCTCGCTCCACAGACTCGCGCAGTCGCCCCGGATCAGGGTTTCGTCGAGATCGAAAATCGCCAGCGTCATGCGCCCTGTCCCCGTGATGGAATACGCGTGTGGCGTACGACGGCCTGCCCGCGCACAGGCGTCAGACCTGCCGCAGCCAGCCGTCCCAGCGCGGATCGCGCATCAGACCGCGGGCACGCATATGCTTCCAGATACCGTATTTGTAGTAATCGAAATCGATCGTCGACATGGCCCGCTGCACCATCGCCCAGGTCGACCACTTCAGGTCCGCCAGCGCCTTGTTCAGCGCGATGCGCGCCACGGTGGCCGGCGTGACCGCGCCGAAATAGGCTTCGATGAGTTCATGCTCGACCGCTTCCTCGAAGAACATTTCGCCGAACCACAACGCCAGCTCGTAGTGCGGATCGTTGTTCGACGCGTATTCGAAATCGACGAGCCTGATCGCGCCGTGCGCATCGAGCATGAAATTCCCCGCCAGGGTGTCGTTCATGCAGGGGCACGACGTCGTCCCGGCCGCCTCCAGCGCCGCCCGGGCGGCGCGGTAACGTGCATGCAGCCATGCGTGATCGGGCGGCACGCGCGCTTGCAGGGCCGCGACCTGCGCGTCGTGTTCGTCGATCATGTCGAACACCGTCTTGTCCTGCGCCAGCAGCGGCTGCCGATGAAAGGCCTGCAGCGCCTGCAAGGCATTGTGCCGCACGTCGCGCGACAGGAAATCGCGGTTCGAGGACGCGCGCCAGCCTTGCATGAAGTCGAAGATCTGCACGCCGCAGTCTTCCAGGAACGCATAGACCGGCACGCCATAGCCGGTTGCGGCGGCCTTCACGCTGGCGTCCAGCGCGGTGCGGCGGTCGATGAACATCTCGGTGCCGGCACCCGGGATCTTGCAAAAATAGGATGCCCCCAGCCGTTCCACGTCGACCCGCCAGTTCGCGTTCGAAATGCCGCCGCCCACCGGCGCATAGCGCAGCGGCGAGTCCTGCCACGCGGGAATGCGGCGCATGACCGACTCGAGCCGGCATTCGTCCTCGGTCACGCCTTCGCCCATCGCCTTCATGTCCGCTCCGGTTCCAGATGCTGCAGCCACAGATCGAGCTGTCCTTCGTTCAGGCTCTGCCGGCACCGCAGCAGGGTCCATTGCGCGAGCTTCATGAAATCGATCGCCGGTGACCCGCAGGCACTCAACCACAGCGCGGACAGCGTCCAGATCCAGTCGTCCACCAGTGCATACAGGCGGCAGCGTGCGTAGTCCGCGTCGTCGCAACGGCCCTGCCAGAGCACCACGCCGTGGCGCCATTCGTCCTCGAACTGATACAGCTCGTTCAGCGCGATGCCGACGTCGTACCAGGGGTCGCCCAGACCGCCGCGATCGAAATCGATCAACTGCAATTGCCCCGCCGCGTCGATCATGACGTTGCTCGCCACGCCATCGCCGTGCAGCGGTACCGCCGGGCCCTGCGTACGCCGCAGCGCCGCGCACGCACGCCGCAGTTGCGCGCCGATCGTCGCGGCGTCCGCGGGCAGGACAATCCCGTCGCGGGCGCACAAGGCGCTCAGGCGTTCCATGTCGGCGTGCGGCGAGCGTTCGCATGCAGGGCGCGGACCGGCATGCACCGCGCGTTTCGCATGCCAGAGGGCCGCCAGGCGCACCGGATCGGTCAGGTCGTCGATGCGCGCCCAGCGCCAGCGTGCCGGCGCCAGCGCCTCGAACACCAACACGCCCCGCGCGGCATCGGCCAGCACGACGCGGGGGCTCGCAGCCGTCTCGCCGGCGCAGCGGCTGGCCCGCGCACTCGTCTCGAAATCGACCAGTTCGCGCATCTCCGGGCGCAGGACCTTCGCATAGCGGAGCGACGCATCCGCGTCATCGCCCAGAAAAAAACCCTGCCACTCGGCCGCGAGCCGCATCGGCGAAGCCACCGTTTCCGGGCCCGGCATGCAGGCGGGATACGTCGCGAGACCCGCGTCGCGCAGCGCCGCCCGGACGATCGCGGCGGGGGTGGAATCCAGGGTCGAATCCGGGATCGCACCCCCGGCCGTATCCAGGTTCGGCGCGGCATCGGTTGCGCCGGCGGCATCCCCCTGCGCCGCGCGGCACCCGCTTCGCTGCGGATCAATTGCCATGATCGTTGCCGGTGTGGCGTGGCGTTTCCTTGCCGAGCCGGGACAGGAACGCCGTCAAGAAGCGCAGGCCCCGATGCATATCCTCGTCCGACGTGAATTCGGCTTCGTTGTGCGAGACGCCATTCCGGCTCGGCACGAACAGCAGGCAACTGGGATAGGCACGGCTGAGATTGATCGCATCGTGTCCCGAAATCGTGACGCTGTTTTCCGTCGCCAGCCGCAGACGCAGGCCGGTATCGAGGGCCAGATCGCACAATGCCGCATCCAGTTTTCCCGGCTCTCGCAGTTGCCGGTCCTCGACCACGCACTGCGTACCGGTCATGTCGGCGATGCGCTGCAACGTGGCCGCGAGACGCTCGCCCGCCTCGCCGAGCAACGCGACGTCGCGCGAGCGCAGTTCGATCAACAGGGTCGCCTGCGCGGGCACGATGTTCGGGGAATTCGGATAAATGTCGAGCCGACCGACCGAACTGTGCATTTCCAGCCCATGCCGATCCGCCTCCGCGCGCACCTGCACGATCGCGTGCGCGGCGGCCAGCAGCGCGTCCCTGCGCTGCGCCATCGGCGTGGGTCCCGTATGGTTCTGCTCGCCGTCGAAACGCACCCGCCACTTCGATGCGGCCCAGGTCTCGCGCACCACGCCGATGGCCGCCCGCCGGCGTTCCAGCGTCGGTCCCTGTTCGACATGGATTTCCGCGTACGCGGCCACCGGTATCGCGACCGGATGCGCGCCCGCGAACCCGATCTCCTCCAGCGCCGCGCCCAGGGTCACGCCCGCCGCGTCGCGCAGCGCCAGCGCCTGCGGCAAAGGCATCGCGCCGACGAACACGCTGCTGCCCGTCAGACTCGGCTGGAACCGCGCGCCTTCTTCGTTGGTCCAGTTCACCACGCAGAAATTGCAGGCCGGCGGCACACCGGTCTCGGCCGCATGCCGCGCAAGCGCCGCGATCGCCACGGCGGCCGCGATCACGCCATAGCTGCCATCGAACCGGCCCGCCGACGGCTGGCTGTCGAGATGCGAGCCGCATAGAACATAGGGGGCGGCCGGATCGAACGTCATCAAACCGAAAATATTGCCGACCGGATCGACCCGCACCTCGAACGCGTGCTGTCGCAGCCAGTCGCACAGCATCGTCCGCGCGCGCCCGTCGTCCACGGACGCCGCCAGGCGGTGCAGACCGCCAGCCGCCGTGGCGCCGATCCGACACGACTGCGCGAACAGCGCGGCGAACGCGGCATAGTCTTCCTGCCGGGGCTCGAACAAGGCGGGCACAGCAAGCGAAACGGGCGCGGCGGACGTCGACATTCGGGGCTTCCCTGGGTATTTCGCATCGCACGGCGCCGCGGCGGCGCCGGCGGCGCAGGCCGCGCGGCATCCGGACGATGTGGGATTGTGAGATTGCACACGCGTGAAGCCGTGGAATTCGCCGCCACGCGGACCTTGGCGCGATGACGAAACCCTGCACGGCAAGTCAGGGACCATTACAAAATCTCAAAAAATCGCCGTCAAGTGGTTTGTGTGTGAAATGTGGATTTTGTTGAACTCGTTCCCGGCTGGCCGCCGCGTGTCGCAGCAGGCGGATCGACAGGCCTGGCCGCGTCGCGATGAGCGCGAGGCGACCGCCCCGGTTAGACTGTGAAAACGGCCTGTAAGAAATAAAAGCGCTTTCACCACGTGGCGCAGTGGTGTGAGTCCGCCGTCCCCACCGCGCCGATCGACCCCCGTACAGGAACGGTAAGAACATGGACATTACGCAACTCATCCTCGACGATCACCACGAGCAGCGCCGCCTTTTCGCCATCCTCGAACAGATCGATCGCAACGACACGCTGGCGCTCGACGCCATCTGGTCACGGCTCGCCACCTTCCTCGAAGTGCATGCGAAGGCCGAGGAGGTCGTGTTCTACCCCGGCTTGCTGCAGATCGGCGAAGGCGCCGGCGGCAAGGACGGCCCGGAGGACGAAACCGAGGACGCGATCGAGGACCATAACGAGATACGCGATGCGGTCGCCGCCGTGGCCGGCCACGCGACCGGGACGGAGGGCTGGTACGAGGCCGTCGCCGCGGCGAACAAGGCGAACGGCGATCACATGGCCGAAGAGGAGCGCGAAGGCCTGACCGATTTTCGCTTTCACGCCCCGCTGCAGATGCGGCACGACCTGGCGGTCGCCTTCGCCACGTTCGAGGCCGTGCATGTCACGGGAGTGAAGGCGGTGAACGAGGATCCGGAGGAATATATCGCGGAGAACAGTTGAGGCATTGGATGCCTCTCTCCGCGATGCGACGCAAAGCGACGCCATGCAACGTTAGCCGCGCGCCTTGGCCGCCGCGGTACGCCCATCGTTGAACTGCCTGAAGAACGCGGCATAGCCGCCGCTGGCTTCCGCATGGCGCAGCGGCTTCACCCGTTCCACGCAGATTTCGTCCGTCTGAGGCGACTGCGTCAGGATGCCCATGACCTCCGCGATGAATTCCCGCAAGGGCATGGCGTCCGGATCGCTGGCCTGCTCCGGCCCCATCAGTTCCGTCTGCACGTACGGCGGAACGATTTCCAGCACTTGCAGTGGCGTATCGCGTAATTGATAGCGCAGCGACTGCGTATAGGAATGGATTGCCGCCTTGGTCGCGCAGTACGTGGGCGTCAACGTCAGCGGCAGGAACGCCAGCCCCGACGAGACCGTGATGATCGCGCCGTGCGCCTGGGTCTCCAGCAAGGGCAGCAGCGCCGCGGTCAGCCGGATCGGGCCGAGCAGATTGGTCGCGATGGTCGCTTCCGCGGTGGCCAGCGCGCCGTCGCGCAGGGATTCCGGCCGCATGATGCCGGCATTGTGGATGACCACGTTCAACGCCGGAAAATCGTCGCCGAGCCGCCGCGCGAAATCCGCGATACCCGCGGCGTCCTCGATATCGAGGAGCGCCATCCTCATTCCGGGATTCGCCGCAGCCGTCTGTTCCAGTGCTTCGCGCCGCCGCCCGGCGATCACGACCTCGTTGCCCAGCGCATGGAACGCTTCGGCCAGCGCGCGGCCAATGCCGGAGGCGCCGCCGGTGATCAGAATGGTGTTGCCGCTCGTTTTCATGAAGGTGGCTCCCGGTTTGAAACGCATGAGGGACGTCATGCGGCTGTCATGCACTCTATACGGTAAAACGCACACGTGCCGAGGGGACCCCTCGGGGCCGGCGTCAAGAATTTCAGGAAAGGCGACCGGGTCCTGATCTCGTGCATCACCGCCCGCGGTTCCTGCGCCAATTGCAAGCGCCAGCTCTATTCGCACTGCACGGACGGCGGCTGGATCCTCGGTCACCTGATCGACGGCACCGAGGCCGAATACGTGCGCATACCGCACGCGGACAACGGTCTCTACCCCATTCCGCAGGGCGCCGACGAGGAAGCGCTCGTCATGTTGAGCAACATTTTGCCCACCGGTTTCGAAATCGGCGTGCTGACGGGGCAGGTGAAGCCCGGGAATACCGTGGCCATCGTTGACGCCGTCGCCACCTTAATGCGGATGACCGATGACGCGGGCGTGGATGTCGCGATCGAAGCGGTCGGCATCCCCGCCACGTTCGACGTCTGCCAGAAGGTCGTCGCGCCGGGCGGTCATATCGCCAATGTGGGCGTGCATGGAAAAAGCGTGGAACTGCATCTGGAAACGCCGTGGATCCAGAACGTCACGCTGACGACGGGTCTGGTCAACACGAACACCACGCCACTGCTGCTCAAGACGGTACATTCGGGCAAGCTCTCGCCCGCGCAACGCATCACGCATCGCTGCGCGCCCGACGACATCCTGAAAGCGTATGCGGTGTTCGGCAACGCGGCGCAGGAAAAGGCGTTGAAGGCGATATTGGCAGCGGCCTGACGGCATGCCGTCGGGAACGCCGCGGGAGGGTCGGCCCACGGGCCGTGGCGGACGCTGCCGGTCCGATATTGGGTCATAATCGGGACACCCCTCCCGCGTCACGCGTCCAACGGAAACCATCATGTCGCACCTTCTGCATGTCATCAGTTCGCCGCGCGGCCAGCGCTCCGCCTCGCACGAGGTCGCGAACGCGTTCATCGAGGCCTGGCAGGCCGGCGAGGCCGGCGCCACGCTCGATACGCTGGATGTCTGGCAGACGCCGCTTCCCGAGTTCGACGGGGTCGCGCTCGGCGCCAAATACGCGGCGCTCGAAGGCCGCGAACGCACGGCCGAGGAAAAGCAGGCGTGGGATGAGATCGGCGCACTCGCGGCGCGCTTCCAGAAAGCCGACATGATCGTGTTCAGCGTGCCGATGTGGAACTTCGGCATCCCGTACCGGCTCAAGCACCTGATCGATGTCGTCAGCCAGAAAGACCTGCTTTTTTCGTTCGACGAGCGCGGCCTCCAGGGTCTGCTGACCCATACGCGCGCCGTGACGATCGCCGCGCGGGGCGCACCCCTGGGCGCGGCCATCGAGCATCAGAATGCGTATATCCGCTCATGGTGCGAGATGGTGGGAATCCGCGAGCATGACGACGTGATCATCGAGAAGACGCTGTTCGGTCCGCAAGTCGATGCGCAGGCCAGGCGGACGGCGCGGGACGAAGCGGTCGCGCTCGCCGGGAAAATGCGCGCAGGCGGCTGAAGCGTGGGGGGAGTGGGGGACGTGGGAGGCAAGCGGCGGCGGCGTTCCCGGGGCGCGACGCCGCGGCCTCGGGTCAGTCGTTCGAGACCCGATATGAATAATGATACTCGTCGCTGGCCGCGCCCTTGAAGTAGTCGGCCTGCGGCACGACACGCACCCGTTCGAATCCCAATTTCTCGATCGTACCGGTCGACGCCTGGTTCCGCGTGTCAATTTCCGCATCCGACCTTTTCAAAGGCCGCAGCACGAACCGGCGCGTGACGATGGTTTTATCGTCGAGTTCCCTCAAGTTTCACGCTCCCGCTGCCGCTATATCCCAGTGTGAATAGCCTGCCACGCTTAATTTTCGTTTTCCGTTAAGCAATACCGAACCAAGCCGCCTGCCGAAGGAAATTGACCAAAATGTGCGCATTTCCCGTGGTTTACAACGAAGAGGTCCGGCTGTCTGCAGTCGTCGAAGGCTGCTTCGCCCGGACTGTCGATGATCCTCGCCTGGATCGGCTCACACGCCTCGCGGCTTACATCACCAACTGTCCGCTCGCGCTGATCACGACGGTGAGCACGGTGGTCGACTTGAACTCGGTGCATGGCGCACTCAAGGAGACGCTGCCGCGTCGGTTTCCGCGCGAGTGGTCGCTGTGCAATTATACGATTCTCGAAAAAGATCTGTTCATCGTCGAGGATACGCATCTGGACTCCCGTTTCCGCGATGCGCCGTTTGTCACGGGTTATCCGCAGGTGCGCTTTTACGCAGGGGTGCCGCTCGCCGATGCCGCGTCCAATCGCCTGGGCAGTCTTTGCGTCATCGACCATATACCCCGTCAGCTTGAAAACGCCCAGTTGCTGGCATTGCGCGATATCGGCGCCACCGTCAATGAATTGATGGCAATCATTCGATCCGAATGGGAGAACCGTGCGCAGACGGAGAAACCGCTGCAAACCACGGCGTGAGATGACGTACGCTGCCCTGGCGACACCTTATTGTTGCTCGGGGGCCTCACCATTTTCCCGGCGCGCCTCGATAGCCTGCAGCACCGCGTCGGGATTGACGATTTCCTGCAGCGTCTCGGCGTGCTCGTCGCTCCGGTTGCGCACATCGGGCATGTCGCGCCGGAGTTCCTCGAGCAGTTGGATGATCTTGGTGGTCTTTTGCTCCGCGAGCAGATTCACCTGCAACTCCAGATGCGCACGGTGCCCCTCCACCCGGGCGAGCCGGTTCTGTCGAATCAGCACCGCGATCGTGATCAGCACGCCCATGAATGAGACAACGCCCTGGAGTTCGGAAAAAGGCGGCGCATCGAAGAATCCGCCGCTGATCCCGAAATCCACATAATCCGCAGCGATCCAGAGCACGCAAGCGGCCAGAAAAAGAATGAAGAACCGCGGTGTCCCGAAAATCAGACAGATCCGTTCGATGATGCGTTGTTCGACCGAGATCTTTCTGTCCTGCCGCTGCGCGAACAGATCGATCTTGTCGAGATTCGCCTCGATTGCCTTGCCGACGGCATTTTGCTGCGCCTGTTCGTCCTGCTCTTCCTGCTCCTGCTGCTCTCGATAGCTCGGCTGCATGACACTTCCCGGTTCATCTGGAAACGCTTGAGGCGGTACGACGCAGGGTCCATATGCGCCGCAAGCGGTGCCGCCAGGAAGGGGCACCGGCAACCGACAGCAATCTTCGTTCCTCGCGCGAAAAACCCGTACCGGCGCCGGGCGGACGGTGCGTCACGCCAGCGCCGGTTTCGCCAGTAGATAGAACAGCATGCCGGACAGCAACATCGTGGCCGGCAGCGTCAACACCCAGGTCAGCAGGATGCGCGTCAGCATGCCGCCCTGTAGCCCCTTGCCGCCCGCCAGCATGGTGCCGGCGATGCCCGAGGTCACGATGTGCGTGGTGCTCACCGGCAACCCCGTGAAACCCGCCGTGCCGATCAATACCGATCCCACCAACTCGGCGCTGAGCCCTTGCGCCGGGGTCATCCGGGCTTTGCCGAGTCCTTCCCCCAGAGTGCGCACGACGCGCTTGTAACCGATCATCGTGCCCAGGCCCAGGCAGAGCGCGCTGAGCACGCGTACCCAGGTGGGCGCGTACTGCACGGGCGGACTCATTTGCCGGCGCAGCAACGCGGCGCGCCGCTTGTCGGCCGGGTCCGCATGATCGAGTTCGCCGATATGCTTCAATTGCGAGACGATGTCGTAGATATCGCCGCGCAGACGAGCGCGGACATTGCGTTCGCGTCCGCGTTCCGGCCCGCTTCGCGTGTCACTGCCGCGTGCGCCGGTCCGATCTTCCGCGCCGTGGCCGGGCCGCTGCCCGTCCAGTTGCGTCGCCTGCTCGCGCAGCAGCGGCCCGGCATCCCGCAGTTCCGCCGCCGAGCGCAGCGCGTGCGCCTTGACGTCGTCTCCATACTTCTGGATCAGCGGAATCGCGGCATTCGCGTAGGCCCCGAGTTGCGCGACCTGGGCGCTCGCCTGCGGATTCAGCGCGTACGTGGCGGGCAATAGACCGATGATCGTCAGCATGATCAGACCAATGGTCTTTTGTCCGTCGTTCGTGCCGTGCGAGAAGCTCACGGAACTGCAGGTCAGGATCAGCAGTCCGCGCAGCCACCAGACCGGCGGACGGTCCGCCTCCGGCGCCGCGAAGAGCGCGCCGGAGCGCACGATGACGCGCAGCAACAGGTAGAGTCCGCCCGCCAGCACGCACCCGAGCACCGGCGAAATGGCCAGGCCCTCCAGCACGGTACCGATCTGTTTCCAGTCCACCCCGTGAACCAGGCTGCGCGATTTCAGCAGCGCGTCGGACGCGGCCACGCCGATCAGCGAACCGACGATGCAGTGCGAGCTGCTGTTCGGAATGCCGAACGCCCAGGTCAGGATGTTCCAGAACAGCGCCGCCGCGAAAATCGAGACCAGCATCGGTACCGCCGGTGTGCCGTCGGGCGGCGTGAGGACATCCGGCGGCAGGATCTCGACGAGCGCGTACGCGACGGCGATGCCCCCCGCCATCACGCCGACGAAATTCATCACCCCCGACCAGACGACCGCCGGAACCGGTTTGAGCGAGTGGGTATAGATGACCGTCGCGACCGCATTCGACGCATCATGAAAACCATTGGTGGCTTCGAACGCCAGCACCATCAAGAAACATACGAGCAGCAATGCAACCACGATAACGGACGCTGGCGGAGTCAAACGGGAACGGCGGTCCTTGCGGCCACGTCGCGAGGACGGCGGGGCGCATCGCGCCCACCGACCGACGCGGACGCTGCGGCGCGGACGCGATCCGCGCGAGCGAGCGGACGCAAGAACCGGATGGAGCCGCCATGATGACACAGGATGCCGCGCCGGCGCAGACGCGCCATTTCCCCTGCCTCACACGCCGGTTCCCTGCCCGCGCGATCCATCGAGACGCCGTCCTTCCCGGTTCAATAACCGCGGACCGTGTCCACGCCCGATGGCACGACCCCGGTCGCGCGATAGGTGCGGATATTTCCGGCGACGATCGCCGACGCGGTGGTCTGATTCGTCGGGGCCGAGCAATGCGGCAAGACCGTGACGCGCGGATGCCGCCATGGCCATTCCTGCGGCGGCAGCGGCTCGACGGCGAAGACGTCGAGCACGGCGTGCTTCAACCAGCCCCGGTCGAGCACCTCGCGCAAGCCCGCGTCGCAGACGATCGGCCCGCGCCCGAAGTTGATCAGTTGAGCGTGCTGCGGCAAACGGCCCAGACGATTCGCGTCGAGGAGGCCCGTGGTCTGCGCGGTAAGCGGCAGCAGGCAGACCAGGATATCGACCGTCGACAGCATCGTGTCCAGTTCCGCCTCCCCGGCGAAGCAGGCGACGCCCGGCAAGGTTTTTCGAGACCGGCTCCAGCCGCACACGTTGAACTGCGCGTCCTGCAAACGCCGCGCCGCCGCCGCGCCCAGCGCGCCCAACCCCAGCAAGCCCACGGTCCGCTGCCCGGGCCCCACGTAATCGCGCGTCATCCACTCGCCGCGTGCCTGCTGCGCGGCATAGGCCGGCATGTCGCGGTGCAGGTAGAGCGTCCAGGCGAGAACGGCTTCGGCCATCGTATCCGCCAGTTGCGGATCGACCAGACGCACGATCGTCAAAGGCCTGTCGCGCAGGTCCGCCATCAGCCGTTCGACGCCGGCCCAGACGCTGTGTACCCAGGACAGGTGCGGCAACTGCCGCAGCGCCGCGGGGTCGGCATTGGCGACGATCGCTACCGTGCAGTCCGCCTTTTCCGCGTCGCTCAGCGCATCCAGGGCGACGATGCGCTCGTCCGGCATCGCCCGTTGCAGCGCGGCAATCCAGGCCGGACCCGACGTGTAGTGCGCGGCGCAGACGAAGGGAATCGGCGGGTTCACCTGGCGTAGATCCCGTTCATGTCCGAGAACCCCTTCACCTCGATCGGATTGCCCGACGGATCGCGGAAGAACATCGTCGCCTGCTCGCCCGGCTCGCCGGCGAAACGGATGCTTGGCGGGATGACGAAGTCGAGTTCCTCCGCCACCAGGCGGTCGGCCAGCGCCTGCCAGACAGGCATCTCCAGGATCATGCCGAGATGCGGCATCGGCACCCAGTGCTCGCCGACCTTGCCGGTATTCGTCACCGCAAACGGCTCGCCCAGATGCAGCGAGAGCTGATGACCATAGAAATCGACATCGAGCCAGGTATCGGTGCTGCGGCCTTCCCGGCACCCCAGCAGGTCGCAATAGAACCGGCGCGACGTTTCGAGATCGCGGACGTGATAGGCGAGGTGGAAAGCAGTTTGCAAAGCGGACTCCGGAAACGCGTGGTCTGAAAAACAGGCTGGCTGCAAGCGTAGCATCGGCTTTTCGAAAGCGATAGCATGTATTCCTTTTCGCAAAGAAAGGATTTCTTTTGGATAGCCGTTATCTCAAAAGCCTGATCGCCGTGGTGGAGTGCGGCTCGATCGCGGACGCCGCGCGCGCCGAGGGCCTGACCGCCGCGGCGATCGGCCAGCGCATCCAGGCGCTCGAGCGCGATCTGGACTTCGCGTTGCTGGCGCGCGGCGGGCATACCGCGAAGCCCACCGATGCCTGCCTGGCCCTGCTGCCGCGCGCCCGGCATATCGTCCGGGAGGTATCGTTGCTCGCGGGCGACGCGGATCCGCACGGGCTGACCGGCACGCTGCGCATCGGCGTGATTTCCACGGCGCTGACCGGGCTGCTGCCCGCGGCGTTGCAGACGCTCACGCGGCAGGTGCCCGGCGTCAAGCCGATCGTCGTACCCGGGGCATCGCGCGTGCTGTATCAAGCGTTGCAGGCGCAGGAACTGGACGCGGCGATCCTGGTCGCCCCGCCGTTCGCGCTGCCCCGCTCGATCCGCGCCGTTTCGTTGCGCCGCGAAGCGCTCGTCTTTCTCTCCAACAAGCAGTGGCGCGACGATATCGCCACCGCCCTGCGCGGCCGTCCCTACATCCGCTACGATCCGCAGTCCTGGGGCGGACGCCATGCGGCCCGTTACCTGGACGATCACCGTATCGTGCCGAACGCGTTGTGCGATCTGGACGCGCTGGAAGCCATCGCGATGCTGGTCGCGGACGGCGTCGGCGTCAGTCTCGTGCCGCGCTGGTCCGGCCTCGAACGCCTGGCGGCCAACTGCCGCGTGGCCGCGCTGCCGGGCGTGCCGTACCAGCGCGAGATCCTGCTGCTGAGCAATGCGCAAAGCGAACGGCCGAAGCTGGTCCTCGCGCTGACGCAGGCGCTTCGGCAAAGCGTCGAGGCCTGATCGGCCAGCGTCCCGCCGGCATGCATGGCGGCACGCTGCTCTGTAAAAAGTCACAAAAAATACAATCTTCCATCGGGAAGCACTTTCGCGAAACACAGATTTTTCATCCGATTCTCTCGCAAACCGGGAATTTGTCCTTGACTGACGATTTTAGGATTTGTATAAATTTGTACAACCTAAGCAATGTCAACCTCAAGGCCGCTCGATGAATCCTCGTTCCATGATGCGCTCGCTGACCGCCGCGGCGGCGGTTTCCCTGACGCTTTGCGGCGCCGCCCATGCGGCCGGCACGCCGAAGACGATCGAGAGCGGCCGCCTGACCTACGGCGTCGCCGCGACCTTCGCGCCGTTCGAATTCACGAAGGACGGCGCACTGACGGGCTTCGACATCGATCTGATCAGTGCGATCGCCAGGCAGATGAAGCTGACGCCGGACGCGCAGAGCATGCAGTTCAGCGGCCTGATTCCGGCACTCCAGGGCGGCCGCACCGATCTCATCAATTCGGCGATGTACATGACCCCGGCGCGCGCGACGCAAGTCGACTTCGTGCCCTATCTGAAAATCGGCGACCGGATCGTCGTGCAGGCCGCCAACCCCGCGAAAATCACCGGCCGCGACCAGTCGCTGTGCGGCAAGACGATCGCCGTGACGCTGGGCGGCATCGAGGAAACCTATGCGCGCGCCGACGTCCAGCGCTGCGCGGCGGCCAAGCTTGCCGCGCCGACCGTCATGACGTTGCCCACCGCCCAGGACGCGGCGTTGAGCCTGCGCCAGGGACGCGCCGACGCCCTGTACAACTCGACGCCCGGCACGGTCAAGCTCATGGCGGAAGTGCCCGGCGTCTATGCGGCAGTCGGCCCGGAATTCGAGCAGACCACGACCATCGGCATGGCGGTGAACAAGGGGAACGCGGCGATGGCGGCCGCGCTGAAGGAGGCGCTGGCCAAGGTCGTCGCCGACGGTACGTACGCGCAATTGATCGGCAAGTGGCAGCTGCCCGCGTCGGTTTCGATCTTCAAATAAGCCGGGCGATGACAGTGAAGAACATCGCATCGACGGGGCGGACGTTGGCGCTGGCGTGCCCGCTGGCGTTTTGCCTCGCGGGCATGCCGGCAGCGGCACGGGCCGACGTGAATGCATCGGGCAGTCCGCAAGACAGCGTCACCCTGTACGGCATCGTGGATGCGGGCATCAGTTATCTCAAAACCAGCGCCGGCACCCGCTACAGTCTGTTGAGCGGCGGCCTATCGGGCAACCGTTTCGGCCTGCGGGGCCAGGAAGACCTGGGCGGCGGCCTGAACGCCATTTTCCAGCTGGAAAACGGCTTCGCGCTCGGCAGCGGCAAGCTGCTGCAAAACAGCCGCGAGTTCGGCCGCCAGGCATTCGTCGGGCTCGCCGGCCATACCTGGGGCACGGTCACGATCGGCCGCCTGTACGATCCGGTCGTCGATCTGGTGCAGCCGATGACCGCCGACGGCTTCGGCGGCAGCGTGCCGTTCGCGACCCCGGGCGACGTCGACAACAACGACTTCAGCGCACGCGTGTCGAGCGCCGTCAAATACGCCAGTCCGGATTACGCAGGACTGCGATTCGAAAGCCTGTTCGCATTCGGCGGCGTATCCGGACACACCGGCCAGGGCATCACCTTCAGCGCGGCGGCCGCCTATCATCGCGGCCCGCTGAGCCTGTCGGGCGGCTATTTCCAGGCGAGCAACCCCAACGGCGACAACGGCAGGCGCAGCACCTGGAACAGCACCACCACCGACGCCCTGTTCGAAGGCGGATCGATCAACGCGGGTTACATCACCGCGCATACGCTCGCCATTGCCCAGCTCGCCGGCGTCTACGCCTTCGGCCCGCTCTCCGTGGGTGCCGGCTACAGCAACGCCCAATACCGTCACGACGGCGAGTCGACCTTCGATACGACGGAGAAATTCGACACCGGGCGCGTCTTCGCGTTCTACCGCGTCTCGCCGGCGCTGCGCTTCGGCGCCGGCTACGTGCTGACGGCGGCCAGCGGCGACACGTCCGCCCGATACAACCAGGGCAGCGTCGGCGCGTTCTACACCCTCTCGAAACGCACCGATGTCTATACGACCGCGGCCTATCAGCGCGCAAACGGCACGCAACGCACCGCGAGCGGCGCGCTGCAGAGCGCGCGGGCCACGATTTCCTCGTACGGCGTGGATGGCACCGCTTCGCAGACGATCGTGACCGTGGGTCTGCGCCATCGTTTCTAGGCGCGGTATCGCGGCCGCGCAGGACCCCCTCCAGGGCGCGTGACGCGAACGCCGCGCGCCTCATGATTTCACAGGAAACGTTGCCATGAGCATGCAATACCTCACGCCCACCGCCGCCGACGTGCGCGACGCGGCCGAACGGCTGGCGGGCGTGGCGATCCACACGCCCATCGTGCGCTCGGACCGGCTCGATGCGTTGACCGGTGCACGCGTCTTCGTCAAGCTGGAAAGTCTGCAACATACCGCCGCCTTCAAATTCCGCGGTGCCTACAACGCGCTTTCGCGGCTCGATCGTGCGTCGTGTCCGGACGGCGTCGTGGCCTACTCGACCGGCAATCACGGGCAGGCCATCGCCACGGTCGGCCGTCTGCTCGGCATTCCCACCACCGTGGTCATGCCCTCCAACGCGCCCGCCAACAAAATCAAAAAGGCCGAAACGCAGGGCGCGCGGATCGTCCTCTACGACCGCGACAGACAGAGCCGGGAAGACGTGGCCGCCGAACTCGCGCGGCAGGGGCGTTTCGCGGTCGTGCCGCCGGGCGACCATCATCACGTCATCGCGGGTCAGGGCACGGTGGCATTCGAATCGCTCGACGTGCTGGGCGCGGACCGGCCCGACATGATCATCGTGCCCTGCGGCGGCGGCGGTTTGTCCGCCGGCACCTGCCTGGCGGTGGAGGCCGCGGGCGCGCGCGCGCAGGTCTGGGCGGCCGAACCCGCGCGCTTCGACGATACGCGGCGCTCGCTGTGCTCGGGCAAGCGCGAGACCAATGCCGCGACGACGCCGCCGTCGATCTGCGACGCGCTGCTGGCGCCCACGCCCGCGGAACTGCCGTTCTCGATCAACCGGCAACGGCTGAGCGGCGTGCTGGTGGCGGACGACACCGCGGTCATGGCGGCGATGCGTCTGTGCTTCGAGGCGTTCCGTACCGTCGTCGAACCGGGCGGCGCCGTCGCGCTGGCCGCCCTGCTGTCCGATCCGGGCGCGCCGGTACGGGGCAAGACGGTGCTGGTGATCGCATCGGGCGGCAACGTGGAAGCCAGCCTGTTCGCGCAGGCGATCGCGCTCCCGCCGGCGTGAGCGGTCCGAAACCGTCCGACCTGCGGCTTCAGCTGCAGGTCGCCGTTTCCACGGCTTCGAGCAGCTGGTCTATGTCGACCGGTTTGCGCAGGACCACCGCCTCGGATATGCGATCCAGCGCGAGCGTGTCGGAATAGCCGCTGACGAAAATGATGGGCAGGTTCGGCATGTTCGAGCGTGCCATACGCGCCGTTTCCGCGCCGTTCAGGCCGGGCATCAGGAAATCGATGATGACGGCGGCCGGCCGTATTTCCTTGAGCAGTTCCAGTCCCGCGTAGCCGTCCTCGGCTTCCGCGACAACGTAACCTTCACCACGAAGCAACTCGGCAAGCGCAGTTCGCACGTTTTCGTCATCGTCTATCAACAAGATGGATTTCGCGGTGACTGTCCAATCGTGCTTGTATTTTTCGATGACCGGCATTTTTTTCCGTTCGGGTGGCTGCGCTTCCGGGAGCACCATATCGATGGTCGTTCCCTGCCCCGGATTGCTTTCCAGCCGGAAGGTTCCACCGCATTGCCTGACAAAGCCGTACACCTGGGCAAGGCCCAATCCCGTTCCATGGCCCTGAGGCTTGGTGGTGAAAAAAGGCTCCACCGCGCGCGCGGCGACTTCCGAAGACATGCCCGCTCCCGTATCCGTCACCGAAATCGCGATGTAGCGGTCGAGCCCCTGCGGCGTATGCACCACTTCCAGGGAGGTGGCCAAGGTAAACGTGCCCCTGTCGGGCATCGCATCGCGGGCATTCAACGCCAGGTTCAACAGCGCCATTTCGAGCTGGTTCGCATCGGCGAGCACGTATAAGGCGGGCGCGTGAAACTCACAATTGACTTCAATGGTGGGTCCGAGCGCATTGCCCACCATCGCGAGCGTGAAATCCATCACCGCACCCAGGTCGGTGGGTCGAATGTCGAGCCGTTGGGTTCGCGAGAAGGTCAGCAACTGGGATGTCAGTTTCTCGCCTCGTTTCGCCGCGGCATGCGCGTTCGATAGATGCCGGTGAGCGGGATGTTCCTGCGGAATGTGCTGTCGAAGGAGATGATGGCTCGCGTTGATCGCCATCAACAGATTGTTGAAGTCATGCGCGATGCCGCCGGTCAGTTGACCCACGGCCTCCATTCGTTGCGCCCGGTACATTGCCGATTCGGCTTTTATGCGCTCCTCGCTCTCATGCCGCAGCGAATGCGCCTGTTCCGCAAGACGCGCCTTCAAATCTTCGGCGAACGCGGCCTGCGCGCGTGCCTTTTCCCGATACTCGTCATCCAGCCGGTCTTGCGTCGCACCAATATGCAGAATCAGTCCCAGCATCGGCGCGAACGTCGCGATGACCAACAGCGAAAGCGCCATCCTGAAATCCATGAATCCGCCCGACGCCCTCTGTATCAGGAACAAGCCGATCAGCGGTATGACCAGGATGAAGATGAACAGACGTCGCGCCGCGGTACCGCCCGGCCCGCTCGATGCCAGCGGAGAAAACCAGGAAGTCCCGGCCTGGCCCAGCAGCGTCGCGAGCGAAAGTGCGAAGAGCGCGCTGGACGAATGCAGCGCGAGAATGCTGCGGCCCCAGAACACATAGAGATCGGGTACGCCGTACGCGTGACCCAGGATGGCGCTTCCCGATAGAAGCAGCGGCAACAGCGTGACATAGTAGGAGGCACGCAGGCGCGTGGCGAGACGCAGGCACTGCGCATACGATAGACACGCCAGCCCAATGGAAATCGCCGCCGAGGAATGGCCGCCCGCGGCAGCGGGGAGATCGAAAAGGACGTGCGTAATCCACGGGCTGATCCGATCCGTGCCGTGCAGGGCGATCGAACCCATGACGCCGATGCTCAAACTCAACGCCGACCACGCCGCCACGCCCGACACGCGCCGCGAGCGCGTTCCCCGGGTTTCGCCCGCGGCCCCCGGATTTCCCGAGATCAGGGTGACCGAGACGAGCACCATCACGAGCATCGTGGCCGCCGCCATGTAGCGATTGCCGACCACCAGCCGATCCGGGGAAATTTTATGGGTGAAATAATGATACGGAATCGGCAGGAACGACACGAGCGTGGCGATGGCGATCCAGGGAACGACCCCAGATAACGGTGGCGACATTCGTGGTGTACCGTCATTGCTGGATGTGAACGTCAATTTATGCACCTGCCGGGGTCGCCGATCATGGGAACCTACAGCCTCACGGGGATTCCTGAGTGTAGTGAACGCTATGATACAAAAAGATCGGCTCGAACCCGGCAAATTCAGCATGGAAGGGGCTTGTACTGCGCATCAACACCGCCGCCCTTCCCCGAGAAAACGGAAACCCGTTATCGCGCTGCTGCCGCGCGCGCCGCATCGACGAACGCCCGCAACAGCGGATGCGGACGGTGTCGCGTCGAGCTTTGCTCGGGGTGACCCTGCATGCCGATGAAAAAAGGATGATCGCGGGCTTCGATCGCATCGACGATCTGGCCGCTGTCGTCCCGGGCGACCACGTTCAGGCCCGCGGCCGTCAATGCCGGATGCAGCGCGGCATTGAAGCGATAGCGATGGTTGTAGCGCAAGCCGTGCTCACCGTCGAGAATCGTCCTCAGATGCGAGCCGTCGACGACCTGCATTCGGTGTTCTCCCACGCGATGCCTTTCCTCCGACGCCGCCGGCGGATCGGCGCGCATCGGTACGAAACTCGGCACGCGCACGTTCGCGTCGACTTCCGTCAAACCGACATCGTCCGTGCCGAGAGCCACCTGCAACACCGCGGTCGCCATCGTCTGCATGCCGAGACACAGCCCCACCACCGGCGTGCCCGAAAGCCAGCCATGGCGCGCCGCCCTCACCTGCCCCGGCACCGCCCGCATGTCGGCGCCGCCCGGCAGCAGGATGCCGTCGCACCCGGCGAGCGCGGCGGGTGCGCCTGCCGGGCTTAACGTCCCGGGGGCGACGAACCGCAGATCGAGCGTCGCGCTGTCGATCCTGGCGGCATCCAGCGCGTCGCCCAGCGCGGCGAGCGTGGCGGGGTAACCTTCGCGCTGTCCGGCTTCGCTGCCGATCAGCGCGATGCATAGCCGTGCGGGTTCACCGTGTACGATACGCGGCGCGCGCCGTAGGCTATCGGCCCCAGGGGGTGCCGCCGACCAGCGGCCGAAGTCGTCCTGCCGGCAGTCGTCCAGTCCCGGGATGGCGAGGCCCGTCGCGACATCGACGACTCGCCAGGCGTCTCCCGCGCGAAGCACGCGGCAATGACGCACCGGGACATCCTGACCGTCCGCCTGTCTGCGCCACGCCGCGGCCGACACGCCATCGCCCATGACGCGCGGATGCAGCGGCACGACGATATCGCGCTCCCGCGCCGCGGCCGGCGCATCCCCGCAGGGCGCACGCAGCACGCCGAGACGTTCCGCCCAGATCAGTCCGCTGGGCGCGAGCCCCCGATCCCGGGTGACGAACTGTACCGCGTCCGGAAAACGCGCCTCGTCGAGCGCCGCGGGCGCGGGCCATAGCGTGGCGTGCAGCGCATCGGCGAGCAGCGCCGCGAGGGCGCCGTACCGCGCGGGCAGATCGCTGTCGTCCTCGACCAGATACAGCATGGCGGCGCCCTCCCTCAGTTCGGTGCCGCGGCGCCGGCCGCGCTCGCCGACGAGACCGGAACCGGGACCGGGACCGGGTCCGCCAGCCGCAACGCGGCGCAGGCCGCCTCGATGCGGCGGCAGGCCTCGGCGAGCGTCGCGGGCGCCACCGCGTAGGCGATGCGGATATGATCCTCCACGCCGAAAGCGCCGCCATGAACCACGCCCACGTGCGCCGCTTCGAGCAGATAATTCGCGAAATCCAGATCGCTGTGCAGACGGGTACCGTCCGGCGTGGTCGCGCCGATGAGCCGCGAGCAATCGACGAACGCGTAGAACGCGCCTTCCGATGCCGAACACGACAGACCCTGGCACCGCGCGATGCAAGCCAGCACGGCGGCGCGTCCCGCGCGCAGCGCCGCGAGCCAGTCGCTCATGAACGCGGTACCGCCACGCAGGGCCGCGACGGCCGCCGCCTGCGAGATCGTGCTCGGATTCGACGTGCTCTGCGATTGCAGCGTGTTCATTGCCGCGATCAGCCATGCCGGGCCGCCCGCATAGCCCAGCCGCCAGCCGGTCATCGAATAGCCTTTCGAGACGCCGTTGATCGTCAGCGTCCGCTCCTTCAGACGCGGCTCGACCTGGGCCGGCGTGAAGAAGGCGCCGTCGTAACGCACCTGTTCATAGATATCGTCGGCCATCAGCAGCACGTGATCGTGCTCGAGCAGCACGTCCGTGAGCGCCTTCAGTTCGTCATGCGTATAGATCGCGCCCGACGGATTGTTCGGCGAATTCAGGATCAGCCAGCGGGTCTTCGGGCCGATTGCCGCGCGCAGGACCTCGGGGCGCAGCTTCCAGCCGTCGGCGGCGGCGCAGGGCAGCACCCGCGTGCGGCCGTCCGCCAGCGCCACCATATCGGGATAGGACACCCAATACGGCGCGCAGACCAGCACCTCGTCGTCGGTATCGATGGTCGCGAGCAGCGCGTTGAAGATCAGATGCTTGGCGCCGGTCCCGGCGATCACTTCCTTGCTGGTGTACGCGATGCCGTTGTCGCGCTGGAATTTCTCGGCGATGGCGGCGAGCAGTTCGGCCGTGCCGGCGACCGCCGTGTACTTCGTGTCGCCGCGCTCGATCGCGGCGATGCCCGCGCGCTTGATGTGCGCCGGCGTATCGAAATTGAGTTCTCCCTCGCCCAGATTAATCACGGGTTTGCCCTGCGCGAGCAATGCCCTGACCTTGTCGGAAATGACCGCGGTGGGAGATGGCCGCACGCGACGCATGCGCGGTGCGAGCTTCGTGGATGACATGAACTGACCTCTTGGATTCATGCAGCAACCCGCAGCAACGGGCGCTCGATCGTGCCCAGCGCGCGGCAGCCGGTCTCCGTGACCACCACGGTTTCGCTCACGCCCACGGTGAATTCGCCGTAGATGCGCAACGCCGGCGGAATGTGGAACGTCATGCCCGGTTCCAGCAGGGTCGTGACGCCGCTATACAGGCTCAGAATCGATCCCTCGCCCCAGTCGGGCGCGAACGCGATGCCGATCGAATAGCCGGTGCGTTTCTTGAAATTGTCGGTGTAGCCCGCGCGGTCGATCACGCGCTGGCAGGCGAGATGCGGCGCTTCGCAGGTCTCGCCCGGGCGGATCGCGTCGAGCGCGGCCTGCAAGGCTTCCTGACAGACCTTTTCCATGTCGAGCGCCTCGGGGCGCGCGGTGCCGATCCACGCCGAGCGCATCAGCGCCGCATGATAGCGGTCGTGACAGGCGGCCATCTCCAGGAAGGCCGGCGCATCCGCCTCGAGCGCGCGGCGGCGCCACGTGCCGTGCGGCACGCCGGTACGCGGCCCGGCGGAGACCAGCGGCTCCATGCCGACGTATTCCGAACCGGCGGCGATCGCTTCCGACATCATCGCCGCCACCAGCGTGTTCTCGGTCGCGCCCACCTTGACCGCGGCCAGACCGGCGCGCATGCCGGCATCGACATACGATGCGGCGGTGACGATCTTGTCGATCTCGGCCGCCGATTTCACCGCGCGCAGCTGTTCGATGATGCGCGCGCCGTCGGCGATCGTGCCGAGCTTCTCGCCCAGCGCCTCGTAGACCGCGATCGGCAGGAACCAGCCGCGCTTGTCGATGGCGATGCGTTTGCCGGACCAGCCCTTGCGCTGGATGACGTCGACCAGAACGTTGATCGGGTCGTCGCCGTCGCCGTACACCTGCGCGTCCGGAATGAAGGTATTGGCGATGAAATTGAAGTATTCGAGCTGGCGAATCACGAAGACGGGCTCGCCTTCCACCGGCAGCACGAGCGCCTGGAACGTGTAATAGCCGGGCGTCTGCTGGCCCGTCAGATAGAAGATGTTTTCCGGGCCGGTGACGATCATCGCGTCGATGTTCGCCTTGGCGAGCAGCGCGCGGGTGCGGGCGACACGGCCTGCGTACTCGGCTGCGGCAAACGCGGATTCGCTGCCCTGGGCGGGACCTTGGCGGGTCTGCATGGGAATGCTCCTGGTTCGAGGAAAATGAGAAAGGATCAAGGGGAAAGCGCCCGTGCCCGCGCCCGCGCCCGTGCCTGCGAGGCGTCGGCGTCGGCGGTGGCGTCGGCATCTGTGTCGGTGTCGGCATCTGCGTCGGCGTCGGCGTCGGCATCGGCGTCGGCATCTGCGTCGGCATCAGCGTCGGCGTCGATACCCACGCGCAGTCGCACGCCCAGACCGCGGGGATCGTCGACCCGGACCGTGCCCGCGCCATACGACAGGCCCTCGACCGGGTCGTCGCGCAAACCGTCCGCGCCATACAGTTCGGCCCAGCGCGGCGCGGTCGCGCAGCACACGTGCAGCGCGGCGGCCGTCGCGGCGGCGCCTTCGTTCATCTGGCCGATCATCAGGGGAATCGCGACCGCCTGCAGGCGCCGCGCGGCATCGACGGTGGCGGCGATGCCGCCGAGCTTCACCAGCTTCAGGTGCGCGGCAACCGGCGCGCCGGCCAGCGCGCACAGGCGGGCGATATCCGCGCTCGATTGCAGGCTCTCGTCCAGCATCACGATCAGCGGCGCGTCGTCCAACAGACGGCCAAGCGCCAGCCAGTCGCCCGCGGCGATCGGCTGCTCGACGTACTCGATGCCGCGCGCGGCCAGCGCGCGCAGGCGCGTCGGAGCGCTCCCGGGCGACCACTGTCCGTTCGCGTCCACCGACAACGTCACGGTGTCGCCAAGGCGCGCACACAGCAGGTCGATGCGCCGCAGGTCGTCGTCGAACGCGCCGATGCCCACGCGCAGTTTCAGTTCGTGAAACCCCCGCGCGACATAGCCGGCGGCGCGCGCCAGCATGGCTTCGTCGGACGACCAGAAGAGGGTCTGGTTCGAGCGCCAGCCGACGGCCGGGTCCGCCGCCTTCAGGGCCGTCGTCGGTACCGGCGAGGCGCCGCACAGGGCGGCGACGCTCGTGCCCGCGAGACGCGCGCGCACGTCCTGCAACGCAGAGTCGACCAGCATCCGTACCGGCGCGCTGAAACCCGCGAGCCAGCCGGACGCCGTGGCCAGCAAGCGCGTCGCACCCTGGCGCCAGTCGATCGCGGCGACCGCCCGGCACGCCTCTGCCACCACCTGCGCCGGCGCCAGACCGTTCAGATAGGCGATATTGATACGCACCTCGCCGATGCCGACCCGCCCGTCCTCGACCACGCGCAGATACAGCGCTTCGAGCCGGTCGACGCTGCCCGACGATGCGGTGTGCAAGACCAGGTCGCCGCCGTAGTGAAGATCCGCGGTGTGCAACGACACGTGAGAGATCATCGACGGAACCGATGGCATCGACGGCATCGACGGCACCGAGGTCGGCATCGACGGCGAGCGATCCGCAGACGAATGGGACGACGTCATGACGTCAGGCGCCCGTACGCAACATGTCGAGCGCGACGTCGCGATATATCAGGCTCGCGGCGAGGAACTCGTCGATGGGCACGAACTCGTCCGGCTTGTGCGCCACGGCCAGCGTACCCGGGCCGATCACCACGCCGGTCGCGCCGACACTGCGGAAATGCACGAGATCGCACCCGCCCTGAAAACCGAAGGGACCCGGATCGAAGGTGCCGTTCGCGCGGCAGGCTTCCAGGCTCGTCTGCACGATCTTCTCGTCGCGGGCGGTCTCCGTCGCGCTGCCGGTGGTCGCGCGGTACTCGACGATTTCCGCGCGCACGCCGAAGCGCTCGTACGCGAGCGCCAGCAACTGGTCGAATTCGCGCTTGACGTCCTCGTCCCGTTCGCCGGGTACCATGCGCCGGTCGAGCAGCAGATCGCAGGCACCCGGAATGACGTTGTCCGCATGGCCGCCCTGCACGCGCGTGACGGTCAGACTCGCCGCGCCGACCAGCGGATGACAGCGGCAGCGCACCACATCGTTGTGATGGCCTTCGATCAGGCTGAGCAACTGCGCCGCGCGATAGATCGCGTTCTCGCCGAGATGCGGCGTGCCGGAATGGGCCGTCACGCCGTGCACGCGCACGAGGGGTCGCAGGCTGCCCTTGTGCGCGGAGAACGTGGCGTTCGAGGTCGGCTCGCCCACCACGACGAAATCGACGTGCGGACCGCCGGCGGCATAATGCTTGGCGCCCTCGCTGGCGATCTCCTCGTCGGCGGTGAAAACGCCGAGCAAGGTGCCCGACCAGCGCCCGCGATTCGCCGCGAGCATGCGCATCGCCTCGATCATCGCCGCGAGCGGCCCCTTCGCGTCGCAGGCACCGCGTGCGTACAGGCGGTTGTCCGCCTCGCGCAGGATGAAGGGGTCGGACCGCCAGCCATTGCCCGCGGGCACCACATCGAGGTGCGTGTTGAAGGCGAATGTCGGACCGGGACCGTTTTCCATGCGCGCCATCACGTTCGCGCGACCGGGCTTGTATTCGCTCAGCGACAGGTCGAAGCCCTCGGCCGCGAGCAGGCGGTGCACGAGCTGCGCCGCCTCCAGTTCGCGTCCGGGCGGGTTTTCGGTATTGACGCCGACGAGTGCCGCGAGGTCCCGCTTCATGCGGGACAGATCGGGTTGCAGGGACATGCAGGTCTCCGGATTCAATGCAGGATCTGGTCGAGGAAACGGCGTGCGCGTTCGTGCACCACGCCGCTGAAGAATTGTTCGCTGCTGGCCGTGACGATGACCTCGCCCGCGTCCATGAAAACGATCTTGTCGGCCGCGCGCCGGGCAAAACCCATTTCATGGGTCACCACGACGCTGGTCATGCCTTCGGCGCTGAGGTCCGTCATCACGTCCAGCACCTCGCTGATCATTTCGGGATCGAGCGCCGAGGTCGGCTCGTCGTAGAGCATCAGCTTCGGCTTCATCGCCAGCGCCCGGGCGATCGCCACGCGTTGCTGCTGGCCGCCCGAGAGTTCATCCGGAAACGCTTCCGCGCGATTGCGCAAGCGCACCTTGTCCAGCAGACCGAGGGCGAGATCGTGCGCGTCGTGGCGCGACATGCCCAGCACCGTGACGGGCGCAAGCATGATGTTCTCGACCGCGGAGAGGTGCGAGAACAGTTCGAAGTTCTGGAACACCATGCCGATCTGCTGGCGCACCAGGTGTTCATGGCGGCGCTCGCGCGTCACGTCGCGCCCTTCGAAGAGGATCTTGCCGGCGTCGATGGTCTCCAGCAGGTTGACGCACCGCAGCAACGTCGATTTCCCGGAACCGGACGGCCCGATGATGACGATCGTTTCCTTGGGCGCCACTTCGATCGAACAGCGCTTCAGGATCTGCGTATCGCCGTAACTTTTGTCGATGCCGCTGATGCGCAGCAAAGGTTGGGGAGCAGGGGTCGACATGGCGCGATCCTTTTTTTAACGAACGACTTGCGAGCTGCCCAGCAGCCGTTCGGTGAACGACATCCTGCGGGCCAGGGCCTTGCGTTTCGGATCCAGCGAACGCGCCATCCAGCCTTGCAGCAGCATGAAGAGCGTGGTCAGCGCGAGGTAATAGATGCCCGCCGCGGTCAGCGCTTCGAGATAGCGGAAATTCGCGCTCGCGGTCTGATCGGCGACCAGCAGCAATTCCTGCACGGCGATCACCGACACCAGCGCGCTCAACTTCAGCATGCCGATCATCTGGTTGCCGATCGGCGGCAGCACGACGCGCAGCGCCTGCGGCAGCACGATGTGGCGGAAGATCTTGCCGCGCGTCATGCCGAGCGCCATCCCGGCCGTGCGCTGCCCGCGTTTCACGGCCTGCAGGCCGGAACGGAAGATTTCGGACATGAAGGCGCCCTCGTTCAGGGACAGCGCCAGTACCGCGCACACGAAGGCGCTGAACCGAATGCCGAACGACGGCAGCACGTTGTAGATGAAGATGATCTGGAACAGCACCGGCGTGCCGCGGAACAACCAGAGGTAGAAAAAGGCGATCGTCCTGGGCAGGCGGCCCGGCAGACCCTGCAACAACGCCAGCAGCAGACCGATCACCATGCCGAAGAGCAGCGAGACGATGGTCAGCGCCAGCGTGACGAGCGCGCCCCGGGCGAAAGCGGCCGACGCGAGGTAATCGAGCAGGAGGTGCAGTGACATATCGCGCTCCGGAAAAAAGTCTCAACGAGACTTTGTTTGTCTGAATTGTATCAATTTATACAAATACGAAAATGACGCGTCAAGCCGTTTATTCCCGTTCGGTCGGAGTTACCGTCGATTTCCCGGGGCGTGAGAGCACTTTCCCGTTTTCGGGATTGTATTGTTTGTTATAATTTTTTCTTCACCGCCGAAGGAGAGGCACAATGGCACGTGGGGCAGGCAAGGGCGCGCATTTCCTGGCCAAGCAGATACTGGATCTGATCAGGGAAGCCCGGTTCGAGGTGGGATATCACCTGCGCGAACAGCAACTGGCCGACCTGCTCGGCGTATCCCGCACGCCGGTGCGCGCGGCGATGACGGTGCTCGAATCGCTTGGCGTGATCGAAGCGCGCCGGAACCAGGGATTCTTCCTGATCAAGCCCGCCGACGGTACGCATCGCGTGGAACTCGACCTGCCGGTCTCCGGCGACGAAGCCTTGTACAGTCAGCTCGTGACGGACCGTCTGGCGGGGCGCGTGCCGGCCTCGCTCACGCAAACCGACATCGCGCAGCGGTATGGCGTGGACCGGGTGACGATGACCCGCGCCCTGTCGCGTTTATCGGAGGATGGATTGATCGCGCGCAACAAGGGGCATGGCTGGAGTTTCCAGCCATCGCTCGATTCCGCGATCACGCTGCGCAGCAGTTACGATTTCCGGATGACGATCGAACCGGCGGGACTGCTGCTCGCGACATTTGCGCCGGACCGCTCGGCGCTCGAACGCTGCCGGCGCGAGCATATCCTGCTGACCTCGCAACTGGGCCTGAACGGCGCGAGCCCGAAGCAACTGTTCGACACCGACGCGAATTTCCACGAAATGCTGGCGGAGTTCAGCGGCAACGCGTTCATGCATCAATCGATGCAGCAGCAGAACCGGCTGCGCCGGCTGCTGGAGTTCCGCGGTTACGAGAACCGGCGGCGCATCAAGGAATGGTGCGGCGAGCACCTGCGGATCATCGACGCGATTCTGGCGAACGACATGACGCTGGCCGCGGACAGCATGCGCGAGCATCTGTCGCGCGCCTTCCGTCTGGTGGATGAGGAGCCGGTGCCGGTGGTGCGCCCGGGGATCGGCGACATCCCCCACACCGCGGCAAAGGCGCCGGGCGGCGCACGTCGGGCGACGCGCATCGCCCGGCCAGCCGCGGCACGGAGCTAGCCTCGGCCGCCGAGCGGCATGCCGCTGGCCTGAGCGCTCACTGCGCGGCCCGCTCCACCTGGGTATCGATCCACTGCAACACCTGATCGGCCACTTCCAGGTTGTTGCGGTCCTGCATCATCATGTGGGTATTGCCATGGATGCCGATATCGGGCAACACCAGCAGTTTCGCCTGTCCACCCGCGCGGTTCGTCGCATCGACGAACCCGCGACAGGCCTTCAGGCGCGGCGCCCAGCGGGGCGACTGGTCGATGTAGTCGCCGAACACCACCAGAATCGGCATCTTGGCGTAGGGCGTCAGATCCGCGCTCGCGGACGGGCATTCGGCCGGCTCCAGCGCGACGATTCCCGCCACACCGCGCGTGCTCAACGCCGCCGTCTGGAACGGGTAGATGCCGGCCTGCGAATGACTCACCAGCACGGTGTGGCCGAGCTTGATCGCCAATTGCGAGAGTGCCGGCACCGTCGGGTTGGGCGTCGGCAACGAGCCGCTCCAGTCGGGCACCATCTGCTTCCACAACTCCCCCTGCGCCTCCACCGGGAATTGCTCACCCGGCCAGGCTTGCGGATAGGCGGGGCCGAAACGGAAGATCTTCCACGCCGCCTCGTGCGACGCCGCGAAAACGTCCGGCAGGCGCGCGGGCGGCGCGCTGCCGAGCTTGACGCCGTTGATCGCGCCGATTTTCGCCGCCGAGCGGCCGCGTTCCGACTGATCGATGACATAGGTCGAATAACCGCGACGGACGAAATAGTCGTCCCAGCCCATCCGGCCGTCGGGCGTCGTTTCCCAACTGGTGCCCGTCAGGCAGCAACCGTGCACGAGGGTGATCGGCACCGGTTTCGCGTTCACCGGCGTCTGGTAATGCACGTACATCTGGTCGACGGTGACCGTGCCGGACGCCTCGTATTTCGGCGACGTCGACAGCGTGTCCGAATGGACATCGTGGCCGCCGAGGAAGAAGCTGCCTTGTCGCAGGATCGCGACCGGCCCCGTCAACGCATCGGCGCTCGCCTGCCGCGCCGCGGCGTTGTCCAGCGAGGTCGCGGGAATCGAGTAGGGGAAAACAACGCAGGCGCCGAGCGCCAGCGTCAGCGCGGCGCACCCCGCGCGGGCGACGGTGCGCGTGAAGGAACAACCGAATGCTTTCATGTCCATGTCTCCTCAGGATGGATCGGTGGGACGCCCTGTCGGACGAGGACGCCTCCGCCAGCCTCGAAGAGTACAGCAAGCCCGGGGAAATCATGACACGTTCCACATGTCCAACGCGACGCGCAGAAGGACATGCGCGCACTGATGGCCGCGCAAATCTTTTCTGGATACGGCGGGGACGCCGGGCCGCTGCTGCGAGAGATCATCGCACGCACGCCGGCGGTCATGGGGAAGGTCCGCGCCGAACTGCCCGCGGGATTTTCGGAACAGAGGGCCGACAGGATGCTCGACGGTCTGTGGGCAAGTGCCATGGCGCTCGAAGCGATGCCACCGGAATAGGCAATGGCCGCGACCGCGCCACGGACACCCGGCTCAGTTCAGGTCGGTGGTTTCCAACTCGACGGACTGACCGCCGTTCTTTTCCAGCAGCTTCGCCGCGGAGGCCTCGATCTGCACGCGATTCGCCTCGAAGGTCGTCACGAGGTCATGGGACGCGGGGCCGTCCACGCCGTAATGATCCGCCAGCGCATCGAGGGAAACGCTGCACCACACGTCTTTTCCATCCACGAGGGCTTCAAAGGCAACGCGCGCGGCCGCGACCACTTCACGGCGTCCGGTGAACTCAATCTTCATAATCGCATTCCTTTATGTGAAAGACAGACCGACAGGCAAGCAAACCGCGTGCCTCGTGCGAATGCCCCGCACGCGATGCCCCGAATCCGGGCACCGCGTGCGGCCTTCCCTCAACCGCCCGAGCGTTCCCGCAGACCGCTGCCGGCATCGCACGCCATCCTGAAATACCCCGGCAGCGACAGCAGGGTCACGACACCGGCCAGCGCGAAAGCCCAGCGAAAATCCCCCAGTGTGTAATGTCCGGCGGGCAGCGCCCCGCCCTCGCCACGTGAAGCGGCGGCCAGGCGCAATGCCAGCGCGCCGAACGCGATTCCCATCCCGGTCGTCATCTGCGACGCCGCGCTCCACAACGTGCTCGCCCCGCTCATCTGCTTCTGCGGAATATCCGCATAGGCCAGCGTCGCGAGCAGCGAGAACTGCATCGACCGGGCCACGCCGTAGACGAACACCACCAGGAGCGTGACGACCAACGGCGTTTCGGGCGTCAGCAGTCCGCAGGCGATGATGAACACGCCGGCGACGGTCACGTCCACCAGCGCGACCCGGCGAAAGCCGTGGCGTTTGAGGATGCGCGTCGTCAGCGCCTTCATGCCGAGATTGCCGACCGCGCTGGCCAGCAGCAGCAATCCCGATTTGAATGCCGACAGGCCGAAACCGAGCTGGAACAGCAGCGGCATCAGATAGGGCACCGCGCCGATGCCGATGCGCGTGATCGCGCCGCTGACGACGGTCACCGCATACGTGGGCACGCGCAGGGTCGTATAGTCGATCAGCGGATGCGCCGCGCGCGATGCATGGCGAAACGACACGAGGCCCAGGACCACGCCGACGACTACGTACAGTACCGCGGACGTAACACTCGCCTCCCGCTGGCTGGCGAGTTCGGTGCCGTACAGAATCGCCGTCAGCGCCGCGCCGCTCAGCACGAAGCCCGTGACGTCGAGCGGACGCGGCGCGCTTTCGCGCTCATTGCGCACCAGCCACAGCACCGCGAGCAGGGCCGCGATGCCGAACGGCACATTGAGCAGGAATATCCAGCGCCACGACGCGTAGGTGGTAATGAATCCGCCGATCGGCGGTCCCACGACCGGCGCGGCGATCGCCGGCCAGGTGATGGTCGAGATCGCCTGCATCAACCGGCTTTTCTCGGTATTGCGCACGACGATCAATCTGCCGACCGGCACCATCATCGCCCCGCCCAGCCCCTGCAGCAGGCGCGCGGCGGTGAATTCCCCGACGCTGCCCGACAGGCCGCACAGCACCGACGCCAGCGTGAAAACCACGATCGCGCTACCGAAGACGGTCCGCGCGCCGAAACGGTCCGCCACCCAGCCGCTGACCGGGATGAAGACCGCGAGCGCGAGCATGTAGGCGGTCATGCCGAGACTCAGTTCGTTCGGCCCGACATGGAAGGTCCGCGCCATCTGCGGCAGCGCGGTCGCGATGACCGTCGTGTCGAGGTATTCCATGAAAAACGTGGCGGCGACGATGTAAGGCAGAAGGTGCGCGTGCTTTTCTTTACCGGTGGATGCGGACATGTTTTCGACAGCCTATGATTTTGCGAGGCGGAACGGGTGGATACGCCGAAGCCGCGCGCGGGATTCGTCCACGATGCTCACGGACGCATATCATAGTCCGATCGATAGCCCGATCGATAGCCCCGATCGCCTTCTGGAACCATTGCGATGTCCCTGTCCTCCCGTACCGCCGGCCCGTTGGCCGGCCTTGCCATCGCCCTCGCCCTCGTCGCCGCTTCGGGCGCGCCGCTCGCGGCGCCGGCGCATCGCGCCCCCGGCACATCCGAGGCCGCCGCCTCGCCGGCGCTGCAAACGGCGCTGGCCGATTACCAGCAGAGCAATTTCCCCGTCGCGCTGCGTGAATTCGCCACCCTGGCCCGGCACGGCAATCGCATCGCCGCATTCGACTATGCGATGATGCTGCTCAACGGGGAAGGCACGCCGCCGGACATTCCCGGCGCGCTGATCTGGCTGCGCAAGGCCGCGCAGGCGAACATGTCCCACGCGCAATTCACGTACGGGCGTCTCTACGACGACGGACAGGTCGTGCCGCGCGACACGGCGCTCGCGCACCGCTGGTTCCTGAAGGCCGCCGCGCAGGGTCACGTCGATGCCCAGGTCGCGCTCGCGACGCAGTACATGGATGGCCGCGGCACCCCGCGCAATTACGCGCGCGCCTTCGGCTGGTATCTGAAGGCGGCGAAGAACGGCGACGAGGCGTCGCAATATATCGTCGCGAGTTTTTACGAGAAAGGCGGCGACGGCGTGGCCGTCGATCTGACCTCGGCGCGTCTCTGGTATGCGCTGGCCGCGGCCCAGGGCGGCGATCCGGCCGCGCGGCTCAAGTTCGACGAAGTCTCCGCCCGGCTGCGCGCGGCGCCCGGGGCCGCGCCGCCCGCCAGGCCGGCGAGAGGCGGAGCGGACCTCCAGGTGATCCCGAGCGCGCCGGACGACGCGCAGGCGTCGTGAAGTCGTGCAACAATTCCTTCGCGGGCGTCATGGGCAACCAGCCCGCAGCATGACCTCACGCCCGCCAACGCCGTTCACCGAAAGGAAGCAGCATGACCCTGAGAAGCTATCTGTTTGTGCCGGGCGATCACACCGAACGGTTCGCCGCGGCGCTCGCGACCGACGCGCACCAGGTCGTCATCGATCTCGAGGACGGCGTCGCGCATGACGCGAAGGACCGCGCGCGCGAACAGCTCGCGGTCTGGCTGCAGACCGCCCTCACCGACGCGAACCGCGGCCGCCTCGTGATTCGCGTGAACGCTCCGGGCAGCCCATGGCACGACGACGACCTCGCGATGTTCAAGGACACACCGCTGCATCACCTCATGGTGCCGAAGGTGGAAAGCGCGGGACAACTGGCGGCGTTGTCCGCGCGCGCGGGCGAGGGAGCGGTCGTGATCGCGCTGGTCGAATCGGTCGCGGGCGTGGTGCAACTGCGCGACATCGCGCAGGCCCCCGGCGTCGCGCGGCTCGCCTTCGGGTCCTTCGAATTCGGCGTCGATGCCGGCATCGAAGGCGACGGCAGCGAACTCGACGCGGTGCGTACCGCGTTCGTGATCGCGTCGCGCCATGCCGGCCTGCCCGCCCCGATCGACGGCGTGACGCGTTCGCACGACAAACCGGGCACCACCGACAAGGCCGACGCGATCGCCGCCGCGGTGGCGACGGCGCGTCGCTTCGGCTTCGGCGGCAAGCTTTGCCTGCATGGCAGCCATGTGGAAGCGATCAACCATGGCTTCGCGCCAACCGACGCGCAGCGCGAATGGGCCGCGCGCGTGGTCGCCGCATGGACGGCGAACCCGCAGGGCGCGACCGCCGTCGACGGCAAGTTCATCGACAAGGCCGTGACCGATCGCGCGAAGCGCATTCTGGCGAGTTGAACTGCCCGGCTCCCTGCCGCTCCCTGCCGCTATCCGAGCATCTGCCGGGCCATCGGATACACCGTCACGATGAGCGCGAGAGCCATCGCGATATTGAAGGTCCGCAGCCATACCGGCCGTGACAGAAGACGCCGCATCGCCGTTCCGAAACCGGCCCACAAACAGATGCAGGGCAACCCGGCCAGGTAGAACACGGCGGCCATCAACACGGTGTTGACGTTGAAATCCGTGCTCAGGCGGATCGTCGTCACCGCGGTCAATACCATCATCCACGCCTTCGGATTGACCCACTGGAAAGCGAGCGCTTCGAGAAAGCGCATCGGCCGGCGCTCGCCCTTTTTCGTCTGTATGCCGCCGGACGTGCCGATTTTCCAGGCGAGGTACAGCAGGTACAGGACACTCGCCACCTCGAGCACCGTGTACAGGCGGGGAAAACGTTGCAACGCCTCTCCCAGCCCGAAACCCACCGATAACGTCAGCAGCGCCACTCCCGAACTGATGCCGAACAGATGCGGCACGGTCCGGCGGAATCCGAAATTGACGCCCGAGGCGAGCAACATCATGTTGTTCGGTCCCGGCGTAATCGACATGACGGTCGCGAACAGAATGCCGGCAGGCAAGGCACTGAGGATCTCGATCAACATGGGGAACTCCGGTCTCGGTTCAATGGAAGACACAGTGTAACCACTGAACCCGGTACAGTACCGGTACAATTCACGTGTTGCGCGCCGGTACGGATTGCCCTGGCGGCGGCCCGTGCACGCTAGTTGCTGCAGGACATGCCAGTCCGTCCGGACAAGCCGCACACCGTGGAGAACGCCGCATGCCGTCCGCTTCCCTGATTCTCGGTCATCCCCACCGCCGCATCGACGGCGTCGCCAAGGTCACCGGCACGGCGACGTTCGCGCTCGACGAGGCCATTCCCCGTCTCGCGCACGCGGTCGTCGTGACCAGCCCCATCGGCCAGGGCCGAATCCGCAGCATCGATACCCGGGCGGCATTCGGCATCGACGGCGTGCTGGAAATCCTGACCTGGGAGAACGTCGGCGACGCGATCCGCCCGGTGGGGCACGTGCTCGGCGGCGGCTATGCGAACAGCACGCTCTGCCCGCTGGCGTCGCCGGTCATCCATTACGCCGGTCAGATCGTCGCGCTGGTCGCCGCGCACACCCGGGAAGCGGCGCAGGAGGCCGCCGCGCGCCTCGCGATCCGGTACGAGACCGCCGCGCCGGGCGTCTACAGCCTGGACGATGCGCGTCTGGCGCCCCGCGCGCTGGCCGATCTGAAGGACGACTACGCGGATCCGCAGGTCGGCGACACGCTCCAGGGTCTCGCCGCATCCGTGGCCTACGTGGACGCCTGCTACGCCACGCCGATTCAGCATCACAACCCGATCGAACTGCCCGGCACCACCTGCGTCTGGGAAGGCGACCGATTGACCGTCTACGAACCCACCCGCTTCGTCGGCGCGGTCCGGCACGGCCTCGCCGCACAGTTGGGCATCGACGCCGACCACATCCGCGTGATCGCGCGCTTCATCGGCGGTCATTTCGGCTCGAAGCTCGGCTTGTCCCAATATACCGCCCCGGTGGCGCTCGCCGCGCGCCGGATCGGCCGGCCGCTGACGCTGCAAATCGGCCGCCGCGACAGCTTCACCGTCGCGACGCACCGCACCGAAACGCGGCATCGCGTGCAACTGGGGGCCGATGCACGCGGCCATTTCACGGCGCTGGTCCACGAGGCGGGCGCGGCGACGTCGCGCTTCGACCTGTTCGCGATGGAAGGCGTGGATGTCACCTCCGCGCTGTACCGTTGCCCGAACGTGCGCACGCGCGAACATATCGCGCAGGTCGATCGGAATACGCCGGGTCCGATGCGCGCGCCGCCCGAGGTGCCCTATCTGTTCGCGCTCGAATCCGCCGTCGATGAACTCGCGCATCGTCTCGGGCGCGACCCCATCGAACTGCGACGTATCAACGATACCCGCCGCGACACCGTCAGCGGCAAGCCTTTCACCACGCGGCCGCTGATGCGTTGCTTCGATGCCGGCGCCGCCGCGTTCGGCTGGACCGGCGGCCCGCGCGCCACGGGCGGGCCCGGCGCGGCGCTCCGCCCCGCCGCTCGCCGCGACGGCGACTGGCTCATCGGCCGGGGCTGCGCCAGCGCGGCGCGCCCGGTGAAGACCGCGGCGGCGATGGTGCGCGTCACCCTGTGCGCCGACGGCTGCGCCGGCGTGGCCACCGCGCATCACGAGATCGGCAACGGTCTGACCACGCTGCTCGCGATGACGCTCGCGGACCGACTGGGATGGCGCGTCGACGCCGTGCACGTGCAACTGGGCGACACGGCGCTGCCGCCGGCGGGCCTGTCGGGCGGCTCCGCCACGTCGACCAGCCTGGTCAACGCGCTCGGCCAGGCATGCGCGCAGATACGGGACCGGCTGCTGGCAGCCGCGACGCGCGACGGCGGTGCGCTCGCCGGCAGCACGCGCGACGCCTTGCGCTTCGCCGACGGCGCGATCCGCCATGCCGACGGACGCGCGCTGCCGCTCGCCACGCTGCTGGCGGACGCGTTCGGGGGCCGCATCGACATCACCTTCACCTATCTCCCCGCGGGTGCGGATGCCGCGCTGATCGGCAAGCTCGAGCGGGGTATCGCGCAACTGTCCACGCCGCGTCGGGACAAGCTCGCCTGGGCCTTCGGCGCGCAATTCGTCGAGGTGCGCGTACATGCCCTGACCGGGCAGATACGGGTGCCGCGCATGGTCGGCGCGTTCGCCGCGGGACGGATCCTGAACCCGCTGGCCGCACGCGCCCAAGTCGAGGGCGGCATGGTCTGGGGACTCGGTTCGGCGCTGCTCGAATGCACGGACATCGACGCGCGTACCGGCCATTATCCGAACGCCAGCCTGGGCGACTATCTGGTTCCCTGCGCGGCCGACGTCGGCGAGCTGAGCGCGCTGTTCGTCGACGACGACGACCGGGAGGTCAACCCCGAAGGCGTAAAGGGCCTGGGGGAGATCGGCATCATCGGCGTCAACGCCGCGATCGCCAACGCGGTGTTCGACGCGACCGGCAAACGGATACGCCGCCTGCCGATACGATGCGAGGATCTTTTATAAGGGTAAATGGCCTACAGTATTTTCCCGCGCGCCCGTTATAGGTTGGGTCAAGACGTAAGAGCTCCGGCGCTTCGGATCCAATCGAGAACCAACCCAATGAAAATTTCCACCCGGCTAGTCTTGCTCGTGGCCGCAGCGCTCGTCGCGCTTTTTTCCGTGGGGGGCTACGCCCTCACGACGTTGAAGCATACGATGCTCGACGAACGGCGCGCGCAGATCACGAATCTGCTGCAAATGGCGCAGCATCTGGCCGATTATTATCATGATCAGGAAGTCGCGGGCACCCTGACCCGCGAGCAGGCGCAAGCGAGCGTCAAGCAAGCCCTGACCCAACTGAATTATTCGGATAAAAGCTTTTTCTGGGCCCGGACGCCGGAAGGCATCACGCTCATCCACCGGAATCAGGCGCTGATCGGCAAGAACAACGCCGGCAAGGCACTCGATGGACGCTCCGACGGCGATGTGTTTCGGGAAGCGCTGGCTCGCGATCCGATGCCGATCATGGCGGTTCAGGCAAGACAGCCCTCCACGGGCGTCATGACGGATAAATTGAATGGCCTGATCGAGTTCAAGCCCTGGAACTGGTGGATCGGCACGGGTATCTTCATCGACGACATCAACAAGACGTTCTGGGAAACGGCCGGGTTCCTGATCGGCCTGATCGTCGTCGCCGCCGGGGTCATCGGCGCGCTTTCCTGGCAGATCATCCGAAACGTCGTGGGTGCACTGGGCGGCGAACCCGCATACGCCGCCAAGGTGACCCAGCGCATCGCCACGGGCGACTTGACGGAGCGCATCGTCGTGCAGGCCGGCGACCAGCAGAGTCTCCTCGCCTCCATCGCGAAAATGCAGACATCGTTGGTGGACATGATCAACCGCATCCGGGCCGGTTCCGAAGCCGTCACGGTCGGCACGAACGAGATCGCATCGGGCAACAACGATCTCTCTTCCCGCACGGAAGAACAGGCCGCCTCGCTTCAGGAAACCGCCGCGAGCATGGAACAGCTGACGGCGACCGTTCAACAGAATTCGGAAAACGCGCAGCGCGCCAACCAGTTCGCCGCGAACGCTTCCTCGACGGCACAAAATGGCGGCGTGGTAGTGGCGCGCGTCGTGGAGGCGATGAACGCCATTTCCGCAAGCTCGGGGAAGATGGCCGATATCACCGCGACGATCGAAAGCATCGCTTTCCAGACGAATATCCTGGCATTGAACGCGGCGGTGGAAGCCGCGCGCGCCGGCGAGGAGGGCCGCGGGTTCGCGGTCGTCGCATCGGAGGTGCGCTCGCTCGCCCAGCGCAGTTCCCTGGCGGCGAAAGAAATCAAGTCGTTGATCGAAGACTCGATCGACCAGGTACGCGAGGGCTCCAATCAGGTCAGCGCCGCGGGTCGCACCATGAGCGAGATCGTGAGCGCCGTGGGCGACGTCACGGAAATCATGAGCGGCATTTCCACCGCCTCCGTCGAGCAACGATCCGGTATCGAACAGGTGAACCAGGCGGTGGCCCAGATGGACCAGGTAACCCAACAAAATGCCGCGCTGGTCGAGGAAGCCGCCGCCGCTGCGGGTTCGCTGGCCGATCAGGCCGAACGCCTGTCGGCGACGGTGTCCGTCTTCCGGGTGTGAAACCACGGGTACAACGTTTTACGGGGTATCCGTAAAAAAATTCCAAAATCAAAGAATAGGAAAAATATCATGAAGAAAAATACTGCTGTCGCCTTGCCGCTGTTCGCCTGCGGCGTAGTGTTTGCCATGCCGGTTTTCGCCCAAAGCAGCGTCACCCTGTACGGCATCGTCGACGAGTCGATTTCCTATCAAAACAGCCAGGCTTCGCTTGGTGCCAATTCGGGCGGGAAGTCGAATGTCAAGATGTTGACCGGCGTATGGTCGGGAAGCCGCTTCGGGTTCAAGGGCGCCGAGGACCTTGGCGGCGGAACGAAAGCCATTTTCACGCTCGAATCCGGTTTCAACCCGGCCTCGGGCGCCCAGCAGTACACGAATGCCATGTTCGGCCGGCAAGCCTGGGTTGGTTTGAGCGATCCGAGGTTCGGCTCCCTGACGGTTGGCCGCCAGTACACATCGTATTATTCCCTGCTCGCGGCCTACGGTCCGACCACCTGGCTCACCGGCGCCTTCGGCGCGCACCCCGGCGACCTGGACGAAATGGACACCATCTATCGGGCCAACAGCTCGATCGTCTATACGTCGCCGACCCTCATGGGATTCACCGTGAGCGGCTCGTACGCGCTGGCCGGCGTCGCGGGCAGCGTCAATCGCGGTGCCACCTGGAGCGGCGCGCTGCGCTACGCGAACGGACCCTTCGGCATCACGGCGGCGATTACCCGCATCAACAACGCGACGCCTGGCGGCGGCGCCTACAGCAGCGATTCCACGTCCAACGCGAACGGCGAACAAGGCGTCTCGTCCGTGACGAACGGCTATCAGACGGCCCAGGCGCAACAACGTGCCGCGGTGGCGGCGGGCTACAAGTTCAATGCCTCGTGGGATGTGTCGTTTTCCTACTCCAACGTCCAGTACGTGCCGGGCAGCAACTCGCTTTACCACGATCTCGCGATTTTCAATACGGCGGGAGCGGTGCTGCACTGGGTGGCCACGCCGCGGGTCGATCTTGCCACGGGCTACAGCTATACCCGCGCGACGCGCGCCAACGGCATCACGGACCCTGCGCAGTATCAGCAGTTCAACCTGTCTCAGTATTACGCCCTGTCCAAGCGCACCGGACTGTACGCGGTACAGGCCTTTCAACGCGCGAACGGAAAAACGCTGGGCACGGCGGGGGAAAGCGCCATCATCAATGCGACACCGAGCATCGGCGATGGTTTTCAATCGGCGCCCGCGTCTTCGCGCAGCCAGATCGCCGCAGCGGTCGGCATCATTCACCGGTTCTAAAGCGATTCGAACCGCCCCCCGCGGCCCCGTCGTCCCGGGCGATCGGTATGGTTCAAGGAATCTGCCGATCCCGCCGTTTCACGTGACGGTACCCACCGGACAAAACAGTCCGTACATTCGGAAAGTCGATCGACGTCAGGACCGTCGATAGCCAACTACCGTCGTTCGTTCGAGCGAATGAGATGGCATGCCAACGGATCATTCTCATGTTCGTAAAATATGCGCGCCGCGCCGCGGGGGGCGAAGTCTTCGGTCTCGTCTGGCCTTTTGTCGCGGTGGTTCTCGTTCTGCTCACCCTCGCGTTCGTGAGTATCGAAATCATGTCGTCGCTGCGCGCCTATATCGCGGCCGAGAGCGTGTGGTCCAAGAACGAAAAAGACGCGATTTTTTTTCTGCACCTGTATGCGGAAACCGGCGAAGCCGAATATTTTCGGCGGCATGCGCAGGCGATAGAAGACCTTCGCCATCTGCGAGCGGCTCGCGACCTGCTAGACCGCCGCGAAACCGAATTGCGCCCGGCGATGGACGAACTCGTGCTGGGCGGATTTGCGCAACCCGATGCGCGCGGCGCGGTGTTGGTGTATCGCATCTTCCGCAACGTCAGTTACCTCAAAGAGCCGGTAAATCTCTGGCGGCGTACGGATGACGTCATCGATAGGCTGGAACGGATAGGCGAGCGGCTTCACCGCCGGCTCGCCACATCGTCCGCAACGGCGATTCCGAACGTCGCCGAAGCGAAGGAAATCTTCCAGATCAACGAAGAAGTCGCGCCGCTTACCCAGGGCTTTTCGTTCGAGTTGAGCGAAACTTTCCGTCAGGTCGCCCTGTTGTTGTTTCTGTTCGACCTGATGGCGGCGAGCAGCCTGATGCTGCTCACCATATCGCACGTCCGGCGGCTGGTGACGCAGCGCAGGCGAACCGAGGAGGCGTGGCGCCGCAGTGAAGCGCGCGCCAGGGCGACCCTGGGATCGATCGGCGAGGCCGTCATCGCCACGAACCTCGCGGGCCACATCGAATTCATCAATCCCGCGGCGGAGGGTCTCCTTCGCACGCGAAGCGCGGCATGTGGCGGACGTCCGTTCTCCGATGCCTTTTCGCTGCTTTACGAGCATTCGCGTCAGCCGGAGCGGCTGCTTGCCAATCTCGCGAACGACGGCACGCCGGGCCATCCGGAAAAAGAGTCATTCGTCGAGATGGTGCTCGTTCTCCGGGACGGTGTGGAAATCAACGTCAGGGCCACGGTATCGCGCATCAGTGGATCCGCCTTCGGTCCTGGCGACCGGGGCGACGCGGACCGGGGGCAAGACGGTTTCGTCATCATCCTGCGCAACATCACGCGCGAGCGGGAATACGTTCGAAACCTCGCCTGGCAGGCATCGCACGATAGCCTCACCGGGCTGGTCAACCGCACGGAATTCGACCGACAGCTCACTGTTTCCCTGCAGGATGCGTCGCACCGGACCCTGTCCGTTCCGGACGTCCTGCTCCTGTTCGACCTGGACCGTTTCAAGATCGTCAACGACACGTGCGGGCACGCCGCCGGCGACGCGATGCTGCGTGCGATTTCGATCTACCTGATGGAACACTTTCGCACGACCGATACGTTCGCCCGGCTAGGCGGCGATGAATTCGGCGCATTGCTGCGAGGCCACGGCCGGGAAGACGCCTTGAGACTGGCGAGCAAGCTCCTGCACCTCGCCAATCACTTTTTCTACGAATGGGAAGCGCAGCTGTTCAAGACGAGCCTGAGCATCGGCCTGTTGGTCCTGAACGGGCCGGACATGACGGCCGAATCCGCCATGCGGATGACCGATATCGCCTGCTTTGTCGCCAAGGAACGAGGCCGGGACCGTTTGCAGGAGGTCGATCTGGACGACAGCCGCCTTGCCACGCATGTCAACGAGGCATCATGGGCGCGGCGGTTGAAGCACGCACTGGAGCACGGCCTGTTCTGCCTGCACGCCCAGCCGATTCGAAAAAACGATGCAACGGCCGGAAAAGCCGACCGCGCGGACAAGGTCGAGTTGTTGATCCGCATGGTCGACCCCGACGAAGGCGTGGAGATCACGCCGGATAAATTCATTCCCGCAGCCGAACGGTATGGCCTGATGACCGCGATCGATCGATGGGTCGTGCGCACGGCCCTGCACACGCTCGCGCACACACCGGTCACGCTGTACAGCGAATATGCCATCAACCTCTCCGGAGCGTCCGTCGGCGACTCCCGCTTTCTGAACTACATCGTCGAATGCATCGCGGACAGTGGCGTCGACCCCCGTTTGCTGTGCTTTGAGATCACCGAAACCGCCGCGATCAGCAACTTGTCGTGCGCGGCCCATTTCATGAATGAACTGCGCACGCTGGGCTGCCGTTTCGCCCTGGACGATTTCGGCGCCGGCATGTCGTCATTCGGCTATCTGAAGCAGCTGCCGATCGACTATGTGAAGATCGACGGTTCCTTCGTCAAGAATCTCCCGCAGGACCCGGTCAGCCAGGATATGGTCATCGCGATCAACGACATCGGCCATACGTTGGGGTGCGAAACCATCGCGGAATATGTCGAAACCGAAGAGATCGTCACGCTGCTGGAACAATATGGCGTGGATTATCTGCAAGGTTATTTTATCGGGCGGCCTTCCTTTTGGACGGAACAGCGCAATCTTCCCAGCCACACCGCCGTTCCCGTGGGAATATGACGGCCATGACATCCCCGCACCCCACCACCCCGGACGGACGGTACTTCGTCGTCAGAGCGCGTCTCTGGCGGTGCACCGATCCGTCGTTGCCGCCGGAAACGAAGGCGGGTCTGATCGCGGAGTTGATGCAGGCGCGCAGGGCGAAAGGCGAGGCCATGCGCAAGGGAGACATCGTGGCGCGGGAAGAAGCGCGTCGGCGGGTGGATCGGGCGAAACACCAACTGGGCGAGCGCGGACCGGTCTGGTGGTCGGATGGCGCCCCGGACTGGAACCGTCACATGGCGGTCAATACGCCCTACGCCGAATGGTTCCTCGGACTGCGTCTTGAGGATGAATCGCGCCCGTAAGGCGTCTTCGCCCGCCCGGAGAACGGGACTTTCCGGATGCACGGGAACCTTGTCTTGCGATCAACCGGTCATGCTCGCGCGGATACGCCCGGCCACGCGCATTTTGACGGCAGCGAGGTCGTCCTGCGTGACAGGCTGGTGGCGCGTGCCGTCGCGAGGTGTTTCGCGCCGCGTTCGGGGACGCGGCCCGGGGATGACGCAGGTTTCGGCGATATGCCCGGCCCCTTGCCGTCCCTCGGACGTCATCACCAGAACACGATCCGACAAATGGACCGCTTCATCGAGGTCGTGCGTCACCAGCAAGGTCGCCGTGCCGTGCGCCTGCGTCAATCTCTGCAGCAGGTCCTGCAGACGTTCCCGCGTGATCGCATCCACGGCGCTGAAAGGCTCGTCCAGCAGCAGCAGACGGGGCTGGGCGAAGAGTCCCCGGGCGAGCGCCACGCGTTGCGCCATGCCGCCCGAAAGCTGCTTGGGCAGGAGATGCGCCGCGCCCGCCAGCCCGACCTCGGACAGCAATCGCGCCACCCGCGGATCGCCGCCGCGCCGATGACCCGACGAAAACGCGATATTGTCGGCGACGCTCAACCACGGCAACAAACGCGGCTCCTGAAACACCACGCCGATCTTCGGCGAGGGGCCGACCTGCGCCTGCCCGTCCAGCACATGATTCCCGCTGAAATCCGCATCGAGTCCGGCGACGATCCTGAGCAAGGTACTTTTCCCACAACCGCTGGGACCCACCAGACTCACGACCTCGCGCGGGTCGACGCATAACTCCAGCGCATCGAGGATGCGGCGCTCTCCATACCACTTTCCATGGATTCGGATATCGAGCAAGGGCCTGGCCACGGGACCTCGCGAACGGAAGAGCGTCACCGTTTCCCGGGCAGTGGCGGCCATGCCGGCCGTGGCATCCGTGGCATCCGTGGCGGCGACGGCCGCCGTGGCGGATGGGGCGGATGGAGCGGGAAGCGTCGAGGCCTCGTGTTTCACGTCGCGCCACGACAGCGTCGCGTTCTCCACCAGGCGCAGCGCGCTGTCGCTCAGCTTGCCCAGCAGCGCAAGCAGAATGATCGCGCCGAAGACGATATCGGGACGTCCCGTCTCGCGTCCGTCGCTCAACAAATAGCCCAGCCCGCGTGTCGCCGCGATCAGCTCCCCCGCCACCACGAACATCCATGCCAGACTCAGGCCGGTTCGCAGCCCGGTAAAGATCTGCGGCAATGCGGCGGGCAGCAGGATGCGGTAGAACAACGCGCCTCTGCCCAGACGGTTGACCTCGCCGAGCTGGATCAATTTGCGATCCACGCCCCGAATACCCGACACGACCGCCAGATGCACCGGAAAAAACGCACCGATGGCAACCATCGTCACTTTCGGCGCTTCGTCGATGCCCATCCAAAGCAACAGCACCGGCACCCAGGCAAGCGACGGGATCGCGCGCAACGCCTGGCAGAGCGGATCGAACAAGGCCTCCACTCGCCGGCTCAACCCCATCGCCGCGCCCAGCAGCATCGCCAGCGAAGCGCCGATGACGAAACCGCCCGCCACCCGCAGCGCACTGGCGCCGATGTGACGCAGCAACCGCGCCGCACCCATCTGCCACAACGACGCCACGATCGTCGATGGTGCCGGCACCAGATTGTCCGCCAGCCAGTGCGCACGCACGAGCAACTCGATCAACGCCAGCAACCCGAGCGGCAACACCAGGCCGACGACGCGATAGCGGCGCAGATCGCGTGCCGTCCCGGGTGTCCACCGCGTGACGCCTGCCGCCGGACCTGATCCGCGCTGCCCCGCTGCGCGCTTTCGCACCGCATCGCGCGGTTCTTCCGCGGTGCCCGCTTGTTCGAGGCGCAAGGTATCGTCGGCTCGCTTCGCCATGTCTTCTCGCGGCCTTCTATTGACTCGCGGCGTGCGCCGTTGCGGCTGGCGTCACCGCCGCCGGTGCGACCGACCGGGCGAATTCGCCATCGATCAACGCATCGATCACCCGGTCCGGCTGCGTGCCGGGCCGCACCAGGTTTTCCTGGAGCAGGATCGGCGCGGCGGCCTTCAATGCGGCGGCCTGCGTCGCGCCGGGGACCGGCTGGCTGAAATCGTTGCGGCTCAATTGCAGTTGTGCGACCGGCAACGATACCTTGGACGCTTCGGCAAGAATCCGGGCGGTCTCCGCCGGATGCGCGATGACCCATACCCGGGCCTTGTCATAAACCTTCAGCACCGCCGTCAGCGTTTCCGGATGCGCCTTGATGAAGTCCTCGCGCGCATTCAGAAAACCATACGTGTTGTAGTCCACATTCCGGTATAGAAGCCGGGCGCCATCGTCGACCTGGGCGGCGGCCATGTGCGGATCGAGTCCGGCCCAGGCGTCCACCTGCCCTTTCGCCAGCGCGGTGCGGCCGTCCGGGTGTTGCAGATTGACCAACTCGACGTCCTCGCGACCCAGACCGATCGTGTGCAATGCGCGAAGCGTGAACAGAAACGGATCGGTGCCGACGGTCGCCGCGATTTTTTTGCCCTTCAGATCGGCGAGCGTCCTGATCGGCGACTGCCTGCCCACGACCAGCGCCGTCCACTCCGGACGGGAAAACACATAGACCGCCTTGATCGGGTTCCCGTTGGCCTTGGCCAGCACGGCGGCCAGTCCGGCCGACGAACCGATGTCGATCGCGCCGCTGTTGAGGTATTCGAGCGCGCGATTGCTACCCAGGCTCAATATCCATTTCACCTGGGTATGCTCCGGCGCCAGCGCCGCTTCGAGCCAGCCCTGCTGCTTGATGACCAGGCTTTCCGGCGAATAGTAGGCGTAGTCGAGCGTCACCTGCGCCGCCGGCGCCGCGTGCGCGAACGTCGGCACGCACGCGGCGAACGCGAACGCCGCCGCGGCGCCGATTCTCGACAGGACGCCCGTGCGACCGAAATAGCGGGAACGTGCTGCCGGCGATGATGCGAACATTGTATGGTCCCTGTTTTGACTACCTGGATGCCCGATCGCATGTCAGGTCGAACAATATAGGACCAACCGGCGCGATATTGAATCAAGCAATTCGTCGAAGCAAAGCGCTTGCGATGCTAAAGCCGGATCCGTGATTCAGAACCCGAACAACGCCTTCGGGGTATCGTTCAAAATCGCCTGGCGATCGGAAGGATCATCAACGATGTCGTTGAACAATGCATATGCCGCAGCATGGTTCTCGGTGCTCTCATAGCTCGTGTGGGGCCAGTCGCTGCCCCAGATCAGTCTGCCGACGCCAAACGCGTCCTTCAACATGCCATACGCCGTGCGTGCGGTCGTCTTGATATGATCACGCCCCGCTTCGTGATTCGTCGCCCCGGCCGTCGTACGTGGGCTGATTCTATAAGCACCGGAAATTTTGACCCAGACACGCCCGGTTTTGCCCAGCGACAGCAAATCCTGGAACGCCGGATCGCATACCCCGCGTTCAGGGTCCGGACGACCGAAGTGGTCGATGACCAGACGCACGCCACTGTCCAATATCGGCGCACGGATTTCGCTCAGGCGCGCCGCCTCTATCTGCACTTCCAGATGCCAGTCGAGCGTGCGCAGGCGTTTCAGCAGATGACGCCACGCGCCGCTCGCGTAATCCGGCGTTTGTTTGCCGATCAGATTGGACCGAATTCCCACAACGCCTTTCGCGTCGTATTCATCCAGCAAAGCGAGCTCGACGTCCGGCTCGACGACGACCACGCCTCGAAGCTGTTCCCGGTGACGTTCAAGGCAATCGATCAGATAGCGATTGTCCGTCCCCAAAAAGCTCGGTTGGACCAAAACGGCATGAGAGATGGCGTTTTCCGCCAGCAGCGAGCGATACAGCGCCAATGGTGCATCGTAGGAAGGGGCATAACGACGCCCTTCCGTCCAGGACATGTCTTTCAAAAAGACATGGGCGTGGCTATCGACCCTGTCCGTCGGAAGCTTCTTCTGTTTCATAAAAACCCAATTCAGGTCGTCACGTGGTTTACGCCGATCCACGTGCCAGGGTATCTACGCCGCCGTCTCTTCGGTCAGCACGCGTCCGCTCGTTTCCGGTAACAGCAACACGGAGATCACGACGATCGCATAGGCAAAAGCGGCGTCCACGCCAATGGCGAATCCCAGGGAATGCTTGGCGGCCAGGTGTCCGACCATGACGGGAAATCCGGCGGACACGACGCGTCCGAAGTTATAACAAAATCCCACGCCGGTTCCCCGTGTGCCTTGTGGATACAACTCGTTGAACAACGCCCCCATGCTCGCGGGAATGCCGGCGGCGAAGAATCCCAGCGGGAATCCCAACACCAGCATCGCCGCGTTGGAAAGCGGCAGGAAGATATACACCAGCACGGTGATGACGCAGCATACCGCGAAAAACAAAATGGTCCCACGGCGGCCTATCCGGTCAAGCAACTGCGATGCGGCCAGACATCCGCAGAAGAACGCGAAAATGATGACCGCCAGATAGCCGCCGGTCCCCAACACGGATAAGTGACGTTCGGTTTTCAAGAAAGTGGGCAACCACGTCGTCAAGGCAGCGTAGCCACCATGTGCGCCCACGCCCAACAGACCGCCAATCAATGTCATGCGCAGCACATCGGGTGCGAAAATGGACAATAGCGGGATTTTCCTGATGGATGGACGATCTTCCTGAATGGCGCGCACCGTGGATTCGCGAAGCGGCTCCGGGACGTTGCGCCGGACGTAGATCACCAGCAGTCCGGGCAGAATACCCAGCGCGAACATGAACCGCCAACCCAACTGCGGCGACATCGTCGAAAATACCACCGTATAAAGCAGCACTGCCGCCGCCCAACCGACGGCCCATGCGCTCTGCACGGCTCCCATCGCTTTCCCGCGATGTTGATTCCGAATGGTCTCGGCCATCAACACGGCACCTGCCGCCCACTCGCCGCCGAAACCGAAGCCCTGGAGCGCCTTGAGGACGATGAATTGCGGAAAATTTTGCGAGAAAGCGGAAAGCAAGGTGAACAACGAAAACCAGATGACCGTGATTTGCAATACCCTGACCCGGCCGTAACGGTCCGCCGCCGCGCCACAAATCCAGCCACCCATCGCGGACGCGATCAGGGTCACCGCGCTTACCAGGCCCGCGTCGGTCTTACTGATGCCCCACTCCGCTATGATCGCCGGAATGACCAGACTGAACATCTGCACGTCGAGCGCGTCCAATGCCCACCCACCGAAGCAGGCCCAAAAGGTGCGGCGCTCCGTCCGAGAAACCTCTCGATACCAGGAAAACATGAAAACTCCATTGCAGCCAAACCGCACAGGCTTGGCATTGAGTAGTACTGATACATGGAACCGGGAAATAGGCATCAACGCCGGGCGTCGCCGCGCATTTTCGGAAGAAAAGCTGTTGTTGACGCTACCGGATATCGACCGTGTATGAAAAATGACCGGGATTGCCACGTGATATCCGCCACTCCAATGCGGACCCGTCGAGTCCATAGGCAATTCTTTCTATGACCACGACCGATCCCGCATCCTGCAATTTCAACGTTTCGATATCGCTGTCGTTCGCCAGATCGATGGTGAGGCGCTCGCTCGCCCGTGCCACCACCTGACCGCAAAGCGACTCATACAATGGATAAAGCAGGTTTCCGAAATCGTCGATGGGCAGTTTTTCCAGTTTCCCGAAACGGCTGAGCGGCAGCCAGATCTCTTCGCTGACCAGCGGCTTCGCGTCTATCAGGCGCAAGCGTTTCAACTGAAGCGCCGCAATGCCGGCTTCGATTCCCAGCGCGTTCGCCACATGGGCGGGGGGACGTTTCGTTTTCCTGGACTGGATTTTGCCCTGCGGAATCTGCCGTCGTCCTCTGGCATCGAGAAACCGGAAAAACCGCAGCAAGGACCGATCGAAATTCGCTCGTCGTATGAAGGTACCCCGGCCCTGAAATCGGCTCAGCGCGCCTTCTTTCTCCAATACGTCGATCGCCTTTCGCACGGTTCCCACAGCCAGCCCGTACGACGCGGCCAGTTCCTGTTCGGTCGGCAACGGCTCATCGAAACGCCATTCCAGCGCAGCAATGCGTGCGGCGAGCTGATCGCGCAACAACTGATATCGCGGCAGGCGTCGGTCCATGGCGGTTCAAAATGATGTGACGATCCGGTGACGTCGGAAATTCATATATATGTTTATATAAATAGATGATTTTGCCGATAGGGGGTTTCCCGTAGAGGGCGTCAGGCACTTTTACAGGCCCGCGAACCGGGGCACCGGATACGTGAACGAGACGGGCTGGCCGAAATGCGTCACATCGAACCATGCCGGTCACGCCACGTCACGATTCGGCTGAATGCGTCGCGGATGTTCGGGGCGCTGACGTAGACATGATCCTCGCCAAGATAGCGCACGAATTCCACCGGCTTCTTCAGACCCGTCAGCGCCATGAACATCGCTTCCGATTGCGCGATGGAAATATAGTCAAGATCGCCATGCATCAGCAGCAGCGGCGCTTCGAAGTTTTCGGCAAGGAAAGAAGGGCTGTTACGGATATAGGACGCCGGATCCTGCCAAGGCGGCCCTGGCAGATGGAAAGAATGCTCGCACATCTGCGCGAACCGAAATGCGACCTGGTCCGTATTTTTGTACCGGCAACGCGGGTCGACCTGCTCATGCAGTGCAATCAGGTTCGCGACACCCGCGAGCGAATCGATGAAGTCCCCTCCGGCGTTCTCGTCGAAGGGGAGATCGGGCTCCAGAACAACGTAACCGTGCGCGGCGAACAGATGTTTGTTGTAGATGAAATAGGGCCCATCGACGAGATGAGGTTCGCCGACAGCGGTTTTTCTCTCGATACCGGGATAAACGAACATCACGGCGGGATGCCGTTCCTTGGCCGCCCAGTCCGGAGGAAGCACGCAGGACATCGACGCCTCGCGACCGCTCGACATCGTGTACCTGAGATCGAATGCCTTGCCGAATCGAACATCGCCCAAGTGCGCGTTGACGCGAAGCAGTTCGCGCGTCCCCTCCTCGTTTCGATGGCGCAAGATCGTGCCGTTGTTCGTGCGGGAGACGGCGATATGCTGACCGGCGCTTTGCCAGAGACAACGGTCCGATGCGGGCGCGGCCATGGATGCCTCCTCCGCGAGAGGTTGCGCCGCCTGTTCGTCCGCGAAGCGGGCCACCGCGGGTGGCGCGGTTTCCGAGTTCGAAAAATATGACACCTCGAACGTCGCCAGGGACACGAGTGCCCATTCCTGCGATGTCTGCCGGGCCGTATCGTCCCTGACACGCAACACACTGGCCGTGGCCACATCGCCCGCCTGCATCGCATTCCAGGCCGCGCACGCCCGTTCGACGGTGCATGTCGCCATCTCGATCCCTTCCGCGGGTTGTCCTGCAGGCAGAACCCGGCAGACCAGCGACGTGTCGTCGAGCCACCGGAACGCAGGCGGGCCGTCGGGTTCCACGCATACGTCACGCGCCATCACGGGAGACACGCCACCGGTGTCCGGATCGACGATACACAACCGGACCGCGTGCTGGCACGGAAAAACCTTGCAGGGACCGGCACTCCGTGGGAGAGGGTTACCAGCCGGCCTGCGACGCCACGGGCGCTTCCGCACGGACGAGAAATGAACTACGTGATCGTTATTATTGATATAAAACGATCATGTTGTGCATTATTGCGCGGACATGTATGCTCATACTGATCGAATAAATCATTTAGCCGACTATTTTGTAAGCTAAACGAAAACAATAAGGAGACAGTTATGGCCCAGATTCCCATCAAACGTGCCATTGAGCGCGTTCCCGGCGGCATGATGATCGTGCCTTTGCTGTTAGGTTCGCTGGTCGCCACGTTTTTGCCGGGCATGCCGAAGTTTTTCGGTTCCTTCACGAGTGCGCTTTTTACGGGCGCCCTGCCCATCCTGGCCGTGTTCTATGTGTGCATGGGAGCGAGCATCGATATCAAGGCGACCCCCTACCTGCTGAAAAAAGGTGGCGTCCTGTTCGCAACGAAAATTGCAACCGCCGTCGTCGCGGGTATCGTCCTGGGCCATGTCCTGGGGGAAAATCCGGTGGCCGGCGGATTGTTCGCGGGCATCTCGACCCTGGCGGTCGTGGCCGCGCTGAACGATACGAACGGTGGCCTCTACATGGCGCTGATGGGTCAGTACGGCAAGTCGGAGGATGTGGGCGCCTACACGATCATGTCGCTGGAGTCGGGGCCGTTTCTGACCATGGTCACGCTGGGCGTGGCCGGCCTCTCCGCATTTCCGTGGCCGACGCTCGTGGGCAGTATCCTGCCGCTGGCCTTGGGTATGCTGCTGGGAAACCTGGACCGCGAGATGCGCAAATTCCTGGCGCAGGCGGTGCCGGTCATGATTCCCTTTTTCGCGCTGGCGTTGGGTGCCGGCCTGGATCTGCACAAGGTATGGCAAGCGGGCTTGCTGGGTCTGGCAATGGGCGTGGGCGTCGTCATCGTGAGTGGCGTCCCGTTGTATATCGCCGACCGTCTTTCGGGAGGAACAGGCGTCGCGGGCGTGGCGGCGGCCAACACCGCCGGCAATGCCGCGGCGGTTCCCGCGCTGATTGCGGCGGCGAATCCCGTTTATAGCGAGGCAGCGAAAAGTGCGACGCTGCTGGTTGCCGCTTGCGTGGTGATTTCTTCGATCATTTCGCCCATCCTGACGGCGGCCGTCGCCAAGCGGGCCAACGAACGCGCCGCCCGCCGCATTTCCGCGACGACGGAGACGAGCTGATGTCCGTGACAGATCTGTTGATCATTGCCGACGACTTGTCCGGTGCGGCGGATTGTGCGGTCGCCTTCGCAACAAAAGGACGACGCACCGTCGTCGTGCTGGACGCGGAGCGCATCCCGTCGCGCGCCCGGCAGCACGAGGACCTTGAAAATCCCGAAGGGCCTGCCGCCGACGAGCGATTCGATCGGGGAACCGACGTTATCGCCGCCGACATCGATACGCGGCGTCTGACCGCGGAACGCGCGGGACAACGTGCCCAGGCGATCTATCAAACGCTTGGCGGCGCGGCGCGGCGTCTTTGCAAGAAGATCGACTCGACCTTGCGCGGAAATTGGGCGGCCGAGGTCGCCGCCCTGCACCCGCTGGCTGGCCTGGCTATCGTGGCGCCCGCATTTCCGGCGACCGGCCGTGTCGTGGTGGAGGGTGAGGTGCTGGTACATGGAGTCCCGCTCGAACAGACGGATACGTGGCAACTCGAACATGCCGGCTTGCCCGCCAACGTGTCCTTGATGCTGGCGAACGCCGGTCTGCGCACCGCCCGCATCGACATAGAGACATTGCGTGGGCATGCCATGCTCGCGTCACTGGAAGCAGCGCTGTCCGATGGCGTGCAGGCGGTGATCGTGGACGCACAGACCAGCGACGACCTGGCCCGGCTCGCGAGATTGACCTGCGATTGGCGTGTGCCGCACTTCTGGGTCGGCTCCGGCGGCCTAGCGCGCGAACTGGCCGACCTGCCCGAAACGTCCGGCTTGTTCTCCCGCCCCGCCTCTCTTTGCGTTCCCGACGATGCGGACGAGCATCGCCCTGTGGGCGGTGCAACGCTGGCGCTCGTGGGCAGCCTGTCGGCGGTCTGTGAAAAACAATGTACGATGCTTCGCGAACGCGCCGGCATGCCGGAATGGACCGTGCCTCCGGTGGTGCTGCGCGACAGGGAGACACATCCTGAATGGGCCGCCTGGCAAGCGCGAATTGCCGCCCATCTGAACGCTGCTCAGGATTTGTTGCTGCGCATCGGACGCGATGTGTCCTTCGACCCGGCGGAGGGTGCGGTGTTGTCCGCTGGTCTCGCGCGGCTGGTCGCCCCCTCTTTCGGAGTTTTGGGCGGCATTATCCTGACTGGCGGCGAAACCGCGCGCGCGATGCTCGTGGAGGCGGGTGTCGCGCGGCTCGAACTCATCGACGAGGTCGAGGCCGGCGTGGCCGTGGCCCGGCCGGCTTCGCCCCACCCCGCACGCCCATGGATCGTGACAAAGGCAGGTGCATTCGGCACCGAGCACGCGTTATATGGCGCTTACCGATATTTAAAGAAGATGAAGACAACGGCTGCGGCCGGCCATCTCGTTACCAACAACACCACTCACGGAACAGAACCTACTATGAGCGATTATCTCCCCGTCATTGGCATTACCATGGGCGACGCAACGGGCGTCGGTCCGGAGGTGGTCGTCAAAAGTCTGACCCATGCCAGCGTGTATGCTCAGTGCCGTCCGTTGGTGATCGGCGATGCCCGACGCCTGGAGCGCGCAATCGAGATCACGGGCGCGGCGGTTCGCGTGCATCGCATCCATGCCGTCGAGGAAGCGCTGTTTCAGCCCGGGGTCATCGAGTGCATCGATCTGGACCTCATTCCCGCCGACCTCCCGTTTGGCGCCCTGTCTCCGATCGCCGGTGATGCTGCCTATCGATTCATTGCGAAAGCCGTGGAACTTGCCCAGGCGGAGAAGATCGACGCGATCTGCACGGCGCCGCTGAACAAGGAAGCCCTGCATGCCGGCGGTCACAAATACCCGGGACATACGGAGATGCTTGCGCATCTCACGGGCGTGGACGAAGTGTCGATGATGCTGGTGGCGCCACAGTTGCGCGTGATTCATGTCACCACGCATATCGGTATCATCGACGCGATCAAAAGGATCGAACCTGGCCTGGTGCGCCGCACCATCGAGCGCGGCAATGCGACGCTGATCAAGTCCGGCATCGCCAAGCCGAGAATCGGCGTGTGCGGGATCAACCCGCACGCCGGCGAGAATGGCCTCTTCGGCTATGGCGAGGAAGAGGAAAAGATCATTCCGGCGGTCAAGGCATTGCAGGCGGAAGGGATCGATGTGACGGGGCCGCTTCCTGCGGACACCTTGTTCTTCCGCGCCGGGCGGGGCGATTTCGATCTGGTGGTGGCGATGTATCACGACCAGGGTCACGGACCTGTTAAAGTATTGGGCCTTGAAGCGGGTGTCAATGTGACGGTCGGACTTCAGGTAGTGAGAACTTCCGTGGATCATGGCACTGCGTTCGATATCGCCGGCAAGGGCATCGCCGACGAGGGCAGCATGCTGGAAGCATTGCGGCAGGGCGCGGAACTCGCCACCCGCCGGGCTTAATGTTGAGAAAATGCAATGAAAGTAGCACAACGGCACCAGGCCATACTCGATCTCCTGGAGGGGTGCGACGCCAACGTTGAACGGCTGAGTGCCGCCTTGTGCGTTTCCGAAGTGACCATACGGCGCGATCTCAACACACTGGCCCGTGAGCGGCGCCTGGTGCGCACCTATGGCGGTGCGGCCGCCCTGATGGGGGGTTATGAGCCGGAGGTCTCGCTTGAAGGGCGAAAGGCGGCGCAGCAGGAAGAGAAAGCCGCGCTTGCGCTCGCGGCGGTTGCCCACATCAAGCCGGGCGACAGCATCATGCTTGACGGGGGCACCACTTGCGCCGCCTTTGCTCGCCGGCTGACCGCCATACCGAATCTGCACGTGATCACCGGCAACCTGCTCGTGGTCGGAACGTTAGCGGCGGCGGAAGGCGTCCGAATCACATTGCTGGGCGGTGAACTGCGCACGACCAGCATGAGCACGCTGGGACCGCTTGCCGTGCTGGCGCTCGATCGTCTCAGCATCGACACCGCGTTTCTCAGCGCGGACGGCGTGCTCGCATCCCACGGCCTGTGCGAGGCCACCGCCGAACAAGCCTATCTCAAAGAGCGCATCATCGAGCGCACATCCGAGGTCATCGTCCTGGCGGATGCAAGCAAGCTGGGGCGGGCCCGGCAGCATCACTGGACACCGTTGACGCGCAGCTGGCGGCTGATGACGACCGCGCTCTCCAGCGCGGAGCAATTGGCCCCTTTTCGCGCGATGTCCCGCATCAGCGTCGAAGTGGTGCCGATCGCTCCCTGAGCACGAGTACGGTTCGCGCCGGCGCATGGTGATGGGGATTCGGATGCGCAGCAGGTCGGCGTTGAGGCCGTGGGCCGATGTCAACCCGGCCATGGACGTGTCGGGCCGCAGTGCCGGCCCGGCGAGCCGCTGCTTGAACTCAGCGCCATCGTGCACGGACCGCTTACGAATGCGCTGCCCCGCACCTTGGACAAGCGTTTTATTCCTGGTCCTCCGCTGGCAAACCAAGCAGTCCACGCATCGACGCATCAATTGCAGCGGTATTTCTGCCATCGCTCGCGGAGCGGATATTCAGACCCATCGCCCGGGCGACGCCGCTGGCCTGGACTTCATGTCTGAGCGCCTCGCGCGATCCAGGCGGCTGATTCGCACGTGCCAGCTTTGCAACACATGCTGTATACGCATGTACAAAGAACCGGTGGACCGATACCGCGCGTACAAGTCGATACCGGTCCGCTGAATATCGGGAATCACATTGCCGCGCAAATGGGTGAAGGCAGCCCGCGTCTGCGAAAGCGTTTCCTGCCCGACTTGCAAATCCCGTCATTCCCTGCCATCGATGGTGCGGTTCAACGCCGTGCGCGCGCGCAGGTAGCCAGCAAGCTGAAACCGGGAGGCCTCCAGGATTTTTACCGAATGTGCCGGGCGTCTGACTCGCCCTGGCGCGCCGTCACCTGTCGGTGAACCAGCAGGCCGGACGTCGGCGATGCCGGAAACAAGCGAAGACGTCCGACGCTGCGGCAAACCCGTCAAAAGGCCGTTCGGGCTTCGCTGACGGGGTGGGTTTGCTGCCCTGAGCGGTGCGTCCGGGTCAGGATGCAGAAGCGCGTCGGGAACAACGGTTTTTGAGGAACGGGTAACGGGCGGCGCCATGACGCTCCTCCATCGAAATGCATCGATTCCGCCATGAACGGCATGCGGTTTCCACGAGTTGCGGAAGGCGCGCCGGATGCGCCCCGCATCGCGCGCCACGTGTTTCGGACTGAGTAAACCACATCCCGGCATTGAGCCGCGCCGCGCGAACGCATATCGCGAAAGGCGAAACAAACGTGAAGCGGTCTCAATTGAATCGCACTGGATTTTTCATATGTCGCGTTCCATGTTCGGTTCAGCCGATGCCCCGCCGAGATCCACGAGCCGCAACCACGCCGATACCGACGGCTTTACAACGGCCCCCAGCCATCCCACAATAACCGCAGCGCATCGGAGGGCGTCATGAATTCAAAGAAGATCGCGCTCGTCACGGGCGCGTCGGGCGGGCTGGGAAGCGCTTTCGCCGAGGACCTGGCCCGGCGGGGCTACGCTCTGGTTTTAACGGCACGCAAAGCGGACGCCATGGCGGCGCTGGCCGAACGGATCCGCGCCAGCCAGGGCGTCGAAGTTGTCGTGCAACCTGCCGACCTGTCCCAAGCCGAAGGCGTGAAGGAACTGACCGCGGCCCTCGATGCCAGCGGACTCTCGCCCACGGTCGTCGTGAACAACGCGGGCTTCGGTCTCCACGCGCGTTTCGCGGAACAGGACGCCGACCGCGTGGCATCGATGCTGCGACTGAACATCCTCGCGCTGACCGAACTGACCCGCTTCTACGGGCAGCGCATGATGGCGGCGGAGGGCGGGCATATCCTGCTGGTGGCCAGCGTCGTCGCGCATATGCCCGCGCCGCTGCTGGCCGCCTATGGGGCATCGAAGGCCTATGTCCTGTCGTTGGGTGAAGCGCTCCATGTGGAGCTTGCGCCGAAAGTCGGCGTGACGGTCCTGTCGCCGGGTTATATGGAAACCGGCTTCGACGCGGCCTCGGGGTTCCAGCCGACGCCGGCGACGCGGCGTACGGCCCTCCTCCCAGCGAAGGTGGCCGTGATCGGGCTGGACGCCTTGTTCAAAGGCCAGCCTGCCGTGATCGCAGGCAACGCGAACAAGCTCATCGCGACCATCGGCAAACTTCTTCCACGCACGCTGGTGGCGCGGCGGTTTTATAAGGCCACCGCCGGGCGGTATCGCGGGCATTGAAGCGCGTCCGGCCGTTCCGTATCGCAGGCCCTAAACGTAACGCGCCTCGTCGAGGTCGGCGATCAACGTCGGTCCGGCAGGCCGCCACCCCAAGCGGGCCTGCGTCAGCGCGCTGGAGGCCGGCATATCCATTCCGACGAACATCGACAGCCATCCGAAGTGCGCCGCCGCGTCCTGCGGCGCCACCGATACGGCCGGCACGTTCAGACCCCGGCCGATCGACTCGGCGATGTCGCGGCTGCTCACGCCCTCCTCGCCCACCGCGTGATAGCGCGCTCCGCGTTCCCCCTTTTCCACCGCCAGCCGGTAAAGGCGCACCGCGTCGAGCAGATGGCCCGCGGACCAGCGGTTGTGGCCTTCGCCCACATAGGCCGACACCCCTTTGTCGCGGGCCAGCGCGATGAGAGGCGTGATGAGGCCTTGCTTGAACGGGTTGTGAACCTGGGGCAATCGCACCACCGAGACGTTGATGCCCGCGGCCAGCAGCGCGTTTCCCGCCTGCTCGGAGGCACTGCGCGGATGAGGGTGATCGCCGTGGAAGACATCCTCGGTCGCCAACCCACCGGACCCGCCGGCACCCATTCCGGTCCCGGATGTGATCAGCAAGGGACGGTCGGACCCGGCAAGCGCGACACCGAGCGCCGCGATGGCGCGTCGGTCCTTCTCGCAGTTCTCCGCGAATTTCGAAAAGTCGTGGTCGAAGGCGGTGTGGATGACGCCATCCGCCTTCGCCGCGCCACGGGTCAGACTTTCGGGATCCTCGAGGGTGCCGCGATGCACCTCGGCGCCCGCGTCGGTCAGGGCGCGCGCGCCGGCGTCCGAGCGTGCCATGCCGATCACCTGGTGACCCGCGCCCAGGAGTTCGGGAACGAGCGCGGAACCGATAAAGCCCGTCGCACCGGTAAGAAACAGTCGCATGGTGAACCTCCTTGGTCGTCGATCGCTCGACTATCGGGCCGTTTTTCATTCCGGTAAAGTAGTGACATCATCATAGTAAGATGACCAACAGGATGCGCATGTCGAACGAGATGGTCGGTTCCCTCGGTACTTTCCTGAAAAGCCGTCGCACCGGGCTCGATCCCGCGACCTTCGGTCTGAGCGGACGCCGAAGAACGCCGGGACTGCGCCGGGAAGAGGTCGCGCAGCGCGCCAGCATCAGCCCGACCTGGTACACCTGGCTGGAGCAGGGGCGCGGCGGCGCGCCGTCGGCGGCGGTTCTGAACCGGATCGCCGGCGCGTTGATGCTGACCGAGTCCGAGCGCGAGCACCTGTTCCTACTGGGCCTCGGGCGGCCGCCCGACGTTCGCCGCAAACCGGTCGATGGCGTCAATCCGCGCCTCCAGCGTCTGCTCGATTCGCTGCGCACGAGTCCGGCGATCATCAAGACCGCGACCTGGGATGTGGTCGCCTGGAACCGGGCGGCCACCGTCGTGCTGACCGACTACGGCACGCTGCCCGCGGATCGGCGCAATGTTTTGCGTTTTCTGTTCTGCCACCCCGAGGTTCGCGCGCGGCAGCACGATTGGGAAGCGGTGGCGCGTTTCGTCGTGGGCACTTTCCGGGCCGATGCGGCACGCGCGGGCCTGAGTTCCGAGGCCGGCAACCTGGTGAGCGAACTTTGTTCCGCCAGCCCGGAGTTCGCGGCATTGTGGCAAGACAACGAGGTACTGCGTCCGGCCGACGGGGACGGCGTGAAGCGGCTGCGCCACCCCGAACTGGGTGCCATCGATCTGGAGTATTCGGCATTCGCCGTCGACGGTCGGCCGGATCTGGGTTTGATCGTCTATACGCCGCTGGACCCGGCGATCGCCGAACGAATCGGTGCGCTTGCCGAGCGTGCGCGACCCGCTCCGGCGCGGGCCCCGCTACCGTAGCGGCAGGATCTCGTGCACGATCGCGGGTGGCCGGCACAGGCGCACGCCCAATGGCGTGACGACGAATGGCCGGTTGATGAGGATCGGATCGCGCAGCATCGCGTCGAGCAAGGCGGCATCCTCCAGCGCGGGATCGTCCAGGCCGCCTGCCATGTAGCGCGGCTCCTTTTGCCGGATCGCGTCGCGCACCGACAGCCCCGCCCTGGCGATCATATCGGCGAGCACGGCACGTGACGGCGGGGTTTCAAGATACTCGACCACGCGAGGCGAGATTCCCGCACCGAGGAGCAGGGCCAGCGTGTCGCGCGAGTTGCCGCAGTTCGGATTGTGATAGATCGTCACTTCCATGAATGTCCTCGTAAAGCGCGGCGATCCGCGAAAAAGCGATCGAATGATTCATTGCGACGCATCGCGCAGGATCGGGAAATACTCGGTAATAACACCGTTGTTCAGTGAATTGCATCGATATTGCATTGATCATAATGCCACCATTCGAGATTCGCTCATGCCTGAACTGTGCATGACGGTGTCTCACCGGTAGGACGAACATGACCAGGAATCGATACATGTTGAACCACGATGGATTGCATTCGACGGCGGAACGCCGAGGCGCTGGCCGGTCCGTCCCCTCCTACACGGGTGAGACGAACGAACCTCATATCCGCGTCGTGGAAGCGCGCTTTCTGCGCGCGTGGCGTCAGTCCGTCACGATCGTCGGCGCCCGGTATTTCGGTAGCGGCAGGATCGCCGATCTGGCGAAGGCATCCAGCAAATGGGACCTCGTGCCGCGCCTGGCGACCATCCGTCACGGGGTCGGCACGCTGGAACGCACCGAGCAGATGTTTCTGTCGGCGCTGCTCTCGCTGTACAACCCGCACGAGGCGGTGCGGCTGCGCAAGCAGTGCGGCCTGTCGGATTTTCTCGATCTGAATCTTCTGGACCCGGTGCGGCGCGAACTGCTGTCGGAACTGCTGCTGAACAGCACGGGATGGTGAGCATGTCGATCGATGCGATGGCGATGAAAATGAGCCGGCATGTGGAGCAGGCCAACCGGGCGCTCGACGCGCTCCATGGTGAACTGAGTCTCGTCAGCTTCGGCGGCGACGCGCGCAGCGTCGAACACGCGAACCGCTGGATCGCGCGGATCATCGATTCGGGCGTGGATCGCCATCCCGGCAATCCCGTGATCCGGCATATCGCCGAGGACCTGAAGCGCGACTACCTGCGAAAAATCACCGCCTGGTCGGCCATGCTGCGGCGGCGGCCGGACGCCGATTGAGCGCCGATTGAGCGCCCGCTGCGCGTTGCATGCGCGTTCCGGGCACCCTGCAGGGGCCTGGAGAAACGATCCCGACGCCGCGTTATCTCGAATTATCCGATGCATAGCACGATTGCTTGTTTGCGCCGGTACCCTGGCATTCCTAGAATGGCCTTTGGCCTCTCTGGATGTCTTTCATGCAATCGTCTCCCGCAGTTGCCCCCGCCGCTGGCGTGCGTCCCGCCGGGGACCGCCATCTTCGCGCCCCCACACTCGATATTCGACCGCTGGACGGCGCGCTTGGCGCCGAGGTGTTCGGCTTGCGTCTCGATCGGGATCTGCATGCGGACGATTTCGCGCGGCTGCACCGCGCGCATCTCGATCACCATCTGTTGATCTTCCGGGATCTGGACATCACCCCCGAGCAGCAGATCGCATTCAGCCGGCGCTTCGGCCCGTTGCAGATCCATGTACTGCACCAGTTCCATCTCGCCGGTCATCCCGAAATTCTGATCGTGTCGAATATCGTGGAGAACGGCGCGCCCATCGGGCTGGGCGATGCGGGCCACTTCTGGCATTCGGACCTGTCGTACAAGGAAAACCCCAGCCTGGGATCGATGCTGTATGCGCGGGAGCTGCCGGCCGACGGCGGCGACACGCTCTTCGCGAACCAGCATCTGGCATGGGATACGCTGCCCGCGGACCTGCGCAAGGCAATAGAAGGCCGGCGCGCGGAGCATACCTATCTGGCGCGCTACGCCGAGTTGCAGGCGCGCAGCCCGTGGCGCCCGAACCTGAGCGAGGCGCAGCGGGCACAGGTGCTGCCCGTCGAACATCCGATCGTGCGCGTGCACCCCGAGAACGGCCGCCGCGCCCTGTTCGTCAGCGAGCATTTCACGACCCGTATCGTCGGCCTGCCCGAGGACGAAAGCCGTGCGATCCTCGATGCGCTGTTCGCGCACAGCGTGCAGCCGGCGTTCCAGTACCGCCATGTCTGGCGGGCAGGCGACATGGTTTTCTGGGACAACCGCTCGCTGCAGCATCTCGCGGCCGGCTGCCCGGAATCGCAGCGGCGGCGTCTGCACCGCACGACGATCGAGGGCGACGCGCCTTTTTGATCACCGCAACAGCAGCAGTCGCGGCACCGCATCCGCGGCGCACCAGATCAACGCATTCTGTTCATACCGCAGACCCAGGTGGATCGCGGTGTCGCGGTCCGGTCCGAGGATCAGGAAGCTGGGCTCCCCGGGCCAGTCGCTCGTCGGATGCTGACCGATCCCGTCGATCGCGGGGAACCGCATCCGGCGCAATGTGTCCGCGAGGAGCGTCTGCCGTCGCCGGTTGCATTCGGAATCCTGGATGCGGCCCAGGGGGTTGCACGCCGTGAGGAAGACGCTCGACGCGACGCCATAGGCTGCATGCAGACCGCGCAGCGCCGCGCTCGCGCAATCGACGCGCAGCACCAGCGGCGGTACGGACGCGACGCGGTAGTCGCTTTCACGGTAGGCCTGCACGGTGTCCGCCGGTATCCGCGAAGAAGACGGCATGGGCGGCCCGTCGCTCACACCCCGGCGCCGGCAACCGGCATGTCGGTATCGCGATCGATGGCCGCATCGGGCGCATCCGCATCCGTCCATTCGTCGCCGAAGAGTTCCGGTTTCGCGAAAGCCTGCAACGCCGCGTAGTGGTGCTCGCGGTCATCACGAAACAGGCTCGCGATGATGCCCTGGGCCATGCGCTGCGCCCCGATGCTGACCGCGGGAATGTCGCCGGAAAGCTTGCCCTGGCTCGCCAGCGCGGAATAGTTGAACAGGTGGATGCCTTCCAGGCCCGGGCAGCTTCCCGGCACCTTTTCCAGACATTCGAACGCCGGGCCAAGGTAAGGCGACCGCGCCAGTTCGCCGTTCTCTCCCTCCCGCGATGCGTCGAAGACGTCTTCCCAAAGCCGGATCGCGTCCACCACCGGGGCGAGTTCGCCGCGCGCGCGCAAGTCGGTCCGGAAGCCCGTCCCGAAAATCAGGAAATCGACCGGGTATTCGCCGCGTGGCGTCCTGACCAGTAGGTGCGATGCCTCATCGACGATGGTTTCGACCGGACTGCCGAGATGGAAATAGGCGTTCGCGTGACGCGAGACCCGCAAGGTGCTGCCGCGCGGCGGCGGCGTCTGCGACGACATCGCGTAGTGATTGATGCGCCATTTCCAGTCGTCGGACAGCAAGGCGAAACCGTGCGCGAAACCGGGACTGGAGACGCCGGTGAGTTTGTTGATGCGCGGCAGATCGCGACGCCGCACGAACAGGTCGACGCGCGCGGCGCCGGCCTCGAGCGCGGCGGCGGCATTGTCCATCGCCGAAGCGCCCGCGCCCACCACCGCGACGCGACGCCCCGCGAGGGCGGCGAAATCGATGTCGTCGGCCGAGTGCGCCCAGCGCGTGCGCGTCAACTGCCGCGCGATCGCCGGCACCTGCGGCTGTCCGCCGCCGTCGCGGCCGGTGGCGAGCACCACGTGCCGCGCCCAGGCGCGTTGCTCCGCGCCACGCGCATCCGCCAGCGTCACTTCGAGCAGGCCGTCCAGCGGCCGGACACGCACCACCCGTATCTCGTTTTCCACCGCCAGGCCCAGCGCGCGACGGTACCAGATCAGATAGTCCATCCATTGCGTACGCGGGATCTTGTCGAGCGCGGCCCAGGCGTCCGCGCCGAACTGCGATTCGAACCACGCGCGAAAGGTCAGCGCGGGCAGGCCCAGCGCAGGTCCCGTCAGTTCCTTCGGCGAGCGCAGGGTTTCCATGCGGGCGAAGGTCACCCAGGGGCCCTCCGTCCCCGCCGGTGCCCGGTCGACGATGCGCAGATTGTCGATGCCCAGCAATTTCAATGCCCCGGCGGCCGCGAGCCCGCACATGCCGGCGCCGACGATCAGCACGTCGCTGACCGCCTCGCCCCGGTGCGTGCGGCGCGGCGACCACGCCGGCGCGGGCAGCGCCAGCCACTTCAGATCCTGCGCGAGGCGCGCTTCGAGCGCCGCCAGCGAAGCCGGCGGCGGCGCGGACGCGGGCGATGTCGCGAACGCTGCCGGCGAAGGTGTCACAGGTGGCGTCAAAGCCGCTGCCGGCGAAGGTGTCAGCCCCTCATCAGTCATGCGGCGCTCCGCTGGCGGGCGACGTGGGCGCGGAATCGACGGGCGGCACGGGAGCCGCCGCGGCGTCGGCCGACACGGGATCGGAACCGGCTGCCGGCGCGGGGGCGCCAAGCGTCTGCATCAGGCGGTTCGCCCAGCCGAAAATCGCGACGACATGCGAGAAATCGACGATCTCGTCGTCGCGCATGCCCAGCGCGCGCAGGCGGGCGACATCGCCTTGGTCGAAGGCCCCGGCTTCGAGCGTCAGCCGCCGCGCATAGCGCAGCAGTTCCTGTTCGCGCGCATCGGCGCCCCCGGTGAAGGGGTCCGCGAAAACGCGCTCGACCAGATCGCCGTTGCGCGTCAACTGGTTGAGCCGCTGCGCATGCACCGAGGCGCAGTACGGGCAACCGTTGAGCATCGATACCACCAAAGCGGCCAGTTCGCGGTCCGCGCGGGCGAGTCCGCCCGGCGCATACATGATCGCGTTGTACGCGCTGCTGCGCTGCCGCAATACGTCCGGGTTGTGGACCAGCGTCAGGTAGTAGGGCGAAGTCCGGGCCGTGGGGCCGCTTTCGTCCAGCACCGCGTTCTGTTCCGGCGTCGCCCGGGCGGCCTCCACCGGCGCGAGCCAGGACTGCCAGTCGAGCGATGCGGAAGTGAAACCGCGGAACCGCTTGAACGAGGCGAGATCCACGTCGGCGTCGTCGCTGTTGGTATTGCCGCCGCCGTCCACGGCGTCGGCATCGATGCCCAGCAGCGCGCGCGCCGCGCAGATCACACGCGCCTGAAACGCCACGTAACCGATCAACTGCGACAGGGTCACGATATCGCGCTCGGACAAGCCCGCGGCGCGTAGCGACGCCAGCGAACCCGGCCCGGCTTCCTCCGGCGCGAGCGCGACGCGCCGCGCATGGGCCAGGGCAGCCTGCCGCAGGGGAGTCTGCGCCGCAATGCCCGCATCCGGTGCCGCTCCCGCGGCATAGAAAGCCGCAAGCGCGGGTTCGGGTGTCAAATGCGCCACCAGCGCGGCACAGGCACGGCGCGTATCCAGATCGAGGCTACCGCCGTCATCCTGAAACAGCGCGTCGAACGCGCCCTGCACTGCCGCCACGATCTTCGGGCGATGTTGCCGCAGTGCCGCGGCCGCCAGCGGATTCGCCGGATCGACGATCCGATCGATGACGTCGCCCGGGGTTTCCGGGCTCCATGGTCGGTTCAAGCTGAAACTCCTTGTGACTTTGTCGGACAGGCGCGCATACCCACGCCTTTCGTGCCTTTCGTGCCTTTCGTGCCTATGGCGCTTTTCCGTGTTTCCGAAGCGTCGCCGGGTCGACCGCGTCGACGGCATCGCCCGCGTCGAACGCGACGCGCGGCTCGCGCTTCATGCAGACGACCGCGACGAAGCCGATCGACAACCCGATCATTACATAGAACACGGGTGCCAGCGGCGAGCCGGTCAGCTTGAGCAGCCAGGTCACGAAGAACTGCGCGAAGCCGCCGAAAATCAGCACCGCCACGTTGTTGACGATCGACAACGATGTGGAACGCACGCGCACCGGGAACATCTCCGCAAGCGTCGTGCAATAGACCCCGAGAAAGAAAGCGCTGAAAACGCCCGCGATCACCTGGGTCACGAGCAGACGCCCGATCGACGGTTCGGACGTGACCCATGAATACAGGGGATACAAGGTGACGAGATAGGCGCCGAGCGACCAGAGCAGCAGGTTCTTCCGGTCGTGCCGGTCCGCCGCCGCGCCGGCGATCGGCACGACGATCAGCATGACGATGGCGGCGAGCATCTGCACCATGAAACTCTGCATCAACGGCAGCTTGAGGACCTGTTTCGCATACGTGACCGTATAGCCGAAGGTCACGTAGAAGGACACGGCGCTCGCGACCACCATACCCATGCCCACCAGGTATTTTCCGCCGGGCTGCTTCAGATCCGCGGCGAAACCCTGCGCGCGCGCGGCCGCCTGCCGCGCGGCGTGCAGGAAGGCTTCCGACTCCAGCACGCTGCGCCGCAGATAGAGCGCGATCGGCACGATGATCAGACCCACCGCGAACGGTATCCGCCAGGCGCCGGCGGCCTGCTGCGCGGGCGTGAAGCACTGCGTGACCACCATGCCCATCGCCGCGCCCAGCACGTTCGCCATCAGCTGCCCGCTGATCTGCCAGGAACCGAAGAAGCCGGTGCGCTCCCGTGGCGCCATCTCGATCAGAAACGCGGTGGACGTGCCGAATTCGCCGCCGACCGAGAACCCCTGTAGCAATCGCGCGATCAGGACGACCAGCGGCGCGACCACCCCTGCGTGCCGGTAAGTGGGCGCGAACGTCATCAGCAGTATCGATAGGGCCATCAACGCCATGCCGAGCGTCATTGCCGCCTTGCGGCCCCGGCGGTCGCCGTACAAGCCCAGCAACACGCCGCCCACCGGGCGCATGAAAAAACCGGCGCCGAACAGCGCGGTGGTCAGGAGGATCGCGTTCAGTTCGCTGCCCGGTATCGCCGCGTCGACCGGAAAAAACAGTTTGCTGATGATCGGCGTCATGATGGCGAATACGGTGAAGTCGTACCACTCCATCGCGTTGCCCAGCACCGCGGCGGCGATGCCGCGCCGGGCGTTCGAGGTGACAAGCATGCGTTCCAGTTTCCTTCGCGACGGTGTCGCTTTGATGATGCGTCGCCGCGCCGGGCGTGCCGCCGGCGCATTCGGCCGGCACCGACACGCGCGGCGCGATCCACGGACGATAGTGTACCTTCGCGACGCGGGCAGCAGGCAGGGCGCGCGGAACAGCCTTTGACGCGCCCATTGTTTGCAGGTACTGTACGTCTGTACAGCATATCGCGACCTGCATATACCCTATCCGGGGGTTCTTGTAAAGTCTCGTCGGCGACGATGTTGCCTTTCTCCCGAAGACCGTTCGTTGCCGCATAATGGCGGTCTCCGCATGTCTTTCCCGCCGGATGGGAGTTTTGCAAGGGCAGTCTGCCGCGCATGCCGGGTGCATGCGATATGGCGTACCCGTTAGTTGCGCTTCGCGAAGGCGTTTAGGAAAATCCGTCATGACCCTGAAGATCGGCGCTACCGGCGCAATGTCCTTGCTCTCCGAGCACCCCTCCGAGAATACCCCGCCCTGCCGCCAGGTTCGGTTGCAAACGTCGCGTGACGGCAAAACCATCATCATGGTCGACCTGGACCAGCGCAAGCCGGGCGTGATGCGGGCCGTCTGCTACGAAATCACGCCGGCGGAACTGATCGCGGCCATTCGCGCGCACGGGGCGGAGTTGTCGCAAACCAGCGACGAAGCCGTCGCCGCGATCGAATCCATGCAAAAATCCGGGCCGGCGAGCGACGGGCCGGAATGTGAAGCTTCCACGACCGCTCTGGGCTGAATCCTTCTCGCCATGCGGGCTCGTGAAAGTACCTGCACCCTCCGACAAGAACCGCCACCGCGCAGGGCCAGCCCTTTCATCCATCCATTCGCATAGCGAACGATTCGTCGTCATGCCGGCGACCGTCGCCGGTGACCGGCACGCGGCTCCGCGTTCCGGGATCGATGCCGCGTCAGCACCGCTCCCGGGGCCCCGACGGCACGCTCCAAAGTGAGATATCTTGAACCGCGGGGGTTCCGCATGCGCCGAAGGGCGCCGCGCGGGGCATGCGGAAACAGGGAACGACGAAAAAGATCCGCTCGCCCAGCCCCGTATCGATCGATATTCTTGGAGGAAGACATGTCATCACTTCATAGGAAGCGCCGCCGCGACATACTGCGGGCGATCGGCGCCGCCTCGGCGCTGGCGCTCGCCGGAACGCGAGCCGCTCGCGCGCAGGACGCGCAGGGGGGATCCATCCGGCACCCCGCCCAGGATACCCTCCCACCCAAAGGAGACGACATCACGGGGCAACTGGCGCGTTACATGGTTTCGGCGGGGAGCACTCCGCTTCCCGATGCCGTGGCGCTGGCATGCAAGCACCGCATTCTCGATACGTTCGGCGCAATGGTGTCGGGCAGCCGCATGCGCCCCGGAATGGAAGCGACCCGGTACGTGAAGTCCCTTGGCGGAACCGCGCAGGCGTCGGTCGTCGGCGCGGATTTCCGCACCACGACGATCAACGCGGCGCTGGCCAATGCCATGTGCGCGCATTCCGATGAAACGGACGATTTCGAGCCGGTCACCAAGGCGCACCCGGGAAGCTCGGTGGTGCCGTCGGCGTTGGCGATGGGAGAAATGTCGGGCAGCAGCGGTGATGCCATGATGCGATCGGTCGCGCTGGGATACGACATGGCCTGCCGCCTGCTGATGGCGCTCGGCCCCGATCTGGTGCGCCACACGGGCCGCAGCGCCGAAGGCACCGCCTCCACCTTCGGCAGCGTGGGCGCCGCGGCACCGCTCGCCGGACTGGACGAAACCGGCATGCGCTATGCCATTTCCTATTCCTCGCAGCAGGTATCGGGTCTGTGGAGCTGGGTCAAGGACAAGGACCATATCGAAAAGGCCTTCGATTTCGCCGGCATGGGCGCGCGCAATGGACTGACCGCGGTATCGATGGTGCAGGCCGGCATGACGGGCGTATGGGATGTGCTGGACGGCACGAACAACCTTTTCATGGCCTTGTCCTCGCAACCCCAGCCGGAAGAAATGCTCGCGGGACTGGGAAAACGGTTTTACGTCGGCGAGACCGCCATCAAGACGTTCTCCGTCGGGTATCCGATTCAGTCGCCGCTGGATGCCTTCCTCACACTGCGCAAGCAATACGGGCTGAATCCCGATAATGTGCGTGCCATCCTGGTGAAGATTCCCAGCGACGCGATCGGCATCGTGGGCGAGAGCGCGATGCCCGACGTCAACTGCGCGCATCTCGTCGCGCTCGCGCTGGTGAAAGGCGCCGTATCGTTCGTGGACAGCCACGACGTGGCGCTGATGCACGATGCCACGATCGAGCGGCAGCGTGCCAAGGTCGCCGTCGTGGCGGACGCGGCACTGATGAATCCCGCCGCGCCGCGGGGCAGCATCGTCGAAGTGACCCTGAACGATGGCCGCAAGGTCTCGCATTTCACGAAGTACCCTCCCGGCACCAAGGAAAATCCCCTGGACACGCAGGCCGTCAACGAGAAGTCCCGGGATCTGATGGCTCCCGTGCTGGGAAAGGAGAAGACCGATAGATTGATCGCCGCCATCAATCGGCTTGAAACCGTTCGCGATGTACGGACACTGCGGCCCCTGTTCACCGCATGACGTACCCCGACGCACGCCGAGAAACCCCCTACGACAATCCGCCGCGTGCGAACGGCCTTTTGCGGGCGAGGTGCGATCCCGCCTTCATTGCACGACATGGAACGGCGATTGCTTGCCTACCTGGTAGTTCAACCAAATAAAAACCCAGGAGCACACCATGTCGCATATCCGCATCATTGCCTCATCCCTCGCCGCGCTCGCGCTGCTTGGCGCATCCGTCGCGGCGGTAGCGCAAAGCACCGCGACGACGACGCCCGAGCATGGCACGGGGGACCCTTCCGCGATGGGGACGAACACGAACGGCACGACGATGAGCGGCAGTTCGTCCATGACGAAATCATCCACCGGCCGGATGAAAAGCAAGAATAGCGGTTCGAAGAGCGTGGGCGGCAGCATGTCGAAAACCGGCACGGACGCAGCGACCGGCGGTTCCGGCAGTGGCTCGGGCGGTGGCGCCGGCACCAAATAACGCTACGGGGGCGTTGCCCGCGAGGGCCGCCCCTGACCGGCCCGCAAGGCAACGATGCTATCCGGCACCCGTCATCTCACGAACGTGATGCTGACGGGATGGGGTATCGCGACGGACCGCCCGGTGTCGGTGATCCGGCCCGAAGCGGGATCGATGCCGAACACATTCATGGTGTTGCTGCGCTGGTTCGCAACGAGCATCCATTTTCCCGACGAATCGATCTCGAAATCCCACGGCCGCTCGCCGCCGGAAGGCACGCGCTGAACGAACGAAAGCGTTCCCGAGCCAGGATCGACGCGATACGCCACGAGCGTGCTCTCGCCACGGTCCGCGACATACACGAAACGTCCGTCGTGACCGACCGCCACTTCGGCGCCGCTTTTCGGTCCCTTGAATTCCCCGCTGCTGATCGGCAGCGACTGCACCGGCGTCAATCGCCCCTGCGCTGCATCCCAGCGCAGAACGAACACCTGGGCGGTGAGTTCCGTCAGCAAATAGACGAAGACGCCATTCGTGCCGAACGCAAGGTGGCGAGGGCCGCTCCCCGGCGGTGCGGTGAAGGATCCGGCGGGATCGTCCCGGCTCGATGACAATGTGCGCGTGGCACGATCGAACGGATAGATGAACACGCGATCCGCGCCCAGATCGGGCACCAGCGCATAGTGGCCCGACGGGTCGATGGCGACGCTATGCGCATGCGCGCTCTGCTGCCGCTTGTTCGGCCCCGAACCCGTCTCCGTGACGGTGGAGATGCGCAAGCCCACGCTGCCGTCGCCGTTCACACGGTAACTCGACACGGACCCGCTGCCGTAATTCGTCGCGAGCAGCGTCATCGACGGCTTGTCGAACCACAGGTAGGTAGTGCCCTTGGCGCGCGTCGCTTGCGCGTTCAACCCAGCAAGCGCGCCGGACCGGCGATTCACCGCGAACGCGGTGATGCTCCCTTCGCTCGCCGTGTGGTCGTCGACCGAATACACCACGGGCAACGAGGGATGCGTGACCAGCCAGGTGGACGACAGTCCGTTTTCGACCGGGCCGATCGTCGTGAGTGTCCCGGTGGCGGCATCGAAGCGCAGCGCCCGGATATCCTGTTCCTGCGTACCGACATACGTGAGTTCCGCGCTTGTTGTTCCTGGCACGTCGACGGGCTTGCCCGGCTTCGCATCCGTTCCGACCGACCAAGGCAAGGCGATGATTGCCAAAACGGCGCCACACCACGTCGCCCTGTTCCTGCGCAGACCCTGCATCATAGTGGTTCGATTGAAAGACCCGATGGTTCGTTGCCATCGACGATGGCAACCACCCGGTCAAGCGTATTCGATTCACGCGCCTGCGTCCCTGCACAAAAATCGGGTTCCCTGGCATTTTTCCATCCGGACCCGGCTACTGAGGCAGCGTTTTCCGCTGCGACGATTGACGCGTGATGACCCGGAACTGGCTCGGCGCCTGACCCACTTCCTTGCGGAAGAACCGCGTGAAGTACGCGGCATCCGCGAAGCCCAGCCAGAATGCCACCTGCTCAACCGACAGGTCGCCAAAGATCAGGTGGCGCTTCGCCTCGGTGATGATGCGCGCATGAATCATCTTGGTGGGGCTTTGCTCCGCGGCCGATGCGCATGCCGCGCGCAGTTGCACCAGCGACACCGCCAACATGGAGGCATAGTCCTGCAAGGGCAGGCTTTCCCGGTAATGCAGATCGATCAGTTTGCGAAACCGGTCCACCAGGCAAATATCGTTGCGGGTGGAATTCTCGTGCCCGGGCGTCTCCAGGCTCGCCTGGCGGACCAGCATGAGCAGCAACGTCGTCAGCAACGCTTCCGTTCCCGCCACCCGGCCCACCGCATCCGATTCGAGTTCCTGTTTGAGCTTGCCGACGAGACTATAGAATTCCATGCCGGCATCGGCGGAGCAGGACAGCGGAATGATACGCGGCAGCGCCCAGAATGAAATGAATTCATTCAGCTTGGCATTGACCTGCATCAAATAGGATTGCTCGATGGTCACCACCCACCTGTCCACATCGAGTTCGTAATCCAGCCCGTGCACGCAGTCGGTGGGCAACACCAGAGCGCAGGGACCCTTGAACGGCACCCTGCTTCCCTCCAGATTCATGACGCCCTCTCCGTTGCGGATGAAGATCACCTGCCCATACGCCGGATGCGCGTGCGGCTCGGTGCGCCAGCGACCGCGATCGGTGACATGCCCCACGTGCACCAACCAGTTATCCTCTTCCGGCCGGTCGACATACAAACGCACCTTGGGAACGCTCATGAACTTCGCTTTGCCGTTCCATCCGGGATGGTACTTTGCCATGACACTGTGTGTCATAAAGTCTCCTTCGCATTCTGGTCGATTGGGCAACGGTGTCTCGACACCGCGATCGGCATGGCATGCGCTTGATTGGAATAGATCGATCCCCTGCCCCCGCGCGGCGGCGGCGGGATGGCGGGGGAAGAGAGGTCGCGTGACATCGCAGGGTTTCCACGCGCCACCTTCGTGTGGTGGGGGGCGGAGCGGGCACAGGTCGCGGCGCGGTGCCGGGACGCGCGGAGCACGCGGGACGAGGTAGGGCATCGCCTCGCGACGGGGGAGACGCGAAGCGGCGGCGTCAGCAATGGCAACAACGGTTCGATGCTCGGCATGCGTCTTCTTCGGTCAACCGGCCTTTCATCGGCGACCAGTGGCCAATGGCAAGCGACAGAACACAGCCCGCATTTTTCCACATATTGGCGCGCAGCGCGACCTGCGATTTACCCGAACGTCGCGACTGCGCGCTTCCGGACATTCATCCGGACCATCGGAACCCAGACCATCAGAACCGATGCAGCATGCCTACCATGATGGCGCGCGCGTCGGCACCCGGGGCGACGGGTATACCCGTATAGGCTGTACCGTTGATGGCGAATTGCGCACGGTTCCGGTTCTGCAGGAAGCTCGTCGAACCATACACGGTCACTGCCTTGGACACGAAATACTCGTACGTCAGGCCCACTTGTTGCGCATTGTTGCCGTTGCCCGTCTTGTCATGCGCGTAGCCATACATCAGGGACAGTTTATTGGCGACGTTGAAATCATAGGAACCCGATACTTCGTAGACGTCGCGCTTGTCGGTGTTGTCCGTTTGCCGTTCCGTGTGATATGCCAGAAAAAACCGCGCGGCCCCCACGCCCAGCGACGTCGCCGCACTGAATATCTTCAGCATCGAGGTGCCTGTGGCGTTCGCCGCCTGTTCATATCCGGCCGCGGCACGAAACGGCCCCGTTGCGTAATGGATCACCCCGTTGTAGAACTGCAAGCCATTCGAAGGCTTGGTCGTCGAATCGCGCGCCGCGATCATGAACTGCCCGGTGAAACCGTAAAGCGTCGGCGAAAGATAGGAAATCGCGTTATTGACCCGTACGGTGAGGCTGTTCAAGCTGTTCATCGGCGATCCGACCGTCATGACCGACACCGGATCCAGTTCCGGATTGAGGTAGGCGTATTGCAGCGTATTCTGCAATCCGACGCGCACCTCGCCGAATCCTCCGGATACGCCCACCCACGCCTGACGGCTGAATGCAGCGGCGGAATTCGACGCCGCCCCGGTCGCACCCGAATAGCCTTGTTCCAACTGAAAGTTGACATGCAGTCCGTCGCCGATGTCTTCGCTGCCCTTCAAGCCGAACCGGCTCGCGAAACGTCCGCCGGATACCACCCGCACCACACTGCTGGCCCCCGCTTTCTGATATTCCACACCGTTATCGATCACGCCGTACAGCGTGACCGCCGACTGCGCGTGCGCCGTCTGAAATACACATGCCGCCACCACGCCAGACGCGAAACAGACCAGCTTTTTCATCTTGTCTCCAGATTTATGATTTTTTATTTGTATTTTTATTTGTAATACTAATTTAATCCCGCATACAACCATCCTTTTCAACAAGAATCACGCGCAGGAGGTCACCTCAGGAAGCATTGTCTCGACTGAAGCAGGATATTCGAGAAAAGAACGATCGTCCTTAGACAAAAACAGGATTCGCTTGGATTTTTATCGGCGCAATGCGCGATGCGGCATACCCGCGGATCGACCTGCCTCCGACCTGCCCCGAAACGGGCGTTCCGCCTTTGCCTCGCCGTTCGTAACCGGCGATAAGAGCGAGCGTTAACCCTTGATTTTGCGCAAAAATGCCAGCGAATCTGGTTTTTGTGTAATGGCAAGGGAATGTGCATCCCCTACGATCTCTTACCACCACAACGGCGCCCGGTGGCGGCGGCCTGTGGGGAGATACCGGCGGCAAGAAAAGAACCAAGAGTCGGAAAAACGACCACGCCCACTATACGATTGACATTCCACTCGGATGGAGACATGAAAGAGAAATCATCAGTTGTGCTGAAGCATATATTCGGAATGGCGGCATTGTGCTGTTTGATCGAACCGGTTTATGCGGACGAAGTGATCCCGCCCGTTCTCGCCGTGACCCCGACGACCCCCGCTACCCCGACCAGCCCGGCAACCTCCACGAGCGCAACGAATCCGGCACCCACGCCGACACCCGCGCCCACCCCCGACAAGACGGATCTGGGAAAGATCACCGGCGGCGACGCGCGGCCCGCGGTCTGGAACGATACGTATGTGGGCTTTCGCTACGGCACGGATTTTCATTTCCCCGGCGTGCCGGACAAGGTCGCGCTGCGAATCGGCTACCTCACGACCGTCGGCAGCTTCAAGTACGGCGGCTACGCCTTCACCGTCGACTATCTGGTGTCGAACGCCGCCAATCCCGAAGCCGGAACGTCGCACGCGAGCGCCACGGGCGGTGCGCAGGAGGTGTACAGCGTCGGACGGGTGGAATGGAGCGGCGAGAAGATTTTCGGCCATTCGCTGAGATTCGGCTTCATCCGCGATATCGGCTTCACCACCGGATATGAATTCGGTACCAAAAACGATGCATATGCCGAGGCCGCCCGCATGCTGGTGTTCGGACCGACCGTGGAATTCGCCGTTCCGCAAGGCTACTGGAATTTCACCGCCGGGGTGCGGACCGAGAGCAACCACAACGGCATCACGAATACCGACGTGAAATTCCACGCCGCCTGGCATCTTGAAAGCTCCTGGATGATACCGCTGCAGGCCGGACCGGTACCGCTGGTTTTCAAGGGTTTCGCGACCATGACCGGTCCCAAGGGCAAGGACGGCTTCGGCATCAACACCACGACGGAGTTCCTCACGCGGGTCTCGTTGCTCGCCGATGTCGGCGCCCTGGCACGGCGGCCGCGGGTACTCTATGTCGGTGTGGGATACGAATACTGGCACAATATGTATGGCACGCCGACATCGGAGACCGTCAATACCCGGACATCGGCGCCGATGGTCATGGCCGAAATCCACTTCTAGGCCCGGCACCGCGGTGTATAACGGGAACGGCCCCGGTGGTGCGCGGGGCCGTTCCTGCGGACTGCAAAACCGTATCGCACGCATTCCGCCGGCGGCACCACGCCGCCCGGCGGCGAATGCTCAGGGAGTCGGGATATAGAGCGGCATCGCTTCTTCCCACAAGGTGTCCGTGATCGCGTGCTGATCCGTTCCGTCGGCGTTCATGACCCAGTTCTGGCCGTCCGGCTGGAAACTGTTGTCGTACAGCGCGAGCTCATCCCGGAAACCATAGGTGCCCGAACTGTAGGCAAGACGGCCGTCCCAGGTCCAGACGGCATGCCCCTGATTCGAACCGTCGGTGGTCAAACGACGCACGTCCGTACCGTCCGGCCTGATCGTGAATACGTCGTAGTTGAATTTTTTCGGATCGGTCGGATCGATCTGCTTGCGGGTAAACACGATTCTCTGGCCGTCCGGAGACCATCCCGGCAGGTTGTCCGACTCCGTGGTCAGGATCGTCGTGTTCCGCGTTTCGAGATCGAGAATGCGCAGCCCCTGCACCTTTTCGCTCCACACGCGGTAGACGATTTTCTTGCCATCCGGCGAGTAGCTGGGAAAGCCGGCATTGATGCTGCCGTCGGTCAGGATTTCCGGATGGCCCTGCATGCTGCCATCGGCCTTGATCCGCATGATCCGGCCCGCGCCGGTGCCGCGCGTGAAGAACCACTGCCCCACGCCGAAGGCCACCCATTCGCGATCCGGCGACCAGGTCGGCTGGAACGCGCCCGCCAGCCCCTGTTTGATCATCGTCGGGTTCGCACCGCTGGTGGCCGGATCGTAGATCCGCTCATAGCCGGTGAAATCCGGGTTCATGATGGCGATGGACGAGTTTTTCGCCTTTTCCGTGTATACCAGTTTCTTGCGGTCCGGCGAGAGCTGCGGAAAGACGTCGATATACGTGTATCGCCAGGCGGGATCGAAGCTGAACAGCGCGGTGCCGTTCGCGCGCGCCGGCCGGAACGCCACCTTCTCGTACACCATCGCATTGCCATCCGACGAATAGCGCGGCGAGCGGATGCCCGTGTCGGCGGTCGGACGGAAAGCCCCCGCCGTGGTGTACAGACCCTCGGTGGCGCCGCCCTTGACATGATAGGCGACCGTGCTCGCGTTCAGGTATTGCGGAAACACCTTGAAACCGGGCGTGTCGGTCAATGTCGTCCTGGCGAGGTCGGACACCTTGACCGACACCAGTTGCGTGCTGACCTGATTGATCTTTTCCGGACGATGCGCACCCCAGGTCGACTCAACCGGCGTCTCGTAAAACACCACTTTCCTGCCATCCGGCGACCACGATGGCGAACCCTCGTCGAAGCCGGGGTGCGAGGCGATCCGCTTCCAGCCGGAGCCATCGGGCTTGATGATATAGATGCTGCATTCCTGCGTGCGTTCCCAGCCGACCGGCAGGTCGTGACCGCGCCAATCGGAACCCGTGTCGGAAGACAGCGCAAGCCACTTGCCGTCGGGCGACCAGGACGGTCTGAAATAGCTGTGCGGACGGGTGGGATCGAACTTGAGCGAACCCGTGACGTTCTTCAACGCGCCGGTCGCGACGTTCAGCGTCCAGATATTCGTCGTGCCGAATCCCGCCTGGCCCCGGCGCGATGAAACGAAGGCGATCAGGTTGGGGTTCGTCGGGGAAAAAACCGCGGCGTCGTCCACCGCGATGTGATCGGTCAGCCGTTGCAGGCCCGTGCCGTCCACCTTGACGCGATAAAGGTTCGACTCGCCCAGGCCGTCGCGCTCGGAGGTGAACAGGATCCACTGGCCGTCTTTCGAGAAAGAGGCGTGATAATCGAAGCCGGGCGTGGGGAGCAGTTTGTGTTCGCCGCTACCGTCCGCATTGGACACGTACAGCTCGGAGCTCACGGGACCGACACGGTTGAGCAACAGGGTGCCCCTGGACCCGTCGGTCACGGCGGGCGCATCGGCCGCGCCTGCGCCCATCGGGATACACATCCAGATACCCACCACGGCCAGGCAGGCGCCGCGCTTCCTGAACGATTCAGTCAAGCCCGTCATGCAATGTCTCCATTTATTATGCGTCGTCGAGCGATGGCGAGACCGCTCGACGCGAAATGCGTCCTGCCTGCCGCCTACCTGCCAGGATGTCCGGATGCTTCAGCCCAGACTGGCGGTCACATCGTCGAACAATTCATCGACCGACAGGCGATGCGGAATGATCTTCTGATCGAGCGCCCAATCGATCGCCAGTTGCAGGCCCTTGCGGTTCGCTTCCATTCCGATCGGCGGAAAGATCGCGGGCACGCCGCCCTCGGTCAGCGCCCGGCTTTCGACGATCATCCGATACAGTTCGCGCACGATGTCCGGCCGCTGTTTCGGGATGTCCTCGTGCACGACGAACATATGATTGATCGGCACGACGCCTTCGCGGGCGAACCAGTCCTTGGCGGCGGCTTGCGCATCGGGCACCAGCGTGCGGACACGCGGGTCCTTCGGCATGTCCTCGCCCAGCAACGCCGCGGTCAGTTCGCCGTCGAGCATCATTTGCGGTATCGAGGAGCCCTTCGGCAGGCGCACGCAGTTTTCCGGATCGCTGTATTCGGCGAGATGGCCGTCGCCGAGCGTCATCCAGGTCACCTTGTCGAGATCGACGCCATATTCGTGCCGCAGAATGCCCCGGATCCACAGCGCGGTGGTCTGGGTATAGGTACGCACGCCCACCTGCTTGCCCTCGATATCCTTCGGATCGAGATGGCCGAAATCGCTGTTGTAGCCCGCGCAGTGATGCTGGAAACGCCCCGATATCGGCGTGGGCAGCAGAACATAGGGTTTGCCGAATGCCTTGGCCTGCAGGAACGTCACGATCGCGAGTTCGCCCGCGTCGAAGGCGTTTTCGCGCACCATGGCTTTGAACCCATTGTGCGCCGGCGTCGGTCCGCAAAAATCGAGCTTTACGATATCCGAGGTGACGCGACCGTCCTTCATCGCCTTCGTCACCGGGTAGTCGGCCAGGTTGGTGCGCAGCGTGGGCACACCCGTTAGCGTCGTTGTCATGTGTCGCCGTCCTTTATGCGTGATGGTATTACAGTCTGACTTCTATGAGACAGGGGCCGGGTTCGTGCACCGAGTTCGCCATCGCGCGATGAAACGCCTCCGCCGTATCGACGGCGACGGCGGGCACCCCCATGCTCTTCGCCATCGCCAGCCAGTCGATACGCGGGCGGTCGATGTCGATCATCGCCAGGGCGCGCGCGCCCGGTGCACCCGCACCCATGTTGGCGTATTCGGCCTTGAGGATCGCGTAACTGTTGTTGGCGAAGATGATCGTCGTGATGTTCAGGCTTTCGCGCGCATGGGTCCACAACGACTGAATGGTGTACATGGCGCTGCCGTCGCCCACCATGCAGAACACGCGCCGGTCGGGGCACGCGAGCGCGGCGCCGGTGGCGACGGGCGTGCCGTAACCGATCGATCCACCCATGTTGTTGATGAGGTCGTGCGGCGCGGCGCCGGCCGTCAGGCCCATCGTCTCGCGGCCGGTGGTCAGCGATTCGTCGACCAGAATGGCGTTCTCGGGCAATGCCGCGGCCAGCGCCTGCGCGATGCTCGTCGGCCCCAGCGCGCCGCTGGGGACCGCCGTGACCGAACCGGACTGAAGGACCGCGGCGACATTCGTCGCATCGAGTGCCTCGACCAGCATGCGCAGACCCGCGGCCCCATCCTCGTCGGTTTCGATCAGGGAATGCACGGCGGTGCCCGGCGACTTGAGCAGGCTCGGTTTATCGGGATAGCTGAAGAACGCGATGGGCTCCGTCGTCTCCACCGTGATGATGTGCCTGAAGCCTTTCAAATACTCGATGGCGGGGCCGACCGCGTAGGGAATACGTTCGAGCGGCACGCGGCCGACGCCGCGCTCGATCCGCGCGGTGAAGAATTGCGTCGCGATGCGGCATCCGGTCGCCGCCTTGATCCTGCCGGCCCATTCGAGCGCGGGGCCTCGTGTCGAACGGCCCGCGAGAATGATCAGCGCGGGCTCGCCGGAACGGAGCACGCGCGCGATATGCTCGATGCGCGCCGCGTCCGGTACCTTCGTGCCGGCCGCCGCGGGTGGGGGCGCGACGGGCGTGCCGTCGATGCCGGTCTCCTGCCATGACGCGTCCCCGGGCAGGATGAGCGTGGCGATGCGTCCCGGGTGTTCGCTCGCCTTGCTCACCGCGGTGGTGACGTCACCGGCCACGGCCCGCGCGGATTCGACGCGTCGCACCCAGTGACTCAGCGGCCGTGCGAGACCTTCGATATCCGACATCAGCGGCGGATCGTATTTCAGATGCGCGGCCGAGTGGTCGCCCACGATGTTGACCATGCCGGACGAGGCACGTTTGGCATTATGGATGTTCGCCAGCCCATTCGCGAGTCCCGGGCCGAGGTGCAGCAGTGTCGACGCCGGCGTGCCCTTCATCCGGTAATAGCCGTCCGCGGCGCCGGTGCAGACGCCCTCGAACAGACACAGCACGCTGCGCATGCGCGGATTCTCCAGCGCCTTCAGAAAGTGCATTTCCGAAGTGCCGGGGTTCGCGAAACAGATATCGACACCCTGATCGGTCAGTGTCTGAACCAGGCTTTCCGCTCCGTTCATTTAATACCCCGCCATCTCGCGCGCCGCGCCCACGACACCGTAGCTGCGCTGCGGTGCGGACATCAGGAAGCGGTACCCTTCTTCGATAAGCCGCTGATGGTTCTTCGCGGTGACATGCGGGTTTCCCACCACCACCTTGTGCTTGTGGCAGATTTCGACGATCTGGCGCATCGCATCCAGGACCACGGGGTGCTCGTACTCGCGGGGGTAGCCGAGTTGCTGACTGAGATCGCCTTCGCCGATCAGGATGAAGCCGATGCCGGGGACGTTCGCGAGAATGTCGTCGAGGTTCTCGATCGCCTCGGTGCTCTCGCACATCAGGCCGACGAGGATTTCCCCCTGCGGCGCGAGCGGCCAGACATCCGCGCGCTTGTAATACTCGGGAACGCTCACCCCCCAATAACGCGCCGCCGTGGCGGGACCATCGCCGCGCACGCCCTTGGGCTCGTACAACGGCGCATTCTTCGGACGCGCGTACCGGCACGACGCCACGGCATTGTAGGCTTGCGCCACCGTCGACACGTGCGGCCACACCACGCCATAGGCGCCGCGATCGAGCACCTGCTTGGCGAAGGCCTGATTCATCTCGGCGCCGTTGGCCGGAATGCGGGCGATCGGCGTGACGCGCGGCGCGACCGAGCCGGATTCGGCGATCGCCTTGCGGTTGAGCATGTACTGCAATGCGTCGCCGAGCGCGGACACGTCGTAGGGGTTGTGCTCCATCTCGAAAACGATGCCGTCGTACGGCGCGTCGCTCATCTCGATGGCGGTCTGCTTGTCCAGCTTGGAGAACGCGGTGAAAGCGGGCTTGCCGGATTCGAAGGCGCGAATGATGCTGTTGAGTCGGGTGTCGCTCATGCTGTGTCTCTCTCTTTGATTGGCGGGACCGTCGGCGGCGCAGGCCGAATCAGTCGGCGGCTTTCCAGTACATGAAGCCCATGCCCTCGCCGGTGCCGGCAGGCGTGCGCCAGCAAGGCACGTAGTCGACCAGGGTCATCGCGGCGCCCGTTTCCTGCACGGCCTTCATCACGCTGACGTAGAGTTTGATCTCGGAGGTGCCGGACTGATAGGAACGGTCGTCCACCGCGGCCAGACCGTCGTAATCGTATTCGGCCAGCATCTTCATGATCCTGCGGTCGAATTCCTCGTCGTTGACGAAGTGGGACAGACCGCCGGAGGCGAAGATGCCGACCCGTACGTCCTCCGGCCAGGCGTTGACGGCATCGCGCAGCACGCGGCCGAACTCGATGCAGCGTGACATCGAGGGCTGGGTGGGCGGATAAAAGCAGTTCATGATGATCGGGACGTGCGGCGGCGGATTGTCGTCCATGATCTGGTGATACACGAAGCTGTACGCATGCGGGGCGACGGGATAGTCGGGCAGCGGCTTCATCCAGACGTTGTCGGGCCAGGCGAAGAGATCCGTCAGATCGAAACCCTCGCGCTGGAAACTGTCGATCAGATGGGTCGCCAGCTTCGGATGACACTGGTGCGTGACGTGATGATCGGGCGCGTACACCGGCCGCTGCGGCGGGCCGTTATGTACTTCTTCGCCAGTGTAGATGGCGATCGATGGCGAGAAATCGAGGAAGATTTCCTTCTGGTCCTTCCCCAGGATGATCGCGACGTCGATGTCCGCTTCGCGATACGCCTCGGCCATCTTGTCCAGCGCCACCCGGCAACGCGCGGCGCGCGCGGTGCGCTCCTCGATCGTCAGGAACGGCTCGAACGCCGCGCCGCGGTGCGCTTCCAGTTCGGGATAGGTCCACGTCCGGTTGCGAAACCACAATTCCGGATTGTTGCGGTCCCGTTCCCCGTTCTTGAGCCAGTCTTCCGGCGCCTGCCCCAGCATCCCGCTGTGGGGCACCGCCATTCCGAATACGATCTTCGCCATGAAAGATTTTCCAGTCAGATGTCACCGGCCGGGCCGGTAACGTTGGTTTTCACTTGCCGCTGCAACGCGTGCAAACCGCGCATTTAGACCGCGCGTGCATGAAACCTTGGGTTAAATTTGCCGCAGCGTGCCGGGAGCCTCGCTGACCTTGGGTGCCCATTCGGGGCGGAACATGATCGCCGTGGCGGCCGCACCGATCACCAGGAACACCAGAATGACGATCATCGGCAGGTCATAGCTGCCGCTGACATGCAGCAGCCATCCGGACAGACTCGCCGCGACGCCGCCCGCGAGACTGGTGGCAAGCTGCTGCACGCCCGTGACCAGACCGATCGCCTGCCGGGGAATCAGGGTCAGACGGGACAGCACCAGATTGTTCGCGGTCGCGAGGCCCAGGAAGGAGAGCGAAAACACGTTCCAGAACAGCGCCATGTTCAGCGAATGGGCATAGGCGCCGAGCAGGACGGTGCAGCCGCCCACGAAACCGGCGATGGTGAAAGCCTTGCGTACCCGAGCCGGATCATGCCCGCGGGCGATGATCCGGTCAGCCGCCCATCCCGCCACCACCGCCACGACCGCGATGCCGGCGAAGCTGAAAAACGTGAAGAGCCCGGACTTGCTGATCGAGAGGCCGCGTTGCTCCACCAGATAGGCGGGCATCCACGTCATGCAGTAAAACGTGAAATACCCGTAGCAGAAGTTCGTTATCAGGCCGCCCCACACCACCGGGCTGGACAGGACGCTGGCGAACGTGACCGATCGGGCCCGTTGATTCGCCAGCACGAGTTCGGCCCGTGAGGGGAAATCGCTGCGGACCAGCATCAGCCACGGGATCAGCCACATCATGCCGACGAGGCCGGTCGCGATGAACATGGCCTGCCACGAGTAATGCACGATGAACCAGGCGCCGATCGGCGCGCCCAGCGCCGGGCCGAACTTGTTGCCCATCGCCAGGATGCCGGTGGCGAATCCGTGCTGGCTTTCGTCGAAATTGTTGCGAATCCAGCGGTAGCTGGCCGGTATCACGATCGCCTCGGCCACGCCGACGATCAGGCGCATGACGATCAGGCTCTGCAGCGTGGTCACCATTCCCATCAACGCGGTGACGGCGCACCACAGGGCGAAACAGACCGCGTACGGCCATTTGACCCCATAGCGGTCCGCCACCCAGCCCATCGGCACCTGCAACAGGCCGTAGGACCAGAAGAAGGCGGAATTGACCCAGCCGCGGTCGACGTTCGTCAGCGCGAATTTCCGGATGAAACTCGTGTCCGCGAGCACGCTGGAGATGCTGGTGCGATCGACGAAGGAAATCAGCACACCTGTTGCAAGGAGCGCGAGAATGCACCATCGGCTCGCGTCCGCCACGGGTTCCAGCTTGCTCGGCTCCTTTATCGTCTCCATTCCCTGCCTTTTTTCGGTTCGTATGACTTCTGTTTCACATTCGTCCGACGCTTTTCTCGCGCCTTGGACGACACGCCGCGGCGCTTCAGGCCAGAACGGGGTACAACCGCTGCGCCGTCTTGCCGAATACCCATGCGCGGTCTTCCTCGCTCAGGCTTTGCAAACCCGTCTGGGCCGTCGCGAGAATCTCCGCGAGGGTACCCGGCGAGGTCGGGAAATTCGATCCCCAGGCCAGGCGCTGCGCGCCGAATTCCTGCACCACGCGCGGGAAGAACGTTTCCGCGCTGGCCTTCTCCTTCTTCACGTCGCCGAAGATCCGCGGCGTGAGCTTCAGGTAGATGTTTTCGAGCGGCGCGAGGTCGAACAGGCTTTGCGCTTTGACGTAAGGCGCGCCGTCGGCCACTTCGGGGCGTCCCAGGTGGTCGAGGACGATCGCCACGCCGGGAAAACGGCGGGCGAGCGCCGTGACCTGCGGAAGACCGATCGGCCCGGTCTGGATACACATCGGCAGACCCAGTTCCGCACACAGTTCCCACGCCGGAAAGGCGCGGGGATCGTCGAGTTCGCTGGGGTCGAATTCCTTCGTGCTGCCGCCCGTGAACAGGCGCAGGCCGGCCAGACCGCGGTCGGTCCATTCCCGGATGCGCGCGGGCGCGTCCGGTTGGAGTACATCGACGGAACCGACGGCCGCGAGGCGATCGGGATACTTCGCGCATCCGTCCACCACGTAACTGTTGTCGAAACCGTAGGTGGTCGAGGAATGCACCACGGCCGCCTTGGCGACCCCGGCATCGTCCATCGCCGCGATCAGGGTCTCGACGGTCGTCGGACGCTCCTTCGACCATTCCGAACGCTTGCCGAACAACGGCGCCGGCGGATAGCGGCCTTCATCGTCGGAAATGATGTGGGGGTGAATATCAACAATCGAGGAAGCCATGAATGCCTTGTCCTTTTCTGATTATGCCGAGTGCGTCGAGATCATTTCGCGTATGCTTTGAGCCGCGCGTCGAGACGCGGATAGACGCGCCGCGCATTGCCCTCGAATATCTTGAAACGATCCTCGTCGGTCAAGAACTGACAGGCGTCGATGTAGCGCTTGGTATCGTCGAAATACTGTCCGGTGGCCGGATCCCTGCCGCGCACGGCGCCCACCATTTCCGAGCCGAACAGCACGTTGTCGGACGGTATGACCTTGGTCAGCAGCTCGACGCCCGGCTTGTGATAGACGCAGGAATCGAAGAAGATATTGTTCAGCAGGCCTTCGAGCGGACGGTCGCGCATCTCGAGCGACATGCCGCGATAGCGGCCCCAGTGGTAGGGAACCGCGCCGCCGCCGTGCGGAATCACGAAGCGCAGCGTCGGGAAATCCTTGAACAGATCGGACTGCAGGATCTGCATGAACACCGAGGTGTCCGCGTTCAAATAGTGCGCGCCGGTGCCGTGAAAGCAGGGATTGCACGACGCGGCCACGTGAATCATCGCGGGCACGTCCAGATCGACCAGCGCTTCGTAGAGCGGGTACCACTCGCGGTCGGTCATCGGCGTGCCCGTCCAGTAACCGCCGGTCGGGTCGGGATTGAGGTTGCATCCCACGAAACCCAACTGCTCCACGCAACGGCGCAGTTCGGGGATCGAGTTGGCGGGCGCGGCGCCCGGCGACTGCGGCAACTGGCAGACCGGCGCGAAGTTGTCCGGGTACAGCTCGGTCACGCGCAGCACGAGGTCGTTCGAGACCTCGGCCCATTCCAGGCTCGTGCGTTCGTTGCCGAGATGGTGGCTCATCAGGCCCGCGATGGGCGAGAACAGCGTCAGATCGCTGCCCCGTTCGCGTTGCAGCTTGAGTTGACCGTTTTCAATCGCATCGCGAATTTCGTCGTCGCTCACGTGCGCGCTCTCGCGCGACGGTGCGTTGGCCGGATCGTTCGCGAATTCGACCTGTTTGGCGCGCCAGTTGCGGAACGACGCAGGCACGGTCGTGAAGTGGCCGTGGCAATCGATAATCATAGTCTCTCCGTTCGGGTCATTGTGCCAAGGGGTCGACGAACAATTCGCTCGTGGACATCCGACGCGGCGTGAGGCCCTGCTTGAACGCCGTGGCTTCCAGCGTTTCGATGGTCTTGCGGTTTTCCTCGAGGCCGTAGGGCAGCGGGTCATGGCCCACGATCTTGCGCAATTCGAGATACTTTTTGTCGCCGGCGGTGGTCGCGGTACCCGCGTCCAGGCGTGCCAGCCATTCCTTCTTCGCCTGCGCGAAGGCATCGAAAAGCGATTTCGCGATCCACGGGTGCTCGGCCAGCACCGAATCCTTGACGACGATCGTGCCGTGCATCGGGTACACGCCGGTCCGGGCGTAATAGTCCGCTTCGAGTTCCGTGGCGTTGGGCAGCAGGTCCGGATAGTCGGCCTCGACCTCCTTCCAGCCGCCGGTGGGGGCGCCGGTGCGGCCAATGCCCGCGGCGGCGGCGAAGCCCGCCGACAGTTCTCCCTTCGCCATCATTTCCGCCAGCGACGTGCCTTCGGGAGCATGAATCACATTGGACGGCAGCTTGAGTTGCGTGACGTGTTCCTCATCGTCCACCACCCACGTCACCTTCGACGAATCCACGCC